>NZ_CP126994.1:3760000-4402500 GCF_030252425.1 Acidisoma sp. PAMC 29798 | reverse complement strand
TGCATGCGCAGACGGCTCGCGGCCTCATCCATGAGGTCGATCGCCTTGTCGGGCAGGAAGCGGTCGGCGATGTAGCGGTTGGAGAGCGTCGCCGCCGCCACCAGCGCGCCATCGGTGATGCGTACGCCGTGATGCAGTTCGTATTTCTCCTTGATGCCGCGCAGGATCGAAATCGTGTCGGCAACCGACGGCTCGCCCACGAAGACCGGCTGGAAGCGCCGGGCAAGGGCCGCGTCCTTTTCGACATGCTTGCGATATTCGTCGAGCGTGGTGGCGCCGATGCAATGCAGCGCGCCCCGCGCGAGTTCCGGCTTGAGCAGGTTGGACGCGTCCATCGCCCCATCCGCCTTGCCGGCCCCCACCAGCGTATGCATTTCGTCGATGAAGAGGATGACCTCGCCCTGGGCGGATTCGATCTCCGCCAACACGGCCTTCAGCCGCTCCTCGAACTCCCCGCGATACTTCGCCCCTGCCACCATGGCACCGAGGTCGAGCGCCATCAGCTTCTTGTTGCGCAGTGCCTCTGGCACATCGCCATTGACGATGCGGGTCGCGAGACCCTCGACGATGGCGGTCTTGCCGACACCGGGCTCGCCGATCAGCACGGGGTTGTTCTTGGTCCGCCGCGCCAGAACCTGGATGGTGCGGCGAATTTCCTCGTCCCGGCCGATAACAGGGTCCAGCTTGCCGTTCCGCGCCTGCTCGGTCACATCCCGCGCGTATTTCTTCAGGGCGTCGAAGTTGGACTCGGCGGCCTGGCTGGTGACCTTGCGGCCCTTGCGCATATCCGTGACCGCACGATCCAGCGCCTGGGCATTGGCCCCCGCGTCCCGCAGGGCCCGTGCTGCCGGCCCGTCACTGGCGGCGAGCGCCACCAGCAACCGGTCTTGCGCCACGTAGTCATCGCCCGCCTTCTCGGCCGCCGTCTGCGCGGAGTCGAGCACGCGCACGAGGTCTGGCGTGATCTGGGGCTGGCCGGCACCGCCGCCCTGAACCTTGGGCTGGCGAGCGATATCGGCCGTCATGGCGTTCAGCGCGACAGCGGGGTCGCCACCGGCGGCGCGGATCAAGCCGGCGGCCGCGCCCTCGGGGTCATCCAGCAGCGCCTTGAGCAGATGTTCCGGTGCGATGCGCTGATTGAACTCGCGGATGGCAATGGTCTGCGCGGCCTGGAGAAAGCCGCGCGAGCGTTCCGTAAACTTCTCGATGTCCATGTCATGTCCCTTTGTCAGAAGGCGACCCGTGGAGACTGTCCCTCATCAGGCAACAGCCGCCACGATACGCTCCTCTAGGTAGGGACGACCTTGCGGTCGCTCAAGATGGCGTGAGGTCAACCGCGCACGCTGAGACGAGATCGGGGGTCGGCGCGGGACGCGCGGCTGTTTCGCTGACGCGCTTCTCGGGCTCATCCGGCACAGATGCGGCGCCCTCGGCCTTGGCGTCCTCGACGGCCTTCTCGCTCGCGCAGTCATGGACGGGCGGTTGATTCCCCACCGTCACTTCAACCGAGACGGACATGGACTGGAAGTCCTCCGCCTCGCCGATATAGCCACCCGAAAGCGGCGTCGCCTGATGCGGTTCTCGCGCCATGCAAACGCGAATCAGATTGCGCCCGGCGATCAAGCCATTGGTGGGGTCGTATTCTACCCAGCCCGCGCCGGGCAGATAGATCGCGCACCACGCATGGGTCGAGCCGCCGCCGACCATGCGGTCCACGCTATCGACCATCGCCTCATCATAGAGGTAGCCCGAGACGAACCGCGCAGCGAAACCGAGGGAGCGCGCGGCTTCCATCATCAGCACCGCAAAGTCCCGGCAGGCGCCGCGCCTGCGGGACAGAGTATGCAGGGGGCCATGCGTCCCCTTCGTCTCGCGCGCCTCGTATTTGAAATCGGCCTTGATCGCCTGCGTCATATTAATGAGCAGTTCGCGGGTCGGCGTATTGCCCTGGGGCTTGAGGAAGCGCCGCGCCCAGCCTTCCACCTGCCGATCAGGGTCGGGGTGATGCGGCTCGATCAGCCGGCTGAGATCGGGATATTCATCGCCCGCATAGCGGAAGGGATAGGTTTCCGCCGAGGGGTCGATCGGCAGATCCGTGATCGTCGGATAATGCTGGAGGTCGAGGGCCGAGACGATGCGGAGCGTCTTGGTCGAGGCACCGCGCCAATCGAGCAGACAGACCGAATTGCCGAAGACGTCATGCGCCCAGCGAGTGCGGGCGCCGGCGGGGGTGATCCACAAGGTGGTGTCCAACAGCCGGAGATCGTGGCTGTCACGCGGGCGCATCATCAGGCGATGCTCGGTCAGCTTGACCGGCGCGGAATACTTATACTCGGTCGTATGGACGATTCTGACGCGCGGCATACCCGGTCAGCCGCCTCTCACAGGAACGGAGCCGCTCAAGCGCGCATCCTACCCGCATCGGCGCGCGGGCCGATCAGACTCGCACAGAAGGCACTGATGCGCCCCCGCGCGGCCCCGATGCGGCCGAGATCCGCCAAGCGGCGATCGAAGAAGGCCAAGCTCGCCTCGTTATCCTCCTCGAAGTCGTTCAGCCAGAACAGCAGCGTCGGCAGCATGATGCCGATCAGGCTGGCGCGTTTCGTATACCAGCTGAAATCGGCGGATTGATCGCCGGCCGCATGCCAGATGCCGTCCACCAAAGCCGCGAGCATGCGGGCGGTGACGCGGGCCTGGCGGGGCAGGATCAGCCAGGCGATCGCCCGGCGCGTCGCGTCCTTGTTCAGCGAAAGCTCGTCGAGCAGGGCCTTCACAACGCCGCGCACGCGTTTGCCCAGGCGCATCTCCCCCGCAATATCGGGCTCGGCACGGGCGATCGCCCGGCGCAGGGTGAGTCCGAAGAAGGTTTCGATCATCTCCGCCGCGCCGCCGGGAAAGCGGAACTCCGCCTCAGACTCATCCCCGCCTGCGTCGCGCAGCGACTCCCGCAGCGCCCGGCTGGTCCAGCCGAATTGCGGCACAGCAGGCAACATGGCGTCGATGGCAGCGGCCTGATCGGCGTCCAGGCTCGGATCGGCGGCGAACTCGGCGGATGCGCTCATGATATCAGACACCATCGGCAGGAAGGCTGGGTGGAAAGCGGGCGAGTTCTTCGTTGAAGCCCATCATCGAGAAATCCGTCATGCGCATCATATAGAGGATGCCATCGAGATGATCATACTCGTGCTGCACGATCACGGCATGAAAGCCGGCGGCGTCGCGCTCGAAGCCCTGGCCATCCGTCCCAAAGCCAACATAGCGGATCCGTGGGAATCGCGGCACGGCTGCCCGCAAGCCCGGAATCGAGAGGCAACCCTCCCATCCGAGGCGCTGACTTTCGTCCAACGGCGTGAACTCGGGATTGATCACGGCATGCGGCGCAAGCGCGATCGCGTCCTCGCCTTCGATCCTTGAGGCCGGCAGATGAAACACGAAAAGGCGAAGCGAAACATGGACTTGGGGGGCCGCCAGACCCACCCCGCCGGCATCGAGCATGGTCTCGATCATATCCTCCACCAGGCGCTTGATCTCCGGCGCGGTCGGGTCTTCCACAGGGTGTGCCTTTTGAAGCAGAACCGGGTGGCCCATGCGCGCGATCTTCAGAATAGCCATCGAGGTTCCAGCTCCGGAAAGACGGAAAGGGTTTGGTGTCGCCGAACGATCATGATATAGCGCCCGCCTGATCCGTGGCGGGGGTGGTTGTTTACCCCGCTATCGGCGTTTTTATAGCAATCCAGTGATGGAGCAGGCGACCCAGTGCAGGTTCTCGTTCGTGACAACAATGTTGATCAGGCGCTCAAGGCGCTCAAGAAGAAGATGCAGCGGGAAGGTATTTTCCGTGAAATGAAGCTGCGTCGCCATTTCGAGAAGCCGTCGGAGCGTCGCGCGCGGGAAGCCGCCGAAGCGGTGCGCCGGGCGCGGAAGATGGAGCGCAAGCGCCTGGAGCGCGAAGGCTTCTAATTCGCCTTTGCCATAAGCTTCGTGTTTGAAAAAGCCCGCGGGTTCGCCCGGCGGGCTTTTTCTTTGTCCGATTTGCCAGTCCACCGAAATGTGAAAACAATTAAATCCAGATGAATCATGGATTTATGGCGTCATGCCGCAACTGCGGCACGCGTCCGCCCCACCGTTGCCGCGATCTCCTCCTATCTGTTTGTTCAGCAAGGCAGATAGCCGTTCCACGCAGGAGACTGAACAGATGCGGATTGCGCAGATTGCTCCCTTGGCCGAAGCGGTTCCCCCCAAGTTCTATGGCGGGACGGAGCGGGTGGTTTCCTATCTCACGGAAGAGCTGGTCGATCTCGGTCACGAGGTCACGCTGTTCGCGAGTGGCGATTCCGTGACCAACGCCGAGTTGGACGCGGTCTGGCCGCAAGCCCTGCGGCTCGACCCCACCATTCGCGATTGGTCCGCCCCCCTCGCCCTGCTTTTGGAGCGGGTGCGCCAGCGGGCGGATGAGTTCGACGTGTTGCATTTTCATCTCGATTATTGGCCCGCGTCCCTCTTTGCGCGACACAACATTCCTTATGTGACGACGCTGCACGGCCGTCTCGATCTGCCGGAGCTGAAGCCGGTCTATGCGGCGCTGCCGAACATGAACGTCGTATCGATTTCGGAATCGCAGCGTCGGCCGCTCCAGGAAGCGAATTATGTCGGCACGGTGCTGCATGGCCTGCCCGCCGATCTGCTGACGCCGCAGGGCGGCGAGCAGACCTACCTCGCCTTCCTCGGCCGCATCTGCCCGGAGAAGCGCCCGGATCGCGCCATTCGCATCGCGCGTGCCGCCGGCATGCCGCTGAAGATGGCGGCCAAGATCGATAAGGTCGATGCCGAGTATTTCGAGGCGGTCATCAAGCCGATGATCGCCGAGGGTGGCGTCGAATTGGTGGGTGAGATCAACGAGGCGCAGAAGCCGGCCTTCCTCAGCGGCGCGAAGGCCCTGCTGATGCCGATCGATTGGCCGGAACCCTTTGGCCTTGTGATGATCGAAGCCATGGCCTGCGGCACGCCGGTCATTGCTTATAACCACGGCTCGGTGCCGGAAATTATCGACGAGGGCGTGACGGGCTTTGTCGTCGAAGATGAGATGAGCGCCATCGCCGCGACGCGGCGCCTATCGTCTCTGTCACGGGCGACGGTTCGCGCCACCTTCGAGAAGCGCTTTACGTCGCGCCGGATGGCCGATGACTATCTGTCGATCTACCGGAATATCTCGGCCGCGCGCCGGCCCAAGCTGCGCTTGGTCCGCTAACGGCGTATTTGGCGGATAACGCTTCGCTTTTCCGCCCTACATCACGTCGTAGGGGGGAAAAGCGCAGCCTATTCCACCAACCAATCCTAAATCAGATCGCCTTGAGGTTGGTGGCGGCGGCCTTGCCGCGCTCCATCGCCACATCGTAGCTGACCTTCTGGCCCTCATTGAGGCCGCGAAGACCGGCTGCCTGGACGGCTGTGATATGGACGAAAACGTCCTTGCCGCCGTCCTGGGGCATGATGAAGCCAAAACCCTTCGTGGTGTTGAACCACTTCACAGTGCCGATCGCCATAGCGTAACTATCCCCGTCTCGAATAAAACCGCGCCGCTCAACACCCGGGGCCTGAAAGCTTGGCAGCACCGCTTGGGCGGAGGCGCAACAAGACAGGCCGGAAATCGCTCGCTCATCACCCATGCAGAAAACGCCGGCCCTTGTCAATTGGGATTGGCTCCCCATGGGCAGAAACGAAAAGGGGCGGGAAAAATCCCGCCCCTGACAGCAAGACTCAACGCCAGGCGGTCGGCTTTTAGAAATCCATATCGCCCATGCCACCCATTCCGCCGCCACCACCAGGCATCGGCGACGCCTTCTTCTCAGGCCGCTCAGCGACCATCGCCTCAGTCGTCACCAGCAGGCCCGCGATCGATGACGCATCCTGAAGCGCGGTGCGCACGACCTTCGTCGGGTCGATGATGCCGGCCGAGACGAGATCCTTGAAGTCACCGGTCTGGGCGTCATAACCCCAGTTGTAGTCGGCGTTCTCCAGAACCTTGCCGGCGATGACAGCGCCATCGGCGCCGGCATTCTCCGCAATCTGGCGCAGTGGCGTCTGGATCGCCTTGCGGACGATCTCGATGCCGAAGGTCTGGTCGGCATTGTCGCCCTTGACGCCGTGCAGGATCAGCGAAGCGCGCGTCAGTGCCACGCCGCCGCCCGGAACGATGCCTTCCTCAACCGCCGCGCGGGTTGCGTGCAGCGCGTCGTCCACGCGATCCTTGCGCTCCTTCACTTCAACTTCGGTGGAACCACCGACGCGGATGACGGCCACGCCACCGGCGAGCTTCGCCAAACGCTCCTGCAACTTCTCGCGGTCGTAGTCGGACGTCGTCTCCTCGATCTGGGCGCGGATCTGGGCGCAACGACCCTTGATCTCCTCAGCCTTGCCGACGCCTTCGACGATCGTGGTGTTCTCCTTCTCGATGAGCACCTTCTTGGCCCGGCCGAGCATGGCGAGGGTTACCGTCTCAAGCTTGATGCCGAGGTCTTCGCTGATCACCTGGCCACCGGTCAGGATCGCGATATCTTCCAGCATGGCTTTGCGACGATCGCCAAAGCCCGGCGCCTTCACGGCCGCGATCTTCAACCCGCCGCGCAGCTTATTGACGACGAGCGTGGCCAGCGCCTCACCCTCGACATCTTCCGCGATGATCAAAAGCGGCTTGCCCGATTGCACGACGGATTCGAGCAGCGGCAGGATCGGCTGAAGACCCGACAGCTTCTTTTCGTGGATCAGGATGTACGGGCTCTCCAGATCGGCGACCATCTTCTCCGGATTGGTGATGAAATACGGAGAGACGTAGCCACGGTCGAACTGCATGCCTTCGACGACGTCGAGTTCGGTTTCGATGCCCTTGCTCTCTTCGACGGTGATCACACCCTCGTTGCCGACCTTCTGCATCGCCTCGGAGATCTTCTGGCCGATATCGGCCTCGCCATTGGCGGAGATAGTGCCGACCTGCGCCGTCTCGGACGGGGTGGTGATCTTGCGTGACCGCTGCTGCAACTCACCGACGACCAGGACAACCGCCTTGTCGATGCCGCGCTTCAGATCCATCGGATTCATGCCGGCGGCAACGGCCTTCAGGCCCTCGCGCACGATGGCCTGCGCCAAAACCGTCGCTGTGGTGGTGCCGTCACCGGCCAGGTCATTGGTCTTGCTGGCGACTTCGCGCACCATCTGCGCGCCCATATTCTCGAACTTGTCGGCAAGCTCGATTTCCTTGGCGACCGTCACACCGTCCTTGGTGATGCGCGGGGCGCCGAAGCTCTTGTCCAGAACGACGTTGCGGCCCTTGGGACCCAGCGTCACCTTGACCGCATCGGCCAGGATATCGACGCCGCGCAGAAGGCGCGCACGGGCGTCAGTCGAGAAGCGAACGTCTTTCGCTGCCATTTTTCTGTTCCTTGTGAGTGAGCGGGAAAGGGGCGGCTCAGGCCGCCTGCTTTGCCTCTGCGCCGCCGGCGATCACGCCCATGATGTCGGATTCCTTCATGATCAGCAGCTCTTCGCCGTCGATCTTGACCTCGGTGCCGGACCACTTGCCAAACAGGATGCGGTCGCCGGCCTGAACATCGAGGGCAACCACCTCGCCGTGCTCATTGCGGGCGCCGGGTCCAACCGCCACGATCTCGCCCTCCATGGGCTTCTCCTTGGCGGTGTCGGGGATGATGATGCCGCCGGAGGTCTTTTCTTCCGCGGTCAAGCGGCGAACGACGACGCGGTCATGCAGGGGACGGAACTTCATTCGGATCGCTCCTGAATGGGCTGTTGAGCTTTTGCTCCGCGCGGGAGGCCCTTGAGCAGCGGCACCGTCCAGCGCGGTTGGCACTCTCTTCGTGAGAGTGCCAACCATCTAAGAAATGCCTATTCCGCTGTCAAGCATCCAGCAGCAGTCGTCGTCGAAGAGTGCTAACCTGCTGACAATGATACGTTTTTTGTTGTTTGGGCGGCATTGTTTTGTCATCGTCCTGTCATCCGTGGCTTCGCAGCAAAGGACGATAGGATGAGCCTGGCCCTCCAGCTTCGTGATTACCGCCTGACCACTGCCGAAATCCTCTACCGCCTGCCCGACCATCCAGCCGTTCTGCAAAGCTATGTCTGGCAGGATATGGACCGCGCGCCGGATTTCCCTGCGTTGAAGAAGTTCCTGGATTTCTGGTCGCGGGAGTTGGAAGGCGCGCTGCATTCCGTGCGTGTCGCGGCTGCCGGCACCCTCATCGCGCCGCCGGCCTGGCGGCATGTCGACCACAGCCTCGCCTTGCACTGACATGACTGTGAACGGCGTAACCCGCAAAACGCCGAGGACCTGTCATTCCTTGAGATAGGTTATCGAGGGACGCAAGAAGCCGCTATATGGGTCCATGTCCCTTGATCTCGCACTTGCCCACGGCCGCCAGGATGCCGTTCCCATGGCCCGCTCGCGGCGGGCCGTCTCGGTCTGGCTCTTCATCATCTGCTTCATGCTGCTGGGCATGATCGCCCTCGGGGGCGCCACACGCCTCACTGGTTCGGGCCTGTCCATCATGGAATGGGCGCCGATCAGCGGCATCCTGCCACCGCTGTCTCACGCGCAGTGGGAGCATCTGTTCGACATCTACAAGACCATTCCCCAATACAAACTGCAGCATGAAGGCTTCGGCCTGTCCGGCTTTCAACAGATCTTCTGGCTGGAATGGATTCACCGGTTCTGGGGTCGGCTCACCGGCATCGCCTTCCTGCTGCCCCTGATCTACTTCGCCGTCACCGGCCAGATCCGCAGTCGCCTGCTGCCCGGACTGATCGTCATCTTCTTCCTCGGCGCCATGCAGGGCTTCGTCGGCTGGTTCATGGTCGCCTCCGGCTTCTTTCCGGATTCCGAGCATGTCGCAACGATCCGGCTCGTCGCTCACCTGACCCTGGCCCTAGTGCTCTATGCCGCCATCCTATGGGTGGCGCTGACCGAATGGGCGCCGGTGCCCGTCGCGGTCCCGGGGGCCGTTGGTCTGCGGACGTTGATCCGCGTCGTCGTCACGCTCACCGCCGTCACCATCATTGCGGGTGGCTTCACCGCCGGCAGTCGCGCCGGCTACGTCTTCAACACCTTCCCATTGATGGACGGGCATGTGGTGCCGCCGGGCTATGCGCATCTCACGCCCTTTTGGCTCAATTGGTTCCAGAACCTCGCCGCCATCCAGTTCGACCACCGTCTGCTCGCCACCTGTACGGCGATCACGGCGTTGATCGCGGCGGTCTGGGGTACCAGCCGCCGGTTGCTGTTGCCGCATGGCCCGCGTGACGCGATGCTTGCCCTCGGCGCGACAGTGGTGGTGCAATATGTCCTTGGCGTCTCCACATTGGTGCTGAGGGTGCCGGTCGATCTCGCGACCCTGCATCAGGTCGTGGCCGTTCTCCTTCTGAGTGCGGGCATGATCGCCCTCCACAGCCTGCGTGGCGCCCGTCGCTATTCTCTTACCTAGGTCATTCGCAATGCAGCCCTTGGCGACCCCATTGGACACGACGGACGGCCTGTTCTTCGGGCAGGATGGCGGCCGGTTCGACCGCCAGGAAGCCGAAACCCTGGTCGCCCAGACGCTAGACGGCGCCGATGACGGCGAGCTGTTCCTGGAATACCGGGAGAGTGAGGCCCTCGCCCTCGAAGACGGGCGCATTCGCACCGCGAGTTCCGACACCACACTCGGCTTCGGCCTGCGCGCCGTCTCCGGCGAGGCGACCGGCTATGCCCATGCCGGCGAGCTGTCGCATGACGCGCTGCGCCGCGCCGCCGAAAGCGTACGCACCGTGCGCGGCGGCCATGCGGGCGAGTTCAACGCAGCGCCCCGCGCCACCAATCAGCGCCTCTATTCCGGAGATAATCCGCTTCGCACCACCGAGTTTTCGGTGCGCGCCGCTCTGTTGTCGGAAATCGACGCCTATGCCCGCGCCCTCGATCCTCGCGTCACGCAAGTGATGGCGTCGATGTATGGAGAGTGGCAGGCGGTGCAAATCCTGCGCGCCGATGGCAGCCGCGTTGCCGATCTGCGCCCCCTGGTGCGGCTCAATGTCAGTGTGGTGATCGAGCATAATGGTCGCCGCGAGACGGGAAGCCACGGCACCGGCGGGCGCTTCAGCTATAGCCATGTCATGGACGGCGCCGTCTGGCGTGGTGCGGCCGATGAGGCGCTGCGTCAGGCGCGCCTCAATCTCGACAGCGTCGCGGCCCCGGCGGGTGAGATGGAAGTCGTGCTCGGCAATGGCTGGCCCGGCATTCTGCTGCATGAGGCGATCGGCCACGGCCTCGAAGGTGATTTCAACCGCAAGAAGACCTCGGCCTTTTCGGGCCTGCTCGGTCAGCGCATCGCGAGCCCCGGCGTGACGGTGGTGGATGACGGCACTTTGCCGGATCGCCGTGGCAGCCTGACGGTGGATGACGAAGGCACGCCCACCAGCCGCACGACGATGATCGAAGACGGCATCCTGGTCGGCTTCATTCAGGACCGGATGAACGCCCGGCTGATGGGCATGCGCGCCACCGGCAATGGCCGGCGGCAATCCTATGCCCATGCGCCGATGCCGCGCATGACCAATACCATCATGCTCAATGGCCCGAACACCGCCGAGGAAATGATCCGCTCGGTCAAGCGCGGTCTCTATGCCGTGAATTTCGGCGGCGGCCAGGTCGATATCACCTCGGGCAAGTTCGTCTTCTCGGCGAGCGAGGCCTACATGATCGAGGACGGCAAAATCGGCGCGCCGGTGAAGGGCGCGACCATCATCGGCAATGGGCCGGATGCGCTGACCAAGGTCGAGATGATCGGGAACGACCTCGCCCTCGATCCGGGTATCGGGACCTGCGGCAAGCAGGGCCAGGGCGTCCCGGTGGGCGTTGGCCAGCCGCATATGAAGATGGCCGGCCTCACCATCGGCGGCACGGCGGGGTAAACAAGACAATCACATTGGTGGAATACGCTTCGCTCTTCCACCCTACGTGAACGTGTAGGGCGGAAAAGCGTAGCGCATTCCGCCGTGAGAGTTACGGCGTGATGCCGGCCGGCAAGGGCGGCAAGGCGCTGCTGGACGCAGGTGCTGCCGGCGCGGGCGCGGGCGTCGGCATCGGAACCGCACTCGGCGGCGGCGTGCTGGTCGCGGGTGTCAACGATACCGGCGCGGTCGTTGCGGCCGGCGGCGGCACGTATTGCGGCACGGGATTGCCCTCGGGCAGACCGACGCTGCCGCTCGGCATCTCCACCGTCGGCGGCTCCGGCGCGACCGCTGGCGCAGATACCGCAGGCATCGTCATCGGCATGGCCATTGGTGCGGGGGTCGGCGTCGTGAGTTGCGACGGTGCCACCAACTGCGGCATCGGGGCCGCCGTGCCCATCGGTGCGGGCGCGATCAGCGGCGTCGGACCGCCCGTGCTCGGCATGGCCACCGGCGCAGATGCGCCGCCAAGGTCCTGCGCCTGCACCGGGATCGGCGCCGCCGGACCACCGACGGCCGAAGCCCCACCGCCGACGAGCCACGACCCCAAACGCTGGCGAATCTGATACTCAAGCTCGACATTCTCGGCGCTGACCAACTGCTGCGTCAGCTGATACAGGAAGGCGCGCATGGCATCGGGGCTGGTATCGGCCGGCGTCGTTCCAGTGCGGGTGGCCGTGGCATCCACAACACCGCTGCTGCGCCCATCGGCCGAGCGCACCGTGAGATGGATGGAGATATTGCCGACCACCGTGTCGGTCACCCGGGTCAAGGACGCGCTGTTGATGGTGACGGTCGCGATGCCGCCACCACCGCCTGCGACCAGGCGATCCTGGATCAACTGCCGCGCCGCATCGAGGGGCGATTCAGGGCTCATGGCATCGACGCTGCTACCGTCGGCCGCCGGGACATACAGAACCTGCGTCACGATCTGCCCGACATTGAGCGATAGTGGCGCGAGATAGGTATAGCGGAGCGGCGGAAAGCTCTGCGGTACGCCCTCATCCCCTCCGGCGCAGCCGGCCAGCAGGAAGGGCGCCATCAGGCAGGCGCCGAGCATCATGTGACGGAAGGGGGAGCGTCTCAACGGGTCTTCTCCTAAATCGCAGGCTGGATAAGGTTTAGGGCGTCTCGCGAGAACCGTCTGCCGTCTGACCCCGGATATCCACGCGGGGGAACCGGAAATCGACGTTGCAGAACTCGCAGGTCATGACGATGTCGTGTCCCGTGCTCATCTCGTCCAGTTCCTCGGGCGTGAATCCTTCGAGAATACCGGTGAGCTTGGCGCGTGAGCAGCGACAGCCATAGCCCAGCGCGCGGGCAAGGTCGGCGGCCACGCCCTCGGTATGGAACAGCCGATACAGCAGCCGCTCGGGGGACAGGGTATCGTCCAGAAGCTCAGCCGCCGTGATGGTCGAAGCCAAGGTCTTGGCGGTGCTCCAGGCTTCGTCCTGCTCGGACTCGGTGGCCGTGAGGTTGCCTTCCCCGCCCGGCGCGATGCGCTCCAACACCAACGCGCTGGCGCGCCAGCCCGCCGGCGTTTGGGCGCAGGCGATATGCAGGTCGCATTGCAACTGGTCGCTGATCGCGAAGTAGTGCAGCGCCATGTCCGTCATGGTCTCACCGTCGATCGAGACGATGCCCTGGTGGCGCTCCGTCTCAGGCCCCTGATCGACTGTGAAGGCGAGGTAGCCCTTGCCCAAAAGCGCCGCATCGGTCGGATCCTCGCCGAAGGCCAGTGTCGCCTGCAGCCGATCGGCATCGGCGCGGGCATAGCCGCGCAGCGCACCCTGGTCGGTGCAGTCCGCGAGCAGCAGATCGACGGGGCCATCCCCTTTGGCTTGGATGCTGAAGGTACCCTTGAACTTCAGCGCCGTGGCGAGGGCCGCCGTCAGCGCCAAGGTCTTGCCGGCGAGGCGGGTGACGGCCGGATGATTCTCATGCCGCGTCAGCAGCGCATCCGCGAGCGCGCCCAGGCGCACCAAACGGCCCCGCACGGGGCGACCGGGCAGGTAGAAGGGCGTGATCCCGCGCGGCACAACGATGTCGGGCACGGCCGGACGGCCGCTATCGAGAAAGGCCGGGGCGACGAAAGCGGGGCTATCGGTCATGGCATGCTCATCAGTCGGGAAGCCGCAGGAGCGGGATGGCGCCGAGGCTGATCAGGCCGTCCCGCAGGGAGAGAGTCGCGTCAAGCGGTGCCTTCTCAGGCGAAAGCGTATTGGCGGGTGTGATCAGCAGGCCCAGCATGGCTTTGACCGCCACCGCGACGGAGTGGGGAATATCGCGCGCGGCGGCCATTCGGTCCAGGCTCGCATTGAGGCCCACCGCATGAACAGCGAGATCGCCTGTGGGTTTCAGCGTGGCATCGAGTTGAAAGCGGCCCTGCGCGTCGAGTACCAGGGGCGCGTCATCAAGATGCAGCGCGCGCAGCGTCAGGCTACCGCCGGCATCGCGCCATCCATTCGCAGCGGCGACAGGATCGGGCGCCGCCCCGGCCAGCGGCACCGGTCCCGTCACCGCCGCATCGAAGGCGAAGGTCTTCACCGACGAGCCCAAGGCGTGCGTGACGCTCGGTGGCAGACCGATACCGGTCGCCGTGGCGGCCACGATCAGCGCGTCATGCTCGGCATCGGCACTGCCATCGGCGCGCAGCGCGGCATTGACGTCTGTCACCGAAAGCGCCGCGCCATTGAAGGCGGCAAGAACACCGGTGGCATGAGTCTGGACCAGGCCGGGCGTATCGCCGGGCAGGATTTCCACCTGCCCAGTCAGTCGCGTCGCCTGAAAGGGAATCGGCGCGGCCTGGGCCACGCGGATCTGCTCCCGCCCCGTCACGCCTACGAACAGATCATTGGGATGACGGATATCGAGCGCCAGGGTCACCGCCTCAGCGTTCCAGGCGATGCCGCCGGGCAGGATATCGTCGCCGCCGGTCACGGAGAAATCGGGCAAGGTGATGCCGGCCGCCATCGGCCAGCCGGTGCGGCTGGGGGTGCCATGCGTGATGGTCCAGCCCTGCGCCTTTTCCTGTTGCTCCCAGGCCGCCAGATGGTCGGCAAGCCTGCCGGCCACGATGAACCACACGCCGGTCCAGGCCGCGCCGACCAGGATCAGCAGCAGAATGAGCCCGGCCAGAACCCGCCGGATGCGTCGCCTTTTGGTCATGGCACTCCATATCGTCATGCGGGCGCTTGCCGCCACCCTGGCCCGACCTTATGCCTCGGGGCAACAGACAGTCTGGAGATCCCCCCATGGCCGCCAAATCCGTAAAGAAAGTCGTGCTCGCCTATTCCGGCGGCCTCGATACCAGCGTCATCCTCCGCTGGCTGCAAACCACCTATGGCTGCGAGGTCGTGACCTTCACGGCCGACCTTGGCCAGGGTGAGGAGTTGGAGCCCGCCCGCCGCAAGGCCGAGATGATGGGCGTGAAGCAGATCTTCGTAGACGATCTGCGGGAGACCTTCGTGAAGGACTTCGTCTTTCCGATGTTCCGCGCCAATACGCTGTATGAGGGGCAATATCTGCTCGGCACCTCCATTGCGCGGCCGCTCATCGCCCAGCGCCAGATCGAAATCGCCGAAATGGTCGGGGCCGACGCCGTGGCCCATGGCGCCACCGGCAAGGGCAATGACCAGGTCCGGTTCGAACTCGCCTATTACGCCCTCAAACCCGATGTGACGGTCATCGCGCCCTGGCGCGAATGGGACCTCACCAGCCGCACGCGGCTGATCGAATTCGCCGAGCAGAACCAGATCCCCGTGACCAAGGACAAGCGCGGCGAGGCGCCCTTCTCGGTGGACGCCAATCTTCTGCACTCCTCCTCCGAGGGCAAGATCCTGGAAGACCCTTCCATCGAAGCCGATGAAATCGTCTATCAGCGCACCATCCGGCCCGAGGATGCGCCGGACACCCCCACCGTCATCAGCATGGACTTCGCGAAGGGCGACGCCGTCGCGATCGATGGCGAAGCGCTGTCCCCCGCCACCCTGCTGACGCGGCTCAATGAACTTGGCCGCGCCAATGGCATCGGCCGGCTGGATCTGGTCGAGAATCGCTTCGTCGGCATGAAGTCGCGCGGCATCTATGAGACGCCGGGCGGGACCATTCTGCTCGCCGCCCATCGCGGTATCGAAAGCATCACGCTGGACCGCGAGGCCGCCCATCTCAAGGACAGCCTGATGCCGCGCTACGCCGAGATGATCTATAACGGCTTCTGGTTCAGCCCGGAGCGGCGGATGCTTCAGGCGCTGATCGATGAGAGCCAGCATTCCGTCACCGGTCGCGTGCGGCTGAAGCTCTATAAGGGCAATGTCACCGTCATCGGCCGCGAAAGCCCGCATAGCCTCTACTCGGCCAAGGTCGTCACCTTCGAGGACGATCAGGGCGCCTATAATCAGGTCGATGCCCAGGGCTTCATCAAGCTCCAAGCGCTGCGGCTGCGCCTCGGCGCTGCCGTCGGCCGCAAGGGCGGGAGCCTTTAAGATCGATCTGTCCAGGCGGAGCACCGCCGCCGAATTGATGGATGACGAGACGGTCAGTGCTGCGGATTATGCCCGTTGCCTGGCCGACCTCGAAACCGTCAACCGCGTCACATTTACCCATCGCCCGACATTGCGATGGCTGGATGAGGCGACACGCGGCTATCCGCCCGGGGCCACGATATCGATCCTTGACGTGGCCTCCGGCCACGGCGATCTGCTGCGCGCCATCCACGGCTGGGCGATCGGGCGCGGCTTCCGGCCGATGCTGGAAGGCATCGACCTCAATCCCCGCAGCTCTATTGCCGCCGGCCTCGCGACGCCGCCCGACATGGGCATCGCCTGGCGCATCGGCGACGTTTTTGCCTATGCCCCCGATCCGGCGCCGGACTTCATCGTCAGTTCGCAATTCACCCATCATCTGACCGACGGCCAGGTGGTGGATTTCCTGCGTTGGATGGAACGCCACGCCCGTGCCGGCTGGTTCATCGCAGACCTTCACCGCCACGCCTTCCCCTATTACGGCTTCCGGCTGCTCGCTAGGCTGATGGGCTGGCACCGCATCGTGCGGTATGACGGCACCGTCTCCATCGCCCGCAGCTTTCGCCGCGCGGACTGGGCGCGGCTGACCACCGAGGCCGGGGTGCCTGCCACCATCCGCTGGCGCATGGCCTTTCGCTACTGTGTCGGGCGGTTGAAATGATCCATCCCAAGACTGTCCAGACCACCGCCGCCGTCGCGGCCCATTACGACGATCTCGACGCCTTCTATCGCGAGATCTGGGGCGACCATGTCCATCACGGCTATTGGGTGACCGGACGCGAGACACCGCCCGAGGCAGCGGTCGCGCTGATCGAATTCCTCGCCGATCATCTGAATCTGGCACCTGATCTGGATGTCATGGATATCGGCTGCGGCTATGGCGCGACGGCGCGCTATCTGGCGCAGACGCGGGACGTGCGCATGACCGGCTTCACCGTCTCGGCCGCCCAAGCCGCCTATGCCGCCACCAAACCTGTGCCGGGCGTGGATATTCGCGTGCAGGACTGGCTCACGAACGGCCTGCCCGACGCCTGCTTCGACCGCGCCTATTCGATCGAGAGTTCCGAGCATATGCCGGACAAGCAGCGCTTTTTCGATGAGGCCTTCCGCACCCTGCGGCCTGGCGGACTTCTCGGCGTCTATGCCTGGCTGTCCAAAACCGATCCGCGGCCATGGGAAGTGCGGCATTTGCTGGAGCCGATCTGTCGCGAGGGCAGGCTTCCGAGCATGGGGGACGAAGCTGATTACGCCGCGATGGCCGAGCATGCGGGATTCGAGATTCAGGGCCAGGCCGATATCAGCGACCGGGTCCGCAAGACCTGGTGGATCTGCCTGAAGCGGGTCGCCGGGAAGATCGTGAGCGACGACCGCTATCGGCGGTTTCTGTTGCAGCGCTCGGCCGAGAACCGCATTTTCGCGCTGACTCTAGTGAGGCTGTTGGTCGCTTACCGCACGCATTCGATGCGCTATTGCCTGTTGGTCTATCGCAAGCCGGCTGGAGCGGGCGAAGGGAATCGAACCCTCCTAGCTAGCTTGGAAGGCTAGAGCATTACCACTATGCTACGCCCGCGCGCCGGAGAGGTTGATACCGCCCGACGACCCTCTTTCGCAAGTCCGCGTCGCAGGACGCCGAGGTTGACCGGGCCCGCATGACGCTTCCCCTCACGATCGGCACACTCCGCGCGCGCGCGCTCCAAGCCTCGCTGTTCAAGCCAACGACCCTCGCCGATGCCGTCGCCAGGCTCGGCTTCGTCCAGGCGGACCCGATCCGCGCCCCTGCCCGCGCCCAGGATCTCATTCTGCGCCAGCGTGTCAGCGGCTATCGCGCCGGCGATCTGGAGCAACGCTTCGGCAAGCTCGGCCTGGAGGAAGACTTCCTCTATGCCTATGGCTTCATGCCGCCCGAGACGATGCGCCTGCTGCATCCGCGCCCTGATCGCACCGATCCGGACAAGGCCTATGCTCCGACCGGCCTCGCCGCCGAGGTTCTGACCCTCGTGCGGGCGCGCGCCACCACCCATCCGAAAGACCTCGAAGCCGTGTTCGGTCGTGATCGCGCGACCAATGCCTGGGGCGGGTTCTCCAAAGCGACAACGCAGGTGCTGCACGAGCTGCATTACCACGGCTTGCTGCGGGTCATTCGGCGGCAGGAGGGCATTCGCACCTATGCCGCCGCGCCCGAGCCGCCGGAGCCCCTGTCGGCGGACGAGCGCATCCGGCGCCTCATTCTGCTGGTGGCGGGCATCCTCGCCCCGATCTCGGAGGTCAGCCTGCGGGGAACGCTGTCCCTGATGCGCCGGGGCGCGCCGGGTCTCGGCCCTATGGGATCGGCGATCCACACCTTGCTCGCCTCCGGCGCATTGGAAAGCGGTGAGATCGACCGCGAACGCTATCTCTGGCCCGCTGTCACCGACGTCGTGGCGACCGACGATCAGCCCGCCCGCGTGCGCTTTCTGGCGCCCTTCGATCCCACTGTCTGGGACCGGCGCCGCTTCGAGCATCTCTGGGGTTGGGCCTATCGGTTCGAGGCCTATACGCCGGCGCCCCTGCGCCAGTTCGGCTATTACGCCATGCCAATGCTGTGGCGGGACCGCGTCATCGGCTGGGCCAATGTTTCGATTGCGGACGGGACAGTAAAGGTGGAGCACGGTTTCGTCGGCCCCGCCCCGAAGGGCGAGAATTTCCGCCGCGCCTTCGAGTCTGAAGTGGCGCGGATGGAACGATTTTTGACCTGAATTTCGGCCCCGGCCTAATCTAAATCACCTGAAACCCATGCGCGAAGGGATCGCGCGGATCGACGAAGATGGTGTTGTAGCCGTGCATGCGCGCCCAGCCGGCGATGCTCGGCCTTATCCCGCTCTGATTGCCAACCGTCACCGCGCTCTCGACCCGGCCCTCGAACAGGCTGCCGATGATGCTCTCGTGGATGAACTCATCCCCGACCTTGAGCCGGCCCTTGGCCGCGAGCTGCGCCATGCGCGCCGAAGTGCCGGTGCCGCAGGGCGACCGATCGATCGCCTTGTCGCCGTAAAAGACCGCGTTGCGCCCGTGCGCGCGCTTATCGCGCGGCGCGCCGGTCCATTGCACATGGCTGACGCCGTTGATGGTCGGGTCCTCGGGATGCACCACCGTCACAGCCTCCTGCATCAGTTGGCGCACGATGGGGCTGAGGCGCTGGATCTCGCCCACCGATAAGGTCTCGACGCCCGCAAAATTCCGCTGCGGGTCGATGATGGCGTAGAAATTCCCGCCATAGGCGACATCGACCACAAGCGCGCCCAGCCCAGGCACGTCGATCCGCACGCCCTCTGCCGCGAGGTACGACGGCACGTTATGGATGCGAACGCTGTCCACGAAACGACCGTCACGCCGGTATTCCGCCACCACCCGGCCGGCCGGGGCGTCCAGAACCAGGCGCCCCTCCTCTCGCGGCGTTACCAGCCCGTTTTCGATCGCCATGGTGACCGTGCCGATGGTGCCATGCCCGCACATCGGCAGGCAGCCTGACACCTCGATGAACAGAATCCCGATGTCGCAGTCCTCGCGCGTCGGCGGATAGAGGATGGAGCCACTCATCACGTCATGTCCGCGCGGCTCGAACATCAGCGCACGGCGCACCCAGTCATGATGCGCCATAAAGTCCTGCCGCCGCTCGCTCATGCTGGTTCCGCGCAGCAAGGGGCCGCCGCCCGAAACCAACCGGACCGGATTGCCGCAGGTATGGCCGTCAATGCACTGAAAGGTATGGAAGGCCGTCGCTGCCGTCATTCTGGGACATATCCTTCTACCCGGAGCCTCGTCTTCGACTCTCCCTTTACCTCCGCAGTGTTTCCTTTACGAATAGTCCTTAATCTTCAGGCATCTCGCCATCGGCGATACCGCTCATCGCGCCCAAAGCGCGGCAGGCTATGAATAGGCGGAAAACGTCATGCAGCTTGAGAACACGGCCATACGGGACGGACCTTCAATCGTCGCGGCGACCCGTGTGGCAATGGATATCATTTCTGTGCCTGTCTTCACCTTGAGCCCAGAGTGTCTGATCCTCGATTCCAACCGCGCGGGAAACGACCTTCTCCGCGTCGCGCGCATGTTTTACCGGTCGCAGGACCGCCGGCTGGTGATCCGCCGGAAAAGCGACACCCACGTCTTGACCGAAACGGTCACCCGCGTCGCGACGACCAAGCAATCCGAACTGATCCGCTTCCTCACACGGCAGGGCGAGGTGACCGCTCTCCTGCGGGTTGAGCCTGTTGCGGGGCAAGATCTGGTCGTCGTCTGCGTGGCGGAGCTTCGCGCACCCATGCTGCTGGACGAGGGTTGGGCGAAACTCGCCTTCGGCTTTTCGCCTCAGAATGCGTCTTTGGCGGAATGCCTGGCCGTCGGTGTCAATCTGTCCGAATTCTCGCAGACCCGGCGGCTCCCGATCGGGACCGTCCGCACGCGCATGAAAAAACTTCTCGCGCAGACCGGCATGAATTCCCAGGCGGCGCTCGCGGCCGTGCTGCTCCGTGGCGCCACGATCATGACCGGAAGCGAAACCGTGCGCGGCAGCACAAAGCGCGAAAGCCCGTAGCCGCGCTGCCCGCTAGAACAGACGCCAGAAGATCAGCGCCAACACGACAAGGACACCGGCCAGGATGCCGGCGCCGAGGGCATCCACGCGTGGGCCGGAACGGGCCTTTGGGCTCAACCACCACAGGAACCTGTTACTGGTCCAGGGCACCAGCCAGTTCAGCAGGATGATGCTGGCGCCATTGCCGATCAGCAAGGCAATCGCGAAGGGGATACCCCAGGCCGTGACGAGCAGCGGCATCTGCACGAAGTGGCCGAACAGAAACACCACGGGGTAGAGCATCGACAGAACAATGAGGTTCTGCTTCCAGATGGCGGGGGGCTTTTCCCCCTCACGCGGAACCGGAAACCATTGATCGAAGCCGGTACGCGCGATGCGGTAGTGGAACTCTTCCGTAAGCGGCTCTGCCTCCGCCACCATCGCCTTGCGCGTCGGCGAATCCAGCCAGGCTTGCAAATTGTCCTGCGTGTCGAAGCGCAGGATGGCCAGCCAATCATCCTGCACACCGGCGATCGGCGGCTCGAACCGATAGCCTTGCAGGCCCACAGCCGCAGACTGCGCAACGGCAATCCTTTGCTCCCAGCGCCGATAGGCCTCCTCGCAACCGGGTTTCACGCGGGTCGAGATGATGGCGGAAACGGGGGGCGACGCAGGCGCCTCGGCCGCCCCGCGCACGACATGAACATCGGCGCGTCCATTCAGCAACGGTTGCACCGTGGTCAGGCGCGCCAATCGCTCGGGCGAATTGAGCCAATGGATCGCCGAAACCGAATCCGCGAAGCGCTGCAGAATGACCCAGTCATCCTGCGCCGGCGGGCTCGGCGGCAGCACGGTCTGCTTCAGGAAACCGGGAAATCCTGCAATGATGCGGCTGGTCTCGCTCTGCCAGATGTCGAATTCGGCAGTGCGGTCCAGCCGCACGCCGGTCTGGGTGACGACGGTCGCCTCCGCCATGGTCGCGTCCATCATGCGGTCTGCAAATCTTTGTAGATGCGATCTGCCAAGAAGGGCAGATGCGCCAAGCGCACCCCGGTCGCCGCCGCCAAGGCGTTGGAAATGGCCGGCGCCACGGGGTTGATCGCGCATTCACCCTGGGATTTGGCGCCCAGCGGCCCGATCGTGTCATGCGTCTTGGCGAACATCACCTCGGTGCGCGGCGTGTCGGAGAAGGCGGGAATCCGGTAGTTGCGCAACGCTGGATTGGTCATCGTTCCATGATCGTCATACAGCATCTGCTCGGTCAGCGCCCAGCCGAGGCCCATCGCGATGGCCCCGTCGATTTGGCCCCGACACTGCATCGGATTGATCGGCGTGCCGATATCCGCAGCATGAACGCTGCGCAGGATTCGAATCTCCGCCGTGACCCGGTTCACCGCAAGGCGGAAGCCCTGCACGTTGAATGCGGTCGTGCGTGGGGACAGATAGGCTTTGCGCATCGCCTCGAACCGATGGCCGACAGCTCGGCCAGCGGCATGCAACTCGGTGAGAGGAATCCGGTGGTTGCCGGCCACCGCGACATCGGCTTCAAGGCCCCAGGCCTCGCGGTCCGTGCCCGTATGCCGGGCCGCGAAACTCAGGATATTGTCCCGCAGCGCCACGGCCGCCAGATTGACGGCCTGACCGGCCACCACAGTGCCGGTACTCGCGAAGGTTCCCGTATCGTAGGGCGTGCGATCGGTATCGGCATTGATGATGGCGATGGACCCGGCACGCGCCCCCAGCACCGACGCCGCAATCTGCCGGTGCGAGGTGACGGAGCCATTGCCCATCTCGGTCGATCCGACCGCGAGATGATAGGTGCCGTCGCCTTTGAGGCCCATCAAGGCGCCTGAGCGATGCTCCGTCGGCGGTCCGCAATCGAGCATGGCAAGCGCGACGCCAGTGCCCTCGGCCCAATCCGCGCCAGCCGGCATCGGCAAACCGCCGTCTTCCGCGAGCGCCGCCTCGACAAGATCCATGCATTGGTCGAGCCCGTAGCTGCCGAAGCCGACATCCGCCGTTTCCTCCCACACCGATTGGATCCAGTCATTGGGTCCGATCATGTTACGGCGCCGGATCGTAAAGGGGTCGATGCCGAGGCTACGGCCGAGATCGTCGATTGCGCATTCGATGGCGAAGGTGCTCTGGGACGCGCCATAGCCGCGAAAGCCACCGGCCGGGACCATGTTGGTATAGACCGCAAAGCCCTGGGCCTTCTTGTTGGCGCAGACATAGGCGCTCATCGGGCTGCCCAGGGATGCCCCCAGGGTTTCGCTGCCATGGCCGCCATAGGCGCCGGTGTTGGAGACGACGCGGATCTCGATCGCGGTCAGCTTGCCGTCGCTCTTGGCGCCGAGTTTCACATGCGTCGTCATCTGATGGCGCGTGCTGGCGCCGATGAACTGCTCCTCGCGCGTAAACTCCCACTTCACCGGCCGACCGAGCTTCATGGTCGCGAGAACGCACAGATCCTCGGACAGCATTTCCTGCTTACCGCCGAAGCCACCACCGACACGCTCGGTAAAGACATGCAGTTTCATCGGCTTCAAGTCGAAGATATGGCACAGCTTCTGTTTGGCGATGAACGGCGCCTGGGTGCTCGTGCGCACATGCATCCGGCCATCCTCGCCGGTCCATGCGATGGACCCATGCGTTTCCAGATGCGAATGCTGTACCCGCGATGTCGAATAGGTTTTTTCGTGAATGATGTCCGCTTCGGCAAAGCCCTTTGCCACGCTGCCGACTTCGCCATGGATATCGGCGAAGACATTGTCGCGCTCCGCGCCTGGCTCGGCATGAATCTGCGGGGCGCCCGGCGCCATCGCCTCCTCGGGATCGAAGACTGCCGGCAGGATCTCGTAACTCACATCCAGCGCGCGGCAACCTTCCTCGGCCGCCGCGACCGTTTCAGCCACCACGGCCGCGATCCGCTGCCCGACGAAACGCACGACATTGTCCAAGACCTTGGTGTCGTCGGGATCGACCAGATGATCCTCATGCGTTGCCGTGCTGAACAAGCGTTGCGGCACATCTTCCCAGGTAAATACTGCCACCACGCCGGGTATCGCCAAGGCCTTGTCGCGACCGATGGCGGTGATCCGCGCATGCGGATGCGGTGACCGCAGAACCTTCAAATGCACCAGCCCCTCGGGCGGGGCGATATCCATCGTGTAATGGGCGTGGCCGGTGACGATTCCGGGTCCGAAGGGATTGGGCAAATTGGTGCCGCAGGCCTTGCCGGCCGTGTCCGTCTCAACTTCAGTCAGGCCATGAATCGCATCGTCGATCGACCGGTAGCCGGTGCAGCGACAGAGATTGCCCTTGAGGTTCCGCGGCAGATCAGCGCGCTGCGCATCATCGAACGTCGCCACCGTCATGATCATGCCGGCGGTACAGAAACCGCATTGATAGGCCTGCGCGTTCAGGAAGGCTTGCTGCACGGGATGCAACTCGCCCGGCGGGGCGAGGCCGCGAATGGTGGTGACCGCATGTCCCATCGCGCGCCCGGCCGGGGTGATGCAGGAATGAACTGGATGTCCGTCGAGCCAGACGGTGCAGGCGCCGCAATCGCCTTGGTCGCACCCTTTCTTGACCCCGAAGGCGCCCTGGTCGCGCAGGAAGGTGCGCAGGCACTGACCCGGACCCGGCTCGGCCGTGACCGTCTCACCATCGATCAGGATGGACTTCGGGACGGGCGTGATGGCGTTCATGCGGCGGCTTCCGTCGGGGCTGAGAGTTCGACCCTGATCTGCTCGGCGAAGGCGCGGGTGAGGTGCCGCTTGTAGTCCGCGCGCCCATGGGGATCTTCGAAATACCCGTGTTCGTCGTCGATCCTGTCCATGATCGCCTGCCGCAGTTCCTCGGCAGTCGGCATCTCCGCAAAATGGATCTGCACCGGCGTGGGCGTCGCCGCCGTGATGGTCAGCAGGAAGCCCGCCTCATCCACGCCGCGTGTGCCGATGATCAGTGCGGCGGAGCGGCCGAGATGGGTCAGCGACATATGGCGACAGGCGAACCGCTTCGTCAGCGCCGCGATGGGAATGTGGATGCTACGCATCAGCTCCCCCGGGGCCAGGATATTGGCGTGGTTGCCCGTGATAAAGCTGGCCGATGGCACGACACGCGGCTCGCCGTCCCGTGGCCACAGCGTATAGGTCGCCTCCAGCGCCACGGCGAGCGATGTCAACGCGCCAGCGGGCAAAGACATGCAGATATTGCCGCCGACCGTCGCTGAATACTTAACCTTGAACGACGCCAGAAGGGACTGGCAGCAGAATGCGAAAAGCGGCGCAGCCGTCCATTCGGGCGGTGCGACGAAGCGATCGACCAAGGCGATCGGGCAGGTCGCCGCGATCTCCAACCCTTCAGGCGAAATTTGGAGCGCAGGCCAACCGAGCCCTTCGAGATCGATCAAGGTATCGAGCGCCCATTGCGGCTCGGAAAACAACCAGGTCCCGCCGGCGAGCCAGCCATAGCCGGCGCGCCAGGGCGGAATGTCGTTATCCGACCGGGGATGGCGGACATCCTTGATCGAGACGAGATCCATCGTGTTTCTCTTCTTGTTCGAGTGGCCGCGGGCGCAGGCTATCAGGGAAGCTGTGTGATCGACGTAGCACCGGGACCGGTGCTGACCAACATCGGCCATTGATGCGAGCCGAAGGGCACAGCCGGCGGCAGGAAGGGTGTCATCCCGCGCGCGGTCGCTTCCTTGATCAGGGCATCACGCGCATTGCCCCCCATCAGTTCGTAATCCATCAACCTGTCATTGCCGAAGAACAACGCACCGACAGCCCGATCCGAAATGATTCGCGTCAGCGAATCCAGCATATCCTGCGGCGTCGTCGTGAAGCCCATGGTCTCGATCAGGATCAGGCGCGAATTCATCGCATCCTTGTCGAAGAACTGAGCCAGAGTACTGAAAATAACGTTGTTCTGACGCGCCACATAGATCGTGTTGCTGGCGGCATAGGTGTCGGCCCAGCTTGGTCCGAGTTCTTTTTTCCAGCCGGCGATGACATCCATCCAATGATGAACCTGCGTTTCGGCGGCCCATTGGACATCCAGCTTGATCGGGGCTTTCTGCGCCTCGGCAAAGGCCTGCAAGGCCGGAAAGGTAATGACGCCCTTGGCCAGGCAGTCATCCATGAAGGCAATGTTCTGCTTCAGGATGACCCGGTTGTTGTCCAACCATTCGGCCGGCATCGCGGTCGCAGCCAGACTGTCGAGGGCCGTCTGCATCCGTGTGCGATAGGCCTGGATGGGGCCGCGCCAGGATTGATCGTCCGGCTTGTCGAGATGCGGTCCGGCAACGACGGCCAGCACCATCGTGCTGTGGCCGATCGACTTCAGAAGTTGATAGACGACCGGCACGGACGGCGCGGTGACGGGCGGCTGGCCGGGCCGATACAGGATAAGCTGCCCGCCAGCACCCGAAAACAGACCCAGAATGATCGGATGCCGCGCAAGAATACTTTGCTGAGCCAAGGCGCCCGCCTGACCATAGAGATCGAACATCGCATTGTTCAGCGCGATGACGTTGTCCGTGGCACTTTGCGGCGCAGCGGGAGGCGTCGCCGCAACGATATCATCCATGTAAGATGGGATATCGGCGGCATGGGCCACTGATCCCCATGCCAACAAACACGCGGACATCATCGCCGCACGACCCATTCGGCACATTATCGTCACGAAAGCGTTTCCCCCAACAGTTCCATTCGGTTAGCCTCGTTTCGGCATGACGGAGTAGGTTCCCTGTCTCAAAGCGAGAGTCTGAAAATTGATCCACCGTCTCAGGTTCGCCTGCCCTGTCAGGAGATGACGGCAAGCACCAGCCGGCTTACGACAACGGTAACGAATGGCGTAACATCGTTCCGTATCGAATCAAACCTGTTCCGCAACGGCGTCATCGATCAGCCGACCTTCGATCGCATGGTCAAGCGCCGCGGCGGTGTGACCCCCGGCGAGGCGCGACTGCGCTAGTGGAGCGGCGGGCGACGAGCATCCTTTGGTATCGGCGGTGCCTGCTCGCCATCGTGCTGCTGTTCATCGGCATCGGCGCGCGCTGGATCTGGGTCTACCGACATGGCCTCACGCTCGATATCGACGAGGCCGGTTATCTCTGCCTCGCCGTCGTCGATTATAACGGCCTGCTGTATGGCGGGCTGCACGGCTGGATCGCCGCGATCGACATGCCCAGCATCCAGGCGCCCTTGACCACGGCCCTCGCGTCTCTGGTGTTCGCACTCGTCGGGCCGCATGTCATAGCCGGGTTCGTCGTGCCCCTGGCGGCAGGCGCCGGATGCATCCTCGCCGCTTCCATGATGGGACGCGTGCTCGGCACGCGCCGTGTCGGCCTGATGGCGGCTGTGCTTACCGCCTCCTGCCCCGTCATCATCATCTATGCCCGGGCCTTCCAGTTCGCGATGCCGGCCGCGCTTGTCACGACGCTCGCCCTCGTCGCGATCCTCCGCTCCGCGCGCTTCGCGCGTGTGTCCTGGGGCGCCGCCTTCGGGCTCTGCCTCGGCTTGATGCCGCTGGCGCGGACGATGACCATCGCCTTCGTGCCCGGCCTCGTGGCGGCGGCCTTCATCGTCGTGATCGTCGATCCCCTGCACCGGATCCGCCGCCTCGGCGTGCTCCTCGGCAGCCTTGTCCTGGCCGGGTCGGTCAGTGCGACCTGGCTCTGGCCCAACGGCCGTCTGGTGACGCACTACCTTCTGAGTTACGGCTATGGCGGTCACGCGCGGAATTATGGGCCGCATACCTCCAAGCTTGGGTTCGACGCCTGGCGCGCTATGCTGCAGGACTTCGGCAGCAGCCTCTATCTGCCGCATCTCCTAATGATCATCCTGGGCTTTCTCGGTCTGCTCGCCATCACAGTGCGGAGCGCGGCGGCCGATGGCGCAGCGCAGACCGCGCGCCGCATCCTGCAGTCACAGGCACTGCCCGTGGTCATTGTCGCGGCGGAAGCCGTGCTCGTCCTCACCACATCCAACAACAAGGGCACCGGCTTCTTCGCGCCCATCGTGCCGAGCTTGCTGGCACTCACGGCATGGAGCCTGTGGCGACTCAGCACGTCCCGCCGGGTCGATGCGACGGTGGCCATTCTCGTCGCCCTTGTGGCGATTCTGGGCACCGTGCCGAGCCTGGATCTCCGGTCACCGCTGGCCCGTGAAACCGTCCTCGGCCTGCCCGTTCTCACGGGCATCACCGTCACGCAGGGGCGCGGCACCATCCAGATCGCGCAAGCCTTCGTCGGATACGGGGCAAGGGGCGCGGTCGAACCCGTCGATCGCACGACCAGTCGCGCCTGGGTCACGCTCAGCACCGTCGCCGCCGATTGGCTGACGCAAACCTTCGGTCTCCATGCCACGATCGCCTTCGCCTTTCGGAACGGGCTGTTTAACGTCAACACCGTCAACCTGGCGGAACTCCTGCACGCGCATGGCGCCTTCGCCGAAATCCAAATCGATCCCGCCGTGACGCGCCCGTCCGTGGCGGGCTATCGCGACTGGCTCAAGACCGTGAGCGCCAGCGCCTGCGCCCTGCTCACGTCCGATCGACTTGGCGGGGATTTCCCGCCGGCGATCGATCGGCCGATGGTGGCCGAAGCGGCGCGCCAGGCGGGGTTCGTGCAACGTCACCTTTGGCCAGCCCCGGACGGCCAGATGATCGGTGTATGGACGCCCGCCCTTACTCCGCCCCAGTGCGGCGTCTCAGTTCAAGGTTGAGAACGGCAGGTTGCGGCGCAGATCGTCCAGCGTACGGGCCATACCATCCGTGAAGGACAGCGCGGGTGCCCAACCCAGCACAGACTTCGCCCGCGCGACCGACAGGAGGCTGATCGGAACGTCGAAGGCCCGCGTCGCGGTCCGGGTCACATCCAGGGTTCGGCCCAGCCGGGTTTCCAGCTCGGCCACGATCTCATTGAGGCTGATGCCGACCCCACTCCCGACATTGAAGATGAAGGTCTCATGGCGGGGGGCTGCCGCCAGAGCGACCAGGGCCTGCGCCGCATCGGCGATGTGGATATAGTCCCGCACCACGTCACCGGTTCCCCAGATGGTAATCGGCAGACCGTTCAGAGCGTGATGCAAAAAGGTGGTGACCGCGCCAAGCCCGCGTGACAGGTCCTGGCCCGCACCATAGGGGTTGGCGATACGCGCGATCCGACAATCAAGGCCATGCATGGCCCGATAGAGACCGAGATAGACCTCCGCCGTCGCCTTGCCCGCGCCGTAGGCCGTGATGGGCGCCATGGGATGATCTTCCGATACCGGAACTGCATGCAGCTTGCCGTAGACCGTGCCGCCCGATGAGGAGAAGACCACACGACCAGCCCCGCGGCGATGCAGCGCGTCGAGCATGTCGATCGTCAAACCGACATTGGTGCGCAGATCGCCACCGGGATTGGCATTGGCGCTCGCCGGCAGCGATCCCCATGCGTAGTGATGGACCACGTCCGCTTTCGCCACCAGGGCATCCCAGTCGGCGGAACCGAGTTCCAAACGCCGGAACGTAACGCGGTCCGCCAAGGCGGCGGGCATCGCATGGACAAGAGGCCGACGCCCGGCGAGGGTGACCTGATGGCCGGCTTGCGCCAATAGCAGAGCCACATGCTTGCCGATGAAGCCGCCACCGCCGAGGATCAGGTGGTGCTCGCTCACCGCCCCGCCCCCGGTCCATGCGCCCGACCCAAGGCATCAAGCTGGCCGATATAGCGCTCCATGTCGAAGATCTCATGCGCCAGACGCATCGTCGCCTCCGACATTCCGCGGCACGCGGCAGGGTCCGATGCGAGACGCGTGATCTCCCGTCCCGCCGCTTCGGCATCGAGATGCGGCACGACGCCGGCCGCCGTCAGCGGGTCCGCCAGCATCAGGTCCGCCATACCGCTGGAGTCCCGAAAACAGATGACGGGAATCCCGCGACAGGCTGCGTCGATGGAGACATTGGGCAGCGGGTCGAGCCGCGAGGACAACAGAAAGGCATCCGCCAGGGCATAAATCGGCTCCAGATCCGCAACCTCACTGAGGAAGGTCACATGATCCTCCAGGCCCGATCGCTGTATCTGCTCATGCAAGTAAAGCGAATACTCCATGTCCTCGGTCGGCTCATAGCCATGACCGACCCAAACGAACTGCAAGGGACGCGCAAGGCCGCCGCGACGGGATCCTGATACCGTCGTGGACGCCGTCGCCAGGAAAAGATCCACACCCTTGCGGAACTCCACAGAACCGGCACCCAGCACCAGGAACGTCCCCAATTCCCGCGCCTGCGCAAGGCCGCCAAGCGTGGCCAGCGGCATGGGTTTGGGCAGCGACTTGCCCTTGGGCACCACCGACATGCCCTGCGGAAGAATGTGGATCGGGCGATCCTTCAGCGCCGGATGCACGGTTTCAGACGATCGCGCCACAATGGCTGCCGGAAAGACGATCTCGGTTGCCCAGTCAAAGGCGCTCCGAAGTTCGGCGACAGGCTGCACATAGGTCCCGAACTCATGGAGCAGAAAGAGCGTCGGCACCCCGTGCCGGGCGCAGACTTCCACGGCCCGGCGCGATTCGGAACTATTGACGATCGCGTATCGGAAGCGGCGGTTCGCGAACAACGACCGTAAGCCGTAGGCGATATCCACGCCCTCACGTTGGCTTGGCGGAAAAGGTCCATAGGTCTCGGCGCTCACGGCCTGGAAGTCCTGCGTCAATGGCCCATCGCCGAGGAGAACCGTGAACACATTGTAGCGCGCGGCCAAATGCCGGGCGATGTTCCAGCCCAGGATCGGCGCGCCACTGCGCGAGCTTTCATGCACGACGACTATGACGTTCTCACGGTCCGGCGCGCCCTGCCGCGCAGTGGCATGGGACAGGACGGGCATGGTGCCGGATCGGCCCTCCGCCCGGCCATGCTCGGCATAATGCAGAAATAGACCGAGGCCGGCGTGTAAAACATCCGGGTAGCGCGCGGCATAATAGGATGGGTCGAAGGTCGGGCAGGGTCCGATCCCCAGCGCTTCCCCCAGCAGCACATAATGCAACGCCGGATCGATCGTCCGCTGATCCAGACCCGCGCGTGCCCGATAGTCGTCGCTATCGAACAAGGCGGTGGCATGAACGCGTGCGACGGCCTCATCGAGCGCCGCCATCTCCCCAAATGCCTCCGCCTCCGCGCGCGGCGGAAGCGGCGGGGCGCCGGCATCCGGCGGGTTCAGCGCCGGCATCAGCGCCTCCGTCAGCGCCCCCGTCAGCGCACGGTCACGGCAGGTCATCGCCGCCCGCAAAAGCTGGGACGCCACTATCGCCTCGGCTGATGACGTGGATCGCCGCAGCAACCGCAATACCCCGGCTCGATGCAAAAGCGACGCTATGAGTGGCGCTCCGATCGGGGCGCGGATGCCAAGAACGACGATCTGTCTACCCAGAATGGCATTGCGTTCAGGGGCGGACCGCCGCAGCAACCCGATCAATACGCGTTTGCGCGCCGCCCATCGCGCCAATTCAAAAATGGCTCCGTTCTCCTGCTCATGGCTCTGGCCCAGGGCACGGGCCAGCCTCTGCCGGCGTTGGGTGTCGAGGGCTTGATGCGCGATTTCCTGTTGTCGCTGCGACGCCGCCAAGTCCTCCAGGCGGCTTTCAGCGGCCTGGGCACGGCGCAGAAGTTGGTCGCATTCGAGCGCGGCGGCACCCAGCCGCTCCGCCAAGGGAACCAGACGCGCCTCGGCGCGCCCCGCGCCGGCACGCTCAGTCGCGACCATGGCGCGAAGGTGGTCCATCTCGCCCTGGGCGCACGCCATGGCGGCCCGATGCTCGAGCAGGATGGCCGTGCGGTCATCTTCGGCCGCCTGCGCCCGGAAGGCCGCCGCGCGAACACGATCCTCCAAGGTCATGTTCGGCCACCACCCACCATCGATGCGGGGCAGTGTCGGGCGTTTCCAGCCGCTGACCTCGTAACCCGCGAGATGCGCAGGAAGTGTCCAGAACATCCGAGGATCGGGGATATGCGCGATCGGCTCGATCTCGCCGCGCCAGGCCACGCCCATGATCTGCATGGTCTGGTAAACCATCGTGCGCCAGCCCGCGTTGCGCATCACATCAAGCCCGGCCGCCACAAACGGGGAGGCCAGATCGTGGAACAGCACCAGGGCGGTGTCCGCCGCATTCCTGAGGGCCGCTTCCGCATCGCGGCAGGGTGCATCACCCTCGTGATCGGCATCGATGAAAATGAGGGACCAGCGGGTCCCGGTGGATTGGGACAGCGTGTCGATGGCGCCGGGGCTGGACCCTTCGTGGACGCTCACACGGTCGATGACGCCGGCGCCCTTGCAGGAGGCGCGCAGGCTTTCGGCAAAGTCGCGGTCCCCCAGGATGGGATCGACGGTATGCACCGCGCCTGCACCGAGGGCGAGGTGGACCGTCGACCAACCGCGCCAGCATCCCACTTCCAGGCAGGGTTTGCCGCGGACCAGAAGGGCGCTGTTATACAGGATCGCCGCCTCATCGCGGCTGGCGAATCCGGCATCCGGATTGCGGCGGTCGGTGTACCAGTTCTGCTCCACCCAGCGCCGCAACCACGGCCAGCGCGGCACGCGGGTATCCCCCACCACCATGTTCGGGAAGGCTGCATCCGGCATGATGACGGCGAGACCGGGTGAAACATAGTCCTTGTCCGGCAAAGCCGGCTGCGCACGGGCCATGGCGCCGCCGAGCTTGAGGTTCATCACACCCTGACTTATTCGTTACGATACAGCACAGTTATATCCCCGCGGCGCTGCCCTGTCCAGACAGGCGCGCGAAGAGGTCGAAACCGACATGACGCGCTTTGGCACCCCATATGGTCCAGAGGCATGACGAGGTGAGGGCCGAGCGCGGGCGCTGGCCAAACCCGACCCGCTATGACAGCCTTATAGGATAGACCCGGTTTGGGCTGTGACGTGGGAGAGCAATCAAGATGATCGACAAGATCGTCGGCAGCGTCGCTTCGGCGCTGGAGGGAATCGCAGATGGCGCGACGGTGCTCGTCGGCGGGTTCGGCGCCGTCGGGCAGCCGGATGTGCTGATCGAAGGCTTGATCGAGCAAGGCGCGCGTGACCTGACGATTGTCGCCAATAATGCCGGCGCGGGGCGGGTCGGCCTCGCCAAGCTGCTGGATGCGGGGCGCGTGCGGAAGATCATCTGCTCCTTCCCGCGCTCGGCCGGATCCGTCGTCTTCGAGGAATTGTTCAAGGCGGGCCGCCTGGAGTTGGAGATCGTGCCGCAGGGCACGCTCGCCGAGCGCATTCGCGCCGCCGGTGCCGGCGTCGGCGCCTTCTACACACCCACATCCTACGGCACCAAGCTTTCGGACAAGAAGGAAACGCGCGAGATCGGCGGCCGGCACCAGGTTCTGGAATACGCCCTGCCCGGCGACGTCGCGCTCGTCGAAGCCTGGGAAGCCGACCGTTGGGGTAACTGTACCTTCCGCAAAAGCGGACGGAACTTCAATCCGGTGATGGCGACCGCCGCCGCGCTGACGGTGGTGCAAGCGCAACACATCGTGCCCTTGGGGTCGCTGGACCCGGAAGTGATCGTCACCCCGGGCATCTTCGTCAACCGGGTCGTCCATGTCCCCTATGGCGATCCCCGTGGTTGAGGAGACAATGAGCATGAGCGATTTCACGCCCTTAAGCCGCAAGGACATGGCCCGTCGTGTCGCGGTCGACATTCTGGAGGGATGGTACGTCAATCTCGGCATCGGCATCCCGACCCTGATCGCCGATTGCATCCCCGAGGGACGCGAGGTGCTGCTGCATTCTGAAAACGGCATTCTCGGCATGGGTGCCGCGCCTGCGCCGGACACTATCGATCCCTGGCTGATCAATGCGGGCAAACAGCATGTGACGCTGCTTCAGGGTGGCGCGTTCTTCCATCATGCCGACAGCTTCGCGATGATCCGTGGCGGCCATATCGACCTTTGTGTGCTTGGCGCGTTCGAGGTGGCGCAGAACGGCGATCTCGCCAATTGGGCGACCTCCAACGCCGATGCGGCGCCGGCGGTCGGCGGCGCCATGGATCTCGCCGTGGGCGCAAAACGCATCTGGGCGATGACCGAGCACACCACCAAGGACGGCGCGCCCAAGCTGGTCGATCGTTGCAGCTACCCGCTGACGGCGCTGGGCGCGGTCAGCCGCATCTACACAAATCTGGCCGTGATCGACGTCACGGCGGATGGATTCCTGGTGCGCGAAATGGTGCCGGGGCTGACCTTGGACGCGCTTCAAACACGCACCGGCGCGCCTCTGCGCATGGCGGAGACAATCGATGGCTGAAGCCTTCATCTGTGACTTTACCCGCACGCCGATCGGCCGCTACGCGGGCGCTCTGCGCGACGTCCGCGCCGATGATCTGGCAGCGCATCCGCTGCGCGTGCTGCGGGAACGCAATACCTCGGTCGATTGGGATGCTGTGGACGATTGCTATCTCGGCTGTGCCAATCAGGCGGGCGAGGATAATCGCGATGTCGCGCGCATGGCGGTGCTGCTCGCGGGCTACCCAGTCGGCACGCCGGGCGGCACCGTCAATCGTCTCTGCGGTTCTGGTCTTGATGCCGTCGGCACCGCCGCGCGCATGATCCGCACGGGCGACGGCGATCTTTTGCTGGCCGGCGGCGTGGAGAGCATGACGCGTGCACCCTTCGTCATGGGCAAAGCGACCGAGGCCTTTTCCCGCCAGGCGGAGTTGCAGGACACCACCATCGGCTGGCGCTTCGTCAACCCCGCGCTGAAGGCCATCTACGGCGTCGATACCATGCCGGAGACGGGGGAGAATGTGGCGGAGCGCTTCGATATTTCCCGCGCCGATCAGGATGCCTTCGCATGGCGGTCCCAACAGCGCACCAAGGCCGCGCAGGACGAGGGCTATTTTGCGCGCGAGATCACGCCGATCACCATCAAGGGCCGCAAGGGCGACACGGTCGTGGCGGTCGATGAGCATCCGCGCCCGGAGACGACGCTGGAGGCTTTGGCGAAGCTCAAGACGCCCTTCCGGCGCGATGGCGGCTCCGTCACCGCCGGCAATGCCTCCGGCGTCAATGATGGCGCGGCCGCGCTGATTCTGGCGAGTGAAGCGGGCGCAGTACGGCACGGCCTCACGCCGCGCGCCCGTGTCGTCGCGATGGCGACTGCGGGCGTTGAGCCCGCAATCATGGGCATCGGGCCCGCACCCGCGACCGAAAAGCTGCTGGCCCGCACGGGGCTATCGATCAAGGACATCGACCTGATCGAATTGAATGAGGCTTTTGCCAGCCAGGCCTTGGCGGTGTTGCGACGCCTCGGCCTGCCGGACGACGCGCCGCATGTGAACCCGCATGGCGGCGCCATCGCCCTTGGCCATCCGCTCGGCATGTCCGGCGCCCGCCTCGCGATGACGGCCGTGCACACGCTGGAAATGCGGGGCGGGCGGCGCGCCATCGTCACCATGTGCATCGGCGTCGGCCAAGGCATCGCCATGTTGATCGAGCGGGTCTAGTCGCGGATGCTCATGGATTCGCGATTTTGTCCAAGTTGAACATTTTGACGCTCGCTACGCCGCCGGCCGTTGGTAGACTTGGCGCAAGAGACTGACAAAAAAGACGAGGGAGGGCGGCAAGAATGACCGACGCGCGAGCGGACAACCCGCGCCTCGGCTGGATTGTCCGCCCCCTTGCTGTCCTCCGCAGCCGACTGAAACAGGCGATGGGCCGCGCCCGCACCAACGCGCTGGAGACCTCGCGGACCCCCTAATTCCTGAAAGTCGCTGTGCTCAACGCATAACAAGGCTAAGGAAACGTCGACGATGGCCAATCATGACACGATCGAGTCTCAGCGGGCTTTTCTCGCAAAAAGCGCGCTAGACCTCCATGCCTCGGGACGGCCGGGCAAGCTGGAAACGCGCATCTCGAAACCCTTGGCCACGGCACGCGACCTGTCTCTCGCCTATTCGCCCGGCGTCGCCGCGCCTTGCCTGGAAATCGCCGCCAACCCTGATTTGGCTTATACCTATACTACGCGCGGCAATATGGTCGCGGTCATCTCCAACGGCACGGCGGTGCTTGGCCTCGGCAATATCGGCGCCCTCGCCTCCAAGCCTGTGATGGAGGGCAAGGTCGCGCTGTTCAAGCGCTTTGCCGATATTGATGGCATCGATCTCGAAGTGTCCACCGAAGACGTTGAGGAATTCGTCAATTGCGTGCGCCTGCTCGGACCTTCTTTCGGCGGTATCAACCTGGAAGATATCAAGGCGCCGGAATGCTTCATCATCGAAAGCCGGTTGCGCGAGTTGATGGATATCCCGGTCTTTCATGACGACCAGCATGGCACCGCCATCGTGGCGGCGGCCGGGTTGATCAATGCCTGTCTGCTGACGGGGCGCACGCTCGCCACGACGACGCTCGTGGTCAATGGCGCCGGAGCCGCCGGCATCGCCTGCATCGATCTTCTACTGACCCTTGGTATGAGGCGGGAGAATATCCTCGCCTGCGATACCAAGGGCGTCATTCATCGTGACCGCACCGATCTCAATCAATGGAAATCGGCCCATGCGGTCGAGACGCCGCTGCGCACACTGGCCGAGGCGATGCGCGGCGCGGACGTGTTTCTGGGCCTCTCCGCGCGGGGCGCGCTGACGCAGGACATGGTGCGCAGCATGGCGCCCAAGCCGATCATCTTCGCCCTCGCCAATCCCGATCCCGAAATCACGCCCGAGGAAGCGCGTGCCGCCTGCCCGGATGCGATCGTTGCCACAGGCCGCTCGGACTATCCCAATCAAGTCAACAACGTGCTCGGCTTTCCCTATATTTTTCGCGGCGCATTGGATGTGCGCGCAAGCACCATCAATGAGGCGATGAAGGCCGCCGCCGCACAGGCGCTCGCCGTGCTCGCGCGGGAAGATGTGCCCGATGAAGTGCATCGTGCGGCGGCGCGACAGCTGCGCTTCGGGCCGGACTACATCATTCCCAATGCCTTCGATCCACGCCTGATCACGCGCATTCCCATCGCCGTCGCGCGGGCCGCGATGGAGAGCGGTGTCGCGCGTCGGCCGCTGACCGAATCGCGCCGCTACGGGCGGGAGCTGGCAGCGCGGTTGGATACCGCCATGAACACCCTCGACCTCATCATGGAAGGGGTGCGCGATCAACCCCGCCGCATGGTCTTCGCCGAGGGCGAGCATGAAACGATGGTGCGGGCGGCAGCACAATTCCATAAGGAGGGGTTCGGTACTCCGATCCTGATCGGGAACGAAGTGCGCGTGCGTGCCGCCTTCGATCGGCTGGGACTGGTGTTGGAAGATGGCATCGAGATTCGTAATGCGCGCCTGTCTGAAGCGGAGGATCCGCACAACGCGCGCTATGTCGATTTCCTGTATGGCAGGCTGCAAAGGAAGGGCTATCTGCTGCGGGACGTGCAGCGCATGGTCAACCAGGACCGCAATGTCTTCGCCGCCGTCGCGGTCGCGCTGGGCGATGCGGATGGCATGGTGACAGGCCTCAGTCGCGCATCGAGCCAGGCGCTGGAAGCGGTGCGACTCGCCATCGATCCCAAGCCCGGCGGCGTGTCCTTTGGCTTGTCGATGATCGTGACGCAGCGCACCACCCTGCTGGTGGCCGACACGCTGGTCCATCACGAACCCACGGCGGAAGAACTGGCGGCGATTGCAATCGGCACCGCGCTCCGTATGCGCGCTTTAGGCCAAACGCCCCGCGTTGCTTTCTGCTCTCACTCCACCTTCGGGTTACCGCCAAATGAGGGCGCCGAACGCATCGCCGCCGCTATCCGGCTATTGGAGGCGCGGAACGTCGACTTCGAATTCGATGGCGATCTCAGCCCGGATGTGGCGCTCGATCCCAGTTTGCGGGAGGGCTATCCCTTCTGCCGGTTGACGGGCAATGCCAATGTGCTGGTCATGCCGAGCCTGGACGCGGCGCAGATCACCACGCAGATGGTGTCGCGCCTGGGTGAAGCGCGCGTGATCGGTCCGGTATTGACGGGGCTGGAACGCCCCGTGCAGATCGTGCCCATGGACAGCAAGGTCTCCGACCTTGTGGTCTTTGCCTGTCTGGCTGCGACGAGCATGGAGTAGTGGGACGCGCCTCGGTCATTCCACCGCGTAATCGACCTGATGGCGTGCGATGCGAATCCCCTCGAGCTGATCACGGACATCGAGATGCGCAGGATGCTGCGCATACGCCGTGAGGGCGGCGGCATCCGCGAACTCAGAATACAGAACGACATCGCAGGCGTAGGAGATGCGGCTGATATCGATGCCGACTTCGAGATGGAGAAGACCGGGAATCTTACCGCGCAATCCTTCGAAGGCGTGCTTGACGCGGATGGCCGATCGACCCTTTTCATCCGGGCTGTCGCCAGAGACGTTCCACATGACGATGTGCTTGATCATGATCGGCTCCCAGCGGTTTCACAGATGACATCGACCGCACAGTCTGTGAGTGATCCTCAACGCGAAGTCCAGATATCCGAGACGGTGCAACATCGCTTGCACCGCTCTTGCCTTATCGTTTGAAGCTGTGGCCATGGTAACACGCATGCCTGATGGGACTGGATGAGGATCGCCGGAGCCGTGAACGAAGGCCACACCGCCAGAGAGCAGCTTTATCACGCCACCCGCAGTCTTGCGGCCGGCATGGGCCCCCTGAAGGCGCGCTTGCGGGCGGCCCTGACGCCAGAGGTCATGGCCTTGCGGGCCGAAGACTTCCCTCGGGCCGACCTTGGCCGGCGGTTTGAAGCCGTGGTGCATGAGCTGGCGCCGGATCAACGGGCGCCCCTCGTCCTCGCGCAATGGTGGGATTTCGAGCTGAGCCATATCGCCGAAGAAATCGTCGATATCTACCATCAGCTGGCGCGGCAAGCCGAGGCCGACTGACACGCATGGTTCGATAAGAGGGGACTCCCCTCCAGCTCTAGTTCATGCTTTGTTCTCTTCGCGAGAAGGAGACCCCTGCATGATCGAGCCCTATCTTCTGCCCTCCTCCGAGGCCCGCTATGAGGCGCCCGATGAGGCCGCGTTGCATCGGGCGGCGCGCGCCGGCGTGCAGCGCCTGGGCCGCAGATCGGCCCATCCGGGCGACCGCACGATGGCGGCGCATGTGGCGGCGGAGGTCGTGCAAGCCCTTCGGGATGCCCATTACGTCATCCTCAAGCAACCGTCGCCTCAGATGGTTGAAGACATCGATCCTCCCAAAGGCGCATAATCATCCCTCCCGGATAGCTCTGCGGGGCTCGGATTGAATTCGACATGATCGGTCGCTTGTGCTTGAGTTTTCTCAAGAAAAGGGAGGTCATCCAATGATGCGCTTGCGAGATGCCGTCGACGCCGTGCAGCAGCGCGCGCAAGCAAATGCCGCGCTCCAGGCGAATTGCGTTTCGCGCCGCGACGCGGAGGTCAGCACCTACGAAGCCTTGTTCAAAACATTGGACGATTGGATGCAGCCTTATGTGGCTGAAGAAAAGATCCAGTCGCGCCGAATACAGATGATCGTCATCGACCCCGAATTGGGCGAACTGACCGTGCCCGCCTTGTCGATCCGGCCTGTTCCGACGGCCGGCATTGAAGTGACCGTGACGCCCACCGGCACGACATGCGCGAATATTCGCAATGAGATCAAACTCAAGCGCGCGGATGGCCTGTCGCGCACCGATGATTACTTCATCTACAAACTGGTCTCCGACGGGGCGAGCGCGCGGTGGTTCATTGCGCGCCGCAGCCGCAACGCGGGCAAACCCAAGCTTCTCCTACCGGAAACCTTCGAAGAAGCCGTGTGTGCCCTCATTCTGGCCTGACGGCGTACGGCTTCGCGATGACCCCCACGAGCGCCGCGAGGGTGGGGAAAACCTCGGGCGCACCGGCGGCAAGGGCATGGCCGGTCCACATTCCCTCATCGGCGAGGAAATCGCTAACCGTGCCCCCGGCGGCTTCGATCACCGCGAGCGCGCCCAGACAGTCCCAGCTATTGATGCGCTGCTCCACGTAGCCCAGCAGGCGCCCGCAACCGACGTAACATAGCATCAGGGCACCCGAGCCGTTGCGATAGAAGGTCGCGCCCTGGTCCAGCAAAGCCGACACCAGCGGCAGGAAGTCGGCGGCGGGGATCTTGTTGTTATACCCAAGGCCGACTAGGCCATCCGTGATGCGCGCATTGGGGCGCACCGCAATCGGCTGGCCGTTCAGCGTCGCGCCACCGCCGCGCCGGCCGACGAAAAGCTCGTTCTGCGCTGGGCTGAAGACGAAGCCCAGTTCCGCGATCCCGTCGAACACGAAAGCGATGGAGACGCACCAACCGGGCATGCCGCTCACGAAGGGCTGCGTGCCGTCGATCGGGTCCACAACCCAAATACCGCGCGCCGTGGCGGCGACCTCGGTGCGGCCGGTTTCCTCGCCGAGAAAGGCATCCTCGGGGAAGGCCGCCGCGATCCGATCCTTGATCAGAATTTCGGTATTGAGGTCGGCCTCGCTCGCCATGTCCTGCGGGCCCTTGCTGGTGACGGTGAGGCTGCCGAGCCTCTGGAAATAGCCGAGTGCCAGGGCGCCTGCCTCCTCGATCAGCCGGGAAGCGAAGGCGAAGCGCGCGTCAAGATCGGAGTGTTCCATGGGTCTGACAGTCCTCTGGTCGCCCCATATTGAGTGAGGGGCCGCCATCCGCTAGCACGGCGCATGGCCGACATCACCCAGTTCATGCCCAATGCCACCATCCATCTGCACCGGCACGACCTGCCGCCCGGGCTCGACCTCGGTGCCGTCATCGCCGTGGATACCGAGACCATGGGCCTCGACCCGCGGCGGGACCGGCTGTGCTTGATCCAGCTTTCCGCTGGGGACGGGCAGGCCCATCTGGTGCAGCTCATTCCCCCGAGCCTGGGCGGTCACGGCTATGACTGCCCCAACCTCAAGGCCCTGCTGGCCGACCCGGCGCGGGTGAAGCTGATGCATTTCGCGCGCTTCGACGTGGCGATGCTGTTCCACGCCCTGGGCATTCGGGCGACGCCGGTCAAATGCACCAAGATCGCCGCCAAGCTGGTGCGCACCTTCACCGACCGCCATGGCCTGCGCGATTTGTGCAAGGAGATTCTGGGCGTCGATATCAGCAAGCAGCAGCAGACCAGCGACTGGGGTGCGCCGGAGCTTTCGGCCGAGCAACTGGCCTATGCCGCGTCTGACGTCTTGCACCTGCACGCGCTCTGGGCGCGGCTCGAGGCGCTGCTGATCCGGGAGAACCGGCTCGCCCTCGCGCAAGCGTGCTTCGACTTTCTGCCGGCACGCTGCGAACTCGATCTCCTGGGCTATGATGAGCCCGATATCTACGCCCATCGCGGCTGATACGCGGGCGGCGCCTGCCCCAGCGCAGCCGGTCGTGCTAGTTGAGAGTGATGTGCAAGTGGTGGAAACGGCCATGATCGATCTCGATTACCAAGCCTTCGACGCAACGCCCGTCTCGTCCGACCCCTATGACCACATCCTGGTCGAAAATTTCGTGAAACCCGCCTCGCTCGGCGAAGTCGTGCGCGAACTGCCCAAGCTGGATAAGGGCGGCTCCTTCCCGATCGGCTCACTGCGCCTCGGGCCTCATGCAACTGAGTTGATGAAGGCGCTGGAAGGCCCGCGCTTCCGCGCGGCGGTGGCGCGGAAATTCGGCCTCGACCTCGCTGATGCGCCGACGATGGTGACGCTGCGCGGGGCGAGCCGCGAGAAGGATGGGCGCATCCATTGCGACAGCCACACGAAGCGCGTCACGATCTTGCTGTATCTCAATCCAGAGACCGAGGCCTGGGCGCGGCGCGAGGGCTGCCTGCGCCTACTGCGCGGCCCGGATGATATCGAGGATTACGCGGTGGAAGTGCCGCCCGTGAACGGCACGCTGCTGGTGTTTCCCAATGGCCCCACGACCTGGCACGGCCATAAGCAATTCGTTGGCACCCGCTATGTCATCCAGCTCAATTACATGACGAGTGACGGCGAGGCGCGGTCCGAAATGCGGCGCCACAAGGTCTCCGCCTTCGTCAAACGCCTGACCATGGCCTCCTGAGCCTCATGGCGGAGAAGGACGAGAGCCCGATCCGTAACCTGACGGAGACGGTGCTTTCGGACGAACATTTCCTCCTGCGGCGGATGGAGTTCGAGCAGCGCCGCCGCGACGGGCGGTGGCTGAAGCTGACGCGCGAGCTGTACGACCACGGCAATGCCGCCGCCGTGCTGCCCTATGACCCCAAGCGCGGCACCGTGCTTTTGGTGCGACAAATCCGCTTCGTGACCTATCTGAGCGGCCATCCGCATCCGATCATCGAAGTCTGCGCCGGGATGCTGGAAAGCGACGACCCCGAGACGGCGATTGTGCGCGAGGCGCAGGAGGAGATCGGCTATCGCATTTCCCATCCGCGCCGGGTCTTCGACGCCTTCATGAGTCCCGGCTGCTTTTCGGAGAAGCTGTCCTTCTTCGTGGCGACCTATGATCAGGCCGACCGCATCGGTCGCGGGGGCGGGTTGGCCGATGAAGGCGAAGATATCGAGGTGCTGGAAATGCCCCTCGATGAGGCGGTGGCAATGATCTCCGACGGCCGCATCGTGGATGCCAAGACCATCATGCTGCTGCAATGGGCCAAGCTGAACCCGATCGAGTCTACTCAGCCACCAGTCGCGTTACCACGGCCTGGCTGACGCGGGGCTCGCCGATGCTCTCGACCAGCGCCGATAGCATGGGCGCCGCGTCCTCCTCGAAGCGGAAGGGCGGGTTGATCACCAGCAGGCCGCAGCCGCCCAGATGGTCGAATTCGTTCGGCGGACGGAGCATGAACTCGGTCGCCACCACATCCCGTAAGCCGCTCTCGGCCACCGCAAGGTAAAACGCCCGCACCCGGGCGCGGTATTTGATCGGATACCAGGCGGCGAAAACCCCACTCGGGAAGCGGGACACGCCCTCTTGCAAGCCGGCAAGCAGACGATCGAACTCCCCCAATTCCTCGAAGGGCGGATCGATCAGCACCAGGCCACGACGCTCCTTCGGGGGCAGGAAGGCGCGGAGGCCTTCATATCCGTCACGCAAATGGACCGCGACCTGCGCGTCCGCGCGAAACAGGCGGCGGAGCGAAAGCTGCTCCTCGGGATGCAGCTCGCAGGCCACCAGACGATCCTGCGGACGCAGCAGCGCACGGGTGATGCGGGGCGAACCGGGGTAGAGGCCGAGACCGGCCACGGTCGTCACGTAATCAGCGATGGCCGGGTTTTGCCGGGCATGGGGATCCTCCATCAGCCGGGCGATGCCATCCCGCCATTCCCCAGTGCGCTCGGCTTGGGGGCCGCTGAGGTCGTAGCGGCCGGACCCGGCATGGGTATCGAGCACGCAAAAGCCGCTGTCTTTGCGGGCGAGGGCACGCAGCAGCCAGATCAGCAAGGCGTGCTTCATGCAGTCGGCGAAATTGCCGGCGTGAAAGGCGTGTCGATAATTCACGGGACCATCCAAACGGGTTGGCCAGAGTAGAGACACCAGCCACCAAGCTCAATGCAGCGGTCATGGGCCACTAACCCACTGGTAACGTCTGAACCCTAGGGTGTCGCGTGGCTGCGCAACCAACACCCCGGTACCTGATCCTCGATGGCTGAATTTCTCGAAACGCTGATGGGGTCCTTCCATTACCTCACCGGTGGCAGCGAATCCCTGACTCCCTTCCTGGCCGCCTTCCAGGCTTTGGAGCCCGATGCCGCCGTCGCCAAGATTATCGGCGCGGCCCTCGCATCCCTGCTGGCCGATCGCCCGGAGGAGGCGCTGCGGCATCTCGAATACGCCCAACGGCTGTCCCCGTCGCAAAGCCTGATCACACTGCTGATCGGGGATCTACGCCTGTCGCTCGGGCGGCGCGACGCGGCCGAGCCCTTCGACCTGCTCATCCGGCGCACCGGATGGAGCGGCATGTGGCTGCGCATGGCGCGGACGCGGCTGCTGTTCGGGGAAGCGACGCAGGCGGCCGCCGATCTGCATGAGACGCTCAGTCGTAATGCGCCCGATCGCAGTGCAGCGATGTGGGCCCTGGCCAATGACATCGCCGATGCCACCGGCGCCTTCGGCTGGTGCGGCCTCGACAATCAGGGGATCGTCATGGTGGGCGGCGCGGCGGCCGGCCGTGACCGGTCCGACATCGCCATCACGCTGGATGGGGAGCCGCTTCAGGTTACCGGCTACGGCGCGCGCGTCGGCGCGGCGCCGCGTCGTTTTCGGATCAGAGGGGAATGGGCGAACGGCGCGCTGCTGCGCGTGGCCGCGAAAGGCGTGCCACTGATTGGCAGTCCGATCGCCGTTCAATCCGTGCGCCGGATTGAAGGCTTCGTCTCCTCCGATCATGGCGCCTTGCACGGCTGGTGCTGGCTTCCCGGCCAGCCGGGGATCGACCCCCGAATTCTGATGCGCAGCCGCAGCGATAGCAGCCTCATCATCGAAACCGAGGCCCGTTACGTCGAGGATGTCGAGAACCTCAAGACCCTGGCGCTGCGCAAGAGCTTCGACCTTACGCCGCAGCAGATTCTCGCCCTGGGGGGCGGCGTGGATGTGGTGGGGCCCAATGGCGGCGCGCTGTATGGCAGCCCGCTCAACCCCTTGGGGGAGACGCGCAGCGCCGTCGCCATCGCGACGCGGCTGGCACGCCGCTTCCCCGCTCTCGGCGCGCCAGAGGGGCCGCTCGACGACGATGCCAGCGAGATGAGCATTCCCGCTGGGCGTCGCGGCTTGCGATCCGCCCAGCCCGCACCGCCCCACCGCCGGGACATTCTCATCGTCATCCCTGTCTATCGCGGCTTGCAGGTCACGCTCGACTGCATCGAGAGCGTTCTGCTGGCGCTGACCCCGGAGCAAGAGATTCTCGTCGTCGTCGATGCCTCACCCGATCCTCTGCTCGTCGAGCGGCTTCGCCGCTTGGCGACGGCCGGCAAGATCACTTTGTCGTTGCAGCCGATCAATCGCGGCTTTCCCATCACCGCCAACGTCGGCTTGCGCGCGGCGGCGGAGCGCGACCGCGACGTCATTCTTCTCAACAGCGATACCTTGGTGACGCCGGGATGGGTGGAGATGCTGCGCGCAGCGGTGGACAGCGGCGATGATATCGGCACCGCGACGCCGCTATCGAATGCCGCGACCATCTTCAGCTATCCCGATACCGACCGGACCAATCCGATTCCCGATCTGGACGATGCCTGTGCCTTGGCCATCGCGGCACGGGCGGCGAACGGCGACGCCGTGGTCGATGTACCGACCGGCCACGGTTTCTGCATCTACATTCGATACGAATGTCTGTTGGAAACCGGCCTGCTGCGCGATGACGTCTTCGGCCAGGGCTATGGCGAGGAAAACGATTTCTGCATGCGCGCGCGTCACCTCGGCTGGCGTCACGTCGCGGTGCCCGGTGCTTACGTCGGCCATATCGAGGGGCAGTCCTTCACGGCCGCAAAGACGCATCTCACCAAGCGCAATCTTGCGATCCTCAATCGCCTTCATCCTGGCTATGACCGGTTGATCGCAGCATGGCAGACGGAGGCGCCGCTCGCCCTGTATCGGCGGGCGATCGACCTCACGCGCTGGTTCGCATCCCAGGGCGATCGCGACTCCTTGCTGCTGGTCGCGCATGATCGCAGCGGTGGCGTGCTGAAACACGTCAACAAGCGCGCCATCGATGCCTCCGAACGCGGGTTTCGCGACATCGTTCTCAAGCCGCACAACACCGCGCAGGGCCGCTTCCTGCTGGTCGAGAGCCCGTCCGAGGAGGCCTATCCCAATCTACGTTTCGACCTCGATCGGGAGCGTGCCGCCTTTATCGCCTTTCTGATCCGCTGCAACGTGACCCTGGTCGAGGTTCACCATTTCATCGGCCAGAATCAGGCGCTCTTCGAGATCATCACGGAGCTTGGGCTGCCCTACGAAGTCTATATCCATGATTATTCGTGGTTCTGCCCGCGCATTACCCTGACCAATGACAATAGCCGCTATTGCGGGGAGCCGAACCTTGCCGGCTGCACGACCTGCGTCCGCGATCACGGCTCCAATCTCGGCGAGGATATCATGCCGGCGGCCTTGCAGGAGCGTTCGGCACGGCTGTTCCTCGGCGCCCGCAGCGTGATCGTGCCATCGGGTGATGTGGCCCGCCGAATTGCCGCGCGCTTCCCTGTGCAGCCGGCGATCGAGCCGTGGGAGAGCACGACCCGCGCGCTCAAGCTCAAGCCGCTGCGGCCAGTTCGGGACGGTGAGGTGCGGCGCATCTGTGTTGCCGGCGCCATCGGATACGAGAAGGGCTACGAAATTCTGTTGAGCTGCGCCCGCATGGCTGCGGAAGCGCGACTGCCGATCGAATTCGTGGTCGCGGGCTTCACCTGTGACGATTTGCGGCTTCTCGAAACCGGCCGGGTGCGCATTACCGGCCGCTACGAGGAACCGGAAGCGGTTGATCTGATCCGGCGGCAGGATACCGATGTTGCGTTTCTGCCGGCGCTGTGGCCGGAGACTTGGTCCTATGTGCTGACACAGTTCTGGGACGCCGGTTTGCCCGTGGTGGCCTTCGATATCGGAACCCCGAGCGAACGAATCCGCGCCCATGAGGGAGGGATTCTTCTGCCTCTGGGCATGCCGACGAAGCAAATCCTAAGCGCATTCCTTCGCCTGAGTTCCGGCGGTGGACATTAGGACTTTCTACATGCGGACGAAGATATCTCTTAGGGCATAGCCGCTAGAGATAGTGTTCGGGGCGGGGACCACGCCGCCACAACGCCCTTGCTCGGTGATCGTCGGAAGGACCAAAATGTTCGTCATCCCCTATAAGCTGCTCACCCATCTCTGTCCGGTCGTGGATGGCAAGGTAACGATTCCGAAGAAGCTGCTCGATTTCCTGCTGATGAGTTTGCAGTCGCAGGCGGAGTTCGACGAGGACCGCTACCTGCGACACAACCCCGATGTCGCGGCCTCGATCCGCAAGGGCGAATGGGCGACGGGAAAGCAGCACTTCTCCAAATCGGGCTATTTTGAGGATCGTGGCGGCGCGGGCCTCGATGTCAACGAAGCCTGGTATGGCAAGGCCAATGCCGATGTCGGCCGCGCCATCAAGTCCGGGGACTGGGTGTCGGGTGAAACGCATTATTATACGCGCGGTATGTTCGAATGGCGTTGTCCGAACAAGGAGACGCTGGACGACTTTCAGTTCTGGAGGGATCTTCTGCTCGCCGCGAAGCCGGATGCGGAAAAGGTGCCGAGCACGACCGTCGAGCGCAGTGACAGCGCTGGCCCGTCGCCAGCGACATCCTGATCATGCCGCCAATCACCTAGCCCTGAAAACTCCGGAATGACCGACGACCGAGGTCCCCGTGCCATCTATGTGTTTAGAGGCAGCACCACGGAAGAATGTGGATATGCATAATGCGGACCTCACCGTCATGGCTGTAGCCGATTTGCGCGAAGATGCGTCGGCCGCCGAGGATGCCGGCGTGACCATACGGGCCCGCATATCCCCGGCGGGCAGCTATCAGCGTGCTCCCTTTTATTTTATCGATGCCAGCGATCTTGACGAAGATCAGACGACACTTCTTGCATCGTATCGCTCCCATCTGGAACAGCCCTATGGCGGGATCGATCATGCGGTCATGACCGACGCCCTGGTGACCGGCCAGGGCACGGTCATTACACGCGACTATTGTCTGGTGCGTGAAAGCGCTTTGGAATTCCTTGCCGCGAAACGCCCGCCGGACGGATGCATCAACGGACCGGATGGCGGCATGTCGCTGGTGGCCCCGCCCAACCGGCGCATCGAACGACCAACCCTCGTTTTACAGAGACCCTGGTTCGGAAATTACGGCCATTGGCTGATCGACAGTGCCGCCCTGTTAGCGTTGGTTGCCCGGGTGGCCATGCCGGCAGACTGGCAAATTGTCGTCGGCGCGCAAAGCCCGGGGATGCGAGCGATTGTGCTGGAAACCATCGCGCGGCTGGCCCCTGGGATCGACATTCTTGAGCGTCCATCGGCAGAAACCTGGGAATTCGCGTCTCTGCATTACCTGACGCCCGTCCATGTGCCGCCGCTGTACAAGCATCCGGAGGCACTGTCTTGCCTAAGATCCCTGGTGGTCAGTGGTCATCTTACCGCCGGGGCGCAGACACGACGGCTGTTCATCTCCCGGGGGGACGCGACGACGCGAAGATTGGTCAATGAAGACGAAATCCTCGGCGTCTGTGCCGAATTCGGCTTCATGGCCGTGCGTCCGGAACGGCTGACGCTCGAAGCACAGGCGGAGCTGTTTCGGAGCGCCAAGATCATCGTCGGGGTCAAGGGTGCGGCACTCACCAATGTCTTATTCTGCACAGCGGGTACCCATCTCATTACATTGTCCCCGAGTGACTTCCCCGACCCCTTCTTTTGGGATTTGGCAAGCCAAGGCGGTGTCCACTACTCCGAAATCTTTGGCCGTCTACTGACCCGCACCCATGCCCAAGGACACGGACCATTTGTCGTCGATCCGATTAGGCTGAGGACAATCCTCGGTGCGATCGAAGCCGAAGGGTGAAAGACCAAGCTACGCAAATGAGGCAGCCTCGCAAATGAAGAGGTCGTAGCGCGACTTGATATTGGCTTTCTATAAACGCGGTGGATTTAATGGCCGATCTGGTTTCAGGACTGTCGCATCAATGGACGTCGATTTCCGCTACCTTCGGCAAGGCCCGGAAGACTCAGCGCAACGCCCTCTCCGACGAAGAGGTGGTGTTTCTGCCGCCAGGTAGCCGACTTCAAGGCCGCCTTGTAGGTGAGATTGGATCGCATCTCGTCATCGACAATGCAATCGTCGATGGGACAGTGCCTATTAAAGAAGAAATTTGCTTCTTTACGAGCGCGCATTGGACAGAGACCACGCCGACGCCCGTTACAATGGAAGAGTTGGCCGACAATGTTTGGAGCTTTGGTGAGGTTGGCAAACCGGCGGCCTGCCATACGTTTCATTTTGCCGAAAACAGCCGCATTGGTGGCTACAAGAATGTGAATGAAGGTTTCTGGCGTCTCGAGAATGGGGAATTGCAGATACTCAACGAGAGTGGTCGTCTGACGTGGCGTTTTGGGCCGCTAATACAGGACGGCGCTGCGGCGCGGCTCGTCGGATTTTATGCGCCGAACCCGTTGATGGAACTTTACTTCGAACTGCGCCGCCAGCCCTCGATAGCCGGGCCTGAAGCACCTACCCGCCCAATCGTGGCGGTGGAGGGGAAGCCGGAGGATGACAGCGTGAAGCTAGTGATCTGGGACCTCGATGAGACCTTCTGGCTTGGCACTTTGGCGGAAGGTACGATCACGGCGGTGCCGGCGCACCTTGAGTTTGTTCGAACGCTGACTGCCCGGGGCATCGTGAACGGCATTTGCTCGAAAAATGATTTCGCCGCGGCGGAAGCGATGCTTCGGCGTCTTGGAATTTGGGAGTTTTTTATTTTTCCCCGCATCGCCTTTGCCCCAAAGGGATCGATGGTCGCGGACATCATTGACTCCGCCCAGTTGCGCGCCCCGTCCGTGCTGTTTCTAGACGACAATCCCATGAATCTTGAAGAGGCACGACACTATAATCCAGGGATTCAGACCGCAGATCCGGCAGCGATCCCCCAACTGCTGACGGACTCTCGGTTGCGTGGCAAACCGGATCCACGGTACGAGCGGCTCGCGCACTACAAAATTTTAGAGCAGAAACGACTTAAGCGCGAAGAATCTACAGGCGGAAATCTAGAGTTCTTGCGTCAGAGCGATGTTAGAATCAGTTTTCACCACGATCTGATGTCGGAATTTCCACGCCTCCATGACCTGGTCAACCGAACCAACCAGCTAAATTTCACGAAACGGCGCTGGTCCGAAAACGAGACCGAGGCCCGCGCGCAACTCAGCGGAGAGCTTGAGGAGAATTTCAATAGCCACGCCGGCTATGTGAAAGTCGCTGACAAATATGGCGACTACGGCATTTGTGGATTCTACCTGGTTGGCGAGGACATTGCGCAGCATTTCTTGTTTTCCTGCCGGTCGCTCAATATGGGAATTGAGCAATTCGTCTGGCACAAGGTCGGCCGCCCTTTCGTGCCGGTCAGCGGAGAAGTGGTCTCGACTTTTGGGCCAAAGCCGGATTGGATCAGCGTTGTGGAGAATGCGACGGCCGCACCTGTCGATGTCGGCGCGGTGCCACGCCGAAGGCTTTGCGTCCGAAGTGCTTGCGACCTTTTGATGATGACGCATTATCTGCGAACCGGATTCGAGACGATTGAGGAATTCACCTTCCCTTATCAGGGCTGGGGTATCCATCCAGCAGCGCGAGCGGTGGCGGTCGCTCCAGACCTACAGCATGGGGAAGGTGCAGGGCTGCTTGCCCGCATTCCAGGCATGCCACCGAAACGCTTCGACTCCGCCATTCTGAGCGGGGAGGCAGATGTCTATGTGTTGTCTTTCGTGTCGGAGATCTTTTCCACGATGCATCGCTCCCGCTCAACAGGGTTGATCCTGCCGTTCGCATGCGGGGCCTTTGGGAGTCGTTCCTTCGCCGAGGTGAGCTACGAAGACATGGTCAAGGCCGGAGTCAGTGTAGGCATGACGTCGGAGCAATGGTGCTTCATGCAAGAGGAGTTTGAGGCTCTCAAGCCGTTCGACAAAGCACTTCTAGCGGCTGATGTTTCTCGGATATTCGAAATGTTGCATCAGAAGACAGTGATCGTGTTGATGCTGAATAGTAAGATTGGTAATGATAGTTGGCTACTGAACCGCTTTGCGGAAATTAACGATCTGGTGCGCACGGTCGCGCAAGCCTTTGGTTGCCATATCGTCGAAATGAACGACTTTGTCTGCGACGCGGCCGATCTCGCGGAGCCGGACGGCAACGGGGCCCATTTCGCACGTTCCATCTATATGAGGCTTGCGGAGCGCGTGGCCAAACTTGCAGCGCGGGACAAGGGCTCGTGCGCCTCTAGGATGCTATACTGAGACGCCGGACCATAGTGCAAAAAGGCGTGACCCTAAACACCGTCGTTTCCCGATCACCGGCAGCTCGGTCAGCCGTGCAACCACCGCCTGCGGCCGGTCCACCCCCTGGTCTAAGAACGGTGACTGGAGGCTTGGCCCACCGACGTCGGCGATCTCTTAGATGCAAATTCGTCGGCACCGAAACCAAAAGCGTTCACCATTACTCGTTGACGACGCTGTAGTTGCTTCCGGGTCACGTCAAAGCCGCGACACCACCGCTGCGTCCTCAATCACCGGCAACTCGGTCAGTCGTGCGACCAACGCCGCCGGGCCGTCCAGCACCTCATAGAAACTATGGCTGGCGGCCGGCGCGAAGCCCTGGTCGATGAGGGACTGCACCAGCGCCAGAAAGGGCGCCGCCCAGCCGGCGACGTCGCAGATCAGGATCGGCTTGGCGTGAAGGTCGAGCTGGCGCCAGGTGATCATCTCCACCGTTTCGTCCAGCGTGCCCAAGCCACCCGGTAGCGTGACGAAAGCATCCGACATTTCGAACATCCGGCGCTTGCGGCTATGCATGCTGTCGGTCACGATCATTTCGGATATGCCGGTATGGGCGATCTCGCGCCGGGCGAGAAAGTCCGGAATAATGCCGATCACCGCGCCGCCGGCCGAAAGCGCGCCATCGGCCACCGCCCCCATGATGCCGATGCTGCCGCCGCCATAGATCACGGCGATTCCGGCTTCAGCCAGCAGCCGCCCGAGCAGGGTCGCGGCCTGACGGCACGCGGGATCGCTGCCGGAGGAGGCGCCGCCGAACACACTGACTGACTTGATCGCCGGCATGGGCAGGTCCTTTCCAAGGCGAGAAACGCCTGATCTTGGTGGCAGGGCCAGTCCGGGGACGCAACCCTTATGGATGCGCCCCGCCAGCTGGACACCGAACCCAAAACCAGGCGGCTGTCCCAAAATCATGATATCTACCGCGCCGAGATGACAGTTTCCGAATCGAGAATCGCGCATGACTGAGGCGACACATAATCGAACAGCCCCCGCGGGCCGCCCCGCGCGCTCGGCCGTGCCGGCGATTCTGATCCTGCTCTGCCTGCTCGGGGCCGGCGGCGTCTACCTCTACGACAAGAACCGCACAGCCGCGCCAAGCCATGTCGCCGCCGTCGTCGCGCCTCAGCCGCAGCCGATCGCGTCATCGCCCGCCGCGCCCAAGCCAGCGCCACAACAGGCCATGACGCAGCCCGCCTCAACGCAGCACGCCACAACGCCGCAAGCCGCGCCCGCCGTGACAGCAGCGCCTGCACCGACCGTCGATGTCGTGCGAGTCGATAAGAATGGCGCCTTGGTCATGGCGGGTCAGGCCCCGGCCGGAGAGACGGTCACCGTCCGCAACGGGGAAACGGTGCTCGGCCAGGCCACGGCCGACCCCAATGGCCAATGGGTCTTCCTACCCGATGCGCCGCTGCCCGCCGGGGTTCATCAGCTCAGCCTGTCGAGCCAGGGCGTCACGGCCGTTCAAAACCCGGCGGCACGGACGACGGTGCTGCTCAATGTTCCGACCGTCGGCGGCCCCGCTGCGACGGCGACCGTATCGGGCACCACGACCCCGGCCACCGCCTTGAATGCGGGACCGCTGGTCGTCGTCAGCCAAGGCACCGCCGCGCCACGCCTCTTGCTCGCCCCGCCCGGCAGCCATCCCGGCGTGGTCGGCCTGGATGTCGTGCAATATGACGACAAGGGCCGCATCCGCTTCACCGGCCATGCCCATGCCGGCCGCACCGTGCGCCTCTATGTCGATAACCAGGCCGTGGGCGATGCCGTCGCGGATCCCAGCGGCCAATGGTCCCTCAGTCCCACGAACGACCTGGCGCCGGGGCTGCATAAGCTGCGCACGGATGAGCTGGCGCCCACGGGCAAGGTCGCGGCGCGCAGCGAGGTCCCCTTCGCGCGAGCGGACGTGACGAAGGGTCTGAACGCCGGCCAAGCCATTGTGCAGCCGGGCGATTGCCTCTGGACCATTGCGCGGCAGAGCTATGGCCACGGCGTGCAATACACCGCCATCTTCCAGGCCAATCTCGACCAAATCCGTGATCCCGCCTTGATCTATCCGGGCCAGGCCTTCCGGATGCCGACCGCCGACGAAGCTGCCCATGCGCCGCCACCGCTGCCACGTCACGAAGGGGGCAAGACAAGCAAGGGGTAGAACTGGTAACACGCCGCCATCATGGCCCATGGCAGCGCTTTCCGCTTCGTCTTCTCCCCGCCTCATCCGGCGGCACGCCCCTTCCTGGTGATCGCCGGGGTGGTCGTGCTCGCGGGGCTTGTCTTCGCGGGGTGGCTCGCCTGGATCGGCGTCCTGTTCCTGCTGTTCTGCCTCTATTTCTTCCGCGACCCCGAGCGGTTCCCGCCGCCGCGCCCCGGCGCGCTGCTGGCCCCGGCCGATGGCCATATCGTGAGCGTCTCGCTCGCCGTGCCGCCGCAGGAACTGGGTCTTGGTGCCCTGCCGCGTTGGCGCGTCGCCATCTTCCTGTCGGTGCTGGACGTGCATGTGAACCGCATGCCGGCGGATGGCACGGTGACGCGCATCGCCTATCGTCACGGCAAGTTCCTCAGCGCCAACCTCGATAAATCGGCCGATGAGAATGAGCGCAATGCCCTGGCCATCCGCCTGCCGGACGGGCGGGAGATCGCGGTCGTGCAGATCGCCGGCCTAATCGCGCGCCGCATCGTCTGCAATGTGCGCGAAGGCGATCATGTCCAGGCGGGTGGCCGCTTCGGCATCATCCGCTTTGGAAGCCGCACCGATCTCTATCTGCCCGAAGGCGTGCTGCCCTTGGTCTCGGAAGGCCAGAAGATGGTGGGCGGCGAGAGCGTGATTGCTGAGCTATCCGCCGAGCCCGCTTTCAGCGCCGCGCCTTCGGTCTCAGGCGGCAGTTTCTTTTGAGCGCGCCCCGCGCCCCCGGTGAGCCGGACGGCCGGATCTGGCCGGTTCGACGACGCCCGCGGCGCGCGCGCCCACCGCATCGGCCGCGATTCAAAGGACCATCCTTCAATCGCGTGCTGCCGAATATCCTGACCATGCTCGGCCTCTGCGCCGGGCTGACCGGCATTCGCTTCGCCCTCGCAGGTCATTTCGATGCCGCCGTGGTGGCCATCGCCGTCGCCGGGTTGATCGACGGGTTGGACGGTCGCATCGCGCGGCTGCTGAAGGGCACGTCCCGCTTCGGGGCCGAGTTCGACAGTCTGGCCGACTTTCTGTGCTTCGGTGTCGCGCCCGCCTTCATCCTCTATATGTGGTCCCTCAGCGCCTATGGCGGCTTGGGGTTCATCCCGTCCCTCATGTTCGCGGTCTGCATGGCGCTGCGCCTGGCGCGCTTCAATGCGGCGCTCGATGCCACGCCCGTCGCCACGTATACGGCCGGCTTCTTCACCGGCGTGCCGGCGCCGGCCGGCGCCGGCCTCGCGCTATTCCCTGTCTTCGTGGGTTTGGAGGCGCGCACGCGCGACCTGCCCTGGCTAACCAACCTGTCTCATGCGCCGAGCATCGTGGCCTTGGTGCTGATCGGCACCGCAATCCTGCTGGTCTCCACAGTGCCGGTCTGGAGCTTCAAAAACTTCAAGGTTCCGGCCGAATACGTGCTGCCGCTGCTGCTCGGAACCGGTGTCTTCGCGGCCATCCTATTCGCGGAGCCCTGGGCCGCGCTTGCGGCCGGCGGTCTGATCTATGTCGCCATGCTGCCGTTCAGCATGCGGAGTTTTCGGCGTCTGCGGCAGGAAGCTGAGGACATGCGAACGGGCGGACAGCTCGACGTTTTCTAGCCGGCAGGCGGCAGGTTGAACGGTGTGATGATCTGAACAGCCGACAGCGCAGGGCCGGGACTGTCCCGTAGAGCGCCCTGCGCTTGCATGATGTGCCGGCATGCCAGGCGCATATCCTGCCGCAGGTCATGATGCAGAACGGCGCTGACCCTGCCGGCCCGCAGCAGGCGCGCATTGTCGCTGTCCAGATCATGCGCGACATAGACCATGCAGGGCCGGCCGACATCCGCGAAGGCCGCGAGCACGGCGGTATTGCCGCCGCCGATGGAATAGGCGCCGAGGATGGCGTCGTCCTCCGTCAGGGCGCGGCGGGCGAGGGCCGCCGTCTCCCGGTCGATGCCATGGCCTTCGCTAATTTCGACGATGCCGATGGTGGGGTGGCGCAGGCGAAGCGCCTGGCGAAAGCCGACCTCCCGCTCCTCCTCACCCCGAAATCGGTTGCTGCTGAGGGTGACAAGGATTTTGGCCGGCAGGGCGCCCAGCCAGGCGCCGATGAGATAGGCGGCGGTTTCCCCCGCCGCGCGATTGTCGATGCCGACATAGGCGCAGCGGCGGGCATGCGGAAGATCCGTCGCGATGGTCACCACTGGAATGCCCGCCCGCACCAGCCGGTCCACGGCCGCCACCACCTCGGGCAGGTCGCGGGCCTTGAGGATGACGCCATGGCTGCCGCGCCGGCCGATCCGCTCCAGCGTTTCGACCATCTCGGTGGTCGGCAGCGCTTCCGTCAGATGGAAGCGGGACCGGAAGACCGCCGGCTGCAGCATGGGCAGCTCCGTCTCCAGCGCGATACGCACTTCGGCGCTGAATCGCGTCGGCGCCTCCATGACCAGATCGATGGTGAAGCGCCGGCCGGTCAGGGCGCGTTGGCGGCTCTGGGTCGTAAGGGCGTCCATCGCTTCCGTCACGCGCTGGACCGTCAGGCTGCGCACCCCCCCGCGCCTGTTCAAGACGCGATCGACCGTCGCTTCGCTGACACCGGCCTGGACGGCGATTTCCTTGACCAGAAAGTCCCGCGACATGGAGCGCCTTTGAGGGTTTTTTGAGGGATTCGTGACGGTGCCGAGGACCGCTTCCGGTTCTAGTCTCATGACAGAAACGGAAACAGGGACCGTGCCATGAAAACCGACAATCTCGGTCAACTGCGCGCCGATCGGGTCTTCCTCACCCAGGACAGCGCCTGGCTGGATGATCTTCTGCCACTCGTGACGCGCGAGACCAGCCTGGACGACTATCCCTTCGCGGCCGAGGTAGCGTCGAAGGTCCTGGTCTATGACTGCGATGCCATTCGCGCGGCGGTCGCGGCGCCGCAGACGCGGCGGGCCGTGCTGGCGGAATGGGCCGAAGCCTTGATGACTGGGCCGGGCATCATCGTGCTGCGGCGGGCCTTCACCGATATGGCGACCATCGACGCGGCATCGGACACGTTTCGCGCCATCATTGCCGACCAGCACGCCCATAACACCGGCGGCGGCGACCATTTTGCCAAGCCCGGCGCCAATGACCGTATCTGGAATGCGCAGGAGAAGCTGTGCCTCCGCGCACCAGAGACCTTCGCCGCCTATTTCGCAAACGACATCGTGGCGCTGATCTCCGAGGCCTGGCTCGGGCCAGCCTATCAGGTCACGACGCAGGTCAATGTCGTGAACCCCGGCGGCGCGGCCCAATCAGCGCATCGCGACTACCACCTCGGCTTTCTGACGCCGACGCAGATGGAGCGGTACCCCGCCCATGTGCATCGGCTGTCACCGGCCCTGACGCTGCAGGGGGCAGTCGCGCATTGCGACATGCCGGTCGAGACGGGGCCCACGCTGTACCTGCCCTATTCGCAGCAATACGAGCCCGGCTATCTCGCCGTGACGAAGCCAGACTTCGCCGCCTATTTCGATGCGCATCTGGTGCAACTGCCTTTGGCGAAGGGTGACGCGGCGTTCTTCAACCCGGCTCTGTTTCATGCCGCCGGCACCAATCGCTCGGCCGATGTGCGGCGCATGGCCAATCTGATCCAGGTCTCCTCGGCCTTTGGCCGCGCGATGGAGAGCATGGACCGCAGCCGCATGAGTGCGGCGCTGTATCCGGCGCTGCTGGCTATGGTGGCGGATGGCAGACTGTCGATGGCGCAGGCAGCCAATGCCATTGCGGCCTGCGCGGAGGGCTATCCCTTCCCGACCAACCTCGACCGTGACCCACCGATCGGGGGCCTCGCGCCGCCGAGCCAGCAGGCGCTGATGCTGGCGGCCTTGACGGAGGGACGGTCGGCCTATGCGTTCGAAGCCGATCTGGTGGCGCAGAGCGAGCGGCGGTTGACGTAAGCCAGGCGGCTAAAGCCGATAGGCCTGCTTGACCAATCGATAGGCGAGGTCGTGGGCGAGGTCATGCGCTTCATCCTCGTCAAGCCGATGATCGGCAACGAGCTTGGCGAGGAATGCGCAATCGCATCGCCGCGCCATGTCATGGCGCGCGGGAATGGAGAGATAGGCGCGGGTATCGTCGTTGAACCCAACTGTATTCCCGAAACCCGCTGTCTCCGTCGTCAATTCCCGAAAGCGCTTCATGCCCTCGGGGCTATCGAAGAACCACCAGGGCGGCCCCAGCCGCAAGGCGGGATAATGCCCGGCGAGCGGCGCCAATTCGCGGCCGAAGCTGGTCTCATCCAGGGTGAACAGCACAAGCGTCAAGCGCGGGTCATTGCCCACCGCGTCCAGCAGCGGTTTCAGCGCCCGCACGTAATCTGTCGCGGTCGGAATATCGGCGCCAATGTCGGTGCCGAAGCGCGCAAAGACAGCGGGGTTGTGATTGCGGAAGGAGCCCGGATGGATCTGCATCACCAGACCATCCTGCGTGCTCATCCGCGCCATTTCGGTCAGCATCTGGGCGCGGAACATCTCCGCCTCAACGGGTGTCGCGTTGCCGCGCGTCACAGTCTCGAACAGCCGCGCGGCATCGGCGACATCGAGGTCGGCTGTCGCGGCGGTGGAGTGGCCGTGATCGGTCGCGGTCGCACCGAGGCTCTTGAAGAAGGCGCGGCGGATGCGATGCGCGTCGAGATAGCCGTGCCAGGTCATCGCCGTATCGGTCAGTGCGGCGAATTGCGCCACATTGGCCGCGAAGCCCTCACGCTCGGGATCGACGACGAAATCGGGGCGATAGCAGGGGATAACGCGGCCCGGCCAGCCGGAGGCGCGGATGGTCTGGTGATCGCGGAGGTCGCTCAGCGCGCCGTCCGTTGTGGCAATCGCCTCGATGTTGAAGCGCTCGAACAGGGCGCGCGGCCGAAACTCCGGTCGGGTGAGGCAATCGGCGATCTGGTCATACAGCCGGTCGGAATTGGCCTCCGACAGGCGCTCGGTGATGCCGAAGACATCCGCCAGGGCTTGCTCGAACCACAGCCGAGTCGGCGTGCCGCGAAACAGCGGGAAGTGCCGGGCGAAGAGCCGCCAGACGGCACGATTGTCAGTCTCGGTCGGGCCGCCGTCCCGCCGCGCGATGCCGAGCGCTTCCAGCGAAACGCCCTGCGAATAGAGCATGCGCGTGACGTAATGGTCCGGCTTGACGAAAAGCGTGGTGGGATCGCTGAACGCCTCATTCTCGGCATACCAGCGGGGATCGGTATGGCCATGCGGCGACAAGATGGGCAGCGTGGCGACGCCATCATACAGCCGGCGCGCGATGGCGCGGGCTTCGGCTTCGATCGGCAATAGCCTGTCAGGATGCAGCGCCATGGTCGGACCTCGTTACTGTGCCTGAGAGGTTTCCGCCAAAGCGTCACTGAGCAGATCGAGCAAAGCCCCGGCGAAGGCGCGCATATTCGCGACGCGGTCGTCGCTGCCGGTCTCGAGGGTGATGACGCGCTCGATCGGGCCGCTGATGGCGATGCAGCTATGGCCGGAGGCGTCGCCGTAGCGATTGCCGCTGGGACCAGCCGCGCCGGTTTCGGCAATACCCCAATCGGTGCCGAAACGCGCCCGGACGCGCCGGGCGAGCAACTGGGCATAGGGTTCGGAGGAGGAGCGGATGCCTGCCATATCCTGCTCAGTGATGGCGAGCAGGCTGGTGCGGGCGCGCTGGGTATAGACCACGGCGCCGCCCATGAAATAGGCGCTGGCGCCGGGCACTGCGAGCAGTGCGGCGGAGACCAGGCCGCCCGAGGAGGATTCCGACACCGCGACGGTCTGCTGTCGGGCCTTAAGGATGGCCCCGACCGCCTCAGCCTTGGGGAGTAAATCCCGCATCACACAGCCTTTCGAAAGCCAGGATGATGACTTTAAGAGGCCTTTGGTCTCTCGTCATGGCCCGCGAAGGCGGGCCATGACGTTTGGAACGGAACCCGTCAGAGGTCGTCCTTGCCCACCGCGCCGCCGACGATCTCTTCGGCGACGACATCGCTGTCATCATCGTCCTCGTCCAGCTTCTCGACTTCGTCTTCCTCTTCTTCGTCCTCGGCGTCGTCTGCCGCTTCAGCCGGCGCTTCGACATGGGAGATTTCGAGCGCCTTCGCCTTCTTGTCGAAGGGCTTATAGGTGCCGGGCTTCAGACGCGCGACCTCGGCGGCCTGCATGACGCCGCATTTCGGGCAGAGGGGTTGCGGCTTGCCAAGGTCAAAGAACCTCGTTCCACAGGACGAACAGGTACGCTTAGCGCCGAGTGCCGCGGCAACCATGGGAAGACCTCTTATGCGAAGGATATGGCGGACGAAGACGCCACAATCACCGGAAGGTCAAGATTTCCGTGGTCTTTCCGGCGCATAGCGGTTCCCCGGAGGGGTTTAGACCACCGGCGGCGGGCCGAGTGTCCGTCGGCCGAAGCCGACAAGGCCCAGAATGGCCAGGATCGGAAAAATGAGGGATGCGGCCCCGATCCAAGGCGCACTGAACCCGGCCACAAGGCAGCCGCCAAGGAAGCTGAGCACCGTCATCAGCATCCGCTTGGCCTGCCGTTCGAGGATGACTCGCTGATCTGTGGTGCGGCTGATGGAACGGAAGTGACAGAAATGGGCGACGGTATCGCTCAGGACCTGGGTGATATTGCCGGTCATGACGGTCGAGGGCGGCAGGTTGTTGAGGATCAGCCGCATGATGGTGTTCTGCAACGCCATGGCCATGAGGGTGAAGGTGCCGACGATGATGGTGGTCTCGTCGTTCGGGTTAAGCGCCGGCGGTAAAGCGATCAGGCCGATGGCCGCACAGAAAAGCAACGCCGCTTCCAGCAGAAGCGCCGGCAGGAACGGATCCCGCCGGCGTTCCGCGAGCGCGCCGATAAACCAGGCCGATGCCATGACCGCCGCACAGAAGATCGGCACCGCAATGACGTTGAGGATGACGTGGTACTGATGATGCGCGAGGTCGATCGCGAGGAAGACCAGGTTGCCGGTGACATGGGCGGGCAGCAGCCCACCGAGGGTGGTAAAACCGAAGACGTCGATAAAGCCGGCGACGAAGCCGAGGCCAATCACGAAGGCGGAATGCTCGACACGCTGCATGGGCGGGACCTTATGGGTGCGGTCTCGGGGAGGCAACAGACCCCCGAATGCCATTGCGTCATGGGCCAGTCCCTGTAAGCTCCTCTTTAAAATAACGATGATCTGGGATGGGTACGATTGACCGAGACGATCCTGGAAACATCTGGGCTATCGAAGGTTTTCGGGGGTTTCTCGGCCGTCGATCGCGTTGACCTCCGCGTCGAGGCGGGCAGTATCCACGCCCTGATCGGCCCGAATGGCGCCGGCAAAACCACCTGCTTCAACCTCTTGACCAAATTCCTCCAGCCCAGCGCGGGTACGATCCGCTTCAAGGGTGAGAATATCACGCGCCTGAAACCGGCAGAAATCGCGCGCCGGGGCATGGTGCGCAGCTTCCAAATCTCTGCCGTCTTCGGCCATCTCACCGCTCTCGAAAACGTGCGCATCGCCTTGCAGCGTGATCGGGGCGCCAGCTTCGACTTCTGGCGGTCCGACCGGGTGCTGAACCGCTATGACGCACGCGCGCGCGCGCTGCTGGCGGATGTCGGGCTTGAGGATGTCGCGGACAGTCCGGCCGCCGAATTGTCTTATGGCCGCAAACGCGCGCTTGAAATTGCCACAACGCTCGCCCTCAATCCGGTGTTGATGTTGCTGGACGAACCGACCGCCGGCATGACCGAGGCCGATGTCAGCCGCATCGTCGCCTTGATCCGGCGACTGCGCACCGGCCGCACCATCCTCATGGTGGAACACAACTTGTCCGTCGTATCCGGCCTATCCGACCGCATCACCGTGCTGACGCGCGGCCGGGTTCTGGCCGAAGGTGATTACGAGGCGGTGGCCAAGGACCCCGCTGTCATCACGGCCTATCTCGGCACCGATCATGCTTGAGGTTCGAGGTCTGAACACTTGGTATGATGAAAGCCATGTCCTCCATGGCCTGGATTTCGAGGTGCGGGAAGGTGAGGTCGTCACCCTGCTCGGCCGCAACGGCGCCGGCAAGACCACGGCGCTGAAATCGATCATGGGCCTGGTGCCGCGCCGCGAGGGGAGCATCAAATTTCGCGGTGCCGAGCTGGTTCGCGCGCGGCCCGATGTTGTCGGGCGCAGTGGCATCGGCTTTTGTCCAGAAGAGCGCGGCATCTTCGCCGGCCTCAGTGTGACGGAAAATCTGCTTCTGCCGCCGATCATCGCCCCCGGCGGCATGACGGTCGATGAAATTCACCGCCTGTTTCCAAACCTGAAGGAGCGGGCGCGCAGCCCCGGCACCAAGCTTTCCGGCGGCGAGCAGCAGATGTTAGCCATCGCGCGCATCCTGCGCACTGGGGCGAAGCTTTTGCTTCTCGATGAGCCGACCGAGGGTCTGGCACCCGTCATCGTGCAGCAGATCGGGGTGATGATCGCCGAGATCAAACGGCGCGGCTTTACGGTGCTTCTGGTCGAGCAGAATTTTCGCTTCGCCTCGAAACTCGCTGACCGTCACTATGTCGTCGAGCACGGGCAGATCGTCGATATGATCCCGAACCACGCCTTAGGGGCGCGGATGGCGCAATTGCAAAAGAGGCTCGGGGTCTAAACGCGACTCAACCAAAAGGGGATACAATAATGACCGTCACAAGACGCACTATTCTCGGCAGCGCCGTCGCTGCATCGGCACTCGCCTTACCCAGTGTCAAGGCGCGCGCAGCCGGAAAGCCGCTCACCATCGGCGTTTGCAGCGACTTTTCCGGCACCTATAGCGATGTCGGCGGCAATACCTCCGTCGCTTGCGTGCAGCAGGCACTTGCGGATTGGGGCGCGGCCGCCAAGGGCTATGATGTCACGGTCATCAAGGGTGATCACCAGAACAAGCCGGACGTCGGCGCCGGTCTGGCGCGGCAGTGGTTCGACAATGGTGTCGATCTGCTCATTGATGTGCCGAACTCTGCCGTCGCGCTCGCCATTGCCGGCGTCGCTGCCGCCAAGAACAAGGCCTATATCAACACCAATGCCGCGACCTCCGCCCTCACCGGGCCGAAGTGCAACGCCAATACCATCCACTGGTCCTACGACACCTATATGCTGTCGCATTCGACCGGCGGCGCCATGGTCGCGGCCGGCGGCAAGAGCTGGTTCTTCATCACCGCCGATTACGCCTTCGGCCATCTTCTGCGTGACCAGACAACGGCGGTGATCAAGGCGGCCGGTGGCACGGTGGTGGGTGGCGTCGCCTATCCCTTTCCGCAGACGACCGACTTCTCGTCCTTTCTGGTGCAGGCGCAATCCTCCGGCGCGCAGGTTCTCGGCCTCGCGAATGCCGGCAAGGACACGGTCAATTCCATCAAGCAGGCGCATCAGTTCGGCATTACGCAAAGCGGCATGAAGATCGCGGGCTTGCTGATCTACTGTAACGATATCCATGGCATGGGCTTGGACATCGCGCAGGGATTGGTGCTGACGGAAAGCTTCTATTGGGACCTGAACGACAAGACCCGCGCCTTCACCAAGCGCGTGCTGCCGCGCACGCCGAACAACTATCCCTCGATGGCGCAGGCCGGCTGCTACAGCGGCACGACGCATTTCATGAAGGCGGTCGATACGATGGGTCTCGATGCCGCCAACAAGAGCGGTGCGGCAATCATCGCCCAGATGAAGAAAATGCCGACGAGCGATGACGCGTTCGGGGAATGTTCGGTGCGCGAGGACGGGCGGTTCATGTGTCCGTCCTATCTGTTTCGCGTCAAGACGCCGGCCGAGAGCAAATACCCCTGGGACTATTACAACCTCATCCATACGTCCTCGGCGGAGCAGACCTTCGCGCCCCTGGCGACGGAAGGCTGTCCCTTGGTCAAGGCGTAAGAGCCACGCCATGGTGATGATCCTCGGCAAGCCGGCGCCGTTGCTGTTCGGGCAATTGCTGCTCGGCATCATCAACGGTTCCTTCTACGCGATGCTGTCGATGGGTCTCGCGATCATCTTCGGCTTGCTGAAGATCATCAACTTCGCCCATGGCGCGATGTTCATGGTCGGCGCCTTCGTCACCTGGGGGCTGTTCACCTATTTGGGTGTCGGCTTCTGGGCGGCACTGATCTGCGCCCCGGTGATTGTCGGCGCCTTCGGGCTTCTGCTCGAACGCGCCTTCATCCGGCCGATCTACAAGCTCGATATCCTATATGGCCTCTTGCTCACCTTTGGCATGGCGCAGGTGCTGCAAGGCTTGGCGACCAATTACTTCGGCAGTTCCGGCGTGAGTTACGACGCGCCGCCGGCGCTGTCGGGCGTGCTCAATCTCGGCTTCATGTATCTGCCGGTCTATCGCGGCTTCGTGGTGATCGCGGCCATCATCATTTGCGCCGTCACCTGGTTCGCGGTGGAGAAGACCAAGCTCGGCGCCCTGCTGCGCGCCGCGACGGAAAACCCGTCCCTGGTGCAGTCCTTCGGCGTCAATGTGCCGCGCCTGATCGCGCTGACCTTCGGCGGCGGCGTCGCTTTGGCGGCGCTCGCCGGCGTCCTCGCGGCGCCCCTCTACTCGGTCAACCCCGCCATGGGATCGGACCTCATCGACACGGTCTTCGCCGTCGTCGTCATCGGTGGCATGGGGTCGATCGGCGGCGCCATCCTCACCGGCTTCGGGCTCGGCATCATCGAAGGTTTCACGGATGTCTTCTATCCGCCCGGATCGGCGGTGGTGGTTTTCGTGGTCATGGCGGTGGTGCTGTTGGGCCGGCCCGCCGGCCTGTTCGGCAAGGTCGCCTGAATGTTTGGGTTCAATCGCGGCCAGCAACTCAGCTTCGTCCTCCTGCTCATCCTGGTGATCGGCGCGCCCTTCGTTCTGTATCCGATCGTCGTCATGCAGGTGATGTGCTACGCGATCTTCGCCATGGGTACGAACTTGCTGATGGGGTCGGTCGGCCTGCTCTCTCTGGGCCAGGCCGCCTATTTCGGCCTCGGCGGCTATGTCGCGGGCTATCTGGTGCAGAGCGTCGGCTTGACGCCGGAACTCGGCATCGTCGCAGGCGGCGTGGCCGGCGCCGCCCTCGGCGGCGCGTTCGGCTGGCTCGCCATCCGCCGCCAGGCCATCTATTTCGCGATGATAACCCTGGCGCTCGCGCAGATCGTCTATTTCGGGGCGGTGCAGGTGACGGGTTTCACCGGCGGCGAGAACGGTATTCAGGGCATTCCGCGCGGCGCGCTATTCGGGTTCCTGCCTTTGGCGAGCGACCGCGCGATGTACGCCCTGGTCGCGGTCATCTTCCTCGCCGGTGTGATCTTCATTCACCGTGTGGTGCATTCGCCCTTCGGCCAGGTGATCAAGGCGATCAGGGATAGTGAGCCGCGTGCCATGTCCCTCGGCTACAAAGTTGAAAGCTATAAGTGGATCATCTTCGTGCTCGCCGCCGCGCTCGCGGGTGTCGCGGGTGGCACCAAGGCGATGGTGATGGGCATCCAGACGCTGTCAGACGTCGGCGGCAGCACCTCCGGCCTTGTGGTGCTGATGGTCCTGTTGGGTGGCATCGGCACCATCTTCGGGCCGATCCTGGGCGCCCTGATCGTCATTGCCATGCAGTATTACCTGGCGCCGTTCGGCGCCTGGGTCGTGGTGATCCAAGGCGCCATCTTCATGGCCTGCGTCCTGGTCTTCCGCCGGGGCATCATCGGCGAAGTCGCGTATCGGCTTCGCACCCAGCTCTAACCGGCCCGGTGGCGCGATCGGTTAACCCGGCACGAGCAGCAGCGCGCCGTTCGCGGGAATGACCATCGTGGCGGATGCCGGAAATCCGTCACACGGCACGCCTTCGGCCATCAGGCCGCCGCCGTTGCCAGTGGGCTGCGGATTCGGAAAATTGTCATAGACGTCGCTATTGAGGACTTCGCGCCACGCGCCCGCCAAGGGCAGTCCGATGCGGTATCCAAACTTTGTGTGCTCGTCTAGGCTTATAACAAGAATGACATCTTGGCCAAGCCCTTCGAGCCAGCGATGGAGGACAAGAACCCGGTCAAAGCTATTGACCCGCGACACACGAAGATTCGGGCCCCGGAGTGCGGTCCAATCGCGGCGCGCGCGGATCATGTCCTGAGTGAAACGGAGAAAGTCGGCGCGGTTCTTGTCCGAGGCCGCAGCGGCCCAATCGATGTGGTTCGCGACCAAAGCGGGATTGTCCGACCAAAGGTGCCATTCAAGCGTCTCCTGGCCCATGAACAAGGCAGGAATGCCCCGCGCCGCGAGCAGGATCGCGAGAGCGACGCGGGCACGGCTGCGCCCGAACCAGGATGTCGCGTCCGAGGGATCGGCTAGTCCGGCGACACGAGCCGCATCCCCATGGCCCCAATAGGTGAGGTCCTGGTTTTCAAGGCATTGGACCAACTGCCATCCCTCCCCCACCACAGCGACAAGGCCGCTTGCAACAGGGTCGAGGTCGATCGACGCGGTCTCACCGGCCGCAGCCTGCGTCAGCACATCCCGAACCGCATTGCGCAAGCCGTCACCAAGTTCGGCATCGAACCCGAGCCCGGCAGAGGGCGGCGTCACGGCCGTGGGCCGGTCAGGATCCCAATACTCTGCAATGCCGATGGCCGAGGGTTTGAGGAAGCGCAGTGTGGAGGTGAGATCCTGACAGAGCTGCCGTCCGCCATTGTCCGAGATGACGCGGACCTCGTCGTAGCGAATGCCGTCGATTCTGTATTCGCGCAAGAAGAACGCGGCGTTATCGATCAGAAACTGCCGCACATCTGCATTCCAGTATGCGAAGATGAGGCCGCCCGCCCAGCCTTGGTCGGTGAAGTAGAGGCTGTCATTATTATTGCCACGGGGACGGCAGTCAAAAAAGAACAGGCTGCCATCGTCGAAGCTGCCGCCCGCGTGATTATAGACGAGGTCGAAAATCATCGCGATGCCATGGGCATGCGCCAAGTCGACCAGACATTTCAACTGGTCGATGCCCCGCGTCAGCGGCGGCAGTGTTCCGCCAAATTGCTGAAACAACGGGCCAAGCACGGCACTGTAAGACGCGACCTCGCCCGGCGGGACCAGATAGTCACCCTCCGGCGAGAAATAGTCGACGCCGTTATAGCCCATGCTGAACTGCGATTCGAACTCCTGCACAGGCAGTAACTGGATCGCATTGACACCCAGTGCCGCGAGATAAGGAAGGTGCGCGGCCACATCGAGGAAGGTGCCATGTCTCGCTGGGTCGGCGATATGCCAGGTTCCGACGTGCAGCTGATAGAGGATCAAATCTGAAAACTCGGGCGTGCGCCATTGCGGGAATTGCCAGGCGTAGCCATTCGGATCGCGCACCACGCAGGCGCAAGCCGGAAACGCCGGTTGCAGCGCAAGCTCCCGTGCCTGTGGATCTCGCTTGGCGCCAGAGCCCCATTTCTGTGTCGGATCAGGACCGTCGATCCAGAACATATAGGTGTCGCCGTCCCGCAGGTTCGGCGCAAAGCCCGCCCAGCTGCCGTCGCCGAGCGGGTGCAGCGCATCGCCCGCCAAGGGTGTGGCGGAGGCGTCCTGGATAAGCGCGACCCGTGTCGCCGACGGTGCCCAACAGCGGAAATAGGTGCCCGTCAGCGCAGGGGTCGCACCCATGGGTGTCTTGCCGCCGAGATCGCTGATCTGGACCACCATCTGACATCCCGCCGGACATTATGAGTTCGAGACTAAATATCGCCTCGGGAAAATGCGAGCACGGAATGCTGTAACGATGTCTGGGAAAAGCGCAGGATCGGCTCCTACCCTTCCAGAACAGGCAAGGCCCCAGAAGTCTTGACCTGACCCAAAGCGAAGCTCGATTCAATCGACGCGATGCCGTCTAACCGCGTCAGCTTCGTCTTCAGGAATCGCTCATATGCCTGCACGTCCCGCACTACGATCCGCAAAAGATAGTCGCGCGGTCCAGTCATCAAATAACAATCCACGACTTCCGGCCACCGCGCGATCATCATCGAAAAACGGTCCAGCTCTTCTTCCCGCGTTCGCTCCAACTTGATCGAGGCGAAGACGCTGACCGGAAGACCGACCTTCTCCTGGTCGATGACCGCAGTATAGCCCTTGATGACGCCACTCTCCTCCAGCAGCCGCACCCGGCGCAGGCATGGCGACGGGGAAAGCCCACACTGGCCGGCCAGATCCTGAACCGTCTGCCGACCATCCGCCTGCAAGGCGGCGATGATCTTCCGATCGATGGCGTCCAAATGCGGCATTAGCCGTTCCTGCCAAGTTTATGGTCTTGGCGGCAGATTAGCACCCCAATGGGCTCGAACGAAGGCTCACTTTAGTCAAAACCACCCACCGTCGTGGCGTAAGCTCGTCCCATAATGAGGAGCATCACCATGACGGATCGACGGCTGGACATCCTTGCGGACCTGGAGCGCAAGATCCTCTGGTTGGCGGTCTGGACCATCCACAATGCCAACCACCTGCGGATTAGCCAGGATGGGCTGAAGGTCGGCGGCCATCAGGCTTCCTCTGCCTCCTCCGCCACCATCATGACGGCGCTCTACCTGGCGGTGCTGCGGCCCGAGGATCGCGTCGCGGTCAAGCCACATGCGGCGCCGGTGTTTCACGCCATTCAATATCTGCTCGGCAACCAGACGCGCGAAAAGCTGGAAGCCTTTCGCGGTTATGGCGGCGCGCAATCCTATCCCTCCCGCACCAAAGACACCGACGACGTCGACTTCTCCACCGGATCGGTCGGTCTCGGTGTTGCGCAGACGCTATTCTCGTCCCTGGTGCAGGATTACCTGCGGGTCCGCGGCTGGGGCGTCGATCGCCCTGAGGGGCGCATGGTGGCGCTGCTCGGCGACGCTGAAATGGATGAAGGCAATATCTTCGAAGCGCTGCTCGAAGGATGGAAACACGGGCTGCGCAATACCTGGTGGGTGGTGGACTACAATCGCCAGAGCCTGGATGCGGTGGTGCGGGAAGGGCTTTGGTCGCGGCTGGAAGCGACCTTCCGCAACTTCGGCTGGGATGTGGTGGTGCTGCGCCATGGCACCCTCCAGCAGGCGGCCTTTACCGAACCCGGCGGCGCGGCCTTGCGCCAATGGATCGAAAGCTGCCCCAATCAGCTCTATTCCGCCCTCATCTTTCAGGGCGGCGCCGCCTGGCGAAAACGCCTGCTGAACGACCTCGGTGACCAGGGCGCGGTCTCTGCCTTGATCGAGCGCCGCAGTGACGATGAGCTGGCCGCCCTCATGGGCAATCTGGGCGGCCATGACCTGCCGCTGCTGCTGGAAGCCTTCGCGGCGGCGCGGCTGCATGACAGGCCGGTGTGTTTCCTGGCCTATACGATCAAGGGATCCGGCCTGCCGCTCGCCGGCCATAAGGACAATCATGCCGGACTGATGACGCCGGCTCAGCTCGATGTGCTGCGTGACAGCTTGCAGATACGCGCCGGCCATGAGTGGGAACCCTTCGAAGGATTGCGCCTTCCGGCCTCCGACCTTCGTGATTTCCTGGCCACCGTCCCGTTTAACCAAGCGGGGCCGCGCCGCTTTCAGGCGCCGGTCATTCCCGTGCCCGCCACGCTGACGGTGCCAGCGCAGCCGACCATGTCCACGCAACAGGGTTTCGGCTTGCTGATGCATGAGCTGGGCAAGGGCGACACGGACTTGGCGCGCCGCATCGTCACCACCTCCCCCGATGTCACCGTCTCCACCAATCTTGGCGCTTGGGTCAATCGTCGCGGACTCTTCGCCAAGGAGGAACTCGCAGACCTGTTCAAGAAGGAACGTATCCCCTCCACCTTCAACTGGCAGTTCTCACCGGGCGGCCAGCACATGGAACTGGGCATCGCCGAAATGAACCTGTTCCTGATGCTCTCGGCGCTCGGCCTGAGCCATGCGCTGCATGGGGAGCGGTTGATTCCCATCGGCACGCTGTATGACCCCTTTATCGAACGCGGCCTCGATGCCCTCAACTACGCCTGCTACCAGGATGCACGGTTCGTGGTGGTGGCCACGCCTTCCGGCGTGACGCTCGCACCCGAAGGCGGCGCGCATCAATCCATCGCGACGCCACTGATCGGCATGGCGCAGGATGGGTTGGCAAGCTTCGAGCCCGCCTTTGTGGATGAGCTGGCCATTATCCTGCGCTTCGCCTTCGCGCATGTGCAGCGTTCGGAGGCGGCGGACCCACGGTCCCTGCTGCGCGACGAAAGCGGAGGCTCGGTCTATCTCCGCCTCTCGACCCGCGTCCTTGAACAGCCGCAGCGCAGCACGACGCCGTTGGTGACAGAGGATGTTCTGCAAGGCGCCTATTGGCTGCGCAAGCCTGGCCCGAACGCCCAGGCGATCATCGCCTACACCGGCGCGGTGGCGCCGGAAGCGATGGAGGCCGTGGGATTATTGGGGGAGGACCGGCGCGACGTGGGCCTGCTGGCGGTGACCTCGGCCGATCGCCTCCATGCCGGCTGGGTCGCCGCGCAACGAGTGCGCGAAGCGGGCATTCCGCAGGTGAACAGCCATATCGAGACGCTGTTGGCGGAGCTGCCCTCCCACTGCGGCTTGGTCACCGTTCTCGACGGTCATCCCGCGACCTTGAGCTGGCTCGGCTCCGTCCATGGCCATCGCCTGCGCGCCTTGGGTGTCGAGCGCTTCGGGCAGACCGGAACCACCGCGGATATGTATCGCCACCACGGGCTGGATGCTCAGGCGATTATGGGCGCGGCGCAAGCCGTATCGCTGGGCCGCCCTGTACGCCACGTTCGGCAGTCATATCGCTGAGCCCACAGCGGCGTCAGCCTGGTCACGCAAGGCCTTCTCCCGGATCGTAGTCAGGCTGGCACCAGGGGTCAGCGCTTCAGGATCGACGATGAGGTGGATGATGGCGGGAAGCCCTGAAGCGACGGCCCGCTCGAAGGCGGGCAGAAAGGCGTCCGTGCTCTCGACCCGCTCGCCATGTCCGCCAAAGGCGACCGCATAGGCTGCGAAATCCGGATTGCGCAGCTGCGTGCCCGATACGCGACCGGGATAATGCCGCTCCTGATGCATGCGGATGGTGCCGTACATGCCGTTATCCACGATGATGACGATGATGGGCAGGCCATACTGAACCGCTGTGGCGAATTCCTGACCGTTCATGAGAAAGCAGCCATCACCCGCGAAGCACACCACCATCCGCTCCGGCAGCAGACGCTTGGCGCCGACCGCTGCCGGCAGGCCGTAGCCCATGGAGCCGGACACGGGCGCAAGCTGCGACCCAAACGACCGGAAGCGGAGAAACCGCTGAACCCAGATCGTGTAATTGCCAGCGCCATTCGTGACGATCGCATCCGCAGGCAAACGGTCCCGTAGGGAGACGATGATGTCACCATACTGCACCGAGCCGGGCAGCTTGGGCGCCGTGTCGGTCCAGGCCAGAAAATCGGCGTGCGCCTGGCGCGTCTCGGCATGCCACGGCACAGCGCGGCTGGGCGAGAGCGCCTCCAATCCACGCGAAAGCCCGTCCGGCGTTGCCTGGATGGCCAAGGTCGGATGATAGACCCGCCCGAGTTCGGCCGTATCGGCATGGACATGAACGATCGTCTGCCGAGGCGTCGGAATGTCGAATAGCGTATAGCCTTGGGACGGAATCTCGGCCATGCGCGTGCCGAACATTAACACCAAGTCAGCCGCCTCGATGCGCGCCCTGAGCTTGGGGTTTGGGCCAATACCAAGTTCGCCACCGTAATTCGGATGGTCGCCACTCAACAGCATCGCGCGCCGAAAGGTCGTCGCCACCGGCAGGTCGAACCGCTCGATGAAGCCGCGCAGGCGCAGCAGGCTGTCCGCCGTCCAACCGGACCCACCCAGCAGCAAGACAGGCTTGCGGGCATCCTCCAAAAGTTCCTGCAAAGCGGCAAGCTGTATGGCACTCGTTGCTGTCTCCACCGGCTCGATGCGGCCTGCGGGAAAGGCCAGCGCCATGTCTGTGAGCATATCCTCGGGAAGGGAAATCACCACAGGTCCAGGCCGCCCCTGCATCGCCACGTGGAAGGCCCTGGCAATGATTTCGGGCACGCGCGCGGCATCCTCGATCTCCACCACCCACTTCGCCATCGTTCCGAAGACGGCCTTGAAGTCCATCTCCTGAAACGCGCCGCGACCTTTCATGTCCCGGGCGACCTGGCCCACGAAAAGAATGAGCGGCACGGAGTCATGTTCGGCGATGTGGATGCCCGGTGAGGCATTCGTGGCACCCGGTCCGCGCGTCACCATGGCGATTCCCGGACGCCCGGTGAGGCGCCCGACGGCATCGGCCATCATCGTGGCGCCGCCTTCCTGGCGGCAGATCGTGACCGCGATCGGTGTGCCGTGCAGGGCGTCGAGCACTGCCAGAAAGCTTTCGCCTGGCACGCAGAAGACATGCTCGACGCCCTGTGACAGCAGGCAATCGACCACGAGCTGACCGCCCGTGCGCGGCGTGGCATTTGGCAAAGTCATGCCTTCGTCTCCGTTTGCTTGATCTACCGACGAAGGGGTGCGAACGCCGCCGGCACCATGAGCCTGTTCTCCTGCGAGACCAGATTGCCAGCCTCTGCGCTTTTGGCCAGATACGCCACCCATGCAGGATCCGCCTGAAGGGCGGCACGCACCTGCGCGCGGTGGGCCGCATCTTCATAGACCCAGAGGTGAACGTAGGAGTTGAGCGGTCCCGTCTCCGTGACGAGAAAGGCGAGCGGATCGCCGGCGAGCTTACACTGCACCGGAAACCCGTATTCGCCATACAAGGCGAGTTGCTTCTGCACTGCGCCGGGGCGGGTGGTGTAGGTTCTATGATCGATCAACACGACAGCTGTTCTCCACTCTCAAGATATGTTTCGCCTCAGGTTCGGTGTGCGATTGAACCTGAGGCGACCTCACTCTAGCTAGTGTATTCCATGACATACAGGCCGGCGTTGAAGTCGGTGGCGTAGATGAGGCCATTGGTATCGACAAAGACATCGGCATCGACGCGGTGATGGAAGCGTTGCTGGCGGATGCGATGCCGGCCGTCGAGCGCTTCATGCCGGGGGCGCGCGTCTTGCCGTTCGGGCATGTCGGTGACGGCAATATCCACTTCAATGTCAGCCAGCCGGTGGGCGGCGACAAGGACGCCTTCCTGGCGCGCTGGGACACGGTTAACACCATCGTCCATGATATTGTCGGCCGATAGGCGGTCGATCGCGGCATTGCATCCCAAGTGGCGGGGAGGTGGGTGCTGAAGCGCAACCGTCTTGTCAGCGTCCCCAATTGGGCTCATCTGACTGTCGGCAGCCATCTTATCCAACCGCCGTCCCTGCGAGGATCGAGACTGTGGAGTTTCTGTCCAAGCCGATGTCCCAGCCCTTATGTCCGCCGCGTGAACAGCCGGCGGGAACAATGGCAGTGTTCAGCGCCGATGTGGTTCCGCCGGCGCGACGCCACAAGTATTGGCTAGGCCATGTCTTCCGTCGGATGGTCAGCTCCTATGAACCTGAGGCGGATTTGCCCTTTGGGGCTCGGCTGACGCGCATCGGCGGAGAAGGCGCGGAGGTGATCGAGCATCGGGGAAGCGCACTCAGGGCGAGCCGCGATGCGAGCCACTGTCGTTCCGACCTTTGCGACGACATTATTCTTGATTTCATCGTGACAACCTCCGGCGCCAGTGTCGACAATGGCACCGGGCGACGGCTGCCGCATGCGGGCGACATGATCATGATGGATTTGAGCCGGCCGCTCCACATCGTCCACGCGCGGCATCGCATCATCAGTCTGTTCTTACCGCGAGAACGGGTGCGCTCTGTCTTGGCAGATCCGTCTCGGCTTGCCGGCCAAACCTTGCAACCACGCGGGATCGTGGCTTTGATGCGCTCTCATATGCAGATGACCATCGATCAAGGTGCGCAGCTTCATCCAGTGGAACGCGTCGTCGCCGTATCGGCGACAGTTGATATGGCCCTTCTTGCGATTCAGGGCCAGTTCGCGAAAAACCCTGAAGAGGACAATTTTCAACTCGGCCTCTATCATGCCGCCGTCAGGCTTATCCGCAATGACTTCTCAGATCCCAATCTTGATCCTGCTGCCGTCACGAGGGGACTGGGGTGTTCGCGGGCGACGCTTTACCGGGTGTTTGGCGCGCGCGGTGAAAGCGTGGCGAAGATGATATGGACCATTCGTATCGAAGCCGCATATCGCATGCTGCGCGCCGTTGAGTATCGAAACGTACTCATTGAGGAGATCGGTTTCCGAAACGGATTTATCGACATTCCGACGTTCAATCGCATGTTCAAGATTCGCTATAGTGCCACCCCAAGTGAAGTCAGGGGATATGCCGCCGAGTGACGGCGGTGCGGACTGACACACCAAGACTCTGACACACTAAGAGAAGGCCCAGCGCAGCGTGCGCGCGATGCCGAGCGTTCCACCGCGAATGAGCGGGCGGCCCAAGCCGGGATTGTGCAGACCATGCTGCTGGCGCGCCCAAGGTGGCAAAAGATCGATGCCCGCCTGCATCGTCAGCGCCTGAAGCGGCTCCGTCATCCAGTTCTGGGCCGGCTGGTTCAGGACCAGCTTGGCGACTTCCCGCGTTCGGGCGTCACACAGCAACTGCGGCCGCATCTCCGACAACAAGGCCCGTGCCTCGCGGCGGCTGCGCGGCACGGGAAAGGCCCCAAGCGGCTCCCCGATCCGGACCATCTCCGCGAAATAGCGGTCTTGGTCGATCATCCGCATTCGGGGTTCGGCATAGCGGATCCAAGCGTCCAGGAAGCTGCTGGTCTCGGTCACATGCACCCAGGCCAGTAAGGCGGGGTCATTGGCGGCATAGGCGGTGCCATTGGGCAGCACGCCACGAACCTGATCATGGATCTTGCGAATACGCGCCAGCATGGCCTCCGCCTCGACACGGCCGCCATAGGTCGTGAGCGCGATGAAGCGTGCCGTGCGCCTCAGCCGTCCATGCATGTCCGTGCGGAAGTTCGAGTGATCCCAGACACCTGCCAGCACGGCGGGATGCAGCATCTGAAGCAGCAGGCTGGCAATCCCACCCACCATCATCGATGCGACGTCGCCGTGAACGCGCCAGGCGACGGCGCTCGGCCCGAACAAGCCATCGGGCTGTCTCACGACCGGCCGCTCGCCGCGGGCGCGGTCGTTGAACATCGCGACCGTCTGGGAGGCGATCAGGTGCTTGATCGGCTGCGTAATCCCGCCGCGTGGCATCATGCTCGAAGAGGGTGGGGACTGCGGCATGAGGCGGAGGATCGATGATTTCACCATAGCAAGATAGAGGCTTGCGGATCACATTCCGGCCGGTGCGCGCAAGCCCTCGTAAACTGCGTCGGCGTGCCGATCTTTCGAGTGCTGATGAATGTCGCACGGGAGCCTGTGATGGAAGATGTTTGGGAGTATCCGCGGCCCCCTCGATTGGAGCCCGTTGCACAAACCCTCCGCATCGTCTTCGCCGGCCGAACGATCGCGGTGACCGAAGCTGGGTTTCGGGTGTTGGAGACGTCCCATCCGCCCGTCTATTATCTGCCGCCCTCCTCCTTCACCGGCTGCCTACTGACGCAGGCCTCCGGCGGAAGTGTCTGCGAGTGGAAAGGTGTCGCCCGATATTGGAGCATTCGGGTCGGCGACCGTGTTGCGGAACGGGCCGCCTGGAGCTACCCGGAACCGACCGAGGCTTTTATCTCCATCCGTGACCACCTCGCCGTTTACGCCGGCATGATGGAGGCGTGTTTTGTCGGCGAGGAGGCGGTCACGCCGCAGCCAGGCGGGTTCTACGGCGGCTGGGTGACGCGGGATTTGAAAGGGCCGTTCAAAGGCGTTCCAGAAAGCATGGGGTGGTAATCCCCAAAATGCACAGCTTTCCGGCCGACAGCTCTGCCATCGTCATCGGCGCATCGGGTGGCATCGGCTCGGCTCTGGTGACGGCACTCCTCGATCAGCCGGTTTTTGGCAAAGTAATCGCATTGGCGCGCAGTTTTGGAGACGATCTTGACGTCGCACCAGGGCTCCGTCGCGGCGTGATCGACATCTCCGACGAAGACAGCATCAGAGCCGCGGCAGACAGATTGGCCGACGACGTGCGCCTGGTGATCGTCGCGACGGGCGCCTTGCAAGGCGGCGGCATACCATCGCCCGAGAAGACCTATCGGGCTATCGATGCCGCAGGAATGCTCGAAAGTTATCGGATCAACGCCATCGGGCCCGCGCTCGTCGCCAAGCACATGCTGCCAAAGTTGTCGTCGCAAGGCCGTAGCGTCTTTGCCGTGTTGTCAGCGCGGGTGGGCAGTATCGGCGACAATAGAAGCGGCGGGTGGCACAGCTACCGCGCGTCCAAGGCGGCGCTCAACATGATTGTGCGGAACCTGGCGATAGAGACCGCCCGTCGTCATCCTCAGCGCATCTGCGTCGGCTTGCATCCGGGCACGGTCGATACGGAATTGAGCCGGCCCTTCCAGCGCGGCGTTGCGGAAGGCCGGCTGTTTACCGCAGTGAGAGCCGCGTCCTGTCTGCTCACGGTGATCGATGGCCTGACGCCGTCAGACAGCGGCCGCGTCCTTGCGTGGGACGGCAGTACCATCGCCCCCTGAGGCTGCGCCCGCACAAGGCGCCGCGATCACTCGCCCCAACCGCGAACGTCATGACCGCCGAACACCATGCGCCGGATACCCGGCGCCGCAAGACTATCGGTGAACCCGGGAAGGGTCGCGCTCGCCTCGTTCAAGCGGCGCATCTGTACATCCGTAAGGGTGATGTCCAGCGCTGCCAGATTATCCTCAAGCTGCGCCACTTTGCGCGCACCGATAACGATTGAGGTCACGCCAGGCTGGGCGCGCGTCCATGCCAGGGCAATCTGCGAAAGAGGACGGTCATGCTCGGCGGCAACATCACCAAGCACATCCAGAATATCCCAGTTGCGGTCGACGAATTTGCTCTTGCCGAAAGGGTTTGTACCGCTCAACCGGCCCGTGCCGGAATTATCGTCACGCTTGTATTTGCCGGTCAGGAAACCGCCCGCCAGCGGGCTCCAGGGCATGACCGCCATCCCCGCTTCGCGGGCCACAGGGATATGCTCACGCTCGATATCGCGGGCGACCAGAGAATATTCGACCTGCATGGCAATCGGGCCCGGCACACGACGTTCGCTCGCGATGGTCGCGGCCTTCATCGCCAGCCAGGCCGGCATGTCCGACAGGGCGCAGTAGCGGATCTTCCCAGCCCGAACCAGATCACCCAGCGTTTGCATGATTTCCTCGACCGGGGTCACGCCATCCCAAATGTGCATCCAGTAGAGATCGATGTAATCGGTGCCGAGCCGCTTCAGCGAGGCGTCGAGCGCACGATGGATGTTCTTCGCACCCGCGCCGCCGGCATTGGGGTTGCCCGGCGCGCCCTGGGATGCCGCCAAGGGGCTCGCCGATCCGTTGAAGGCGAACTTGGTCGCCAGAACCATCTCGTCGCGCGTGCCGGTTTCAGCGATGAAGCGGCCGACCATCGCCTCACTGGTTCCGCCGGAATAGATGTCGGCCGTGTCGATAAAGTTGCCACCCTGCGCGCGGTAGGCATCGAAAATGGCGCGCGAGCCCGCCTCATCCGCGCCCCATCCCTGCGTGCCGAAGGTCATCGTGCCCAAGGCCATGGGACTGACGACGAGGCCGGAGCGGCCCAAGGTGCGGTAATCGGTGAGGGTCATTGTCGGGCGACTTCCATAATGATCGATATGAAACCCATCGCATCATTGCATCCGAAGGTCAATCGATTTTATAGTGAACGTTATGGAAGTCATACACGCCATTCAGCGACGACGGACCGGCAGGCCGCTGTCATTCAACCGGGACACCGCATTGGAAGAAGCGATGCTGGCCTTCTGGCGGCACGGCTACGAGACGACATCCATTGCCGACCTGACATCGGCCATGGGGATAACGGCCCCCAGCCTCTATGCGGCGTTTGGCGACAAGAAGCGGCTGTTTCTGGAAGCCATGCGCCGCTATGCCGGCGATCCGTTAGAGATGGAACGACAGCTGGCGGCGGCGCCAACGGCACGCGATGCCGCGCGCGACATGCTTGTGGCCGCAGCCACCGCCTTTACGGGTGAGCTGACACCCAGAGGATGCTTGCTGGCGAGCGCCACGGCCAGTGGATCGGAGGCTTCGGCCGACGTCCGGTCAGCGGTCTCCGCTGTGCGCCGGCGGATCGCGGCTGACCTCATGGACCGCATCGATCAGGACATCGCGGTAGGGATATTGCCCGTGTCCACCAATGCTGCGGCTTTATCCGACCTGATCCTCGCGGTTGTGCAAGGCATGTCGGTGCTGGCACGTGACAACCTGCCTCGCGAGAGGCTTCTGGCGCTTGCGGATCAGGCTATGTCGGCTTGGCCGTCGCAATCACCCATGAGAGACGCTTCAGCCTAAGGCGTATCGGGCAACCCTGACCAATCGGCCTCGTCTGTCGTCCACCGATGCGCGGTTGCCTTCATCAGTGCGAGCAATGTTTCGGCCTCGGTTCCTGGCGGCCATAGCCTCTCCTGAAGAGCGCCCATCAAAGGCGTTGCTTTCGCCAGCACCGCAATTCCCGCAGTCGTGAGCGCGAGATGTCGGACACGCGTGTCGTCCGTGCCAGACTGTTGCGTCAGGAGATTCTTGGCCTTGAGCGACTTCACCATCATGACACCTGAGCCGCCTGCACGCCGCTGTCAGGCGGTCCCTTACGATTGGGTGCCACCGACCGGGCATAGGCGAAATTCCGTTCACCCGATCGACGTCAGCCAGTTTCACATACCGCCCTGATCGGTATCGTCAGTCGAACATGCCCTCGGCGAGGTAGGACCCCTCTTGCGGCGCTGGGGGCACAAAGAAGATCCCCGAACCGATATGGGAAATGTATTCGTTCAGGGCGTCGGAAGCGCCAAGGCTACTCTGCAAAGTTTCGAAATGCGCGGGGTCGTTCTGATAGGACAGAAACAGCAACCCAGCATCGAGCAAGCCAAATTGATTGATCCCGTCTGTGTAATTGTAGCCGCGCCGCAAAATTTTGATGCCGCCGTGCGTCTCATGCGCCGCCAGCCGCATATGCGCGGTGAAAGGAATCACCGGATCGCCCTTGGCGTCACGCTTGTGAAAATCCGGCGTGTCGAACTCATGCGTGCCCGTCAGGGGCGCGCCAGACACCTTGTGGCGGCCGAAGACGTTGTTCTGGTCACTGACACGATCGGTGTCCCAGTTTTCGATATGCATCTGGATCTTGCGCACGACCTGATAGCTGCCGTAGCGCTGCCAGGCCGGACCGCCCTTCACCCAAACGAATTTCTCGAACTCGGCATCGTCTCTGATGTTGCGCGTACCGTCCTTAAAACCCAGGAGGTTGCGCGGTGTCGCCTGACCCTTTCCGGCGGAGGCGCGGCCGAAGCCCATCACGGTCCAGCGCGTGGCCGCCGTGCCGGAATCTTTGGCGATGCGGGCAAGGTCGCGAACAGCATGGTAGGCGACCTGCGGGTCATCAGCGCAGGCCTGCACGGACAGATCGCCACCTGAGATACCGGCGACGAGGGCATCGCTGGGCAGTTGGATCAGCGCGCGCATCAAAGCGGGCTTCTTGTCGGCCAGACCATAGGTATCGGTGAAGACCTTGGGACCGAGCCCGACCGTGACGGTCAATGACGCTGGGCCGAGATTGAGTGCCTCACCGGTATCAAAACCGACCTGGCTGTCACCCTTGGGTTCGACCTGCCCGATGGTCTCGCCCTTCATGAGTTGCGCGATCGCCGCCGACCAGCGCGCCAGCAAGACTTGCAGGTCCGACCGCAGCGGTGAGGTGAGATCGAAGGTCATGTAGAAGGTAAAGCGCTGCGGCGATGTGCTGATACCGGCCTGCTGCGCATTCCCGTAGAAGGCATGGCCTTGCGTGAGATCGACGATGTCACCGCCTGACGCCGTGTCGACACCCGTGGCGTGGGCGGCCGTCAGCGCCGCCGAGGCACTGACCGATGCCGTGAGAGTACCGACGGCTGCTCGAACGAGCAGCCCCCGGCGAGACACGTGGATGTCGGGGCTTTCGGCCCCGAGCTTGTCGCGAGGCATTTTGTCCGGCGCCATTAGCTAACGGTCGCGACTTTGGCGCCGACCTTGGACAGCGGCTCCTGCAGCGCCTGGATGGCCTTGCTAAGCTTGGCGCCGTCCGAGGCTTTCAGCTCGGCGGTGTACATCTTGAAGCCACCGGGCACGCTCGGGTCACGATAGGTATCGAGCATGGCATCCACCTTGGCGAATTCGGCGTTCACGCGCGCGGTCAGGTCAGGGTCGATCTTCGTCATGCCGGGCGCGAGATAGGCGAAAGCCTGTTCGGCACCTTCGACATTGCCGGCGAAGTCGATCAGATCGAAGTGGCTGAAGGCTTCCTCCTCACCGGTGATCTTCGTGCTCTGCACCTCTTCGAGAAGGTCGGCAGCGCCATTCGCAAGATCCTCAGGCTTATAGGTGAGGGTGCGAACGACCTTATCGAGAAGCTCCACGTTCTTTTGAAGCTCGGCGGCCAGCTGCTTGGTCTGGTCGGTGATCTTACCGTTCTGGAACAGGTCGCGCTCGATGGCGTGCTGGCCATGCCAGCCAACCTTCGGGTCGAGGGCCGATTGGCGCATGTCGACCAGATAGTCGAGGTTGCCGGCATTGTCGGTGGCCTTGAAGCCCGGCATCACGAAGCCATCCACGTCAGCTTCGATGCGCTCATAGAAGGGACGCGCCAGCGGATATTCGGCGCGGGCCTTGGCGAGGTCCCCCGCGTCGATATCGGCCTTCAGCCGGTTCGTCGCCGTGAGCATCGCATCGGTGACGCTATTCACATAGGCGGCGTAGCCCTGGGTGCCGGCCGTGAGAAGCGCGGCGGTGCTGCCGGTCGCTTGCGGCGCAGCCTGGCCGGTAACGGTGAAGGCCTGCAATTCCTTCGTCGCGCCCGGGCAGTAGATTTGATACGCGCCGCCGCCGAGGGTCAGGGTGAGGCTGGTGGTGGGCAGGCCGGGGGCGAGATTCTCCTTCTCGCCGACGATGCGGTTCCCGCTCAGCAGCTCGACCTCATTGATCGCCGTGGCGGTCTTGTTGGTCACGATGAAGGTGACCGGACCGGCCTTCGCCACCGTCTGATGGACGATGCAGGTGCCGCCATTATCGCCGGTGAGGGTGATATGGACCTGGGAGGCGCCGCCCTTCACGGGGGCCATGGTGCCGTCATTGGCTGCGGCATAGGCGCCGGGCGCGACGGCCAGAAGGGCGGCCAGGGTGAAGAGGGGGCGTGTCGGAAGGATGCGAGACATGGGGGCTCCAGTTTAGATGGATGTGCCGGCGCGGTGGCCGGCATGCGGCATGGGTGTGCGAGTGACGGGTGCAGGCGCGCGGCTCAGCCGCCGCACTCTGCGGCAGGCCGCCACGACCAGGAGGAAAGCGACGAGGCCGAGGGCGATGGGCAGCTGGACAGCCCAGAGCAGCCGTTCCGTGCGGGCCGCCGCGACCCGGTTCAGTTCGGCCACAGCCTGATCGACATAGGCACCGGTGACCTGCCAGCGCGGGGCCAGGGGCGTTCCGATACCGACTGTGGTCGTAAGGGTGCGTGGCGTTTCGAGGCCGCTGCCGGAGACGGCGACGAGGGTTGTGGACTCCTCCGTCGCATCCAGCAGCATGCCCTCGGCGGCCCAGACACGCGTCGTGCGATGGACCGACCAATCGGCGTCGAAGGGGCCGGGATGCTGGCGCGGGTTCAGCCCCATCGGCACTCGCCCGCCGGACAGAGTGACCACCTGATCGAGGGTCAAGGTCTTGGGCGCGCCATCCACCGGCATCGTGCGGTCGATGGTCCAGGCCGAGGCGTCGATGCCGTCATGCTGGTCATGGGCGGCGCTGGCCTGCGGGAGCGGGACCACTGTGCCCCCCGCGTCTTTTAAGGAGACCGTGAGCGTATCGGCACTCAGTCGGGCGGTGCCGAGTGGGCTTTGCGACGCATCGCTGGTGGCGACGATCATGGCGGCCGCGGGCGGTTGCGCGCGGGGCGTGGGCAGACCGATCGCGAGGGCGACCGCGACCGCCACCAGTGCGGCGGCCAGTGTGAATTGCAGGCGCACAGCCGCGTGCCGACGCGGGCGGCGGGAAGACGGCCAGAAGACAAAAAGGATGACGGGCACAAGATAGGCGAACCAGCCGAGCACTTCGATCAGGCGCGGGTCGGCGGGGATGCCGAGAACCCCGGTGATGAGCGCGGATTGCACGGTGCCGGGGGCGACCAGCCAAGACAGGTTCACGGTCGGTTCCTGGCCGGCATTCAGCCAGCCGGCCTCGTGGGCGGTGCGCAAGGCCGTGATCACCAGCCCGCCGGCGACGAGAATGAGGAAGGCGCCGGTGAAGCGGAAGAAGCGGGACAGGTTCAGCCTGACGCCGCCGATATAGATGCCCCAGCCGATAACGACGGCGAGGAGAACGCCGATGATCGCGCCGCTGGCGGCAAGGACCGCCGATTGTGCGGCCGAGAAGGTCGCGAGCAGGAAGACGGCGGTCTCGAACCCCTCCTTCAGCACGGCGAGAAAGGCCATGATGGCCAAGGCATAGGCGCTACCCTGGCTGAGCGCTTGGGCGGCCTCGGCCTCAAGCTCCTTCTTCATGCCGCTGGCATGGCTGTTCATCCAGACGATCATGCCCGTGACGAAGAAGATGGCGATGGCGCCGATGACGGATTCCATGCCCTCTTGGCTGGCCTGGGGCAGCGCCTGCTCGACGAGGTCAAGACCGACGCCGACGGCAAGCGACAGGACGAGGGCGAAGAGGACGCCCAACCACATGGCGGTCAGGCTTTTGCCATTCTTGCGCAGGAAGGCCGCGATGATGCCAACGATCAACGCCGCTTCAAGGCCTTCCCGCAGCCCTATCACGAGTGTCGCGAGCATGGAGCGTCCCAATCAGCTTCGGCGCCCTCTTACTGCGACTAAGTCGCATTTACAAGGGTGGGATCGCGCCGACAGCCCCGCGCTTCGGCCGGGCTCAAGACATAATAAGCCCGCCATCGACGTTAATGGTCTGGCCGGTGATATAGGCCGCGTCCGGCCCTGCGAGGAAAGCGACGAGCCCCGCGACATCCTCACCCTGCCCGGCGCGGCCCATGGGAATATTCTCGACCCATTCGGCCATCAGTTCACCCGGCGCATAATCGCCGAGCAGCTTGCCCCAGGCCTGGTCGTTATAGGCCCACATATCCGTCTCGATGATGCCGGGGCAGAAGGCATTGACGGTAATACCTTCCTTCGCGACTTCCTTCGCCAGGCTTTGCGTGATGCCGATGACGCCGAATTTGCTGGCCGCATAATGCGGCGTGAAGACGAAACCCTGCCGCGCCTGCCCCGAGGCGGTGTTGATCAGACGCCCGCCGCCGCCATGCTTGCGCATGCGCGCGATCGCCGCCTGGCAGCACAGGAAGACGCCCTTGGTGTTCACGGCCATCACCTTGTCCCAATCGGACTCGGGCAGATCCTCGACCCGCGCGATGGTGATGACACCCGCGTTCTGGACGGAGATATCGACGCGACCGTAATCGCGCTCGGCAAGATCGTAGATAGCCGCGACATCGGCCGCTTTCGTCACATCGGCGATCACCGAGGAAGCGCGACCGCCCGCCGCGCGGATCGCCTCGGCCACGGCCTCCACCGTCGGCTCATTGGCGGCCAGCACCACGGCCGCACCCTCTTTCGCCAAGCGGCGCGCGATGGCCGCACCGATGCCACGGCTTGCACCGGTGATGACCGCAACCTTGTTCGTCAACACCATGTCCGTCTCCCGTGTTTTTGTTCAGTCTTGCGCGGCGTCGAGCCGAGCCGCCGTATATTGATCCGTCACCAGGACATCGATGAGCTTGCCACGCATCGCGCCTAGCAGAGGCGCCACCTTGCGCGCACCGCCCGCGACCGCCACGACCCGCCGGGTCTGGCGCAATTGATCCAAGCCAATGCCGATCACACGCTCCTGGAAGGAAGACGGCACCGGCTTGCCGTTCTTGTCGAAAAAATTCAGGCAGATATCGCCCACCGCCCCCAGCCGGGACAGTTCCCCAAGCTCATCCGGGGTAAAAATATTGCCGCTATCCGCAAGCAGCTTGGAAGGCTCCACGGCACCGATGCCGACCAGCGCCAGCGTGACTTGCGGAAAGAAGGCCATCGTCTCCCGCACGAAAGGATCGCTCGTCAGCGCCTTCTGCGCAGCCTTGGAACTGGTGACCCCTTGGGTCGAAAGATGCTGCGGCTGCGCCCCGATCAATTGGGCGAGCCGCCGCGTGAGATTCGTCGCATGCTTCTGCACGCTGGGATCGCCCATGCCGCCCAGAATCTGCACCACGCGCGCCGCCGCGACACGTCGATTGGGGTGAATATTCTCGACCGTATGAAGCAGCGATTCACTCCAGGACGAGATGCCCACAATCTCCCCGGGTTGCAGGGTCGTCTCCAGATAGAGGGCCGCCGCCTCCCCCATCCGGCGCAGAATTTGGCCTTCGCGGTCCTCACTGCATTCAGCGACAATCACCTCGGTCATACCGAACTTGCGGCACAGGCTTTCCTCCAATTCGGGAAAGGTGCCAGTCGGCGTATGGACGCTGATGCGCACCACATCCTCATCCCGCGCGCGGCGCAGCAGACGTGAAATGGTCGCCTGGGAAATGGTCAGCCGGGCGGCGATATCGCCCTGCTTCATGTCGTCCAGATAGTACATGCGTGCGACGCGCGCGATCAGACGGAGTTCATCGGCCCGGGGCAATCGACATCCTTCACCAGCATACGAAACCGCCATCGACCAGAAGATCGACCCCTGTGCAGAAGGATGCGGCGCGACTTGCGAGGAATACGGCGGGACCCACCAATTCGTCCACCGTCGCCATCCGTCCCATCGGGGTATCGGCCTCGAACTGTTTCACCTGCTCGGCCACCTCGGGGCGCGTGTTCATGGGCGTCGCGGTATAGCCGGGGCTGATCGAATTCACCCGGATGCCCCGGTCGCTCCATTCCATGGCCAGACTTTTGGACAAATGGATCACGGCCGCCTTGGCGCTGTTGTAATGGGCCTGGAGCAGGCCGCGATTGACGATGACGCCGGACATGGAGGCGATATTGACGATGGCGCCCCGCCCGCGTGGCAGCATGACGCGCGCCTCCGCCTGGCACGACAGAAAGATGCCGGTGACATTGACATCGAACATCCGCTGCCACTGGTCCTGCGCCATTTCCTCCGCCGGCGCCGCATTGGCGATGCCGGCGCAATTCAGCGCAACGGACACTGGCCCCAGCGCTTCGGCCGCCTCCAACGCCTGCGCCAGATCCACGGCATGCGTCACGTCGCCACGCGCCGCGACGGCGCGGCGACCAAGGGCCGTGATGCGCGCCACCGTCTCGTCCAAACCCTTGCTCGCCGCCAAATCGAAGCAGGCGACATCTGCGCCCGCTTCCGCCAGACCCACGGCCAATCGCTGGCCGATGCCGCTGCCCGCGCCGGTCACGAAGGCGACCTCACCGGCCAGGCTGAAGAGATCCGTCATCTGCGCCGTCTCCTTTTCTACGCCGTGGCCAGGGCCATGACGGCGACGTTATTGGCCTCGGCCCGATCGAGCACGCCCATCTGCCGGCCGCGCGCCAGCACCATGACGCGATGCGCGAGCCCCAGGACCTCCTCGAGATCCGAACTGACGACGATGACCGCCATGCCCGAACGGGCAAGATCCGCGATGACCTCATAGATAGCGGCGCGGGCCCCGACATCTATGCCGCGCGTCGGCTCGTCGAGGATGATGACCTTGGGGGAGCGGGCGACCCAGCGCGCGATCACCACCTTCTGCTGATTTCCGCCAGACAGGTATCGCGCCAACTGCCCAGGACGGCCCTTGACGCCCAGACGCTCGATCATCCTGCTGCCGAAATCCCGTATTTTGCCGGGATCGATCCAACCATGAGTGCCGAGCCGATCCATATTGCCCAGGGCCAGATTGTCCGCGACGGTATGTTCCAGCAGCACGCCCTGCCCCTTGCGATCCTCCGGCACCAGCACGATCCCCGCAGCGATGGCGGCATCGGGACCGGTCAGTTTCAAGGTTTTGCCATCGAGCGTCACCGTGCCGGCGGCAAGCGGATCGGCCCCGGCGATGGTGCGCACCAATTCTGTCCGCCCAGCACCGACAATGCCGGCAATGCCGAAAATTTCACCCTCACGCACGGCGAAGCTGATGTCGGCGAAAGCCCCTTGCGCGGACCGCAGCCCCTCGACGCGCAAAACCTCGCGCGGGCGCGGCGCATCGACCTCGGGGAACAGCCGTTCGATATTGCGCCCGACCATATCGCGCAGCAATTGACCCACCGGCACCTGCGCGGTGTCATGCTCGGCAACCTTCTGGCCGTCGCGCAGGACCACGATGCGATCCGCGATACGCGCAATCTCCTCCAGCCGGTGGCTGATATAGATGAAGGAGAATCCTTCCTTCTTGAGCTGGTCGATCTGCGCAAAAAGCCGATCGGTCTCCTCGCCGCCCAAGGCCGCCGTCGGCTCATCCAGAATCAGCAATCGCGCCTTCAGCGTCAGCGCCTTTGCGATTTCCACCTGCTGTTGCGCGGCGACGCGCAGGCCGCGCACCAGCGTGTCGGGCGAAATATCGAGGCCGAGACGGCGCAGTTGCTCCGAGGCGCGATTGCGCATCTGCTCGCGGTCGATGCGCCCGCCGGTCATCGGCAGCCGGCCGACGAAGACATTCTCCGCGATCGTGAGATCGGGGAGGAGGCGCATCTCTTGATGGATCAACCCCACGCCGTGGGCGATGGCGTCACCGGGCGAGGTCGGCGCATAGGGTTGCCCCTCCCATAGCATCGACCCTGCGTCAGGGCTGACCACACCGGCAATGATGGAGGAAATGGTAGACTTGCCGGCACCATTCTCCCCCAACAAGGCCACGACCTCGCCTTCCCGGACGGTGAGATCGACGTCGCTGAGCACAACCGTGCCCGAAAAGGCTTTCCGCGCTCCGGTGACGGAGAGGCGTACAGGACGCAGCAACGATGTATCGGCGCACATGGTCCTGTCTCCTCCCCGTTCCGAAATCCGGCGCCTACGGATGCTGCGCGATGAAGGGCGCAACATTGTCCTTCGTCGTCAGCACGGCACTTTGAAGCTGCTGCTTCGGAACCGTCTTGCCAGCGACGAGATCCAGCGCGGAATCGAGCGCCAGCTTGCCCATCGCCTGGGTCTTCTGCGTCATCGTCGCCGCCAGAACACCGTCCCGCACTGCCTTCAGCCCAGCCTTGTCACCGTCGAAGCCGAAGACCATGACCGGATTATCAAGATTGGCCACCTTGCTCGCCTGGGCCGCGCCCAGTGCCAGACCGTCCGCACGACCGAAGAAGATCGTGATGTCGGGATGGCGCTGCAGCATATCCTGCGCGATCGTGAAGCCCTCGTTCTGCGACCATTCCTGGCTAGCCTGGCGAGCGACTTCCTTGATGCCAGGGCAATTGGCCATGGCCGCCGTGAAGCCGGTGTTACGGTCGTTCTCAGGCGTCGTGCCAAGCTGGCCCTGGATGATGGCGAGCGTACCCTTGCCGCCGGTGACCTTGCAAACATAGTCGCCCAGCGTATGCGCGGCATTGACGCTGTCGGTCGCGATGAAGGTATCGGCAGGCGCATCCGGCGCATTGCGATCGACGGCAATGACGGGAATATGCGCGGCCTGGGCCGAGCGCACCGGCACGCCCGCTGCCGTGGCGCCGGCGGGGATATAGATCAGCGCCTTGACGCCCCGTGTAATGAGATCCTGGATCTGATTGACCTGCGTGGCGCTGTCACCATGCGCATCGACCACCACGACCTTAACGCCCTTGATCTTGGCTTCGGCTTCCACGGCCTGCTTGATCTGGTTGAAGAAGTCCGCCTGAAGATTGGCAACCGCCAGGCCCACCGTCGGCTCATCCGCGCGCGCGGACACCGTCAGCGGCAGTGCCGCGCATGTCAGGAACGCCGCCGTCAGCACGGAGGCAAGCAATTTCGTTTTGAACATCATTCCCTCGTTTTTGATTTCATTACAGTTCTTGGATAGACACGGCACGTAAACGCCCGTCCGCTTCGCGGACGGTCAGCGTCCTGCAGGCCTACCGACGACGGAACTTGTCGATGGTGACAGCGACAGCGATAACGCAGCCGATGATGACCTGCTGGATGAAGGGGGACACGCCGACCAGATTGAGGCCGTTGTGCAAAACACCGATGATCAGCACACCGACGACGGTGCCGCCAATACCGCCGATGCCGCCCGAAAGACTGGCCCCGCCGATGACCACGGCGGCGATGGCATCCAGCTCATAGCCGAGCCCGGCACTCGGTTGCGAAGAGTCGAGCCGCGCCGACAGCACCAGAGCCGCGAGACCGGCGAGCACGCCTGACGCGACATAGACCCACACGGTCAGCGGCAGCACCTTGATGCCGGCGAGGCGCGCGACCTCGGGATTGCCGCCGATGGCATATAGACTGCGGCCGGTGGCGCGGTAGCGCAGGAAGATCCATCCCGCCAAGGCAAGAATGATGAACATCGCGACGGTCGCAGACAGGAAGCCGAAATGGCGGACCGTCGCGAGTTTGGTGAACCAGTCAGGATAGCCCACGACCTGCTCACCGCCCGTGGTGAGATTGGCGAGACCGCGCGCGACCGACATCACCGTCAGTGTCGCGATGAAGGGCGGCAGCTTGGCGCGCGTGACGAGCAGACCATTGACCAATCCACAGCCGGCGCCGGCGATGATGGCCAGGAGCAAGGACACACCGAAGGGCACACCATAATCCTGCGGCAGCCAGCCCAACACCATGCAGGACAGGGCGAGGATTGAGCCCACCGAAAGATCGATGCCGCCGATGATGATCACGCCCGTCATGCCCAGGGCCAGAATGCCGAGGACGGTGACCTGATCGATGACGTTGAGGAAATTGCGGGCTGAGAGAAAGACGTCGCTGGTGACGGAGAAGACTACACACAGCACGATGAGGCCGATCAGCGGCCCTTGCGATCCGGTCAGCAGACGCGACCAGATCGTGCGCTTGGCCTCTGGTCCGGCGGCCGCTCTTACAGTTGTCGTGGACATGCCTTGCTTCCCTTCACGCGGTCTCTATCGTCGCGCTGCGACAGGCCAAGCCTGAACGCGCCCGGGCGATGGCCGCTTGCCATTGCGCGCGCTGTGCCGCGCGATCGTCTCCGGTCTCACGGGGCAGAATCGTGTCGCGCGGGCGCGGCAAGTCGCGCAAAGCCGCCTCGCTCCACACGCCCGCCGCCAGGCCCGCCATATGGGCGACACCGAGGGCCGACAGTTCCGCCGCCGCCGAGCGATGGACCGTGCAGCCGAGAAGATCGGCCTGCATCTGCATCAGCGCATCATTGCGGCTGGGGCCGCCATCGGTGAACAGGTCCCGCACCGTGCCGACGTTGTCACCGATCACCGCGACGACATCGGCGACCTGGTGCACGACGGCTTCCAGGGCCGCTCGGGCGAGCTCGGCGGGCGTGGTGTCCAGGGAGAGGTTCGTCAGCAGACCCACCGCGTCCCGGTCCCACCACGGCGCGCCGAGGCCGGTGAAACCCGGCACCAGCACGGCGCCGCGGCTTTGCGAGCGGGCGCCCAGTTCGGTCATGGCATCGACGCTCATGCCCAAAATGCTCGCCATCCAGCGCAAAGCCGCCCCGGTGGCGCGGATATTCCCTTCGGCAGCGAAAGCCGGGCGATCCATCTGCCAGCCGATGGTCAGGCACACCCCCGGATGCAGCGCGTCCGGCCGAGCGATCAGCCCCATGACGGAAGATCCGGTGCCGTAGGTCGCTTTGATCTGACCGGGTGCGAAGGCGCCATGCGCAAAGAGGGCGGAATGGGAATCGCCCATCACCGCCATGACCGGCGTGCCGTCCGGCACAGGTGCCAGACCGCGTGTCGATGGGAAAGGACCGGTGGAGCGCGTCAGCCGTGGCAGCACCGCCGCCGGCACGCCGAAGACCTCCAGCAGATCAGGATCCCAAGTCACGTCGGCGACGTGCAACAATTGGGTGCGTGAGGCATTGCCAACTTCGATCACCGGATCGTCGTTGGAGAAGCGGCTGAGCAGCCAGGAATCGATCGTGCCGATGACGGCGCGTCCATCCCGCACGGCCGCCATCGCGCCCGCATGGGTCTGCAACAGCCAACGCGCCTTGATCGCGGAAAACATCGGGTCGAGCGGCAGGCCGCTGCGCGCCCGCACCAGCCGCTCCACCTCCGGGCTGCGGAATTCATCGCACAGCGCCGCAGTCCGCTGGTCCTGCCAACTGATCACGGGCGTGATGGGCGCGCCGGTGATCCGGTCCCACATCACGATGGACTCACGCTGGGTACTCAGGCCCACCGCCACCACACGCCCTGCGTCCTGGCCATCGAGGCAAACGGCGACGGCGCGCTGAACGCTGTGCCAAATCGCGATCGGATCCTGCTCCACCCAACCCGGATTCGGATGTGTCTCACCGACCGGGGCATGGCCCCGCGCGATGATGGCACCGACGCCATCCACCAGAATCGCCTTGGTGCCGCTGGTGCCCTGATCAATCGCGAGGAGCAGCGGGGCGGCCATGGATCAGGCCACCAGCGCGAGGGCGGCGTTTGCGATGCCCTCGGCATTCAGCCCGAAATGATCGAGCAGGAAGGCGTTGCTGCCGGTGGGCGCCAGATGCGGCACGCCCAGAATGCGCATGGGCACGGGTGCGTTCTGCACCACGCATTCGGCGACGGCGGAGCCGAGGCCGCCATGGATGATCGCCTCCTCCACCGTCACGATGCGCCCGGTCTCGGTCGCGGCGGCAATCACTGCCGCCTCGTCCAGCGGCTGGATCGTCGTCATGTTGAGCACGCGGGCGGAAACGCCCTTCGCCGCGAGTTGGTCCGCCGCCTGCAAGGCGCGGGACACCATGGTGCCGCAGGCAATGAGCGTCACGTCCGTGCCCTCTCTCAGCACAGATGCACGACCGACGGTGAAGGCCTCGCTCTCCGGCGTCACCGCCGGCACCTTGAAGCGGCCAATGCGCATGAAAATGGGGCGATTGGCCGTGGCGGACCAGCGCAACGCATCTCGTGTCTGCTGCGGATCGGCGGGCACCAGGATCGTGAGATCCGTCAGCGCCCGCATCCAGGCGAAATCCTCGATCGAATGATGCGTCGGGCCGAGTTCGCCGTAAGACATGCCGGGGCTCTGGCCGCAGAGCACGATGTGATAATTGTTATAGGCGACATCCGCCTTGATCTGTTCCAGCGCGCGACCGGTCAGGAAGGGTGACGCACAGCTCACGAAGGGTACAAAACCGCCATTCGCGAGGCCGGCCGCGACGCCGACCATATTCTGCTCCGCGATGCCGACATTGATCAGCCGGTCGGGAAATTCCTTCTGGAAGGCGTTGAGGTTGCTCGACCCCACGGAATCGTTGCAGACCGCGACGATGCGCGGATCGACCCGCGCCATCTCGATCATGGTTTCAGCGAAGGCGACGCGGCAATCGAAGGTTGTGGTGTTCGGTGTTGGGCTCATTTCGTTCATCGAACCGCAAGCTCCTTCAGGGCGAGCTGAACCTGTTCCGCCGAAGGCACCTTGTGATGCCATTCGACGCGATCCTCGATAAAGGAAACGCCTTTGCCCTTTATCGTGCGGGCGACGAGGCAGCGCGGCTGAGACCCGCCCCGCGCCGACAGCAGAGCGTAAAGACGGGCGTGGTCATGGCCGTCCACCTCATGCACCTCCCAGCCGAAGCTGCGCCATTTGTCGGCCAGGGGTTCGAGGCGATTGGTATCTTCTGTGCGCGCACCCTGCTGCAGGCGGTTGCGATCGACGATGGCGGTCAGGTTGGACAGGCCACGATGGCCGGCGGCCATGGCCGCCTCCCAATTACTGCCTTCCTGCAATTCGCCGTCACCGAGCACCACGAAGGTGCGGCGATCACTGCCGGCAAGGCGCGCGGCGATGGCGCAGCCCAGGCCGATGGGCAGGCCATGTCCGAGCGGGCCGGTATTGGCCTCGACGCCCGGGATTTTGCGGCGATTGGGGTGGCCGTTCAGCGCTGAAAGAGGCGCCATGAAGGTCTTGAGATCGGCAACCGGGAAGAAGCCGCGCATGGCCAGAACCGAATAGAGCGCCGCCGAACAATGACCCTTGCTGAGGATGAAGCGATCCCGCTCCGCCCATCTCGGATCGGTGGGATCAAGCTTCAGAACCCCGAAGAACAGCGTTGTCAGCACGTCGGCGACGGAGAAATCACCACCGATATGGCCCATCTTGGGACCGTCGATGGTGTGGAGAATGCAAATACGGACCTCGTCGGCGATGCGCGCGAGCAGTGCTCCCCGATCGGCGTCATTCGCCGCCGCGACCTTCGCATGAAGATCGGTCACCTCCGGCGATGGCCAGTCTTGTCCTTGCATTTCCCACCTGAATTTTTATTCACAACAGCATTTCCATGCATCATGGTCGGAGGCTCGTCGGCCGTCAAGCAGAATCGCCGGGTGGGCGGATGGATAATGCTGCACGTCCCGCGGGAGTACAGCCATCGCAGTCGGACCTCTCGCCACAGGGCTTCAGCGATCAAAGTGCGCCGCGATCGGCGCCGCTGTTGATCCGAACGACTGTGGTTGGGTCTGAGCATTATGCGCCGGAGAGCAGCTCCGTCGTCATAGACAAGCTATGGTTGTAGTAGATTGCAGAAGATTGTTGCGTCAACGACAGTCTTACTTGACGTACGTCGGTCATCGCCGCATCGTTACGACATGTGCCGGTGATGATAGCAACCAGCGGCAGCGCTTTTCCTAAGCCAGCACCCATAAGCTGGCACTGAAAGGATGCGGCCATGGGCGTGCTGCTACAGGGCTTTTTCAAGACGGCCGAGGCGCAAGCCGTTCCGGCCCCGTCTGACGGTGACCCCACGATACTCTGGTGGTGGGACCATCTTACCACACGAGCGAACGCATTGGGTCGCGCGGGCTTCACCGCTGTGTGGTTGCCCCCGGTGCTCAAGGCCAACGGCGGCGCGAAACCCGACGCGGATGGCTATCGTCCCTTCGACGATTACGACATTGGGTCGAAAGACCAAATGGGCGCACTGCCGACGCGCTTCGGAAGCAGGGAAGCACTGCAACGCTGCGTCGCGACGCTCCGCGCGAATGGGCTCGACGTCTATCTCGATCTCGTGGAGCACCATCGATCTGGCGATCCTGGGAATTTCATTTTTCGCTACAAGGGGGCGGAGGGACGGCGCGACCTCGGCCGGTTTACGAAGAACCCGCCCAATTTCGTACCCAATGTGCCGCGCGACCCCAATCTCGGCGGTCCGGCAAAGGATGATTTCCCCTTCGCGCGCGAACTGGCCCCGATCAACGCCATTCCCGCAGGCTATGTCTCGACCGGACTGATCGATGCCGCCGATTGGCTGACGCGGGCACTCGATGTGCAGGGCTACAGGCTCGACGATGTGAAGGGTCTATCGACAGATTTCCTGAGCCCGTTCCTCGGTGCCAAAGCGATGGCGGGGAAGTTCGCAGTCGGCGAGTTCTTTGATGGCGATCCGACGGCAGTCAACGTCTGGGTGTCCAATCCTGACGGGATGAAGAGCCGAGCGAGCGCTTTCGACTTTCCACTACGCTTTGTGCTGGCGCGGATGTGCCGCAACCCCGGTGCCTTCGATATGGCAACGCTCGATAAAGCCGGGCTTGTCGGCCTGGCGCCGCTCAATGCCGTCACCTTCGTCGAGAACCATGATACCGATCTCGACGATCCTATCGTCGTCAATAAGATGCTTGCCTATGCCTATATCATGACATCGGAAGGGTACCCGTGCGTCTATTGGCGCGACTACAGCACCGATCCAGATTGCTACGGGCTGCAGCCTCTGCTGGACAACCTGATCTGGATCCATGAGCAGCTCGCCAACGGAACCACCGAAGCACGCTGGAAGGCCTTCGATCTTTTCGTCTATGAGCGGCTTGGCGCGCCTGGTTTGTTGGTCGGCCTCAACAACGATCCCAATAGTCCGCATACTGCAGAGGTCGCAACCACCTTCGGTCCAAATGTGAAACTGCACGACTATACGGGCAACGGCCCGGACGTCGTCACGACTGCGACCGGAACGGCAATGATCACGGTTCCACCCAATGCCGATGGGCGTGGCTACGTGTGCTACAGTCGCAACGGCAGCGGGACGAGCACAGTCGTCACGCCGCGGTCGGTGACGCAGGATTTTGAAGGCGCCGCAGACCTCGATCTACCGCCGGCCGACGCCGCCCGTGCGCTCCAGGTCGGCCGCATCTGGTGCGCTACCGGAACGCCCGTGCAGACCCACCTCTCCATCCCCGATCTGGCCGCCACTGCGCGCGCAACCATCGACATCCTGGGTGTGGACGGATCGGTTTTGGCGACCGCCACCGGGCAGGCGACGCTGACGACGACGACGATCGCGACCGGCTTCCACGCGCTTCGGATTTCGCTCACGCAGGCGGCGGTGGGGACGCGGCCGAGCTACCGTTTGTCAGCGACCTATACCGCGCCGGAACGTCCCGACCTGCCATCCGGTGCGCAGACACCGGAGCGGATCGGCGCCTGGGGCGAGAGGTTCGACATGCCGAATGCGGCGATCCACGCGCATCTTCTGCCGAACGGAAAGGTGCTGTTCTGGGGCCGCAGAGATTCACCTGTGACGGGCACGTTGAACGATCATTTCTGCACGCCCCATCTTTGGGAGCCTGCGACCGGTGCGACTGCCGCAACGCCGCAACCAACACGTGCCAACGGCGACACGGTGAACCTGTTTTGCTCCGGTCACACCATGCTGGCGGACGGTACCCTTTTGGTCATCGGCGGCCACTTGAAGGATGGCTACGGCATCAACCAAGCTTGCCGCTACCATTTCGACACCAACCTGTGGGAGGCGCTGCCGACCGTGACGAACGGGCGCTGGTATCCCACCGCGCTGACACTGGCCGATGGCCGGGCCGTCGTGCTGTCCGGCAGCTTCGGCACCACAGATGGCAAGCAAACCCAGAATGACCCGACACCTCAAGTATGGGACGGAACGACGTGGCAAAATTTCGATCCATTCCCGGGGGACGGGGCCACACCCCAGAGTGCGAGTCCAATCGATCTCTTTCCTTGCCTGCATGTCGCGCCAGACGGGCGCATCTTCATGTCCGGGCCGGCCGCGCGGAGCTTCTTTCTCGACCCGGTGACGGGGACATGGAGCTTGCTCGAAGGTGATGGCGGACTTCGCGACAATGCCCGGCGCGATTACGCGCCCTCGGTCATGTATGACACCGGGAAGATCGTCTATATCGGCGGCGGCAATAATCCGACGCAGCCGCAAACACCATCGTCGGCCGTCGAGGTCATCGATCTAACGGCAGACGCGCCCGCTTGGCGAACGGTGCATCCGATGCATTTCGCGCGGCGCCAGCACAATGCGACCTTACTGCCTGACGGCACGGTTCTCGTCACCGGCGGGTCGCAGGGACCCGGATTCAGCGATCTTACGGTTGGCGGCCCGGTGCATGTCGCGGAGCTGTGGGACCCTACCACAGAAAGCTGGACTCTCCTCGCAGAGGAAGCGGTGGACCGCTGCTATCACGCAACGGCGGTGTTGTTGCCGGATGCCACAGTACTGAGCGCCGGCGGAGGTGAATTCGCTGTCAATGCGGAACCGAACCCGCCCCAGGACACGCATCGCGACGGACAAGTCTTCAAGCCGCCTTATCTGTTTCGCGGACCGCGCCCCGAAATCTCTGCCGCACCGAAGGAAATTGCCTATGGCGCGGCGTTCGACATCTCGGTCGCTGTACCGGAGGATATCGGCAAGGTCAGCCTGATCCGTCTCGCCTCAGTCACGCATACCAACAATATGAACCAGCGCATCAATATCCTGGCTTTCACAGTGGCAGCCGGGGGGTTGCGCGTCACCGCACCGGCACAGCCGCACGACTGCCCGCCAGGCTATTACATGCTCTTCGTGCTTAACCGAAAAGGCGTGCCTTCGGTCGCGTGGATCCTGCACATTGCGGCCTTGCTGATTAGATCTACGCAGAAGGCCGCCCCGGCGAAACCGGCCGTCACTTTGGAAGAGGTGGACAAGCATATTCGTGCGACCGCCAGCGGCACGCAAGTCGCAGTCGGCCTCACCTCTAAATGTCCCTACGGCCTCGGTGCGTGTTGGGGCGGGGCTTATCAGGCACTCGTTACGCTCGACGGCGTCACCGCTGTTCGCCCGATTGCCAATGCCGAGGATTCGACGGCGGACGTCTACCTCGAGAGCGACAGTCTGCCCGACATCGATCGTTGGGCGGCGCAAATCGCAGAATCGGCCAATGGAAGCTACGACTTTCGGGGCGTTGAAGTATCAATCACTGGGCTTGTCCAACAGCAGGCCGAAGGTTTGGTGCTTACCGGGCCGCTGCTGTCATCGGCCGTCAAGCTTCTGCCGTTGGCCGGCACGAACAAAATCCAGTTCGACCGGTTGGTGCAGCAAGCGCGTGAGGCCACGCCGATGGAGCACGCCGCCTTTGAACGGCTCATCGCTTCTCTCGTCAGCGCCACGCTCATGCGGGTGACGGGCCCGCTGGACCGCGTGAAGGGCGAATGGCTGTTGCATGTACGCGACTTTGAGATCCGCTGAAACAAAACTGGTCGCCACGGCCCGCAAGTGCAGACCGGGCAATGTTATTCACCGACAGACAGGAGAGTTCGATGAAAGTGCTTTCAACGACACGGCCTCATGGTGGGGTTCGCGGCGCTAATCTTTCCCGCAGCTCAAAGTTCTTCGCGGGGCCATTTGGCCGTATCTTCCGGGCCTTGCCGCCCGCTGATTTCGGCGCCAGCGACGTCGCATCCGTGGACGCTCTCAAAGCGCTTGCCAAGGCGATGACCTCGCAGCCGGATAAGGCGGATCCGAAGGACGGACCTGACAGTGAGGAAAGCGGCATCCCCTCCGCCTTTACCTATTTCGGCCAGTTCATCGATCACGATTTGACCTTTGATCCGTCCAGCAGCCTTCAGAAACAGAACGATCCAGACGCCCTGGTCGATTTTCGCACCCCACAGTTTGATCTCGACAATCTGTATGGGCGCGGACCCGACGATCAGCCGTACATCTATGACATCAAGGGTAAGAGTTTCGTGCTTGGGCCGGAGCTGACTGGCGCGCCTCAAGTCAATAGCGGAGCACTTGGTCTCCAGCGTAATAACGAGACGCCGGCGCGGGCGTTGATCGGCGATCCCCGCAACGACGAGAACGTGATCGTTTCACAGTTTCAAGGTCTGATGCAGCGCTTCCACAACCGCATCGTTGACGAAAACCCCACATGGAGTTTTTCACAAGTCCAACAAGCGGTCAGGTTCCATTACCAGTGGGTGCTTCTGCACGACTTCCTCCCGACGATTGTCTCAGCTGGCGTGCTAGACGATGTGCTCCCGAAGGCCGCCGACGGCGCTTTGGTGATCGAGGAACGGAACCTGCGCTTCTTCCGTTTTCGCGATGCGGCGTTCATGCCTTTGGAGTTTTCTGCCGCCGCCTACCGCTTCGGCCATTCCATGGTGAGACCCGGATATCGTTTGAACGATGGCGTGCCTTTGCTTCCCGAGGGTCACAGGGCAAAAGACGATACGCTTCTGCCGATCTTCAAACATGGAGAGCACGCGCATGATCTTCGGGGATTCCAAGCCCCCCTTTCCCCTTGGGCGATAGACTGGCGGCGCTTCATCGATCTGGAGCCAATGGCTTACGGCGGGCCGATCGACAACCCCGACCCCGCGATTGCCGGAAATCGAAATCGCCTGCAACTGGCTTACAAGATCGATACCTCATTGGTAAGCCCGCTCGGCGTCTTGCCGGCCTCGGTCGCGATCGACCCGAGCGTGCTTGCCCTGCGCAATCTGGAGCGCGGCTGGCGCATGCGTTTGCCCAGCGGGCAGGATGTGGCAAGGGCGATGGGACTTATTCCCCTCACCGACGCTCAGATCGTGATCGGGAAATTCATCGGCGCCGCAGCCGGAGACGGGGATGTTCCTGTCCCGGCGGGCTCTTTCGCTACGTTTGCGGGAGGCGCCTTCGCCGACAATTGTCCGTTATGGGCCTACTGCCTTGCCGAAACGGTGGAGATCGACGTGGTCGTCAAGACACTCGACGGCCCTCAGACAATCAAGACCCGGCAACTCGGGCCAGTTGGCGGTCGCATCGTTGCCGAAACTTTTGTGGGCCTGCTCCTCGCCGATTCGAGTTCCTACGTGAGTCTCAATCCTCTCTGGACACCCGCATACATGCAGAACGGCGTCTTCGGCCTTCGGGAACTGATTGCGGCTGCGCTCAAATTCCAGATCAAGCCCTAGGCGCGCGCCGACTTCCAAAAGCTCAACCCGGCGCGTAGCGCGCGTCCGGGTTGATCGGCGATTGGGGCGACCGAAAGCAAACGCGATCAAAGGTTGTGTAAAAGGGTTTTTGTGCGGCGCACCAAAAACTTGCCGCTTTGTGCGATCCAGCCTATAAGGCTCGGAGCAACGGCGGTCCTTGATCGTGTTGCTGCTTTTTTGGACATTTCCTCCCTAAACTTGGCGGTGCTTCGGCGCCGCCTTTTTTTTCTTTAGGGCAAGGGTGGTTAACCACACCTTACCCTCCGCATCAAGCGGATTGAACGAAAAGGTATGGTCATACGCTCCAACGTTTAACATTCCCTATACCGTTTTGAAGTCCCCTTGATCGCTGATCAAGTCCCCTTGATCGCTGATTCAGTATGCTGAAAGTGAAGCCTGCCCCCCGCATGGCGTCTCGTGTGAAGTCGTGGTAGCATTGACTTTGATCTGTTTTAAAGATTTTCACATGATGTCAGCGAGTTCTGTATTGGATATGGCCGACGGCGACACGATCTACAAAGTCGTCTATCGCAGTCAGATCGTCAGGGGACTGGAGACGTCTTTTGACACGGATATTGAGCGAATACTGAGTGTGTCGCGAGAATGGAACGCCGCCAACGACATCACCGGAGCGCTAATGTTGACCGCGACCGGCTACGCCCAGGTCCTTGAGGGATCGGCACATGCCGTGAAGTCCCTCTTTGGTCATATCGCCTGTGACAAGCGTCATCAGAGCATCGAACTCATGTATAGCGAAAGTCACGAGGAGCGTGACTTCGGCAATTGGGCCATGACGATTGTCCGCGCACCCAGCGAGTCGGATATAGAACTCGCCTCAACCGCCTATCAGCGCGACATTGTCATCAGCAACGGCGCCGAGGACATTTTAATGATGCTCCGCTGGCTGCTCTACAAGAAGAAGGCCCACTGACCAGTCGAGCGATCGACCGCAAGAACCCGGCCGGGCGTGGCGACGATGCGGCTGGTGGAGAAGACCTGGACCGCTGTAAGAGACCCCTTTAGCGGCTTCGGCCAAAAGAGGAGTACGGTTATGGCTAAAGCACCCGGCGGTCCCCCCAAGGGTAAGGCAGCGGCGCCCGCGCAGTTCGACATGAACAGCCGGGAACGGAAGTCGGGCGGCGGCGGTAAAGGTCGTCCGGGCGGCCCCGGCGGTCCGGGTGGGCGCGGCCGTGATGAGAAGCGGGCACCAAGCCGCATCGTGACGCTGCCGCCGGCCACGGTTGATCGCGGCGCGGGCTGGATTATCGAAAAGGTCGGCAAAGTCGAGCAGACCACCAATACCGCCATGGGTGCGGAATACCGCCTCATCTTCGAAGGCCACGACCCGCTAGCGTTTGACTATCTGAGCGCGGCGCGTGAGCGCGCCAAAGAAGGTCCGCCCGAGACGGAGAAGACGGCGGAGAAGGAACCGGCTGAGGACGTGGCCGCCGATCCGGCGGCCGAGGAGATCTAGCCTCTCGAAAGGGCTGCCGGTCAGCGAGATCGGCGGCCCTTGCTTGCAGTGACTGAAGCTGCCTGCCGGTTGATTGTCGAGGGCACCGGGGACTTCGTCCAACGCTGGTGGAGGGGGTTGGAATAACAATGATGTTCCCCAGCGTTTCCGGATGCATCAAAATAGCTGTTTGATCATAGGCTTCTAGACGATCACCCGGTTCCCGCTGTGCCGACTTGTCTCCCTGCAGCGCAATTCTTAAGATGGGCGCTAAGTAGGGTGGTGTAAGATGGGTGGCACGCTGTGAGTCGACTTGGACCGAACCAGATGACGGTGCGTGAGGTCGAATCGCTCAAAGATGGAAGCTGGGGCGACGGCGGGAATCTGTGGCTAACCGTTCAAGGCAAGGCAAAGCGATGGACATTCCGCTACAAAAGTCCAGTGACAGGCAAGCGACGCGAAATGGGCCTGGGCTCTTATCTGGACGTCACCCTCGCCAAGGCCAGGGATAAAGCTCGAACAGCCCGGCAGCTGCTGGACGAAGAGATCGACCCTATAGAGAACGAAAAACGACGGAAAGAAGCGAAGCGCGCCACCGGCATGACCTTCGCGGCGGTCACCGAAGCCTATATCAAGGACAGGGAGCCAGGCTGGACCGATCGGCGGGCGGCGCCTGTCTGGCGTAGCTCCCTGACACGGTTTGCCTATCCTGTCGTGTGCAATAAGCCGATCGGCAGCATCACCACCGAGGATATCCTGCTGATTCTGCGGCCTATCTGGGCCGAGAAGAAAGAGACCGCCGATAGGGTCCGCGGCCGGCTCGAGCGGATCCTGGATTACGCGCACGCTCACAAATGGCTGAAGGGCGAGAACCCCGCCCGCTGGAAGGGGCACCTCGCCAACATCCTTGCACCCCGAGCCCTGGGCGCCCGGGTCGAGCATCACCGCGCCGTGGACTGGCGCCAGGTTGCGACGGTCATGACGGCGCTCGCCAAGGCAGAGGGGATGGCAGCTCGGGCGGTACGGTTTGCCTGCCTGACCGCCGCACGGTCAGGGGAAGTCCGCGGGGCCCGGTGGCGGGAGTTCGATCTCGAGCGGAAGCTCTGGATTGTCCCAGCCGAGCGAATGAAGGCCAAGAACGAGCACCGGGTGCCCCTGTCGGAACCGGCCCTTACCATCCTGCGGAAGCAGTGGCCGATGGAGAGCAAGCCGCCAGCGGATGCGTTCGTCTTCCCTGGCGCGAAGATCGGCAGGCCTATGTCCGACGTGGGGCTACTGAAAGCGGTCCACACCGCGTTGGGCGCTAAGGCCGCAACCGTTCATGGGTTCCGGTCAACCTTCCGGGATTGGATCGCTGAGGCGACGGATTATCCCGGCGAGGTCGCCGAGATGGCCCTCGCCCATGTCATCGGGTCGAAGGTCGAGGCAGCCTATCGGCGGGGCGACCTGTTCGAGAAGCGGAGAGAGATGATGGAGGCGTGGGGGAAGTGGTGCGCGGCTGGCGAATATGGCGAGAGGTGAGGCAACGAGAGACTTGTGGGAAGTTGACGGTGCGGTCCCACGAATCGCGTACGACAAAATATCCGGAGTTATCTCGAATCCCACCATATCTGGTGGTTAGCGACCTTTAGGCCTCAACTACTGCGCCGGCGACAGGACTCAAACTGAGGTCGTTGTCAATAATTGAATCTCTGTTAATGTAAAATATCTGTGGATAACTTTAACGATCAACGACTTACGTTTTGCGTTCCATCAATGGAGATCGCTATTAAGAGGCTGATTTGTGAGGAGTAACCACGATGATGCAAAGCCAAACATTGTCGCTTGATGACCTCGTTGAGCGTGCGCGTAATCATACGATGCGCCCGTCGGAGCGCCGCGCCCAACGCATGAGTTTGATAATGGGCCTGCGGTCGGATGACTCCACGCTCACGAAAGATAAGGTATCCACCCTGCTCGATCAGATCGAAGGGCATGACGCCCGGGAACCGAAGCCGTAACTCCTTAAAACAAAAGCCTTGACCTTGCCTCAACGGCTCACCCTTCATGGTGAGCCGTTTTGCTGAGGTGTGCAATGTTTGACGATAATTGGGAGCTGATCAATGGACCCGAAGCACATGAAATCGAAGTATTAAACTATTCCAGTCAGGTCAATTTCATCGAAGCCCTGATAAAATTCGTTACTTATCATATACGTCTAAATAGTGCCCTACTAAACTCTCACCCTTCTGAGGCAGAGCTCTGCGAACTCCATCGAACTGGGACTTTACTATTACTTAAAACTCCAGGTGTCTACAGAGACGGAGAAGTAGTTGTTTCCAAAGGAGGTGTCACGGTTCATCAACCTCCTCACTGGGAGGATGTTAAGGACTGTATGAATGAGTTCACCAAGGAGCTTGGGGCAAGGTGGACAAGCACTCCTCCGATTGAAATCGCATCGTTTTGTCTATGGCGGATAAACTGGATCCATCCATTCAAAAATGGAAACGGGCGCACTGCAAGGGTGTCAATCAGCGTTGAATAGTTACCAGGCAACAGCGTCCAAAAGTTTCCACTTTCTCAGCTGTTTTTCGGCTGTTTCTTTCGCTGCTTGAAGCGGAACGAGTCGTTGCCGGTCTCCAGGATGTCGCAGTGGTGGGTGACCCGGTCCAGCAGTGCGGTTGTCATCTTTGGGTCACCGAAGACACCCACCCATTCGGCAAAAGAGAGGTTGGTTGTGAAGATCAGCGAGGTCTTTTCGTAGAGCTGGCTGATCAGGTGGAACAGCAGAGCGCCGCCCGAGGCTGGGAACGGCAGATAGCCGAGTTCGTCGATGATCACGGCGTCGGTCTGCACCAGCTGACGGGCGAGATTGCCGGCGCGTCCCTGCTGTTTCTCCCGCTCCAGCTGGTTGACCAGGTCGACGGCGTTGTAGAAGCGCACGCGTTTGCCCTGGTGGATGGCAGCGACACCCAGCGCCGTCGCGATGTGGGTCTTTCCGGTGCCGGTGCCGCCGACCAGGATCAGATTGTGCGCGGTTGCCATGAAGGCGGCGGTCGCCAGTTGTTCGATTTGCGCCTGCGGCAATGGGGTTTCGGCCCATTCGATACCGGTCAGGTCGCGATGAACAGGGAAGCGCGCGGCCTTGAGCTGGTAGCGCAGGCTGCGGACCTGGCGATCGGCAAGCTCGGCTTCGATTAACCGGTCCAGCCATGCCTCGGGCTGCATCGGCCGACGTGGGCCTTCCGCCAGCAACTCGCTCCAGGCGGTAGCCATGCCGTAGAGATGTAGCGCACTGAGTTGGCCGAGGCGGTCTACGCCGGAAGCAACCAAGGCAAGAGGCTTAACAGCAAGATCAGTGGATGACATGGCTCACCTCGCGCAGGTGGTCGTAGCGGCCGCAATCGGCGCGCGGCTCGGTTTGGAGCTTCAGCATGTCGGGCACGTTCAGCATGGCGGGCGTGCTGGGTGCGACAAGCCGGCGCATCTCGTTCAGCACCACGGCGGCAGTGATGACATTGCCGTCCAATACCAATTCGCAGGCGACCTGCAGCGGCTCCAGGCCGAACTCGCGTGCCATCATCAGCAACTCGACAAAAGCACGATCGCCTTTCGGCTGCTTGAGAATGCGGTCGCGCACCAGCCGGATGGGCGTGGGCAAATCCCATTGCTGGAACGGCACACCGTTGCGCAATGCGCCAGGTTTGCGTTCCAGGATCGGCAGATAATGCCACGGATCGCAGATCAGTTGATCACGCCCATACCGCCGGGCATGGTCGGCGACGATTGCGCCGTCGGCCACGATGCGCACGCCGGCGGCTGAGGTGCGCACCGAGACAGCGCGGCCGGCGAAGGCGGCTGGCACGCTGTATCGGTTGCGATCCACCGCCACCAGGCAGGTGCTCGACACGCGCAGCATATGTTCGACATAGCCGTCGAATGTCGCGGTGATCTGCCGCAGCGACGGCTGCTCCTCGGCAAAGCACGCGGCAATCGAGCGCTCCGGCGTTACCGGGTGTTTGCGCTGCGCCAGCTCCCGGCAGCGCGTGGCCAGCCAGACGTTCAGCGCATCGAAGCTGATAAAACGGGCCAGCGGCGTGAATAGCCATTCGCGGATGTTGCCAACCTGGTTCTCGACCTGCCCCTTCTCCCATCCAGAGGCGGGGGTACAGGCGACGGGCTCAAACAGATAGTGGTTGGCCAGCACCATGAAGCGCCGATTGAACTGCCGCTCCTTGCCGGTAAATATCGTCTCCACAACGGACTTGAGGTTGTCGTAGACCATGCGCTGGGGCACCCCGCCGAAGAAGGCGAAAGCGCGGTTATGCGCGTCGAAGACCATCTCCTGGGTCTCGCGTGGGTAGGCCACCACGAACATCTGCCGGCTGAAGGTCAGCCGGAAATGCGCAACCTTGATGGTCTGCATGACGCCGCCGAGTTCGACATGCTCATGGCTCCAGTCGAACTGGCACACCTCGCCGGGTGCGAAGGCCAGCGGGATAAAGGCGTGCGCCAGCGCCGGGCCCGACTTGTCCGCCTTCCAGCGCCGCACGAAACGTTGCACGCTGTCGTAGGCGCCGCGGTAGCCCTCCGCCTGCAAACCTTCGAATAGCCGCTGGGCCGTGCGGCGCTGGGCTTTCGGGAGAAGCCCTTCGGTCCGCAGCCACGTCTCCAGCGTCTGCTGGACCGCTCCCAGCATCGGCGTTGGCTGCCGGCTGCGCTGGTAGGACGGCTGGGCTTCGGTCCGGCAATGCCGGCGGACGGTCTGCCGGCACAGCTTAAGGTCCCGCGCGATCGAGCTGATGCTCTCGTGGCGGACCAGATGGCGGCGCCGGATCTCGGCAATCAAGTCCATGAGCAGCACCCCAGATTCCCCAGCAAAAATGCCGGATGATCGCACGACCAGGGTGGAAACTATTGGACGCTGTTTACCCCTGGAATCTGGGAACTTTTGCACGCTGTTTTACACATCGGAGATCTCGATGTTGAATAATCTTGACCAAATGCGCCTCCAGCGAGGCGCGGAACACCTGCATACTCTCGGCCCGCGTGCGACTGCGGAGTTCTTGGCGGAGGTCGCCGCGGCGATAGGCGGCATGCCCGCGATCCTCGGTCGTCTTAATGAATATCAGCGACGGCTGAATCCGGAGATGCTGCGCGCGACCGGAGGCGATCGTTTTCCTCCGAGATCTCTCCACTCGGTTCCGGGAAGCGGCCGATGAGCGGCGGTATCCAGGTTCCCGTTGCGGCGCGCATCAACACGATCGTGTATGCCGCCGACGAAGTCGCGATCGCTGTGCTATCGCCTGGTCATCTATCGCTGGAGGATGTGCTGAGTCGGCCCGGCATGTCGGCGCTACTCACCCATGACGAGGGGGTAAATTGGCCTGATCGTACGGGATGCAGTCTTGCCACGGTCGCATTCCGGGCGGGCCGTGCGGTGATCTTTAAGTTTCGGTCGATGGCGGACGCCAGCACGTCGGGCCCGGTTGCGCGAAGCAATGCAGGCAGGTGTGCAATGATGCGCAGGGTCACGCTGTCGGCGTCCGAGATAGAAGTGCTCCGGGATTGGCACCTTGAAGGCGTGGGCGACTGCCTTAGGGAGCGTGAAGAGCAGAACGCTCTTCGGCACGCGGCAAGGGCGTCGGAATTGGATGCGGCCGCACGAAAGGCGGTGGCCTCATGACCGCCATCATGGCCCGCGATCTGGCTGATCGTCTCCGCCTCAAGAAATACCCGAAGTCGTGGCGCGGCGACTGCTTCTGTTGCAGCTACAGCGGGTCGCTTTCGGTCCAGGCGAGCTCGGAGGGTAACGCGCGTCTTTTCTGCTCCAACGGCTGCGACCGGGGCACGCTGCTGAAGGAGGCGGCGAGGGTCACGGGCGGCACCTATGAACCGAAGGTGCCGTTGGCCTCTTCCGCCCGGTCCAATGATGATCGGGCTGAATATGCGCGTACGGTTTGGGCCCGCTGCCGTCCGCTCACAGATCGCACTTCAGAACCAGGCGTGGCCTATCTGAGGGGGCGAGGAATCGAGCATGTTGCCGGGAGTCCGCATCTCCGGTTCCACGATGATCTTAAGCATCCCGAGGGAGGCAGCCTGGCGGCACTCGTGGCGCTCGCTCGGAGCGTCGATGGGGAGCCAGTCGGTCTGCAGCGTATCTATCTGACCCGCGACGGATCCGCCAAGGCAGGCGTCACACCTGCGAAAGCCGGTCTTGGTGTCTTGTGGGGCGCTGCGGTGCGCCTACAGGAGCCGATCGACGGTGCTATCGTCATTGGGGAGGGGGTCGAGACATCGGCCGCTGCGGGCCTCCTCCTGGGGCTTCCGGCGTGGGCAGCAATCTCGGCGGGTAATCTGGCCAAGGGGTTGATGCTGCCCGTCGCGATCCGGCGCATCACGATCGCGGCGGATAATGATTTGCCTCACATTCTGCATGGCAGAAAGGTTTGGCCAGGCCAGGATGCCGCGCGGGCCGCCGCCCGACGTTGGAGGGCCGAGGGTCGTTCAGTCGAGATCGCGACGCCGGATCTCGAGGGCACAGACTTCGCCGATGTGTTGGCCGAGCGGCGTGGATAGTCCATTCGGTTACACCGTCGTCGCTGAAGGGCCAGCCTTCTGGGTCGATCGGGATGATGCCTGGGACGAAGCCGCGATCCCGCCGCGCCCGTGGGTCGTGCCCGGCTATCTTATGCGGAACACCTTGTCGCTCGTTGTGGGGTCGCCCGCAGCCGGAAAGTCATTGCTGGCGCTGTTGTGGTCGATCGCACTTGCTCTCGGTGAGCCTGTCGGCAAGTTCAAACCAATTCCCGGCGCGGAAAGCCCGCGGCGGCGTGTCCTGATTATCAACGCGGAGGATGACGCGGACGAGCAGCGACGGCGCATTTCGTCGCTGATCAGGCAGTTCGGAAAGCGGGCAATCGACCTCGACGGCTGGTTGACGCGAGCGGGTCCGGAGAAGATCGCCTCTCTCTTCGAACGAAACGCTGAGACGGGCAAGATTACCAGGACAGCGGCCTTGGCGGACTTGAGGCTCCTTATCGAGGAGACAGGCGCCAGCGTGGTGATCCTTGATCCGCTTGTGGAGCTGACGACGGGGGTGGACGAAAACAGCAACGGCGACTTGAAGCAGGTGCTGGCGGAGCTGCGGACGTTGGCGAAAGAATGCGGGGTCGCGATGCTCATCGTGCATCATCTGCGTAAGGGGATAGCGGCTCCCGGCGACCTCGATAGCGCGCGCGGCGCGTCCTCTATCATCGGCGCCATCAGGGTCGGCATGACCCTGACCGGGATGAACGAGGAAGAAGCGGCAGCGCTTGGAATCAGTCCAGATACGCGTCGGAATTATGTCCGGCTTGATGATGGGAAGCAGTCATATGCCCCATTGGGAGACGCGGAATGGTTCGAGCGGATAGGGATAGAGCTGGCAAATGGTGACTGGGCGCCGACGCTCCTGCCTTGGTCGGTCCCGAAGGACACCGTAACCAGCGAGGCCCGTGCCGCCATCGAGTCTGGGATCGCTCGCGGAAGCCCCGATGGGCCCTGGTCGCCAACCCTGTCTCCTAAGCCGAGGTCTGTGAAGCATCTGCTCGTCTCGCACGGCATCACAACTGGCGATGGGCAGCGGAAGCTGATGCAAGACCTGATCGCCGGCGGCTTTGAGGTCGCGCAATTTAAGGACGCTCGAACCCGGAAGATCGTCACCGGTCTTCGAACCTCAGATGGGCGGCCGACCAACGCTGATTGGAAGGGCGATGATGGTGATGAGTAGCCCGCAAGACCGGCAATACAAAGGCCAAGCCTATAGGTGGCGAGGCACGCGGTATCTCCGGAATGGCCATGGGCGTCCAAGTCAGGTCACCGACTGGGAGTCGGACTGCATGGAATGCCAGCGCCCGTTCAATCTCTACACGCGCATGGACTTCTCCTATCCGCGTCGGCGCTGCGACGCATGCAAGCCGAAGCGGATTACCTCCGAGACCCCGAGTTATGGCGCAAACATGGCGCAGGATGGAGCGCGTGCGCCATCATCCGGCCCTAAGGGGAAAATGATGATGGCGCAACGCCATCCCATCATTCTCCCACGGCGCAGGGACGGCGCAACATGGCGCAAAACCGTCTCTCTGGTTGAAGAGTGCGAAGAGCCCTGGAAACCGGGGAAGACGGAAAACTTACAAGGGCCAAACCCCCTGTTCCGTGCGCGCGCACACGCGACGCTGACCGCATCATGATTCCCAAAGGAAATTTAACGCATGACTGAAGATGCAGACCACAAAGCACAACGACCCGCGCACCTGTTCGCGCCAGGCCAGTCCGGCAACCCGAAGGGTCGGACACCGGGCACGCGCAACAAGACGACGGTGGCCATCGAGGCGCTGCTGGACGGTCAGGCGGAGGCGATCACCCAGAAAGCCATCGACCTCGCGATGATGGGCGACACCGTGGCGTTGAAGCTGGTGCTGGAGCGTATTGCACCGCTGCGCCGAGGCAGGCCTGTCCGGTTTGAGGTGCCCACGCTAAATCGCGCCGTGGACATCACCGAAGCGCTGGGCAGCGTCATCGCGGCTGCGGCCGCCGGCGAGCTCACCCCTGAGGAGGCGGCCACGTTGGCTGGTATCTATGACACGAAGCGGCGGGCAATAGAGACGGTCGATATTGAGCGCCGTCTTGCCGCCATTGAGGAAAGGGCAAACCGATGAGCGCGTTCAATCGACGACTGATCCGTCTGGAGAACCCGGGCGGCAATGGCATTCCGACGAACCTGGCGGAGCTAATCGACAATGCCCGGCAGCGACAGCATTCCGATCCAGAAGGCTCGGCACGGCACGCGGAGGCGCGGTTTCAGGCGCTCGTGGGTAAAGAGGGTGTAAAACAGCGTGCAAAAGTTCCCAGATTCCAGGGGTAAACAGCGTCCAATAGTTTCCACCCTGGTCGTGCGATCATCCGGCATTTTTGCTGGGGAATCTGGGGTGCTGCTCATGGACTTGATTGCCGAGATCCGGCGCCGCCATCTGGTCCGCCACGAGAGCATCAGCTCGATCGCGCGGGACCTTAAGCTGTGCCGGCAGACCGTCCGCCGGCATTGCCGGACCGAAGCCCAGCCGTCCTACCAGCGCAGCCGGCAGCCAACGCCGATGCTGGGAGCGGTCCAGCAGACGCTGGAGACGTGGCTGCGGACCGAAGGGCTTCTCCCGAAAGCCCAGCGCCGCACGGCCCAGCGGCTATTCGAAGGTTTGCAGGCGGAGGGCTACCGCGGCGCCTACGACAGCGTGCAACGTTTCGTGCGGCGCTGGAAGGCGGACAAGTCGGGCCCGGCGCTGGCGCACGCCTTTATCCCGCTGGCCTTCGCACCCGGCGAGGTGTGCCAGTTCGACTGGAGCCATGAGCATGTCGAACTCGGCGGCGTCATGCAGACCATCAAGGTTGCGCATTTCCGGCTGACCTTCAGCCGGCAGATGTTCGTGGTGGCCTACCCACGCGAGACCCAGGAGATGGTCTTCGACGCGCATAACCGCGCTTTCGCCTTCTTCGGCGGGGTGCCCCAGCGCATGGTCTACGACAACCTCAAGTCCGTTGTGGAGACGATATTTACCGGCAAGGAGCGGCAGTTCAATCGGCGCTTCATGGTGCTGGCCAACCACTATCTGTTTGAGCCCGTCGCCTGTACCCCCGCCTCTGGATGGGAGAAGGGGCAGGTCGAGAACCAGGTTGGCAACATCCGCGAATGGCTATTCACGCCGCTGGCCCGTTTTATCAGCTTCGATGCGCTGAACGTCTGGCTGGCCACGCGCTGCCGGGAGCTGGCGCAGCGCAAACACCCGGTAACGCCGGAGCGCTCGATTGCCGCGTGCTTTGCCGAGGAGCAGCCGTCGCTGCGGCAGATCACCGCGACATTCGACGGCTATGTCGAACATATGCTGCGCGTGTCGAGCACCTGCCTGGTGGCGGTGGATCGCAACCGATACAGCGTGCCAGCCGCCTTCGCCGGCCGCGCTGTCTCGGTGCGCACCTCAGCCGCCGGCGTGCGCATCGTGGCCGACGGCGCAATCGTCGCCGACCATGCCCGGCGGTATGGGCGTGATCAACTGATCTGCGATCCGTGGCATTATCTGCCGATCCTGGAACGCAAACCTGGCGCATTGCGCAACGGTGTGCCGTTCCAGCAATGGGATTTGCCCACGCCCATCCGGCTGGTGCGCGACCGCATTCTCAAGCAGCCGAAAGGCGATCGTGCTTTTGTCGAGTTGCTGATGATGGCACGCGAGTTCGGCCTGGAGCCGCTGCAGGTCGCCTGCGAATTGGTATTGGACGGCAATGTCATCACTGCCGCCGTGGTGCTGAACGAGATGCGCCGGCTTGTCGCACCCAGCACGCCCGCCATGCTGAACGTGCCCGACATGCTGAAGCTCCAAACCGAGCCGCGCGCCGATTGCGGCCGCTACGACCACCTGCGCGAGGTGAGCCATGTCATCCACTGATCTTGCTGTTAAGCCTCTTGCCTTGGTTGCTTCCGGCGTAGACCGCCTCGGCCAACTCAGTGCGCTACATCTCTACGGCATGGCTACCGCCTGGAGCGAGTTGCTGGCGGAAGGCCCACGTCGGCCGATGCAGCCCGAGGCATGGCTGGACCGGTTAATCGAAGCCGAGCTTGCCGATCGCCAGGTCCGCAGCCTGCGCTACCAGCTCAAGGCCGCGCGCTTCCCTGTTCATCGCGACCTGACCGGTATCGAATGGGCCGAAACCCCATTGCCGCAGGCGCAAATCGAACAACTGGCGACCGCCGCCTTCATGGCAACCGCGCACAATCTGATCCTGGTCGGCGGCACCGGCACCGGAAAGACCCACATCGCGACGGCGCTGGGTGTCGCTGCCATCCACCAGGGCAAACGCGTGCGCTTCTACAACGCCGTCGACCTGGTCAACCAGCTGGAGCGGGAGAAACAGCAGGGACGCGCCGGCAATCTCGCCCGTCAGCTGGTGCAGACCGACGCCGTGATCATCGACGAACTCGGCTATCTGCCGTTCCCAGCCTCGGGCGGCGCTCTGCTGTTCCACCTGATCAGCCAGCTCTACGAAAAGACCTCGCTGATCTTCACAACCAACCTCTCTTTTGCCGAATGGGTGGGTGTCTTCGGTGACCCAAAGATGACAACCGCACTGCTGGACCGGGTCACCCACCACTGCGACATCCTGGAGACCGGCAACGACTCGTTCCGCTTCAAGCAGCGAAAGAAACAGCCGAAAAACAGCTGAGAAAGTGGAAACTTTTGGACGCTGTTGCCTGGTAACTATTCAACGCTGATTGACAATCTGGCCGCGATGGGCGCAGGTGACTGGAACAAGGGTCGCCCTGGCACACGCAGCTTCCTACGACCGATGTCAGATGACGCTGGTCCGGCCATGCCCGGCATAGACGCCGCCAAGGATGTGAACGAGTTTAAGCCGGACGCGGCAGCACGCGCGGCATGGGAACGCGGATATTTCCCGAGTGAGCAGCGGCCGGACATCAACGATTTCCACGACGCGGTTCGGCAGGAACTGGGTGGCCAGCCCATTTACGCCGGAAATGACATTGACAACGCGGTCGATTTCCGTGCGGCGTCGCGTGACCTTGGGGAAACGCTGAATCGGCTTGGCATTGACCCGAAGAAGGCGAGTAATGCTGAGATCAAGGCGGCTCTGGAACAGCAGCGGACCGAGCAAGCTGCGGAATCCGGCAGGCAATATACGCAGACGGCCGTTGAACCCGTCGCGCGCATCACAGGTGAAGAGATCGCGCCGCGTGAAGCGGATGTCGGTAGTCTCAGGAAGGCAGCGCGAAACTTCTATGATCAGCAGCTTCGTGGCACGACAGTGCGCAGCGAAGCTTTAGGGCGCGATGTCGAGTTCCGCGGCAGCCGCAAGGCCTTTAGTGCATCCGCCAATCCCGACAAACTCCGCCTGTTCGCCGCGCTACGGGACGTGATTGCTCACGGCGCGATCCATGATAGCGCGTCGGCGAGGGATCAGGGCGCGGAGCCCTCTACCAAAGCATATCATTTTCTGACGGCTCCGGTTGAGATGGGCGGGAAGCTGGCGCGCGTTGGCGTCACTCTGCGCGAGGACAGCAACGGGCATCTCTACTACAACCATTCACCTTTGGAAGAAGAGGCGGCCCGCCCACTCAACCCGGAGGAGACCGCTCACAAAGCTGGTCCTGGAGAAGAGGGAGGCGGCGCCGCCTACGACCAGAAAGTGGGCCAATCAGACGACGGCGTCAATCTTGATGTTCGGTCCTACAGCCAGTCGGATTCAGCAGGCCCCGAGTCCGATCCAGCGTCTCAGTACCGCGGCTCCATCCAATTCCAGGACGGCCGCACCATCATCAACCTCTTCGCCAAGCGCGACCTTTCGACCCTGCTGCACGAGACCGGACATCTCTGGCTGGATGAGTTGTCCCGTGACGCGGTGACTGACGGAGCGCCGCAGCAGATCCGTGATGACATGGCCGCGGTTCGGAAGTGGCTCGGCGCGGCAGATGGTGAGGACATCACGAGACCGCAGCATGAGCAGTTTGCTCGTGCGGTTGAGGCCTACCTCATGGAGGGTAAGGCGCCGAGCGTTGCGTTGCGTGGCGCGTTCCAGAGATTCCGCGCGTGGCTCGTTGGCATCTATCGCAACATCGCCAATCTGAATGCCCCCATCCATCCCGAGATGCGCGCGGTGTTCGACCGTCTGATCGCGTCCGATGACGAGATCACCCATGCGCAGCAGGTCCAGCGCCTTGGCCAGATGTTTAACTCGCCAGAAGCGGCCGGCATGACGGACGCGGAGTTCAAGGCCTACACCGCCAGCGTCGAGCGCGCCCGGAGCGAGGCGGTGGACGGGCTGACGCAGAAGGTCATGAACGACGTCCGGCGTGAGCAGACGGCCCGCTGGAAGGATGAGGAAGCGCCGATCCGCGACGAGATCGGGGAGAAGGTGGATGCTCGGCCGGAGATGCGGGCGCTCCAGCTTCTTCGGACGGGGCGTCTGCCAGGCACCGAGACTGCGCCAGGCGGCCGCATCACTCTGTCGCGGCAGGCGATCGTGGACCTCTATGGGAATGAGTCGGTCCTGAGCCTCCTGCCGCGCCGTGTCCCGCCTATCTACAGCGAGCGCGGTGACCTCCATCCTGACGCGGTGGCCGAGATGGTCGGGATGCGGTCAGGAGACGCGCTGCTCAAGGCGCTGATGGCTCATGAGGCGCTGCGGCAGCAGCTTCGCGCGCAGGGCGATAAGCGATCGGTTCGCCAGTACACGATCGATACCGAAACGCATGCCCGGATGGTCGATCAGCACGGCGAGATGCTAACGGACGGCTCGCTTCAGGATGAGGCGATGAACCAGTTGCACTCCGAGCGGAAGCTGGAGGTGCTCGGCACGGAACTGCGGGCGCTCGGTCGCCGGAGCAATGCGCGCGTTACCCCTGTGAAGGTTGCCCGCGATTGGGCAGAGCGGACGATCGGCGACAAAGACATCAAGGCGGGCACCCGGCCTGAACTCTATGCGCGGTCAGAGGCGAAGGCGGGCCGGGCGGCGGAGAAGGCGATCCTCGCGGGCGATCACGCCGAGGCATTCCGTCAGAAGCAGAAGCAGCTCCTCAACCACGCCCTCTATATGGCGGCGAAAGCAGCCAAGGACGACGTGACGTCCGGCATGGCGCGGCTGGAGCGGTTTGGCCGCAAGGCGGAGTTCCCCACGATCGATCCGGGCTTCGTTGACCGCATCCACGAGTTGCTGCGGCGCTTCGATCTGCCGACCAAGCGTGACAGCGCGGAACTGGATCGCGCGCTGGGTGGCGTCTCGCTCCAGCAGTGGGCGACCGACCGTATGGCCGAGGGCCACGACATCTATGTGGCGCCTGAGCTCTACGACACGACCTACGCGCGACCGATCGACACCCTGTCGGTGAACCAGTTCCGGGACCTATCGGACACCGTCCGAAGTGTTGCCCATGCCGGCCGCGACCTGCAGCAGGTGGTCATCGAGGGCGAGAAGATCGAGCGGGAGATCGTCGTCCAGCAGATGGTTGAGCAGGTCGGCAGCCTGATCCAGAAGACGCCGCGCGACTTCGCCAACCAGGGCGGCGAGACGGGTGTGAAGGGCGTTGTCGAGCGGGGTGGGGACATAGCGTCGCGGTTCCACGCCATGCTGCTCAAGCCGGAGGCGATTCTGGATCGCCTTGATGCCGACGATCCTAACGGCATCTTCAACAAAGCTGTCTGGCGGCCGATCAAAGCAGCCCAGGGCGTCGCCAACGATCTGCAAGCCGAGGTAGCGGGGCAGCTTCGGGACCTAAACGACAGTCTGCCGAAAGGCTATGGGAAGGACTTCGACAAGTCGCTGCCGGAGCACCCCGGTATCACGGATCCTCGCACCGGCGCCCCGATGGCGCTGAAGCGCCGCGGCCTGATCGCCATCGCGCTGAACGCCGGCAACGAGAGCAACCTGGGGCGGCTGCTGGACGGCTACAACTGGACTGAGCAGTCGGTGCAGGCGCTTCTTGATCGGCAAATGAACGAGGCCGACTGGCACTATGTGCAAGGCGTCTGGAACACATTCGAGAACCTGTTCCCTCGGATCGAGGCCATGCAGCGGCGCCTAACGGGCGTGGGCCTGGAGAAGATCGAGCCGCGCGAGGTCGAGACCAGCTTCGGCAAGTTCAAGGGCGGCTACTATCCGATCGTCTATGATCCGAACCTGTCGCTTCTGGGCGACCGCATCAAAGCGAGCGGCGATGCGCGTTTCGAAGCGGACTATGTCCGTGCCACGACGGCCAAGGGCCATACCATCAGCCGCGTGAGCCAGGTGAAGGAGCCCATCTCCCTCAACCCCGATGTCATTGCCTGGAAGTTGGGGCAGAGCGTCCACGACCTGGCGTATCGCGAGGCCATCCTGAATGCCGACAAGCTGCTGCGTGACAAGCGCGTGATGACAGCCATGGACTCCACGATCGGGCGGGATCAACGCAGCCAGCTCGACCGTTGGCTTCAAGGCGTGGCGAACGACCGCAACACCGACACCCGCGCGCTGGCCGCCATGGATGCCTTCTTCCACCGCCTCCGCACGAACAGTATGATAGTCAATATCGGGTTCCGTGCGACCACGATGCTGAAGCACGGGACGACGGCGCTCTCGAATAGCGTAGGTGAGCTTGGGCCGAAGTGGCTGGCTCAGGGCTCGAGCGAGTTCTTCGGGTCGATGGACAAGATGAAGCGCCAATATGACTTCATCACCACGGCCTCAGCCGAGATGCGGCACCGCATGAACGAGATCGACCGCGACGTGCGCGATGCGGTGCGCGACAGCATGGGCAAGTCCGGCGTGATCGCAGATGCAGCGCGGTTCGGCCACTACGGTGTCGGGATGCTCGACATGCTCTCGGCGCTCCCAACCTGGATGGGCGCTTACCGGAAGGGCCAGGCACAAGGGATGGAGGACATTGACGCCATTGCCTACGCCGATAAGACGGTCCGCAACGCCCATGGCGCAAACGGCGCTCCAGACCTTGCCGCCATCCAGCGCGGCAGTGAGACGCAGAAGCTGTTCACCATGTTCTATGGGTTCTTCAACCATATCTATAATCGCCAGGTCGTCGGCATTAGGTCGGCGGCCAGCGGTGTGCGAAACCTGAGAGCTGGGAATGTCGCTCAAGCCCGCGGCGATTTCGCCAAGTCGCTCTCGACCTTCTTCTTCTATCTCGCCGTTCCCGCGCTGATCGAGGCGATGGTGTCGCAGGGCGGACCAAGCAACGATGAGTCCTGGCCGGGATGGGCAGCGAAGGCTGTGCTGGGCGAGGTTCCGGCGGGCGTTCCCGTCCTGCGCGACGTGGCGGACGCGGCGATCCATGGCAGGAGTTATGAGATGAGCCCGGTCGGGCAGACCTTCGACAGCTTCGTGAAACTGGGTAAGGACGCTGCGTCTGCCACCGGGCTGCGGGACCAGCCTGCGTCGGAGCAGTGGGTCCGCCACGCTATCGAGGCGCCGGGCTACATCCTTGGTCTGCCGACGGGGCAGGCGGCAGGGACGGCTCAGTTCCTGACGGACGTTGCCAGTGGCCAGGAAGACCCGGAGGGCGTGTCGGATTGGCTGCGCGGCATCATCTACGGGCCGCAGAAAGCGAAGGCAGCTGGGCCATGACGCCATTATGATCGGCCTTGTTGGTCAAGCTAGTCCGATCAAGTGACCAATTCCAAAGCAGATAGCGTTGGGTAAAAGCACCGAGCAATAGAGCGATACGGGAACGAAGACGGGAGCTAGCCGGATTCGGGATAGCACCTGCGGTTTCGCCATGATGTAACCGATCATCCATAGCGCTGCCGTTGCAACGACCCAGTAAAAGGACATTTTGCTGAAACCGAAGAAAGCCGAAAGGCCCGCGCTGGCGAGCATCGTCAGGAAGCCCATGTCCAGTCCTCACAGGGAATTTAGAGAGTTGGCTCTCGGCGCGTTCCGCCTGGTGGCGGCAGCAGCAACGGTGCCTTCTTCTTCCGAAGCCTGCGCCAAAACCAAAGGAACGGGAGCACAATCAGGAAGGCCGTAACCGATGCGAGCGCTCCTCGGACGTCCATAAACCGTCGTCTTTAGGAGCCTTCGAGACAGAGACCTTGAGCGGCACAGGAGGCTGAGCAGGAGGCTTAACCAGTGCTTGAGCATTGAGCCAACCAGCGACCCACGCGGCTCGCTCGTTGCTCCCCATAGGCCACGGGTTGTTCTCCACGAAGTGGCCGCAACGAAAAGCTTCGGCTCCAGCCAGGCTGATATGGGCGTATAGACCTCGGGATGGTACGGCGGACGCTGTTTCTTTTGCTGCCAACGACGGAAACCTTTCCATACGAGGGGGGCAACAACAGGACGGAAGACGTCAGAAGGTAACGCAGATGCCCCCCAAACGCCTTACAGGGCCGGAGTTCGAAGGGAGGCGATGTGGTAGACTGTAGCTGACAACAAAATTGGAGTCGCGGCGGTGGCGCTTTCAGGCAACTTATTGAACGTCTACGTCACCCTGCTATGCAAGCAGTGTGGCTAAGAATTAGCCAAAAGAGGTATGTGGTTCAAATCGATCAGCAGTTTCGAGTGCGAGGGTTGCGGCTGCAAATTACGTCTCACGTATGAAGACAAAGTAGCGCTGTTCAGCAAGCACGGCCATTTGGGTTGATTCGCCGAACTCCCGGGGCCTGTCGCGACGCTCGCTCTAAGCCTTGAGGCTATTCGCCCGGGTCGAACGCTGGATTCCCAACACGGGTGTATAGTACCAGGTTAAGAAAGAAAAAGAAGGCGACAGGTCGTGATGAAATTTGCAGGCGAAGGCCCAAGGGTCGTTCATATTGACAGCGAAGGGCTAATCCAGCGTGAAACGCGGGTTTTGGAAGAGTTTCTGACTCTTGTCACGGAAGCATGCGCACGGGCGATTAATGAAGGGCCTCCTGCTGGCGTGACGGTTCAGTGATGCAATAGGCCGATCATCGATCGCACACATCATAAGGACTGCCCTTGCCGCCTGAACGCGCCAACGGCAGACGGGAGAGTCGGCACGGATGAGAAGGAGATCGCCGCATAACGAGCGCGGTCGATCAGACATTCATCGGCCGTTCACCGAGTCCGCCCGTGTCGTAACCCCCACCAGTCCCGTAATAAGTATCAATGTCCGTTCTGCGGCGATCATCCCAAGCAGGCAAATCGCTAGACTCGTAGTTCGGCGCGCCTTCAAGCTGATTGCGATCTAGGTCAACGACATACCCACCAACTTGGGTATCATATCTGAGCTGATGCCACGGAAGAGGATGGTAGCGTTCACCCATTCCCAAGAAACCGCCAAAACTTATGACGGCATACTCAGCTCTGCCAGAGACTTTACTGAGCATAACATCGTAAACTGTGCCCAGTTTTTCTCCGACAGTATCATAGACGCTGGTGCCGCTTACATTGCTTGCGGCAATCAATTCGCCGCTGGTGTCGCCACGACTTTCGATACTGGCCATGTTTTTCTCCATATTGTCTGAAAAGCGCGACTGAGCCTTCTCAGATAATAGTAAGTGGTGCGGCCACAGCTTCCGCCCAACCCGTTCTTAGGCAAAGCAACAGTCATGTGTAGATCAATGCATATTTCGCGGTTCTTTCGCTTCCTCCTGCTTCGGACGCGGCTCTGGCGGGAGCGAACCCTTTAATGATGCCGGCCGTTGAATGTGGCAGGTCGGTAACTTCACAGTGGGATTCTCCGCGTCGCACGGAGCCCCGTTTGACAGTCTGGGATTTAGCGCTGCGGTCAGGGTGCCTTGACAAGACCCTGCGCCCCAAGGGGCCGACGACTTACGATAGTCAGTGGCGTCGCCGCAGCACTGAATACGTGGGTGAAGTTTGGCGACCGCGAAGTCACGATGGCGGCAGGTATGGGCTGCGGACGAGAATAGTGGCTAGGAAAGCTTCTAATCTCGCTCCTGCCGGAGGGCACGACGCCCCACGAGCTCATGACGCTCTAGTGGCGTCACCCATGGCCGCGGCCTCACGGTCACGATCGAACAAAGCGTCCACACATCAATGATACTGAGATGCGTTGTTTGGCGCCTACAAGCTCAATTCGTCGAGGAAGGTCCCAAGACCGCCGTCATCGACAAACCGAGCGGCTTGGATGAGAGGCACCCAGAGCCTTTTACGCTCAGTGTCCTCCTTCCAGTTGGAATGGTGCTCTGAGACGTCCAATCGGAAGACAGTGACGTTGCATGCCACTACCTCACCCGACGGCAGGCGCTTCGTCGATTGATACCGTCCGAGCGGCTCGGGTTCGATCGAGCCGGAAACGCCCGCTTCTTCCAAAGCCTCAAGTGCCGCAACCGATGAAGGTGTCATTTTCTTCTCGGGGTGGCCTTTGGGGATGATCCATCGACCGGTACCGCGCGAGGTGACCAGAAGGACCTGGAAGCGCCCTTCACGTCCTGTCACTGGCAGCGCCGCATATTGCTGGAGGATCTGAGACATCTAGACATCTGACACCAGACCGCCTGTCCTGCCAAATAGAAAAAGCGACGTCAGCATGGCTTATTGCCTATGCCGCCTTAGAGCTTTTGTGATCTCGGCGGTCTGATAGGGCTTCGTGAAGAACTGCATGGGAGGGGCGAGCTCAGCCAACCGTTCCCTGAGGTTGTGGGCGAAGGCAGACACGATGATTACCGGGATGCCAGGATGAATGCTGCGTGCGTGGTGGGCGACTCCAATGCCGTCCAACTTCCCAGGCATTTGGACGTCGGTGAACACAGCATGGAAGAAGCCTGGTCGGTTAGATGTATCACGGCGGCATCGCCATCGTGGGCCTCGAATACCTCGAAGCCCTCTTCCTCCAGCACACCAACGGCTATCATGCGAAGTAGATGGTCATCCTCCACAACAAGAATACGCGTCACATCGGTCATGACTGAAAGCCTAGAAGGTTACGCTAGAAAAGAGACCGATTTAAGTCGAATAGCGAAACACGTTAAAGAGACTATCTGCAAGTGGCCGGGGCAAACTGTTTGTTGCTACGTCTTAACTATCTAGTTGCGTTAAAATAACAAATAATCAGGCGAAACGATGCCATGACGGTACAAGGTCGCGGACTGGGCCTCTTAGCGAAGGCCGGGAGCCGCGAGCAGGCCAAGGAGGGATCTTTTCAGTTCCTCAAATCTGAAGGGCTTCGCTAGAACAGGCACGTCGAAGAAGCGCGTCCCTTTGAGGCCGCTGGGTCCAAACCCCGTCATGAAGGCGAACGGCACTCTCCGCTCTACGAGGGCATCCCCGACGGCAAAACTCTGCTCGCCCTCGAGTTGTAGATCGAGAAGCGCCGCGTCAAGGCGATGTTCCGGCTTCAGATTGGCCAAGGCTTGCTTGACCGTCGCCACGGTCACCACTTCATAGCCTAGGTCGGTCAGCTGCTCCGCGATCACAATCGCCACCAGCGCCTCATCTTCAACAATCAGGATACGAGGGTGGTAGCCATGGTCAGCCATCGAGTGCCTCCCTGGTATAGAAAACTTTTTCAATACAGGGAGTTGTGCGCGCCAATCGGTGTAACGTCCATCTTCAGAGCGCAATAGCTCAGACATGGAGCCACTCGGCGCCAGCCTTAACGATTTGGACTCCCATTGCCGGACTGTTCGTGCTTTGTTCTAATCCGTGGCGAGGAGGCCAGCACCTGTGACCGAGACCAGACCGATCCCCGCGGACCTCCGGCACCCCGTCGAAGCCGATCTTATCCTGACGTTTCGCATGGCTATTCAGAGCCTTGGTCGGAGATCCGCGCACCGGACGGACCGGCTCGATGCGGAGATCATGGCCGAGCAGGTCATCACGGCACTCCGGCGATCGAATTACATCGTCCTTCGTAAGCCGCCTACGCCGATTGCGCTGGCGTCATCTCTCCCACCAATGGGCAAAGGCGTGCGGCCTGACCGAGAGGCAGAGCCTGTGGGAAACTAGGCGGCCGGACCGCGGGAGACGGCGCCATGGGCGGGAAGGATCCGAACCGTCAGCCGCAGCTCGCCAGCCTCAGGGTTGCCCCGGTCGGCTGGGTCAGGATGGCGAATGCACCAAATGCGGCCACCTGGGCGCTATTCCAATCGATCGGCTGATCCGAAAGCACGGCGCCACGATGCTCATGGAATTTGCCATGGTCGGCGTGCGCTGCACCGCCTGCGGGAACTTTGGTGCGACGGCGACGATGCTGAAGCTGTGCGAGCCTGGCTTGCTCGAAGCAGCGGGGTTAAGGGACACCTGGTGCCGGACCCGCCCTGGCGAATAGGTTTGTTCCGCATCCGTCATTGATCTGCGGCGTTACTAGGTATGATGACGCCTGAACCTCGGCAGCAAACCTCTACCACCACAGAGGAGATGCTGAGCGCGCTTCTCCGCCGTTGTGCGTCGGGCGATGCATCGGCATTCCGTGACCTCTACATCGCCCAAGCGTGGCGTTTGACGAGATTAGCTATGCGCATCACGGATGACGCAGACTTGGCGGCTGACGCTGTGCATGACACGTTGTTGCAGGTCTGGACGCATGCGGCGACGTTTGACGCGCAGCGCGGCGATGCCGGGGCTTGGTTGACCAGTATTGTTCGGTATCGAGCGCTCGACATAAAGCGACCCCGGTGGCGAGAAAAACCGGTGACGGCCGCTCCAGACCAGAAAGACGCCTCGGCCGATGCCCTCACCCAACTGATCGGGGATGTTGAAGCCCAAGCACTTCATCGATGCCTAAAGATATTGGAGCCCCACCGCCGCGCTATATTGACGAGCGCTTACGTTGATGGCGTGTCCCGCATCGACCTCGCTGCGCAACATCGGGTTCCCATCGCGACCATGAAATCATGGATAAAACGGGACCTTGCTCGGCTTAAACATTGTCTGAGGTCATGAACGAATGGTTGCCTGATGTGCCTTACTCTGCTGAACAGGCGCTTTCGTCCGCATCTGGGGATTGATCTCGGGCGCTCTCATAGGTGCGCCCTGTCGCGACCCGAAAATGAACTCGCCCGTCTTTCGGCGCCGCGTAGCATGGCTGACACCGCCAGCGTTGAGGTGCCTAGGAGCATGCATCTCCCCATACCCCCGATAGACGCGGGGTGGACCTGGGCCTGAAATGGTTGATTCGATCAGTATCGCACTAATCCTGGTTGCCCCGAAAAGCCGAGCAAGAGGGGTCAAACAGTGATTGGCCGATTTCGGCCGTCTAAAGGGTAATGACGCAATCGGCATGGTTCCGAAGTTACCAGCGTTGCAATCCAAGCTGCATCCAAAACGCCAGACACTGCGTTTCCTATAATATGATTTATGAACCCAAGAGCCTCGGATGACGAGCATTGATCGACCGACCCTCCCGATGCCGTGCTAACTATTGGCGCTTCCAGTAGACCTATCTCACGCGCTGTTCGTCATTACCTGCCCGCACTGCGAGTTTGACGTGCTCAAGGCAGGTCGCTGGGTCAAGGCGATGCGAATATTTGAGTGTGAGAATTGCGGAGAGACGCACAAACTCACCTACGAAATGAAGGTCGACATGTTCGAGAAGCATGCCCTTAAGCGGAGCAATCGATAGTCTCTTCCAGCGGTTCGAAACGACAAGATTTGTATTCACGAAGCCGGAACCACGTGATCTTCACCCGCAGCCAGGCCAACTGACCGGCCAGGCTCAGCAGTTCCCACCGGCGCGGCCAGGACTGCAGCCGGAGGGTATCGGCGAGGACAGCGGCAAGCTGGCGCATTGAGGGCCGCATCTCGCGGAGGGTCCGCTGATTCATCGGGCACACTCATTCGCCAATGCTGCGGCGTTACCTGCGGCCGTGCGAGCGATGATGCGCCCCATTCCTCACCCCTCCGTCGGCTTAGGCGCGGGTGTCGTGCGCCGGAACGGTGCCTCAACATCTATGCCGAGGTTATCAGCGATCTGTTGAATCTGTCCGCAGAGAAAGTCCGACGTCTGTTTCGGCGTCGTCATCGTGGGAGCGATCCGCCCGCCCGCCCGCCAAATGGCTGCCATTTCCCTGAGGATCTCGCGCTCCGCAAATATGTGACGGACAGGAGCGGCCGGATTGCGGCGAAACTGAACAACGTCGCCCATTATTCCGCACTCCCCGCCGCCGCTTCGCGCAGGGCATTCAGCACCAGATCGTAGAACGACATCTCATCGCGCAGATCTGGCTCTAGCACTAACAGCGAGATGGCCGCCGCGCATTTTGCTCGAATGCCTTGCGGAGTCGTGGCCGCAGCAAGAGCGATTTCGTCGTAAAGATCGGAGCTTTGGGAGCAGAGCTTGTTGCTCAGAACACGAAGAGACGTGCACCGAGGCAAATCAGGGTCGCCTCTGTACCAATCTGCGAACATAACCCCCGGTGGTTGCGTCGGGTTCCGTTCGATGATCTGGAGCCTGAGGTCGTTTTGCCGACCCGAGACCCGATCAAGTTCAGCGCTCACGGCCTGGGTCTTGGCCCAGAGCGCAACCACAGGATCTGCCGCAGCAGCGCATGCCGGCTGGGAGCCGGTAGCCGCAGTCGCCATGAGGGCGGTTGCCGCTCCGATGGCGCCGCGGCGCCCGAGAGTGGTGGCCATCACGCTGCCCTCCCCAGCAGGTCGCAGCACAGCGACCAGACGACACGGTCCGCTTCGTTGGCAGGTCCGCCACCAAGGTTGCCGCCATGCGCCAATTCCCTTAGGGACACCTTCGCCTTCGCTCGCAACCCTTCAGGCGTCCGGGCAGCAATTTCCGACACCTCGTCCCGGATTTCGTGGATGCGACCAACCAGAGGAGTGAAGACCGCATCAATCCTGCGGTGTTCGGGATCTGCGCGGTCAAGGGCGTCGAAGATATCAGAGAGACGATCGAATTCGTCCTCCTTCTCGTGGTATTCGGCACAGAGCGCCAGGAGCTGCCCGTCCAACTCCTCTGCCTTAGCGACACCTGCCTCGGCCGCCATCAGGATGAGCATCGAAGCGCCCCCGATCAGGTTCCGGCGGCCTACGCCGCGCCGGCCGCTCACGTGCGCCTCCCCATCCGCAGCATGTCCTCAAGGGCGCTGTAGGCCGCCTGGTGCAGGACGGGCCGCGCAGCGACGAGGACATCGCTCGTCGCGTAGAGCGCCTTCATGGCAGCACCCTCGGCCGTGCGTGCGGCGGTATGGACGATGCGGGTCCGCAGGTCCTCCTGCTCGGCGCCGAATTCGCGGGCCCACATCACCACGGCGGTCCGGCCGACGGTGCGGGCAATCTCGCCGTCGTCGCTCAGCTTCATCGCCCTGGCGCACATGCGCATCAGAGCTCCGTCGCTGTGGCTGTCGAGGTCGATGAGGACCAGCGCGAATGGCAGGCGCTGACCCTCGGGTGTAAGCTTCATAGTAGCCACTCGCATGGGTCTTGGTCCCTTGCTTGGGGTCAGAGACGACGGGTGTGTCCGCACTCGCCGTCTCGACCTCGCCCAGCGACTTAGCGCTGCGGACTGTGCCGGGAGCCGCCCGGCGCGGTGACGGAAGCGACCATTGAAGTTATTCGCCTCATGTGACATAAATTACATCACAGAATGCGGTGGTCAAGCAATTTATGTCATGTGAACTAAAATGAATCTGTCCGCCGCTCAGACGAGGGGAGCAAGAGGTTTCTTGGGATGGTCAGCCCGCCAACTAGCTGAGGCCGCCAATCTGGGCCTTTCCACGGTTCAACGCCTCGAATCTGGCGGCGCGATAACATCGGCGAACATGGATGCGATCCGTCGTGCCCTAGAGGCCGCAGGCGTCGAATTCATCGCCGAGAACGGTGGCGGCGCCGGTGTGCGAATGAGGAACCGCTCGACTTGAAGCGTAACGCCCGACTGCCTCCCGCTATCCGCTATGTCTATGTGATCGGCCCCGTCAGCGGGCTTCAGAAGATCGGTATGGCGACCAACCCGCGTGCCAGACTCGCAACGCTCCAGACCGCGTCACCGCTCGACCTCATGATCCACGTGGCGATTGCTGTGCCGTTCGGCGATGCCCCTGACGTCGAGCACCAAGCGCACCGGCTACTCGGCAAAATGTGCGTCCGCAACGAGTGGTTCGAGGCGACGCCTGCGGAGGCGCTGTTCGCGGTTTACACGGCCGCGCTGCCCTGGATGGAGAGACGGACGATGTCGGGACCACAGGTCATCAGGGCGACTGGTTTCGGTCCCGGACTGCCCGCCGCAGCCGCATCGACTCCCGTGAAGTGGCCGCCCTATGGTGTCCAATCAACGGACCTGCTGCCGCTGTTCCAGCCGCGTGGGCGCGATCGAACAATGTCTTGTGACGACTGAAATTGCACCGGAACACGCATGAGAAAGGCGAGTCCATGAAAGAGGAATACGATTTCGCCGCTCTTCTCGCGTGCCGTATCACGACCCTGATGCGCGAGAAGGACCGGGACCTGACCCTCCGGCAGTTGGCGGTTCTTCTGATCTGCTGCACGTCGAAACAGCCGTGGACAGTCAAGGGTCTTGCTATCCGCCTGATGATCCCCACGCCCTCTATCACGCGGGCGGTTGATCATCTGGAACGGGCGGGTCTCGTTAAACGAGGAGACAATCCAGACGATTGGCGAAGCGTGCTCGTGACAATCACCCCTGACGGCAAACGTTACGCCGCACGCTTTTTTGGGGGATACGAAGCGGGCCGACGCAAGGTGATCGAATGAGCGAATACGAGGACGAACACGACAAAGACGGCGGCGGCGAAATCGAAATCATCACCCCCACAGCGGTTCAGTGGAAGCGGGCCGCTTACTTGCAGCTCAGGCCCTGCGACACCAGGCGTGCCATGCAGCTCCCGGCCGGGCGCGGGTATGTTCGCATCCCTTTGCTCGGCACCGTCCGATACTATGCCATCGAGTTGGTCTGGAAGGACGATACCTGGGACTTCCTGCACTTCGGCACCGATCTCCCAGCGGCAAAGGCAATGGTCCATGCATTCTCTGCTCAGCGGGATGTGCAAATCAGGCGGCTGTTTCCGAAATTCTCTGATGTGGAGGGCTACTGATCCGTGACGACATGGACGCCCGAGATGGACGGCCTAGCGTTGACGCTAATCGCCCGTGATCGCCGTTACGCACGGATAGCGGCGCGTCTTGGCGTCTCCAGTGAGGCACTGAGGACCAGGGTGGCGTTCCTGTTGGGAGAGACAGCCAACAGCGACGTCAAGCCCGTTGTGACACGGCCGCCCTACCTCTATCCGCTGCCTCCTGGTGACCCGCTAAGCTGGGGCATCATCACCGCGGGGACGGTGCTGGAAGGGGTTCCGTTCGCATGAGCCACCTGACACTGCTCGCCTATCACCACAGCTACGGATATGGCGGCGGTTACGGCTATCACCACAGCTATGGCGGCGGCATGACCGACTGGATGGCGCACATGGCGGTGTCAGCCGTCATCCACGCGATGATCTACAGCGTCATCTTCCGACTGATGCACCAGCTCACGCTCGGCCAAGAGGTTGTCCTGGTTGTCGTTGTGCTGGCGGTCCTGTTCATGTGGTCCAGGTCGCGCGATCGCCGAGGGTGGTGACCGACGGCGCAAGTGTGAAGCCGAGCGCTCAGCTAGCCTGATAGCTACCGATCACAAAAAGGGTAACGTGTGCCTAAGCCCTAAGTGAGGCTACTCCGGCCACACCGATAAAACCTACCGTCGTTGGCATCAGCAATCCGAACGAAGGACATCCCGGTGAGCGCCCATATCGAACAGAAAACTTCCCATATGATGGGTATGTGGAATGGCGTTCTTTATGTATCGATCCCGATGCACCCGGCGGCAGGGTTGAAATAGCGCCGCTGAAGTTGGCGATGCGATCTGTTGAGACTCGAGTCGAAGCAACCTCCATGGTCCGCACTGCGCGTTTGATGGATGCAGGCCAAGAGGCGATCGCGAGCCTGGAACCAGATGATGCCTCTGCGAATGCCGTCCTACTATTCAAACGTGACGGCTCGGACACCCTCCGATCTGGTCATCCGGAATTGTGGGCACTGCTGGTTGCGGGCACGAGCCTCGATGGTTGTTCGTTTCCGACAAAGTAATTGACGACTGGCGCGGTGAGGATGGAACTCACGCTGATGCCTCCGCGCGGGCACTCGCGCCGGAACCGACGCTCCTCCCGCCTTGGCTCTCTCAAATCAAGAAATCGTTGGGTACGCCTGGCGAGCAGTGACGGCACCCCTCGCATCAAGTCCGATTACGATATGCGGCCAACGAATTGGCCAGAGATGCCCTTGCACGCAGGACTTTTATCGTCTGAACGTTGTTGAGCCCCTCGGGCCATGAAAAGCGTGAGACATCTCGCAGAACTAAAGCTTCTGTCAGCGCTGCAAACAGTCGTTGCGCTTCGCTTCTGCGCGTAATGTCGTGGCAATAGGCCATTCGTATTCCTAATCAGCAATGATACGGGCGCCGAATAGAAATGCGGGCTGGCCGGAGTATGGCAAAATAGTGAGCCTCACTGCTTCGTGAGGAATATATCGAAATGGTTATGCTGTGGGATCGACCGTGGCAAGATCGATCCGACCAAATGGCACCTCCATCTGGATATAGGTGTGCCGGGGAGGGGCGAAGTAATGGGAGGAGGCGGCGGCAAGGGCGCGATATGCCGCCCCGTACATTAGTATGACGACACCCACGATTTAAGGGCAAAGCGCCTAGCCGTGGAGAGATACATGATCTGCTGGAAGGTGAAGAAGCTGCTACCCAGGGCCGCGTGAGAGCGGGGATTGGTGTACGGTCCCCAGCCGCTGGTGAGCCATTCCGAAATGCGATGTGGCTGGCCCATCCTGCTGAGCCAACGACCTGCCTACCTATCTCGCGTAAGATGTGACGCCACAGGTTTCCTAAGCCTGTAGACGCGGCGACATTCGTGACCACATTAGTGACGCGATAAATCTATGGAGGTCGCTTTGCGATACATTGTCCCAGCGCTGCTTTTATCCGCCGCGTTTAGCCTTACTGCTTATGCGGCCGATATGGTCTCGTCAGCGGACAGAACCTTCATTGCGAAGGTCAGCCAGGGGGGCATGTTCGAAGTAGCGGCCGGAGAAGCTGGTGCTGCTCAAGGCGATACCCAGGACGTACGGGACCAGGGTGCGACCGAAGCGCATGACCACACTCTGGTTGGCGCGAAGCTCAAGACGATCGCTACCGGGGCAGGGGTCACCTTCCCAGACACTTTGAGCGCCGCGTTCCAGCATGAACTCGATCGCCTGAAGGCAATGTCCGGCCGGTCTTTCGATGCTGCGTATCTCCAGGATATGAAAGTAATCCATGCGAAGGACGGCGCCGCCTTCGCCATAGAAGCGCAATCAGGTAGCGACCCAAAGCTCCGGGCTTTTGCCGCAGAGACCCATCGTATCGTCCTGCGTCATATCGGGGAGTTGGATGCCGTTGGTCCCTGACCGATAGGGCATCGCCGGCGCCGTTGCGCTCGGCACCATCAAGCTCAACTTAGATGTTCCGACTGGAGAGCGACATGCGCCATCTGCTGACCGCTGCACTGATCCTGGGCCTTGCCACGTCCAGCGCCTATGCCGCCCAATGCCGGGACAGCGCCGGTAAATTCATGAAGTGCCCTGCGCCCACGAGCAAGGTGGTCCACTGCCGCGACCACTCTGGGAAGTTTGTAAAGTGCTCCATGCCAGGCGCTAAGCCAGCCTGAGCTCTATGATTGCTGGCAAGAGCTTTTTCTGCTGCTGACCGAGCACCACCGCTCACAGGGTGCGCGTTGTGCACCTTATTAGCGGTGCGCCAGGCGCGCGACGAGCTGTGCGCGCTGCCGAATGGCTCCTCTGGGCGTGGACTGCTTGGACCGCCATTGCAGGCATTTATCAGTCGTTGGCAACAATCCCCAAGATGATCGCCACGCAGCTCGGCGGCCTGATCTCCATCAGTCAAACGACCGTCGATGAGCTGATCGTTTTCTTCTATCTGCTTACAGCAGCTTTTTCAGCTTGGGCAGTATGGGAGATCGGACTTGGAAGACGCTGGGCGAGGACCGGGTTCCTCTTAAACTTCATCATCGACGCGATGTGGACGTTCGCACCTCCGTATCACGGCTACGTGGTGCTGTTATGGGCGGCGCCAGATCTCGGGCTACAGGCGGTGGCTATCTATATGCTTTATTCGTCGCCTGGGCGCTATTGGTTCGAGTATCAGCTCAAACTCCGCAGCCATTCATAATCGAGCGGAAGTCAAGCACTAAGGTGACGACGCGGGCCCATGTGCAGACGGCTATGCCTGCGGTAGCAAGCCTTTGACGGGACTCGGAGGCGTGCCGGGCGCGGGAGCGCGAAACACCCATCCCGTAGCAGCTATTCGACCGAGTGACCCACCTATCCAGATTGGCTTAATGCTGCATCATAATCCGTGAGAATGCTGCGTGTTGGGGATCGAAGAAAATACGGAATAGCACAGCGATCGTTATCGCCGGCGCCATCGTTGGTGCCGCAGCGATTTCCGGCGGCAGCTTTGCCCCTGCGCCTGCCCATCCGAGGACAGCAGTCTGGTCCGCGCGGCTGCGGAAATCGCCGCTGACACCCCCCGGTCCTGTTTTCGCCGGGGCCTGGACTGCGATCGAGGTATTGCTGTGGTACGGGGGCGCGCGGTTGATGGCGCAAGAGCCTAGTCCCAAGCGCAATGCGGCTCTTGGCTTTTGGGGCCTGAGCATCCTGGGTGTGGGCGGCTTTTCCTGGGTGCTGTTTGGCCGCAAACGCCTGGATGAGGCGTGACCGCCGGGATGGTCGGCGCGTCTGTCGGCCTTGTAGCCACGGCCGGTATGGTTGACCGCAAGGCGGCCATTGCGAGCCTACCGCTGGCCGGTTGGGTAGTGTTTGCTTCCTTTCTTCAGGAAGAGGGGTGGCGGCGAAACCGCTAAAATCGATCGCACCGAGAGCCCATAGCGCTGCGGACGGGGTTAGCGGCTCGGAGAGCTTCAAACCCCGCTCCCACCGGAGGGTAGGCCGACGGCTTACGAAAGTCAGTGGCGCCGCCGCAGCATCTGGATGGTAACCGGCGGACAGGACATCTTGAAGTGCTGCGTGCCGGATTCGGGACCGGCTAATTAGAGACGATCAACGTGCTGATTTCGGACCAGCATCGCGATTTGCGTGTCCATTCCACGCCGACGCAGCGTTATCCAAATAGCGGCATCCAGGGCTCTAGAAACGCTAGCCATTCGTATGCTGGCCAGAGGGCTTACACGTTGGTCAGTGGCCCACGCTGTGTCACCCAGAACCAGGGCAATTCAATCTATAAGGCGGGTTCTAAGGTGGGTCGCCTCGAATGAGCAGCGCTACTTTGCAGCCTTCTCAACGCCCTAAGCGCCAACGCTGGTGGAGGGGGTTGGATTTGAACCAACGTAGGCGTACGCCAGCGGATTTACAGTCCGCCCCCTTTAACCACTCGGGCACCCCTCCAACGCGGGAGCGGGCTTTCCAACATTTGCCTCCTCGTGTCAACGGAGCGCGCGCCCGCTTCTAGCCGGGTTGCGCCAAAAAGCCTGTGCCGCGCCGCGCATTGCCCTATACGGAGGCGATGAAACCGCCACGCTCAGACCGTCCGCGCACAGGCGCACCCGCCGGCGCCAAACCGCCCCACAAGCCCAATCGCGCCACCGGCCCGGCCGCCGGCAAACCGAGCTACGGGAAACCCAGCTATGCGGGCAGCCCCGATAAGCCGCGCGGCGCCCAGGGCCGGTCGAGCTATACCGCGAGTTCCGAGAAACCCAATTACGGCGGCGGCAATCCCGGCGGTCGGCCCACGTCATCCCGACCCGTAGGCCCGCGCCCCGCGTCACCGCGCCCCGCGCCCGCCCGTACTGAGTTCGAGGCGGAGTCCGGTGAGCGCCCCGTGCGAACCCGCCGCCCCGCCAGCGGCTTTAAAAGCGCGCCCTATACCGGCCCTCGCCAGGAAAACTCCGACCGGCCCGAGCGTGGCGAGCGCACCATTCGCCAGACGCGGCCGAACCAGACCGCAGGCGATCGCCCGGCCCGGCCTGCCGCCCGCATCCAGGATCGCGCCCGCGAAAGCCTGACCCGCGAGCGCGGCGAGGATAATTATACGCCGCCCGTCACGCCACGCGGCGTGGCGCTGCCGCCCCAGGCCGCCGAGGCACCGCGCGGCACTGTCTGGCTCTATGGCCAGCACGCCGTCCAGGCGGCCCTGCAGAATCCCGCCCGTCGCCTACGCCGTCTGATGGCGACCGAGGAAGCCGAAGCGACCCTTACCGGACGCCTGCCCAAGCCCTGGGCGCTGACGGCTGAAATGGTCGATCGCGGTCGCATCGACCAGCTTCTCGGCAAGGATGCCGTGCATCAGGGCATCGCCCTGCTCGCCGATCTGCTGCCACAGCCGGTGCTGTCTGCCACGCTGGAGCGGCCGGGACCCGTCCTGGTGCTCGATCAGGTGAACGACCCGCGCAATATCGGCGCCATCCTGCGCTCGGCCGCGGCCTTCGGCGTCGCCTGCGTCATCGTGCAGGAACGCCATGCGCCGGAAGAAACGGGTTCGCTCGCCAAGGCCGCCTCGGGCGCGCTGGAAAGCGTGCCGCTGCTGCGCGCCGTCAATCTCGCCCGCACCCTGGTCATGCTCAAGGCCGCCAATTTCTGGGTCGTGGGTCTGGATGCCGAAGGCCCGACCGCGCTCGACGGCGGCGCCTTCGTGGACCGCCGGGTGGCCCTGGTGCTCGGCGGAGAAGGCAGCGGCCTCCGCCGCCTCACCCGCGACTCCTGTGACGAACTCTCCAAGCTGCCGATGGCCGGCATCATGGAGAGCCTCAACGTCTCCGCCGCGACCGCCGTCGCGCTCTATGAATTGGGCCGCAAGCGATAGCGCTTTGTGTGGTGGATAGCGCTTCGCTCCACCCTACGCGCCACGGTCTCTCCGCCTACAGGGCCGTGTACCCGCCATCGACGAAGATCTCCTGGCCATTGATCATGTCGGAGGCGGTGGCGCACAGGAACAACACCACGTCACACACCTCTACCGGCTGGGCCACACGCCCGGCCGGAATCTTCGCCACCATCGGCCCGAGCTTCGCCGGGTCACCCCAGACCTGGGTCGCCATAGGCGTCATTGTCACCGTCGGGCAGACCGCATTCGCCTGAATATTGAACGGCGCCCATTCCGCCGTCATCACCTTGGTGAGGCCGTTGAGGCCGTTCTTCGAAGCCGCATAGGCCCCATGCTCGGTGAGCGCCACAGAACTGGTCTGGGAACTGACATTGACGATCTTGCCCCGCTTCTGGGCGATCATCGCCGGTGCCAGGGTCCGCGCCAGCAGCCAGGGCGCCCGCAGGTTCACGGCCTGGATGAGATCCCATTCCGCGATCGTCTGATCCACCAGCAGCTTGGGAAAGCTGACGCCGGCATTATTGACCAGGATGTCGATCGTCCCCCAGGCGGCCAAAGCCTCCCGCCCAACGCGCTCCGGCGCGTCCGGCTGGCCGAGATCGGCGGGCAGCGTGAGGCAGACGCGGCCATTCGCCTCCACCGCCGCCCGCGCCTCGGCGAGGCCCGACTCGTCACGCGCCACAGCCACGATATCGGCGCCCGCCTCGCTCAGCACGCGGCACAACTCAATGCCGATGCCGCGCGACGCGCCGGTGACAAGCGCCTTGCGGCCGAGAACTGAAAACCGATCCTGAACGCTCATTTGCTCGGACCCTCAGAACACGATCTGGACTTTGACGATCTCGGGCGAACCCTGGGCCGCAAATTCGAAGGCCTCGACCGACTCCGCGAAGGGGTAGGTGCGCGAGATCAGCGGCTTCACATCAACCTTGCCGGAGCCGAGCAGAGCGATGGCACGCGGATAGACGTTCGCGTACCGGAACACGGTCTCGATCCGCGCTTCCTTGATCTGCGCTGCCACGACATCGAACTGCACGGGTCCGGGCGGCATGCCGACCAGCACCACGGCACCGCCGGGGCACAGCATGTCGAACAGGCCATTGAAGGCGCGCGGGCTGCCGCTGGCCTCGAAGATCACATCGGCACCCCAGCCGGCCGTAATCTCGTGCACGCGGGCGACCGCACTCGCCTCCGCGACATTGACCGGCACGATGCCGTCATAGCCGGCGGCAATCTTGAGCTTCTCGGCCTGAACGTCGGTCATGATGACCTGGGAGATACCGGCTGCGAGGGCCGCGAGGGCCACCATCATGCCGATGGTGCCGGCGCCGATGACCACCGCCACCTGGCCCGGCAGGATGCGCGCCTTGGTCACCGCCTGCATGCCGACCGCGAGCGGCTCGACGAAAGCCCCTTCCTGGAAGCTCACGGCGTCGGGCAGCTTGAAGGTCAGGTTCGCGGGGTGAACGATTTCGGGCACCAGGCACCCATGCACCGGCGGCGTCGCCCAAAAGCGTACGGCGGGGTCGAGGTTATAGAGGCCGAGCTGCGACGCGCGGGAGGTCCAGTCCGGGATGCCCGGTTCCATGCACACGCGGTCACCGGCCTTGAGATTGGTGACGGAGGAACCGACGGCGATCACCTCACCCGCGCCCTCATGGCCCAGGATCATCGGCGCCTCGACCACGAAGGGGCCAATCTTGCCGTGCAGGTAGTAGTGCAGGTCGCTGCCGCAGATGCCGACCGCCTTCATGGCGATCTTGACGTCCCCCGGTCCGACCTCGGTCGGCACCGCGATGTCACGCAACTGGGCGCGACGAATTTCCTCAAGAACCATGGCTTTCATCGCATCTCTCCCTCAATCGTGGCGGTCATTGCCTGCCGCGCGCGCCTGTTTGCATCATGAACCGCGGCGGCCCAGACGCAAAGAACCCGGCCGCGACAAATGTCGTGGCCGGGTTCTTGTCGTGCTCTCTTAGAGGAGAGACTACTTAGCCGGCCGTTTTGGCCGGCGTCACCGCCACGAAGATCGGCTGACCCTGGCGCAGGATGCGCAAGGCGAGCGCGCCGCTATTGGCATGGATGGCCGCACGGATGGCGCGCGCCGCCTGATCCGGTGAGCCGACCGTGCTGCTGTTCACACCCAGGACAACGTCACCCTGCTGAATGCCGGCCTGGTCGGCGGCCGAGTTCGGCACAACCTGGGCCACCACTGCACCATCCGTCCCATCCGGCACGCCGAGCTGATTGCGCAGGTCGGGCGTCAGGGGCGCCAGAGCCAGGCCGACGCCACCCTGGTGCGACCCAGGCTGGTTCTGCTGGTCATTGGCGGCGACCTTCGTCTTCAACTCGGCCACTTGCAGCGACACGTCCTGAGACTTGCCGTTGCGGATGATGGTGAGGTCGGCCGTGTCGCCCGGCGCGATGCCGGCGATATCCACGGCGAGATCACGCGGATTGTGGATCGTCGCCTTGTTGACCGTCTCGATCACGTCGCCGGGCTGCAAGCCGGCCTTGGCGGCGGGGCTATTCGGCTCGATGGCGGCGATCAAGGCGCCGTTCAACGGTCCGTTGCCATTGCCCGGCAGCCGCAGCGCCTGGCTCATGGAGGCATCGACGGATTGAGCCTGGACGCCCAGGAAGCCGCGCGTCACATGGCCATTCTTCATGATCTGCGCCACCACCGACTTGATGGTGTCGGACGGGATCGCGAAGCCGATGCCGATACTGCCGCCGGTGGGGGACAGGATGGCGGTGTTCATGCCGATGACGTTGCCGCCCTGGTCGAATAGCGGGCCACCGGAGTTGCCCTTGTTGATGGGCGCGTCGATCTGCAGGAAGCTGTCATACGGCCCGTCGCCAATATCGCGGCCCTCGGCCGAGACGATGCCGGCGGTCACGGTGCCGCCCAGGCCGAAGGGATTGCCCATCGCCACGACCCACTGGCCGGTCTTGACCCGGCTCGAATCGCCAAGGTCAAGGAAGGGCAGCTTGTGGTCGCTGTGGATGCGCAGGACCGCGACATCGGTGCTGGGGTCGCGGCCGATGACCGTGGCGGGCAGCTTGGTGCCGTCCGACAGCGTCACCGTCACGGTCTTGGCACCCTGAACCACGTGGTTATTGGTGACCACGGTGCCGTCTTCATTGACGATAAAGCCCGAGCCTGCGGCTTCCATCATTTGCGGATGCGCGGGCGCGCCCTGGCCAGGGGCACCCGGCATCATGTTGAAGGGGAAGGGCAGCGGCGGCATGCCCTGCGGACCCTGGCCGGGGTCATTATTGCCCTGCTGCTGGTCGCCGCCGTCGCTATCGTCATCGGATGCGGCACCGGGCGCGAGGTCGGAAATGATGGTAACCACGGCCGGCTTCACGCGCGCCGCAAGTTCGGTGAAGTCTGGCAGGATCTGCGTCGACACGCCGGCCGGCGGCTGGCTGACATCGGCCGCGAAGCTCGCATGCGCGACGGCATAGCCACCAAGCGAGGTTCCCGCGAGCAGGGCCACGGCGAGGGTGGACCGAAGGTTGAAGCGACGTCGAATGCCGGGGGCAGCCATGAGCAAGACTCCTTGTTAAGTCCTTGGATGCGGCACCCACCTGAGCACCGTGACGTCATCCTGATCCGTCTTACATAGGGGGCGCGGGCGTTCCGGCTGCATTCGAGATCGTGAAACCCTCGTTAGCTGACCGTTTCGTTGCGATCTTATTCCGCACCGATCTGAACGACTGGACTTGACAGGCGGGGCCGCAAAATGTGTCTAGCGTCTCTCGCCGAGCGTGCAGGGGTGTAGCTCAATTGGCTAGAGCGCCGGTCTCCAAAACCGGAGGCTGTGGGTTCGACCCCCTCCGCCCCTGCCAATCGGCTTTTTTTGCTCCGGCCGGAATATTCCTTTCGGCCGGCGCTGCTGGTTGAGGGTGGTGTGCGTTGAACACGATTTCCGGGCAGGCATTGCGGTGAATATCAATCCGGTAGGGTTCCTGCGGGACGTTCGTCTTGAAGTCTCGAAAGTGACCTGGCCTTCCCGCAAGGAGACCTTGATCACCACGGCGATGGTCCTCGGCATGGCCGTGCTCGCGTCGCTGTTCTTCTTCGCCATCGACCAGATTTGTGGCCTCGGTGTCCGCACCTTGTTCAGCAGCGGCACCTGAAGGGGCTCGTCATGGCGAAAAGATGGTACGTCGTTCACGTTTATTCTGGCTTCGAGAAGAAGATCGGCCAGCAAATCAGGGAACAGGCCGCGCAAAAGGGCCTGGCTGATCATTTCGACGAAATTCTTGTCCCCGCCGAAGAGGTGGTCGAGGTGCGTCGCGGCCAGAAGGTCAATTCCGAGCGCAAGTTCTTCCCCGGCTATGTGTTGGTGAAGATGGAGCTGACGGACGAGGCCTGGCATCTGGTCAAGGACACGCCCAAGGTCACGGGCTTCCTCGGCAGCCGCAACAAGCCCAGCCCGATCACCGAGGCTGAGGCCGACCGCATCATGAAGCAGACCCAGGAAGGGGTGGAGCGTCCGCGCCCGTCCGTTCTGTACGAAGTCGGCGAACAGGTTCGCGTGGCCGACGGCCCCTTCACCAGCTTCAACGGCACCGTCGAGGAAGTGGACGAGGAAAAAGGCCGCGTAAAGGTCAGCGTGTCGATCTTCGGGCGTTCCACGCCGGTCGATCTGGAATACAGCCAGGTCGAGAAGGTCTAGGCATCTCGTAGACGGCGGATAACGCTTCGCTTATCCGCCCCTCCGTTCAATGCCCCGTTGCGTTAAATCGTCACCCGCAGACTTGATCCGCGGGTGACGAACAAGGTTGCCTCACGCGTAGGGCGGATGAGCGCAGCGTTATCCGCCGGCCCATCCGCCCCGTCGATGACTTAACGGCTCTTCTTGTACAGCTTGCTCGCGATCTCGAACATTTCCTCCGGCGCGTAGTTCGGCGTAAATGCGCCGTAATTGCCGAGCAGCTCGGGGATCTTGCCGCCTTCGGGATGACCCTCGACCACTTCGAGGTTGCCTGGCGGATCGCCCGGCAGCGCCACTTCGTCATTCGACCAGATGCCGGCCATTTCCTTGTAGTCATGCGGGCTGAAGCGATAGAGCCGGCGATGGCTGCCCTCGGCCAGATACTTCTGGCATTCCGGGATCCGGTCGAGGTTGATGTTTGGGGTCGGCAGCATCTTCTCGATCTCGACGCCCGTCATCTTCTTCAGCGCCAGCGCATAGGCATGCGCATGCACCGAGCCGCGCACCAAGAGATAGCCGCAGACCTCGCGGCCGGTCGGCTCCGTCATGGTCTCATAGACGCGCAGCTTGTGGATCCGCGCACCGCATTCGAGGTGGAAATTGTGCAGAAGGTCGATGATCAGGTTTCCGGTCGTGGTGACCATGTCCATGTTCCAGGACGCGGAATTGCTGTTCATCGGCATGGCGCCGCCGCCATTGCTGAGGAAGCTGCCGGCCAGACGCACATCCTGCATATCGGCGAAGGGCGCCTCGGACACGTCAACATCGGGCGTGGAATCGCCGGGGCCATTGTTCAGCATGGAAATGCCGGTGCTGACGAGTTCCACATGGCCGAGTTCTTCGGCGAAAATGGCCGAAACCAAGCTGTAAAAGGGCTTCAGCTTCGTCTTGTTCCGGAAATTGAAGCTCTGGAACATGTAATTGCCGAGCGTCGACATCTCACCGTATTTGCCACCCAGCAATTCCTGAAGGGCCGCAGCAGCATTCGGGTTCGGCGCCGTCGGTTCCGGAAGTTCCGCCTGGAGCTTGTCGATCCGCATGAACATGGGCCTGTCCTCTCTGGAAAAATTCCAGAATGGGAGCTGGTTCGAGCCCTCACCGATTGCCAGTCGTCTCACGCGGCTGTCAGATGAACCTTTGGGTATCTCGCGTTTTTGCGATGTGTCGTCACTCAGCTGTGGCCTGAGGGTGGAATGCGCTCCGCTTTTCCACCCTACGTCTACCGTCCCAATGGTGGGCGGAACGCGAATAGCGTTCCGCCGTCAAGCGACCGCTAAGCGCTTCCGCATGAGGTTAGAGGGCCTTTTCGAGCTCCGGCAGCAGAACGAACAGATCGCCCACGAGGCCGTAATCGGCCACCTGGAAGATCGGCGCCTCCGCATCCTTGTTGATCGCGACGATGATCTTGCTGTCCTTCATACCCGCCAGATGCTGGATCGCGCCAGAAATTCCGACCGCGATATAAAGATCCGGCGCCACCACTTTGCCGGTCTGCCCGACCTGCTGGTCGTTGGGGGCATAGCCCGCATCGACTGCGGCGCGGGAGGCGCCGATGGCCGCGCCCAGCTTGTCCGCGATCGGAATGATCAGCTCACGGAACTTTTCCGAGGAGCCGAGTGCCCGTCCGCCCGAAACCACGATCTTGGCCGAGGGCAGTTCCGGCCGCTCAGACCGCGACAGGCTCTCCCCCTCGAAGGTCGACAGCGCCGGGTCGCCCGAGGCCGCAATCACCTCGATCGCCGCCGCGCCACCCGTCGGCGCTGCCGCGAAGGTCGAGGTGCGGATGGTCAAGACCTTCTTCGCATCCATCGCCTGCACGGTCTGGATCGCATTGCCGGCATAGATCGGCCGCTCGAAGGTGTCCGGCCCCAGCACGCGGATCACGTCCGACACCTGCATCACATCGAGCAGGGCGGCCACGCGGGGCATCACGTTCTTGCCGGCCGCCGTCGCGGGCGCCGCAAGCACGTCGTAGCCGGGCGCGAGGCTCACCAGCAGGGCCGCGAGGGGCTCTGCGAGCAGATGCGCGAGCGCGGCATCTTCGGCCAACAGCACCTTCGACACGCCGGCGAGCTGGGCGGCAGCCTCCGCCACGGCGCGGCAATGCTCCCCCGCGACGAGGATTTCAATCTCACCACCGAGTGCCTGGGCGGCGGTCACCGTGCGGGCCGTGGTTTCCTTCAGCACCGCATTGTCATGATCGGCCAGAACGAGCGTCTTCATTGTCGTATCCTTCAGATCACGCCGGCTTCGTCACGCAGCTTCGCCACCAACTCGGCGACGGAGCCGACCTTCACGCCCGCCTTGCGACCGGCGGGCTCGACGGTCTTGAGAATCTTCAGGCGCGGCGTCGGATCGATGCCGAGGTCGGCGATCGTCTTCATGTCGATCGGCTTCTTCTTGGCCTTCATGATATTCGGCAAGCTGGCATAGCGCGGCTCGTTCAGGCGCAGATCGGTGGTGACGATTGCCGGCAGCGTCAGCGCCACCGTCTGCAAGCCGCCATCGACCTCGCGCGTCACCGTCACATGGCCGTCCCCGATCTCGACCTTCGAGGCGAAGGTGCCCTGGGACCAGCCGAGCAACGCCGCCAGCATCTGGCCGGTCTGGCCGCAATCATCGTCGATCGCCTGCTTACCGAGAATGACGAGGCCCGGATTTTCCAGCGCCACGATCGCCTTGAGGATCTTGGCGACCGTCAGCGGCTCCACCGCCTCGGCCACTTCGACCACGATGCCCCGATCGGCGCCCATGGCGAGCGCGGTCCGCACCGTCTCCTGCGCCTGGATCGGCCCGATGGAGATGGCCACGACTTCGGTGGCCTTCCCGGCCTCCCGCAAGCGCAGCGCTTCCTCGACCGCGATCTCATCGAAGGGGTTCATCGACATCTTGACGTTGGCGAGTTCGACGCCGGAACCATCGGCCTTGACGCGCACGCGGACGTTGTAATCGACCACCCGCTTCACGGGCACCAGGATCTTCATCAGGCCTCCAGAGCCGCAAAAGCGGCACGCTCATTCCGAGGAGGTCTTCCTATCGTCCGGATGCCGAAGGGCGCAACTCCTCGGCGCCTAGGTGAAGCGCTTGTCAGACCAGGACTGGCGCGGAAGCGACCGGCCGAGCGACTGAATCCGACACCGGCCCCCGCTGCGCGGCGGCGGGATGCGGGGGCGTCAGGCGCGGACCCTGGGCGAATAGCTTTTCGCGCAAGCTGCCCTCGGCATAGCGGGTCTTATACAGACCACGCGCCTGCAACTCCGGGACCAGCAGACTTACGATATCCGCAAAGGTTTCGGGCAGCACGGCATAAGCAAGGTTGAAGCCATCGACATCGGTCTGCTCCATCCACAGCGCCATCTGCGCGGCGACCTCCGCCGGCGACCCCGTGAACACGGGGCCAGCGCCGCCGATTGCCACATGCGCGGCGACCTCGCGCACCGTCCATTCCCGCGTGGGATCGCCGCGGGTGAAATTCTCCATCGCGGCGCGGCCGGCATCATTGTCGATGAAGCGGATTTTCTGGTCGAGGTCATAGGCCGCGTAATCCACGCCCATCCAGCCGCCCATCAGCGTCAGGGCGCCGATCGGGTCCACAAAGCTGCGGTATTCGTCGAGCCTGTCGCGCGCCTCGGCGCCGGTCGGTGCGACGATCGCGGTGGCGAGTGAAAAGACCTTGACGCTATCGGCCCGGCGACCTGCCGAGACCAGCGCCTGCCGCAGCTTCGCCACGCGCGGCCCAATGACGGCCGCCGAGGGGCCGGAGACGAACACACATTCGGCATGGCGCGCGGCGAAAGACTGTCCGGCGGGTGAGCTTCCGGCCTGGTACAGCACCGGCGTCCGCTGCGGGGAAGGTTGCGACAAATGCAGCCCCTCCATCGTCAGAAACTCGCTCATATGGCGAATGACATGAACCCGGTCCGGATCGGCGTAGACGCCGCGCGCACGATCGGCGAGCACGGCGCCCTCCTCCCAGCTCTGCTCCCAAAGCTTGTAGATGGCGGTCATATAGTCCTCGGCCACGGCATAGCGATCGTCATGGCCGCGCTGCCGCGCCTGGCCCATGGCGCGGGCGGCACTGTCGAGATAGCTGGTGACGATATTCCAGCCGATGCGCCCATCCGTCAGGTGGTCGAGGGTCGAGAAGCGCCGCGCCATCGTATAGGGCGGCTCGTAACTCAGGGAGACGGTGACGCCGAAGCCGAGGTGTGTCGTCACTGCCGCCATGGCGGGCACCAGCAGAAGAGGGTCATTGGTGGGTAGCTGCGCGCCACTCGCGACGGCGGCACGAGCATTACCGCCATAGACGTCATAGGGACCCAGGACATCGGCGAGGAAAATGCCGTCGAACAAGCCCTGCTCTAGAAGTTTGGCCAGTTCCAGCCAGATCGGCAGCCGGTTGAACTCGGTCGATCGGTCGCGCGGATGCCGCCACAACCCCGGCGACTGATGCGTCAGGGTATTCATGGCGAAAGCGTTCAGCAGGATGTGCTTAGTCATTGGTTCACACGCTTGCTTGTAGGGCGGATGAGCGCAGCCCTATCCGCCGTGAAACTGTCCCTAAATCCACGAATGCACGGGCGGCGGAGTGCCGTTCAACGTGTAATCGCCGACGGCGTAATATTTCCACCGCACCGGATCATGCAGCGTATGCACACGCGCATTCCGCCAATGCCGGTCGAAATTGTGTTTGCCCAAGGTCGCGCTGGTCCCTGCCAATTCAAACAGGCTGTTGCTCGCATGCAGCGCGATCTCGGTCGTCACCACCTTGGCTTCCGCGACAGCGATGGAGGCGCGCGCAATGCTCTCCGCGTTTTCGTCCAGCAGCGCCTCATCAATGATCCGCCCGGCCCGCTCCAGCATCAACTCCGCCGCATGAAGCCGGATCTGCGTATCGCCAATTTGCGTGATGGTGAGCGGATCATCCCCCGCGCGATCGCGACCGCTGTCGATCCAAGGCCGCGCCCGCGTACGCACGAAGTCGATCGTATCGGTGAGTGCGCCGGCCGCGATGCCCGCATCGATCGCCGCCTGCAGGATCTGCGCGACGGGGCCATAGACGCTCGGACCATCGCCGAGCCCGTTCAAGCCGATGAGGTTGAAGGCGGGCACACGCACATGATCGAGCCGCACGGTGCCGCTTGCCGTGGTGCGCTGCCCGAAGCCCGACCAGTCGTCGATCACCGTCAGGCCCGGCGCATCGCGCGGCACGATGGCGCGGATGATGGCGCCGGCCTCGGTTCGCATCACCACCGGCACCAGATGCGCGAACAAGGCGCCGGTGCAGTAGAACTTGGTGCCGTCCAGCACATAGTCGTCGCCATCCTGCCAGATGCGGGTCTTCCAATCGGCGGCCGTCTTGGTACCGATTTCGGCGAGCGCATTGCCGAAGCGATAACCCTCCTGCACCCGCTCGTAGAAATAGCGCTTGCGCGCCTCATCCGGCTCGACGCGCATGAGATTGAGAAAGGCGTAGTGGTTTTGCGGAATCTGTCCGATCGAGGGATCCGCCGCCGAGACGATGCGAATGACTTCCGTGATCGTCACCCAGGAATGTTCCGGGCCGCCATAGACACGCGGCACGCACAGACCCCAGAGGCCACTCGCCGAAAAGCGCTCGATCTCCGCGATCGGCAGGATGCGCTCGCGATCCCGCTCGGCCGCGCCATCCTTAATCGACGCCGCGAAGTCATGTGCCGCGGCGATCACCTCCGCCGTCGTGGTCAAGACAGGCGGCCGAACACGCGGCAGGGGAAGAGGCGGCGCCACGGCAGGCAGGTCCGGTGCGGAATGGTCCATGACAGGGGCTTCCTTCAACGATGATCGAAGCGCGCGGCCAGCCGGTCGCCCAGGAACTGAACGCCGCAGACAAGCACGATCAAGACGGCGACGACCACGATAATCACGCCGGTGTCGAATTCGTCATAGCCGTAGCGGATGGCGAGATCGCCGAGGCCGCCGGCACCCACCACGCCCGCCATGGCGGAGGAGCCGATCAGCGTCACCAAGGTCACCACAAAACCCGCGACAAGGCCGGGCAATGCTTCGGGGACCAACACCTCCCGCATGATGGCGAGCCGCGAGCCGCCCATGGCGCGCACCGCTTCCACCAATCCGCTATCGACGTCGCGCAAGGACACTTCGGCGATGCGCGCGAAATAAGGCGTGGCGCCGATCGCTAGCGGCACGATGGCGGCCACTGTGCCAATCGAGCTACCGGCGATCAGCCGCGTCAGCGGAATCAGCGCCACCAGCAGGATGATGAAGGGCACGGAGCGGACACCGTTGACGATGCCGCCGAGCACGCGATTGATGCCGGTCTGCGGCGCGATGCCATTGCGCGATGTCGCGACCAGCAGCAGGGCCAGCGGCAGGCCGCAGATGAAGCCGATCAGGCCGGCGACACCCACCATCTCCAGCGTCTGGCCGAGCGCGGTCATCACCTCGGCAGAGGAAACATTCGCGAACATCAGATGCCCTCCCCATCCGCGAAACCGAGGGCTGCGGCGCGCAGCAAGATCTGCGTCTCCTCCGCCTGAGGATCGGTCAGAACATTCCGCACGGGCCCTTCCTCGACCACACGGCCGCTCGCCAGCACCATCACCCGGTCGGCGATGCGACGCGCGACGTTCATCTCATGGGTGATGAGCACGATGGTCAGGCCCATCTCCCGGTTGATCTTCCGCAGGAGGCCGAGGATCGAGACCGTCGTCTCGGGGTCCAGCGCCGATGTCGCCTCGTCGCACAGTAGCAGCGCGGGATCGGAGGCGAGTGCCCGCGCGATGCCGACGCGCTGCTTCTGGCCGCCCGAAAGTTTCGCAGGATAGGCGCGGCCCTTGTCACCGAGGCCGACGAGATCGAGCAGGTCCGCCGCGCGGCGCAGACGCGCGCCGCGCTTCACCCCGGCAAGTTTCAGCGGCAGGGCGACGTTCTCGAGCGCCGTGCGCGAGGACAGAAGATTGAAGTGCTGGAAGATCATGCCGATGCGTCGGCGTTCGGTCTGCCACTGGCTTTCGGTGAGGTCCTGCACCTCCCGCCCCTCAATCGCGATGGTGCCGCTATCCGGCCGCTCCAAACCATTGAGGCAGCGAATGAGCGTGGATTTCCCGGCGCCCGATCGGCCAATGATGCCGAGCACCTGACCTCGGCCGAGGCTGAAGGACACGTCATGCAGCGCCGCTGTCGCGCCAAACCGGCGCGACACGCCCGCAACCTTCAGCAGCGGCGTTTCCGTCTCAGGACTCCACGCTGCGGGCGCAGGGTCGAACAGGCCTTGGTCCACGATCGGAGCCCCCCTCACCAGGCCGGGGTGATCGCGCCGCCGAAGCTTTTTAGGATGAAGGCGCGCTCATCATCGGACTGAAAGATCCTGATGAACCTCAGCAGCTTCGGATCGGTCGCGTCCTGCGGGCGGCTGACGAATTGCAGGGCGTAATGCGGGTTGTTGGCGCCATCCTCGATCAGCACGGATCTCGGATCGCCGCCCGAGGCGATCAGGAAGGTGTAGCTGACCTGGGCGACCTTCACGTCATCCAAGGCGCGCGCCAGTTGCGGCGCCGGCAATTCGATGAACTGAAGATGTCTCGGGTTGGAGGTCACGTCCTTCAGGCTCGCGGCATCGCCGACGCCCGGTGTCAGCGTAATCAGCCCGGCCTTGGCATAAAGCTGCAGGCCCCGCGCGCGGTTGACCGGATCATTCGCGACCGCGACCTGGTCGCCGTCCTTCAGGTCTGTGAGGGTTTTGATCTTATGGGAGAACAGACCCATCGGCAGGATCACCGCAGGAGCCACGGCCACCAGGTTGAAATGCCGCGCCTTGATGGCTGCGGCGAGGAACGGCTTGTGCTGGTACAGATTGGCCTCCACCGAGCCTTCCGACACTGCGACATTCGGCGTCACCCAATCGGAAAACTGGATGACCTTCACGTCCAGGCCCTGTTTCTTGGCGAGGTCCGCTGCGTGGTTGAGAACCTCGGCCATCGGGCCCGGCGTGCCGGCAATGGTCAGCGGCGTCTCCGCATGGGCATGAGCGACGAGAGCGAGCACGAAAAGACCGAGAGCGATAAGCCCCGCCGTCAGGGCCCGACGCCGGGTGCGCGGTGAAAGAGGCACATGGTGGTCACCGGCTGTCGGCATCTACAGTCTCCATTGGGGTCACGCGGCATTACCCCCAGCGATCTAAGCTATTTCTCGTTATTACGCTAATCAGATCGTTTAATTGAGTCAAATGGATATGTTGGCGCGCTTGCACGCGCTAAAACTCCGGTGGCTGCGGGAGCCGACCTAGAGGGCGGGCGTCTTCTTCGCTTTGGCGAGCTTGTCGGAGCGGGCCTTCCAATGGGCCATGTCCGCGTCCTTGCTGAACATGACGCGCACGCCCTTGGCGCCTTGGCTCAGACGGACCTTGCCGCCATTCTTGGATTTATGCTCGGCGAGCCAGCCCAGAACTTCGGGATCTTCCGCGCTCTTGCCCTCGAATTCGAGGACCCCGACGATCTCTTCCTCTTTGCGACGTTTAACCATGATGCTTTTTCCTCGACGCGTCGGGCCGTTGTAACGTGTCTGGGGGGCAAGAACGCCAGCTAGCGCGCTACCGCAAGGTCCAAACGGGGTGAAATGTGTCAGGCGAGGTTGAGGCCGCTATGTCGTCGCACCAGGGTCGCGCTGGCGGCATCGAGCCCGACAACCTCCACCGCCTTGCCGTGGCGCCTCATTTTACCGACCACGCCCTCCAGCGCCGTGACCGCCGTGACATCCCATAAAACTGCATCACGCAAATCGATCCGTACGCGCGCTGCCTTGTCCCGCAGGTCGAAAGCATCGGCGAAAAGATCGGCCGAGGCGAAGAAGATCTGGCCGCTGACGGTATAGATGCGCGTGTCGGTCGCCTCGTCCAGCCGGCTCTCGACCCGCATCAGCCGCATCACCTTGAAGGCGAAGAAGACACCGCTGAGCAGCACACCCACGCAGACTCCCAAGGCCAGATCCTTGGTCGCGACCACCACCGCCACCGTCGCCAGCATGACGACGGAGGAGACTTTGGGATGGGTGACCAGGGTGCGCAGCGAGGTCCAGGAAAAGGTGCTGATGGAGACCATGATCATGATGGCGACCAGCGCCGCCACCGGCACGCGCGCGATCCAGGGCCGCAAGGCGACCATCAGCAGCAGCAGGAAGACGCCGGCGACCAGTGTGGACAGGCGGCCCCGCCCGCCATAGCGGAGGTTGCCGACCGTCTGGCCGATCATGCCGCAGCCGGCGATGCCGCCGAACAGGCCCGCCGCGACATTGGCGAGGCCCAGGCCGACGCATTCCCGGCCTTTGCTGCTAGTCGTTTCGGTGATGTCGTCCACCACGCTGGCGGTCATCATCGATTCCAGCAGCCCGACCATGGCCATGGCCAGCGCATAGGGGGCGATGATCTCCAGCGTCGCCCAGGTTGCGGGCACCTGCGGCCAGAGCAGCGACGGCAGGCTGGACGGCAGGCGCCCGAGATCGGCCACGGTGCGCAGCGGCATCGGCACCAAGGCCGCAAGGGCGGTGAGCCCGACGATGCAGATCAAGGGCGAGGGGATCGCCGTCGTGAGGCGTGGCGCCAGATAGATGATGGCCAGACCCCCAGCGATCATGGCGTAGGTATGCCAATCGACGCCCAGCATCTGGGGCACCTGCGCCGAAAAGATCAGGATCGCCAGGGCATTGACGAAGCCGGTGCGCACGGAGCGGGAGACGAACCGCATCAGCACCTCCAGTCGCAACAGGCCGAACAGGATCTGGATCAGGCCAGCGAGCAGTGTGGCGGCGAGCAGGTATTGCAGCCCGTGGCCATGCACCAGTGCCGCCACGACCAGCGCGACCGACCCTGCGGCGCCGGAAATCATGCCTGGCCGCCCGCCGCAGACGGCAATCACGATGCCGATAATGAAGGTGGCGAACAGCCCGACTTCGGGATCGACGCCCGCCACGAAGGAGAAGGCGATGACTTCGGGGATCAGGGCGAAGGTACCGACCATGCCGGCCAGCGCTTCGCGGAGGGGGCGCTCGGACCATTCGTCAATGTAATGGCCGAGGGCGAAGGTGCTGCGCTGCATCATCGTGCCGCACGGGTATCGCGATGCGGCCGCGCGGGCAAGGTCGAATGCGCTACTCCGGCCATTCTCCTGGCTGCCAGTCCCGGACGCCGTGGATGACATGCAGGACGGTGATCGTTTCCTCGCCCGTGGTTCCGACGATGATTTCGTACGCGATAATATAGGGCATGCCGGCGATCACCAATTCATAGGTGCCCTGTACCCGTCCCGTTCGTCCCGTTGCCAAATCCGAAAGGGCGGCGGCAGAGCGGCCTATGCGGAGACGCACACGCTGCGCCGCATCCGGATTTTCCTCGTTGATTGACCGGACGATCTCGAAGAATTCCGCCCTCGCGCCGGGCGACCAGATAACTGATCGTTTCACGGTTCAGCGCGTGCGACAGCGATCAGGTCTTCGCTGGCGCGCATAACCTCCTCGTGGGAGAAGAAACGGCCCGCCGCGATATCGGCTCGGCCCCTCTCTATCGCTTCTACGATTGCCGACTCTCGTGCCACGAAATCGGCGATCGCCTTGGCGGCCAGGAGATGGCTCGGGCGGCTCGTCTTTTCCGCCAGAACGTCGAGTTGCTCGATGGTTTCGGCAGGAAGCTGGATCGTTAGTGTCGCGCTATCGGCCATGTGACCCTCGCCCGTGATGGAAGCCGCGCCAATCTACATCCGTGGCCGCCCTCAATGCGAGGTCTGGATCATCCAGCCGATACGCCGACCTGGGCAAGGTGGAATGCGCTGCGCTTTTCCACCCTACAAGAACAACAGCACCCGGATTCGTAGGGCGGATGAGCGCAGCGTTATCCGCCAGGCACGATCGCCTCAGGTCTGGATCATCCTCCCAAGCGGCCCGCCGCCGAACAGGTGCACGTGGAAATGCGGCACTTCCTGCCCGGCATCGGTGCCGTGGTTGGCAAGGATGCGGTAGCCGCTCTGCTCCAGCCCAAGGTCACCGGCGATGCGGCCGACCGCCCGCCAGAAACCGGCGATTTCGACCTCGGACGCCTTCGCCGCGAAGTCCACGAGCGAAACATAGGCCCCCTTGGGAATCACCAGCACATGCACCTCGGCCTGCGGCGCGATGTCGTGGAAGGCGAGGACGAATTCATCCTCATACACCGTCCGGTTCGGGATCGCGCCGCGCAGGATTTTGGCGAAGATGTTCTGGTCGTCGTAGGGATCCAATCCGCTCACGGGCATCTGTCTCGTCCTCCTAACTCTTCTTCTTCGGGCTCGCGGCGAGGCTGGCGCCCAGGCTCGCGCCCATGACGCAAGCCATGCCGCCCAATTGCCCCAGGCTAAGCCGCTGCCCGAGCACGAGGAAGCCCATCACCGCGCCGGTCGCCGGTTCCAGGCTCATGAGAATGCCGAACCGACGCGGCTCCATCCGGCGGAGGGAGGCCATCTCTAGCGCATAGGTCAGCACCGGCGTCAGCAGGGCGATGAAGGCCATGAGAATGACCAGCGTCCATCGCAAATCCGGCAGATGCGGCACGATCCCGATCGGCAGCCCGATGACAGCCGCAACCGACAGGGACAGCGTGACACCCTGCAAGCCCGTAAAAACCTTCCCGACGCGGCGGGTGAGCAGGATGTAGCCGCCCCAGCACACCGCCGAGGCCGCGGCGAAGGCATACCCCAGCAGATCGACACCGACCGCCGCGCCGCGCGTCAGCAGCCAAACCCCAAACGCCGCGAGCACTGCCCAGCCGATATCGCGCCCGTGGCGCGATCCGACCAGCGCCACCGTCAGCGGCCCAAGGAACTCGATCGACACTACCGTGCCCAAGGGAATCCGCCCGATGGCCGCGAAATAGAAGAAGGACATGCCGGCCGTCACCACGCCCAGCGCAATGCCGCCCAGCAGCCGCGGTCCACCCAAACCCCACAGCCGGGGCCGGGCGACCAGCATGAGGAAGCCCGCCGCCCAGAGCAGGCGCACTTCCGTCGTCATGGCACTGCCGAAACGGTGAATGAGCGGCACCGACAGAGCAGCGGCGAGCTGCGCCGAAACCATGGCGGCGACCAGCCATAGGGTGACGGGAATGCGCCCCGCCGCGTCACGCCAACCCGTCATGTCACGCCGTCAGCAGAGCGAAGACACGAATCACCAGACGAAGCGGGGCAGCGTCGCGACGGGGGCGAGGCCGGCGGCGGCGGCCTCCGCCTCGGCCAGGTCATAATGCCCGACGAGGTCGTGGATTCCGTCCAGCACCCAGCAGGAGTCGAGACCTACGGCGGCCGCACCGGCAATATCCGTGCGCAGGGCATCGCCCACGGCCAGCACGCGCGCCGGCGGCACGGCCAGCATATCCAGCACTGGACCATAGACGGCGGCATCCGGCTTGCCGCGCTGGCGGAATTCGCCGCCCATTTCGGCATAGACCTGGGCCAAGGCGCCGGCGCAGAGGATGCGCACCCGGTCCCGCACGATGATCAGGTCGGGATTGGCGCAGACCATCGGCAGACCGGCCCGCTTGCACGCCTCCAGCGCCGGCAGATGCGGCGTGATGTCGCGGTCGCTCACCGCCTCATCCGCACCGATGTTCAACACGAAATCGGCGTCCGAAGGGTTATAGGCCAGCTCGAGATCCAGCCCCTCCAACAGCGGCAGGTCGCGTGCCGGACCCAGCCAGAAGGCGCGGCGGCCGAGCGCCGCGAACCAGGGATCCTCACGCGTCCGCAGCGCGTCCCACACAGATTCGCCGCTGGTCATGACGTCGTCATACAAATCCCGGCCGATGCCAAAGCGGGTCAGCGACGCGATCACCATCGATGCGCGACGCGGCGCGTTGGACAGCATGACGATGCGCTTGCCCTCGGCACGCAGCCGCTGCAGCGTGTCCAGCGCATCGGGATAGAGCTTCACGCCGTCATGGATGACGCCCCATAGGTCGAGGATGAAGCCATCATAATCGTCCGTGATGGGCGCCAGCCCCGACAGGTGCCGCATCGTCACGTCCCTTTCGCCAGTCGTGCCGCATCGGTGCCAACGGCTTGCGACACCCGAGTCATGCCCTCGGCTTTGAGCAGCTGGGCCAGATCACGCTTGATGCGGGCGATCACCGCCGGACCTTCATAGGTGAAGGCGGTGTAGATCTGCACGAGGTCGGCGCCGGCACGGATCTTGGTCAACGCCTCCTCGCCGGTGGTGACGCCGCCGACACCGATCAGCGCCAATCGCCCGCGTGTCAGCAAATAGGCGCGGGCCAGCATGGCGGTCGAAAGCTGGAACAGCGGCCGACCCGACAGGCCACCGGTCTCGCCGGCCGCCGCGCCGCGCAGGGTGGGCGGGCGGGAGAGGGTGGTGTTGGTCAGGATCAGGCCCGCGATCCCGGCATCGAGGGCGGCCTCCACCACCGCCTCCAACCCTGCGTCGGACAGGTCGGGCGCGAGCTTGACGAAGATGGGCGGCGCGTCTGGCACCGCCACGCGCATGGCATCCAAGATCGCCCGCAGGCGCGCTTCACCCTGAAGATCGCGCAAGCCCGGCGTATTGGGGGAAGAAACGTTGACCACGACATAATCGGCCACCGGTGCCACCAGCGTGAGCAGGGCGGCATAGTCCCGCTCGGCATCACCGCCCTCCTTGTTGAGGCCGAGATTGGCGCCGACCGGCACCACGCGCCGCGTATTGAGCCGCTTGGCGAAGGGTTCGACGCCCGCATTGTTGAAGCCCATGCGGTTGATGACGGCGCCATCCTCGGGCAGCCGGAACAGGCGCGGATGCGGATTGCCGGGCTGAGGCCGCAACGTGACGGTACCGGCCTCGACGAAACCAAAGCCCATGCGCATCAGCGCCCTCAGGCCGACAGCGTTCTTGTCGAAGCCGGCGGCGAGGCCGATCGGGTTCTTGAACTCCATGCCCGCAACCGTCGTGGCGAGGGATTTCGGCTCCGCCTTCCGGTTTTCGGTGGCGAGGCCCAGGCGAATGCCGATCATTGCCAGGCGATGCGCGCGCTCAGCCTCCAACCGCCGCAGGATGGGCATCGCGAGAGCGGTCAGGGGTGCCATTGGCAATCAATCATATAGATATGTTTATGTCTCGTCAGCCACAGCGGCTTCGGCGATCGCCGCATTCATCGCCCGCACGCCGGCGGCCGGGCCCTGCGGATGATCCCAGACGGCGCTGACCACGGCCAGGAAATCAGCCCCGGCCTGCACCAGGGGTGCGCAATTCGCGGGGGTAATCCCGCCGATCGCGACGGCGGGCAGTTCCATGACATCCGTCCACCAGGTCAGCACATCCGGCGCCGCTTCGACCTCGGCCTCGGTCTTGGTGCCGGAGGGGAAGAAGGCACCGAAGGCCACGTAATCCGCCCCCGCCTCCCCGCCTGTCATCGCGAGTTCGCGGCTGCCATGGCAGGAAACCCCGAGGGTCAGCTTCTGCCCGAGGATGCGGCGCGCTTCGCGCACGGCCATATCCTCCTGCCCGACATGGGCACCGTCACAGCCTGTCGCGACGGCGAGATCGGGGCGGTCGTTGAGCAGGAAAGCCACGTCCCGCGCTTGCACGATGGGCCGCAAGGCATCGATCGCCCGGCGGATGGTGTCGTCATCGGCGTCCTTCAGGCGAAGCTGAAAGGCCCCCACATCGCCGGCGTCCAACGCCGCCGCGACGATATCGGGGAATGACGAAAGGTCGAGACGCGGTGGCGTGACGAGGTAGAGCCTGCACGCCTGCATCGGAACGCTGTCCTGACTGTAAAACGGAGTGGCGAGTGCGGCGCAGGACTACCGAATACTGCTCCCCTTGTCACTCCGGGGTCACTCCGGGGCGAGCCAGGCCACCAGCCGGCGCGCGGAGCCATGCTGTGCCAGGTCCAGCGCCGGCGGCATGGCGGGCAGCACCCTCGCGCCATACGCCACCGCGAGGCGCCCGACCGCGTCCGCCATCGCCGGCGGCGCATCGGCCAGCACCAGCGTGCGGGCACCGCGCCGCAGTGCTTCGGCCGCCCGACCCGGCGCATCGCCACAATCCAAAATGTCGTTGAAAACGCGGTCGGGATGCGCGTCGCGCATCTGCCGCATCAGGGCGCACCACCAGCCGGCGCCCGCATAAAGCGCCGCGCCCGGCGCCGAGCCGAGGGTCACCGGCAGTCCCACGGCCAACGCGCGCCGGGCGTCCTCGGCACTGTGGATGATGACCAACGGCGACCAGCCCATCATGCACGCCCCATCATGACCTGAAATCCTTGACCTTATTCCCCCGACCTGTGCTCATGGATACAGTCAAGTTACAGCGACGGTAGTATAGAGGCCTATGGCGGAAAACGGGGACACCAGCGCGGCCTTGCGCCGACTGGAATCGGCACTCAACCGGATCGCTGCTCACGTCGCGAAGCCTCGGCCTCTCTCCACACACCAGGATGCCGCTTCGGACGATGTAACCCCCGAACAGCCAGTCCGTGCCGAAATCGCGACGAAGATCGATGATCTCATCGGCGGTCTCAGGACAGCGCTCGGAACCTCCCGGTCTGCGTGACCTCCCCCATATGCGAGCAAGAGCGTTAGGAGGCTGCCATGGCACAGGTCACGTTACGGATTAACGGCTACTCCTACCTCGTCGGCTGCGAGGACGGGCAGGAACGCCATCTCGAAGCAATGGGCTCCGCCGTTCAGAGCCGCATTGACAGCATCAAGACCCTCGGCCAGACCGGCGAAGCCCGCTTGCTGATGCTGGCTGCCCTCCTGCTGGCGGATGAGCTGCACGATACGGAAGCTGCCGCACCGGCCCCACGGCCTGAGCCAGCGGCGCCCACCATCGATCCGGTCTTCGAAGCGACGGTGCGCCGCCTGGCCGACAAGGCGGAAGAGATTGCAGCCGCCCTCGAACGTGCCTAAATAGGAGATGCGGAGCTGCTGGGTTCGACAGGTACCACATCCCCAGGGCCGATAAGCATCTCCCTTGGGAGCTGGCTCTGCTGTGACCCTGGTCACAGTACCTGGCGCCCACCTGCACAAGCAGGCTCTGGGAGGATGAGAACGCCACCGGCTTTGGTGGCTCCGCACATTTCCATTTCGATACATCCATGACCATCGATCACCTCAAGGCTCAGGCGAGACGGGTCATGCTCGACCGACGCGCGGGCTTGAGCCCGTCGCTCGGCGCCGCCCTCAGCCACCACTTCCTCCGTGATTGGACGCTCCCGCCCGGCGCGATCGTCGCAGGCTTCTGGCCTCTCGACGGGGAAATCGATATCAGGCCCCTGCTCCACGCGTTGCACGACCGCGGCAATGCCATTGCCCTGCCGGTCACCGGCAAGCGCGGCGAAGCCCTGATCTTTCGCCTCTGGGCGCCGGGCACGCCACTGCTGGCAGGCCGCTTCGGCACCCGCCATCCAGATGGGGAGGCGGTGGTGCCCGATGTGCTACTGATCCCACTGCTCGCCTTCGACACTGCGGGCAATCGGCTCGGCTATGGCGGCGGTTTCTATGACCGGACGATCGCGGCCTTGCCTGACGCCACCCGCATCGGCTGCGCCTTCGCGGCCCAAGAACTGGACAGCGTGCCGATCGGCCCGTACGACCAAAGGCTGCATGCCATCGCGACCGAGGATGGCGTGCGACCCTTCGCCGTGCCTGCCCCTCCCTAAATCCCTGAACGGAACCCGATGCGCATCCTTTTCCTCGGCGACCTCGTCGGCCGCGCCGGCCGCGATGCCGTGGCAGCCGCCTTGCCCGATCTTCGCCGTCGCCTGCGGCTCGACCTCGCGATCGTCAATGCCGAGAATGCCTCGCATGGCTTCGGCCTCGCCCCCGACATGGCGCGCACACTGTTCGAGGCGGGGGCCGATGTCCTGACCCTGGGCAACCACGCCTGGGACAGGCGCGAGATCATCCCCTTCATCGCCTCCGAAAAGCGCGTGATCCGGCCGATCAACTTTCCTACCGGCACACCCGGCGCCGGCAGCGTTCTGCTGACGCTCGCGGATGGCAGGCGGGCCTTGGTGATAAACGCCATGGGCCGACTGTTCATGGAGGCGCTGGATTGCCCCTTTCGCGCGACGGAGGAGGTGCTCAGCCGCCACAAGCTCGGCGCCGGGGTCCAGGCGGCGGTGGTCGATTTCCACGCCGAAGCCACCAGCGAGAAGCAGGCCTTCGCGCATTCGTTTGACGGTCGGCTGTCCCTCGTCGTCGGCACCCATACCCATGTGCCGACCGCCGATCACCAAATCCTGAAGAAGGGTACTGGCTATATGACCGATGCCGGGATGTGCGGGTCCTATGACAGCGTCATCGGCATGGCTAAGGAAGCTGCGGCGGAACGCTTCTGGCGCAAGATGCCGGGCGAACGACTGCAACCGGCGGAGGGCGATGTGACGATTTCGGGGGTCTTCCTGGAAACCGACGACACCACCGGCCTCGCCCGCACCATCGCGCCGCTCCGCCAAGGTGGCAGGCTTTCTCCAACCTTCCCGATCCTTGAACAGGCGCCGGCGTTGCTGGAATGAGGCTCGCCGCCGTCACGATGGTCTATAACGAGGTCGATTACATCGACCTCTGGTGCCGTCATTACGGCGCCCAGGTCGGGGCGGAGAATTGCTTCGTCATCGATCACGGCTCGGATGACGGCACAACCGACGGGCTCGATCCAGTCAAAGTCGTTCGCATTCCCCGCAGCCCACAGGATGATGCGTGGCGCGCCGGGATGATCTCACGCCTCTGCGCTGAACTTCTGACATCCTATGACGTCGTCATCTATGTCGATGTCGATGAGTTCCTGGTCGCCGATCCCCGTTATCACCGCAATCTGGCGGACTGCGCGCGCGCCATGACGGGGCCGGTGATGACCGCCATCGGCTTGGAGGTGTGGCATCTGGCCGAGAGCCAGCCCGCGATCGACATCGGGCGTCCCATCAGCCTTCAGCGGGACTGGGTCTGGTTCAGCTCGGGCCTATGCAAGGCATCGATGATCCGCGAACCTGCCACCTGGTCACCGGGCTTTCACAGCACCGAATCCCCGGTCGCTTTCGATCACCTCTATCTGTTTCACCTGCGCTATTTCGATGTCACGCGCGGCCTGAATCGCCTCGCGCGCACGCGACAAATGCCCTGGGCCTTCGACTATATCGGTCGGCATCAACGGGTGACGGACGAAGGTTGGCTCGACATCGTCCGTCGAACCGCGAAACGACCGAAATCCAAGGTGACGGATTTGGATGCGCGCAAGGAGCCTTTGGCGTCCCTGCTGCGCGATGTGGTCGAGAGCCAGGCCGGACGGGAAACAGAGACCTACAAGATCAAGCTGAACATCGTCAGCGAGGCGCTTTTGCCGCTCCCGGCCCGGTTTCACGGCCGGTTTTGAAGCGACTGGCGTAACCCAACCCAAACCGTCATGCGCGGGCTTGACCCGCGCACCTACCCGCGGCGGCGCCCTGACCATATGTGGGTGCCGCACCGGGTAGGCCCGCGCATCAAGTGCGCGGGTCACGATGAAATTGGAGCGATTTACGGCGCCGCCGCTTTCTGCACGGCCTTGAACAAATCCAACCGCGAATACAAACCAAACGCCGAGCCGTTATCCAGGAATCCACCGCCCGGCCCCTCGGTCGCGGTCAGAATGTCATCCGCCTGCGACAGCGTCAGGGACGGAAAGGCGATCGTCAGCAGATAGCCCGCCTCAGGCGCGATCTTGCCAACATCCTCGACCATCGCGGCCGTCTTCGGATAGACGACGGGCAGGCCATAGGTCTGCGTCGACTCATAGAAGGCCTCGTTCGCGGCCGGATTGGCAAAGCGGCCGGTATCCTCGGATGCGCAGGCCGGCACGGCCATCTTGCATCCAGGCTGCAGAGCGGCATCGAAATCGGCCCGCGCCGCCGTCACCGCCGCCGGATAATCGGCGATCGGCTTGGAGCCCTTTAAAGTCGCATCGACATAATCGGGCTTATTGGCAAGCATCTGCGCGACATCGTGCAAAGCGAGGGTTCGCCCCGCGATGACGTCCATGGCGTAATGCGCGCCAAGGACGATGCGGTCATTGCCGTATTCCGCCGCACGCGTGATCTGCTGGGAGTACCGCGTCGGCACCATGAAGGCGAGCACGAGCGATTCGGTATAGCCATAGGTCGTGTGGCCGCTCGGGAAAGACGGATTGGTCGTCAGGTTCTGGATCGGGCCGTACAAGTAATCGTGGTTGGTCGCCATGACGCCGAAGAAGTCCGGCCCCTTGATGGGTGTCAGGCTCGGTTCGGTCTGGAAGGGGCGAGAATCCCCGAAAGGATCGGCGCCGCTGCTGCCGATCGGATGGCCGGTGGAGCTGCCGAAGATATCCGTAACACCGCCTGCGGCGGTCATGATCGCCGTGGCCGCGGCGGAGACCGGCTTCTTGCCGTTCATCGTGCCGTTCGAGAAGAAGAACTTGCCCGAGCCCGCATCGGATGACGTCAAACCACTCGTATAGGCGAAGAGATTGGCGACGCTCGGCGCAACATTCTTGAAGGTCTTCGTGGTGCCGTCATCGGGGCTGCTATAGGCCGTGAGCGACTGATAGACGCCGCCAAGACGCGAGCCCAGTCCGTCTGCCAGCTCGGTGCCGTTGCCACTCGTGATGAAGGCATCCCGCAGCGCCTGTTGCTGCTGCTGCACAAAGGGCAGCAAGGTCGGCTGCTTGGCGCTCCCATCCTGAATGGCGGCCGTGACGCTTTCATCGCTCGCGAGAGCGGCTTTTCCGGCGGTTGTCGCGCCCAGGACACTGACCGGAACGAGGCCCCGCAGAGCTTCGAGATTGGTCGCCGTTTGCGCAAAGGCGGCACCCGGCGACACGGCCGCGATGGCAAGGATCGCGCACAGGGAAGGGCGGTTTGGCAGGCGCATGGTGAACTCCGATCTGGCAGAGCCCCGGCTTACCTGTTCCAGAACCCCGAATGGAGGGCCAGAGGTCGAAACTGTGGCTGTGTCACGGAAACATCTTTCCGCGACGTCGTTCAAGCGTGAACGTTGTTCTTGGTCTTCGCCATCTCGCGATCGGTATCAGTAATATAGTCGCGCGTCAGCGGCGCTGCCGTCTGTTGCCGGGTGAGCTGCACCTGGAAATTGACGTGTTCCTGATAGCGGAAGGCGAGTTCGGAGCCGGCCAGGTAAAACTCGAACATCCGGCAGAAGCGCTCGTCATACAGCGCCTGGATGGCGTCGCGGTTGGCCGCGAAACGCCGCCGCCAATGCCGCAGCGTCTCGGCGTAATGCAGCCGCAGGACCTCGACATCCGTCGCGATCAGCCCCGAGCGCTCAATGGGGAGCATCATTTCCGACAGCGCCGGGGAATAGCCGCCGGGGAAGATGTATTTGGCGATCCAGGCATTGGTGGTGCCGGGACCATCGGTGCGGCCGATGGTGTGGATCAGGGCCACGCCATCGGGTTTCAGGGCGCGCTTCACCACCTTGAAGAAGGCGGCGTAATGATTGATGCCGACATGCTCAAACATGCCGACCGAGACGACGCGATCGAAGCTCTCGTTCATGGACCGATAGTCCATCAACTCAAACCGCACGCGGTCAGACAGACCTTCGGCTTCCGCCCGCGCCCGCGCTTCGGCCAGCTGTTCGGTGGACAGCGTGATGCCCGTGACGCGCGCGCCATAGTCGCGCGCCAGTGTCAGGGCCATGCCGCCCCAACCGCAGCCGATGTCGAGCACAGTGAGATCGGGGCGATCCAGCTTCAGCTTGGCGGCGATGTGATGCTTCTTGGCGAGCTGCGCCTCCTCCAGGGTTTCGTCGCCCTTGGGGAAATAGGCGCAGGAATATTGGCGGTCGCGATCCAGGAACAGGCTGTAGAGGCGGCCGCTGAGATCGTAGTGATGGGCCACATTGCGCCGCGACTTGACGGCGGAATTCAACTGGCGAAGGCGGCGCACCATGGTGCCGAGCACCATGCGGCCTTGCATCATCGGCACCGCACCCATGCCGGCGAGCTGAAGGTTGGAGAGCAGAACTTCCAGCACCTGGTAGATGCTACAACCCTGCGGCACCAGCGTCTGGTCCATATAGGCTTCGCCGACCCCAAGGCCGGGATTCATGACGATGGCGCGAACGGTCTTGTCGTCGGTGATTTGGATGGTGCAGGCGCCGTCGACGGAGCCGCCGCCTGGGCGCTTGGCGGTGCCGTAACTGGTTTGGGTGCCGTTCGGCCAAATGACGGTCAGGCCACCCTGGCGAATGATGCGTGTCAGAAGGCGATCAAATATCTGTCGCATTGTCACTCTCGTCTCAGAAGCCGTCGGCCGGTGCCGAAATCGTGCCGCGCATCCAACATTACCAAATCGATAATCCGCTCGAACGAAACTGGCAAGTAATCCTGCCGCCGGGTCTGGTCATCGTCGGGTTTGGCGGACCCAAGACAGCAAGAAGCCGGCAGACCCTGAGATCTGCCGGCTTTTTGATGAAGCACCTCAATCCACCTTCGTCATCCGCGCACGTGATGCGTGGATCCATGGACGCCCATGGATCCACCGATCAAGTCGGTGGATGACGTGTGGAAACTAGGCTAAAAGGCGTCCGAATCCGCCGATCAGGCGGCCGCTTCGGTCTCGTCATCGAAGCCGAGTTCCTCGGCAGTCGGGTCGGCATCTTCGCCGGCGGCACGGCCGACGGCTTCGCCGCGACCCTGCTTCTCAGCTTCCTCGGGGCTGCGCGCCACGTTCACCGCCACCTGGATAACGACTTCCGGGTGGAGAACGACGCGCACCATCCGCACGCCCAGCGTCTTGATCGGGTGATCAAGCTCGACTTGGCTGCGGTTGATCACCAACCCGCCGGCGGTCGCGCCGTCCGCGATGTCGCGGTTGGACACGGAGCCATAGAGGCTGCCCGAATCGCCCGCCTGGCGAATGAGCGTCACGCTCAAGCCCTGCACGCGCGCGGCCACGCTCTCGGCCTCCTCGCGACGCTTCAGGTTTTGCGCCTCAAGCACCACACGCTCCGTCTCGAAGCGGGCGTTATTCTCTTTCGTGGCGCGGAGCGCCTTCTTCTGCGGGAGGAGGAAGTTGCGGGCATAGCCCGGCTTCACCTTAACCCGGTCGCCCATCTGCCCAAGCTTCTCAACGCGCTGGAGCAGGATAAGTTCAATGGCTGCCATGATCCGTCTCCCTTAGTGCAGAACGTAGGGGAGCAGCGCCAGGAAGCGGGCGCGCTTGATGGCGCGCGCCAACTCACGCTGCTTGAGCGCCGACACTGCCGTGATGCGCGACGGCACGATCTTGCCGCGCTCGCTCAGGAAGCGGGACAGCAGACGCACGTCCTTATAGTCGATCTTCGGCGCGTTCGGGCCGGAGAAGGGGCAGGACTTCTTGCGACGGTAGAAGGGGCGGCGAGCGCCAACGGCCGCGCGGCGCGCGGCGGGATTAACGTCTGTCGAGTCTGACATAATTACATCTCCTCCGGCATCGGGCGCATACGCCCGTCGCCATCATCATCATCCCGGCCGGGGCGGAAATCCTCACGGGCGCGGAATTCCTCACGATCGTCATAGCGGCGGCGGCCACTGTCGAAGCGACCCGCGGGCTTCGGCCCACGGAAGCCACGATCGTCAGCCTTACGCGCCAGAACGGCGGAGGGGACATCGTCGATCTCTTCGACGCGGATGGTCAGGAAGCGCAGCACATCTTCATTGAGGCGAAGCTGGCGCTCCATCTCGTTCAGCACCTTGGGCTCGATTTCGAGGCCGAGGAGCAGGTAATGGCCCTTCCGGTTCTTCTTGATCCGGTAGGCGAGGCTGCGCAGGCCCCAATATTCGCGCTTGCGGACCGTGGCACCATCGGCCTCGATCTGGGCGACGACCGTGTCGGCGATGGTATCGACCTGCTGCTGCGTAATCTCACTGCGTCCAATCACGACGCATTCGTATAATGGCATGCTTTTCCCTCCGGATGTATCGGCCTGGAATTGCGGCTCCGGGACTCCGGACGCAGCCAAGCACAGCCGGGAGCGATGCCTTCGCCCCGGCAGGGAGCGCGCAAAGGCGCAGATCTCGCTTCATTTCGCAAGGCAATCCTGATCTGCAACGACGCACTATCACCCGGTCATGCTTGCGTTTTCCGGTAATCCCGTCGTAAGGCTGGCGCCATTCATGAGCACATCGACCGCCGTTGCACCGACCCACGCGCGGGATACCGTCACCCCTGCTTTGTTGCTGGGCGTGCTCGGCATCGTATACGGTGACATCGGCACCAGCCCGCTCTATGCCCTGAGCACCTGCCTGACGTTTTTTGGCAAGGCCGGCATGACCGAGGACACCGTCCTCGGCATCCTGTCGATGATCTTCTGGTCGCTGATCCTGGTCGTGACCGTCAAATACGTCACCTTCGTGATGCGCGCCGACAATCACGGCGAAGGCGGCATCCTGACCATGATGGTGCTGGCGCAGCGGGTGACACGACGGCCCAAGGTCGCCTCGGCTGTCGCCATGATCGCCATCATCGGCGCCTGCCTGTTCTTCGGCGATGGCATGATCACCCCTGCCATTTCGGTACTCTCGGCGGTGGAGGGTCTGGAAGTCACCGCGCCGATATTCAAGCCAGCCGTGCTGCCGCTGTCGGTGCTGGTGATCGGCCTGCTGTTTGCCTTTCAGTATCGCGGCACCGCGACCATCGGCCGCATCTTCGGTCCCGTCATGGCGGTCTTCTTCCTGACGATCGGCCTGCTCGGCGTCACGCAGATCGTTCATAACCCATCGGTCCTGCGGGCCCTGTCCCCCAGCTATATCGTGATCTTCGCGGCCCATCATGGCCTGGTGACCTTCGTCACCCTGGGCTCGGTCGTGCTCGCCGTGACCGGCGCCGAGGCCCTCTATGCGGATATGGGCCATTTCGGGCGTCGGCCGATCCAGCGGTCCTGGACTTTCTTCGTGCTGCCCTGCCTGGTCCTGAATTACTTCGGCCAAGGGGCACTGATCCTGCGAGACCCGGACGCGCTGGACAATCCGTTCTTCCTTCTGGCGCCGCTCTGGCTGCGACTGCCGCTGGTGATCCTGGCCACCGCCGCGACGGTCATTGCCAGCCAAGCAATGATTTCGGGCGCCTATTCGGTCGCCCGACAATGCGTGCAGCTCGGCTTCATTCCGCGCATGATCGTGCGCCATACCAGCGAGACCGAGGAAGGGCAGATCTACCTGCCGCAGGTCAATACGATCATTCTGATCGGCGTATTGCTGCTTGTGCTGTCCTTCCGCAGCAGCGCGGCCCTGGCCTCCGCCTACGGCGTCGCCGTCACCGGCACCTTCACCTGCACCACGCTGCTCTCCGCTTTGGTGTTTCGCCGGCAGTTCAAATGGTCCCGCGCCGCGACGCTCTGCGTTTTCGGTTCGCTCTTGATCCTCGACCTGCTGTTCTTCACCTCCAACCTGCTCAAGGTGCCGGAAGGCGGCTGGGTACCGCTGGCCGTGGGCCTGGTGCTGATGGCGATCATGACGTCGTGGAAGCGCGGGCGGGAGCTGATGCTGCAGCGCTGGAAGCAAGATAGCCTGCCGCTCAACTCCTTCCTCGCCCGGCTGCCGGCCTCGCGCATCATCCGTGTGCCCGGCACCGCCGTCTTCCTCACCGGCAATGGCGCCTATGTGCCCAATGCGCTGCTCCATAACCTCAAGCATAATAAGGTGCTGCATGAGCGGGTCTTCCTCGTGACCGTGCAGACCGCCGATGTGCCGGAGGTGCCGGAAGCGGAGCGCGTGGAGGTTGAGGAGCTGGCGCCCCAGGTCAATCGCGTCACGGTGCGCTACGGCTTCAAGGAAAGCCCGAACATCCCCAGGGCGTTGGAAGAGATGCGGGTGGTGGGTGTGCCCTTCGACCCGATGCAGACGAGCTACTTCCTGGGCCGGGAGGTGATCGTGCCGGCCTTGGTGCCGAAGCTGCCCTTCTGGCGGCTGTGGATCTTCCTGGTGCTGTCGCGGAACGCCGTCGCCGCGACCGAATTCTTCCGTATCCCGAGCGACCGGGTGGTGGAACTCGGCGTTCGCATCGCAATTTAATCCACCAAAGCCGGCGCATCCGGCTCCTCGATCGTCGTTGCGATGGCGCGACCCTCGAAGGCGGCCGCGATCAGCGCGCGGGTATAGGCTTGCTGCGGATTGGCGAAGATCGCCTCAGCCGGCCCCTCCTCCACCACACGGCCACGGCGCAGCACAATGATGCGATGCGCAAGCGCGCGCACGATCCGTAGGTCATGGCTGATGAACAAATACGCGAGACCGTGGCTGGCCTGAAGCCGCCGTAGCAGATCGACGATCTGAGTCTGCACCGATCGGTCTAGCGCGCTGGTCGGCTCGTCCAGCACCATGAAACGCGGCTGCAGCACCATGGCGCGGGCGATGGCGATGCGCTGCCGCTGGCCGCCGCTGAACTCATGCGGATAGCGCCCCAACACCGTGTCGGTCAGCCCGACCTCCTCCAGCGCCGCCACCACGCGCCCATGCCGCTCGGCGCGCGTCAGATGCTTGGCATGGACCTTCAACCCCTCTGCGACGATCTCCTCCACCGTCATGCGGGGGGACAGGCTGCCATACGGGTCCTGGAAGACGATCTGCATGTCCCCACGCATCGATCGCAGCTTGCGCTCAGTCATCGTCGCGATGTTCTGGCCCCCGAAGCGGATATCGCCCTGCGCCTGTTCCAGACCCAGCATCGCGAAGCCCATGCTGGTCTTGCCGGACCCGCTTTCGCCCACCAGCCCGACCGTCTCCCCCTCATGGACCGTCACCGACACGCCATCGACGGCCGCGACATGGCCCACGGACCGGCGCATGACGCCGCGCCGGATGGCGAAGTGTACGCTGAGCTTATCCGCCGCGATCACCGGCTTGGCGCCGACGGGCACCGGTGCGGGACCGCCTTTCGGCTCCGACGCCAGCAGCATGCGCGTGTACGGATGCGTCGGATGCGCGAAGACATCCGCCGCTGTCCCGGTCTCGACGATCTGGCCCGCCTTCATCACCGCGACACGATCGGCATGCTGGCGGACGATACCGAGGTCATGGGTAATCAGCAGCAGCCCCAGGCCATGGGCGGCTTTCTGCGCATCGAGCAAGGCCAGGATCTGGGCTTCGATCGTCACGTCCAGCGCCGTCGTCGGCTCGTCCGCAATCAGCAGCGGCGGATCGTTGGCCAAGGCCATGGCGATCATCACGCGCTGCCGCTGGCCGCCCGAAAGCTGATGCGGAAAAGCGTCCAGCCGATGCTCAGCATCCGCGAAGCCTGCCTGGCCCAGCAAAGCGATCGCCCGCTCGCGCAAGGCCTCGCGGCTCATCCCCGCCTTATGGTGCAGCTTCACAGCCTCCGCCACTTGGCGGCCAATCCGGTGCAGGGGATTGAGGCTGGTCATGGGCTCCTGGAAGATCATGCCGACCTTGCCACCGCGCAGGCGCCGCAGCTCCGGCTCGCGCATTGCCGTCACGTCCTTGCCGTCGATCTCGATGCGGCCGGCCATCACATCGGCCCCGGGCGGCAACAGCCGCAGCAGCGACAGCGCAGTGAGGGACTTGCCCGAACCGCTTTCGCCGACGAGGGCCAGGGTTTCGCCGCGCGCCAGGGTGAAGGACACATCCTGCACCACGGGGCGGCCCCCGAACGCGACGGTCAGTCCTTCGACGATAACGAGACTCATCGGAAACCGGTCTTTCGTGGATTGAAGGCGTCCCGCACCGCCTCACCGATGAAGATCAGCAGGATCAAAAGACCGCCGAGGACCGCGAAGGCTGTGATGGCAAGCCACGGGGCTTGAAGATTGTCACGCCCCTGGGACACCAATTCGCCCAGGGATGGCGACCCCGGGGGCAGGCCGAAACCGAGGAAATCCAGGCTCGCGAGAATGGTCACCGAACCGGACAGGGTGAAGGGCAGGAAGGTCAAGGTCGCGACCATGGCATTGGGCAGGATGTGGCGGCGCATCAGCGCCATGTCCGACACGCCCAAGGCCCGCGCCGCGCGCACATAATCCAGCGTGCGACCGCGCAAGAATTCCGCGCGCACCACGCCGGTCAGGTTGATCCAGTTGAACAGCAGCAGAAACAACAGCAGCACCCAAAAGGACGGCGCGATGATCGAGGACAGGATGATGAGCATGAACAGATCCGGCAAGCCGGACCAGACTTCAATGAACCGCTGAAACAACAGATCCGTCAGGCCGCCGTAAAACCCCTGGACCGCTCCGGCCAGGATGCCGATCGTCGAGGCAAGCGCCGTCAGCGTGAAGCCGAACAGCACCGAAATGCGAAAGCCGTAGATCACGCGGGATAATACGTCTCGCGCCTGATCATCGGTGCCAAGCCAGTTCCGCCAACTGGGCGGCGAGGGTGCGGGGTGATTGAGGTTGGTCACCGTCGTGTTGTAGCAAAACGGGATCAGCGGCCAGATCATCCAGCCATGGGCGCGAATGGCTTTGGCGACGTCGGGGTCTGAATAATCGGCCTCGGTCGGCATGAAGTCTGCGCCGAAGCGATCCTCGCTATAGTCTGTCAGGATCGGAAACAGATACTGGCCGTTGAAGCGCACCACCAGCGGCCGGTCATTGGCGACGAGACCGGCGAAGAGGCTGATGCCGAAGAGCACGAGGAAGATCCAGAGCGCGTAAAAGCCGCGCCGATGCGCCCGGAATGCCGCCAGGCGCCGGCGATTGAGCGGCGAGACCCAGACCCTTTGCCGGGTGATGATGGCATTCGTCTCGCTCATCGGCGGGAGGCGAAGTCGATGCGCGGATCGACCACCGTATACAGGATGTCACCGACGATCTGCATGACGAGGCCGAGCAGCGAGAACACGTACAGCGTGCCGAACATCACCGGATAGTCGCGTTGCAGGGCCGCCTGGAATCCCAACTGGCCCATGCCATTGAGCGAGAAAATGATCTCGATCAGCAAAGCCGAGGTGAACAGGATGCTGATGAAGGCGGCCGGGAAGCCCGCCACGATCAGCAGCATGGCATTGCGAAAGATATGGCCATACAGCACGCGCTGATTGCTGGCGCCCTTGGCCCGGGCCGTCAGCACATATTGCTTCCCGATCTCCTCCAGGAAGCAGTTCTTGGTCAGCATCGTCAGGCTCGCGAAGCCGCCCACCACCATCGCGACCGTGGGCAGCACCATGTGCCAGCCATAATCCAGCGCGCGCTGTGGCCAGGGCCAGTGTTGCGAGCCGGCGCTGGTCAGGCCGCGCAGCGGAAACCATTGCACGGCCGTGCCGCCCGCAAAGACCACGATGAGCAGGATCGCAAAAAGGAAACCGGGAATGGCGTAGCCGATCAGCACGATCAGGCTGCTGACGAGATCGAAGCGACTACCGTCCCGCGTCGCCTTGGCGATGCCGAGGGGGATGGAGATCAGGTAGATCAGCAATGTCGACCACAGACCGAGCGAAATACTCACGGGGATTCGTTGCAGGATGAGCGACCAGACGGACTGGCCGAGAAAGAAGCTTTGACCGAGGTTGAGGGTCAGATAGCCCTTGAGCATGAGGCCGAAGCGGGTGAGCGGCGGTTTGTCGAAGCCGAACATATGGCGCATCTGCGCGACCATCTGCGGGTCTATCCCCTGTTCACCACGATAGAGGCCGACCGACGGCATCGCAGCCTCAGACGCGGCGGCGCCGCCCATCCCCATGCTGCCGCCATGGCCCTTGAGCTGGGCGATCGCCTGTTCCACCGGCCCGCCGGGCGCCAATTGCACCACGAAGAAGTTGATGGCGATAATGCCGAACAGCGTCGGGATAATGAGCAGCAGGCGGCGCAGCAGATAGGCGGCCATCAGCCCTCAGACGCCATTGGAATGATGCCGCTGTGCATCTGTCGTCCGCGCGAGATCGGCGTCGATCCACCAGCTGTCGATATCGAAACCCGCCAGCATGGATTGCGTCGGATGACCGAAGACATTCCAGAAGGCGAGCCGGAACGCGCCCAGATTGAATTGCGGCACGACATACCAGCCCCAGAGCAGCACGCGGTCCAGCGCATGGGTGGCGGCGAGCAACTCGCTCCTGTCTTTGGCCGCGATGACCGTCTCGACCAGGGCGTCGATGACCGGGCTCGACGCACCCATCTGGTTATTGCTGCCAGCGAGCTTCGCGGCAGCGGAGCCCCACCAATCCCGTTGTTCGCTGCCCGGAGACGCGGATTCGGGAATGAGCACCACGGTCATGTCGTAATCGAAGGCGTTCATCCGCGCCTGATACTGTGACGGATCGATCACCCGCACCGTCACCGTTATTCCGAGCCGTTTCAGATCCTGCGCATAGGGCAGGGTCGCCCGTTCCAACGACGGATCATAGAGAAGAATTTCGAAGGTCAGCGGCTGCCCGGCCGCGTTCTTCATTTCGCGGTCTTGCACGGTCCAGCCCGCTGTCTTCAAAAGCTTGAGGGCCGCCAGCAGCGCCGGGCGATTGTTGCCGGACCCGTCATTCACCGGCAGCGTGAAGGGCTGGGTGAAAAGCTCCGGTGGAAGCTGGGCGCGATATGGCTCCAGCAGGGCGAGTTCTGCGCCGGCAGGCACACCGGAGGAGGCGAGGTCGCTATTGTTGAAATAGCTCAGGCTGCGCTTGTAGCCGCCATAGAACAGCGTCTTGTTCTGCCATTCGAAATCATAGGCCATCGCGACCGCCTGGCGAACGCGTGCGTCCGCAAAGACCGGGCGCCGGGTATTCATGCCGAAGCCTTGCATGCCCGTCGGCAGATGATTGGCGAAGACTTCTTTGCGGACGAGGCCTTTCTGAACCGCTGGAAAATTGTAGCCGGTGAACCAGTTCTTCGAAATATTCTCGTCCCGAAAGTCGATCTCACCTGCCTTGAAGGCCTCCATCGCGACGCTGGGATCGCCGAAATACTCGAAGGTGATGCGGTCGAAATTGAAGAAGCCGCGACACACCGGCAAGTTTACCGCCCAGTAGTCGGCACGGCGACGATAGGTGACGGACCGGTTGAGCGCGACGGACTCGATCCCGTATGGGCCGGACCCCAAGGGCGGTGCGATCAGCGGCGCGGTGAAATCACGGCCCTTCCACCACGCCTCGGACATGACAGACAGCTGCCCGAGAATCAGGGGCAATTCCCGCGCCGCGCCGGGGTGGAGATGGAAGATCGCGCGATGGTCGCCGGATACTTCGACCGCAGACACCGCCGCGTAATAGGTCTGGAAAAAGGGCTGACCCTGGCTGCGGAAGGTCTTGAAGCTCCAGGCAAGATCGCTGGCGCGCACGGGCGTGCCATCCGCGAAACGCGCTTCGGGGCGCAGATCGAAGGTCACGCTGCTATGGTCCGGAGCGATCTGGATGGTTTCAGCGACCAAGCCATAAGCGGCATTCGCCTCATCGGAGGACGGGCGCAGCAACGTATCCCACAAGTAACTGGCGCCAGCCGCCGGGGTGCCGCGAATGATGAAGGGATTGAAGCTGTCAAAGCCGCCGACTTCACTGAAGGTCACGGCGCCGCCCTTGGGGGCATTGGGATTGACGTAGGGGAAGGCGGTGAAACCAGCCGGCAATGCCGGCATCCCCGTGACAGCGACGCCGTATCCACCCGTCGGAATGCTTTGCGCACGCGCGCCCAGTGGCAGGGCGAGAAGCCCGGCCGAGGCGGTCAGGAAGGTCCGTCGCTGCATCAATCCTCCCCAATCCTTGCAAACCGATTTTTGACGGCTGGTCTGCGTTATTAATGGAACGTCCGCTGCCGGATCGAAAGCCCTGATCCGTCGAGGGGAGGTGACGGTTTAGTCAGCAAGCACCCGGATCGCAGGCGCCAGCAGCGCCGCATCGCCCAGCGCCAGCACGTCGCCATTGCCGTCGAGCCGCAACGGCGCGCCGGACCAATCGGTCACGCTGCCGCCGGCGCCGGTAATGACCGGCACGAGCGCCGCCCAGTCCCACGGTTTCATGTCCGCTTCGGCAATGACGTCGATCTGCCCGAGGGCCAGCAGCCCATAGGCATAGCAATCGCCGCCCCAACTCGTGCGGCGCACGGCGGCGCGCATGCGCGCAAAAGCCGGCCGCGTTCTGTCGTCGAAGATATCCGGGCTGGTGCAGGAGAGTTCTGCCTGCCCCAGGCTCGGGCAGGGTCGGCATCCCGCGCGTCCACCCAGCGGGCCGGTGAAAACGGTGGGGCGGCCGGCGACGCCGACCCAACGCTCCCCCGTGATGGGCTGGTCGATGATGCCGATGATCGGCGTCTCATCCTCGATCAGGGCGATCAGGGTGCCGAAGGTGGTGCGCCCGGTGATGAAGGCGCGGGTGCCGTCGATGGGGTCCAACACCCAACGCAGGCCGCTGCCGGTGGTGCCGGTGGCGCCGAATTCCTCGCCGATGACCGCATGGTCGGGGCAATGCTCGGCAAGAATGGCGCGCATCGCCTGCTCGGCGGCTCGGTCGGCCAGCGTCACCGGGCTGTCATCGGCCTTATCGTCCGGCACCAGGCCGGCGCGGAAATGCGGCCGCACCACCACGGCCGCCGCATCCGCCAAAGCGAGCGCGATGTCCAGAAACCCCGTCGTCGCGCTCATGGTGAGACGTTACGGGTTGGGCGTCTGGGTGCCGGTCTTGGCCCCAGGCGTCGTCGTATCGGCAGTTTTCGCCACCGGGGCATTCGACTTCGCGGCCGGTGCGGGCATCTTGCCCGGTGCGGCGGCGGCGGCCGGCAAGGCCACCGGCTTGTCGGACAGGGTGCGCAGATAATCGACCACATTGGCCCGCATCTTGGGCTGCGGAATGCCCGCGTAGCTCATTGTCGTGCCCGGCGCGAAATGCTGAGGATTGGTCAGCCAATCATCCAGCTTTCCAAAATCCCAATTGCCCCCGACCTTTTTGAGGGAGGGCGAGAAGGAATAGCCCGGCGTGCCGGCAATGGGCGCGCCGACCATGTCATACAGATTGGGGCCGACCATGGCGGCGCCGCCCTTGGTGAAGCTGTGGCAGGACCCACACGCCTGGGCCGCGAAATCCCCACCCTTGCCGGGATCGGCACTGGCCAGGAGCTGGTTGAGGCTGGGCCCGACTGGTGCTGCAGGCGCGCCACCGCCGGCGGGCACGGCCGCGGCCGATTCCTCTTTCTTCTGCGCGGCCTGGGCGGCCGCGACCTCAGCCGAAGTCGGCAGAGCCACCGGCGCGGTCGATAGGCTGCGCAGGTAGCCGATGACGTCGGCGCGGCTCTGGATGCTGCGCATGCCCGGATAGGTCATGTGCGTGCCGGGCGCGAAGCTCTGCGGGTCGTACAGCCATTTGTTGAGCTGCTCATAGGTCCAGGTGCCGCCGACCTTGGTCAGCGCCGAGGAAAAGCTATAGCCAGCAGCAGCGGCCACCTTGGCGCCTACGACATTATAGAGGTTGGGGCCGACCATCGCGGCGCCGCCTTGCGTGAAGCTATGGCAGGACCCGCAGGCCTGGGCGGTGGTAGAGGCGCCGGCCGAGACATCGGCCTTGGCCATGAGGGGCAGGATGGTGGGAATGATGACGCGGGCGGGCCCGCCCATCGATTCGGCCGCACCTTGGATGGTGATGGCGGTCTTTTCGAGTTCCTCGGGATGAACCACGAGATCCGCGACGAAGCCTGCAACCATAAAGGCCATCCCGGCGACGAGTACCGCCGCGAAAGCCTTGTTGCCTTCCAAACCTGCCATGCACCGACCCCAGCACTATCCGAGCGAACGGGGGCGGCGTGGCAACCGGGCGGCCGTGGCCGCCATGCAGCAATCGCGGAACACGCCCCGAACTTGCCCGCACCATAGGGAATGGCTACCAGCGCATCAACCCGCCCAGGTGGCGATCCTTCGATCGAGGTCCCCGATGACGCCGATTTTCCCGCCCATGACCGCTGCGCCCGAAATGACCTCTTCATGACCATGGGATTGATCGCTTTTCAGGGCGTGCCGGGCGCCTATTCCGACCTCGCCTGTCGCAAAGCCTTCCCCGCGATGATGACGCTGCCCTGCCCGACCTTCGAGGCAACCATCGACGCCGTGCGCGAAGGCCGCGCCGGGCTCGCCATGCTGCCTTGTGAAAACAGCCTCGCGGGTCGCGTGCCCGATATCCATTCCCTGCTGCCCGATAGCGGCCTTGCCATCGTCGGCGAGCATTTCGAGCGCGTCGAGCATTGCCTGCTCGGCGTTCCGGGCGCCACGATCGACGTCGTGCGGCGAGTGCATAGCCATGCGGTGGCGCTCGGTCAGGTCCGTCGTCTATTGCGCGCGCACGACATGGTTCCGGTCATCGAGGCCGACACCGCCGGTAGCGCCGCCTTGGTGGCGGACTGGGGCCGGCCGGAAGATGCGGCCATCGCCTCGTCCCTCGCCGCCGAGCTGTATGGGCTCGACATCCTGCTCCGCAATGTCGAGGACGCGGCCCATAACACGACCCGCTTCTATGTCGCGGCGTTGGAGCCACGGCTCGCGGCCCCCGATACGGACGGGCTGATGACGACCTTCGTCTTCCGGGTCCGCAACGTGCCGGCGGCGCTCTACAAGGCCCTGGGCGGATTTGCCACCAATGGCGTCAATATGACCAAGCTCGAAAGCTACATGGTCGGTGGTCAGTTCACCGCGACGCAATTCCTGTGTGAGGTCGAGGGTCATCCCGAGCATCCGAATCTGCGGCTTGCGCTGGAAGAGCTCGCCTTCTTCTCGCATGAGACGCGCATTCTCGGGGTCTATCCGGCGGCGCTGTTCCGGCTCGCTCAGCAGATGGATATTGGCGGATAACGCTTCGCTCATCCGCCCTACACGGCGCCTCGACTCGTAGGGCGGATGAGCGAAGCGCTATCCGCCAGCCGCGCCACCGGCCGCTCTTCGACTCTCCGCCCGAGCCAACCGCCGAGTTTGCGAAACGGCTCCTCGATGCAGTACCAAGTCACTGTCGACAGCGCCAAGACGAGGCCGAGAACCATCAGGGTCCAGACGATGCCATCGACCCGATGGCTGAACGGCAGGCGCGTGGCCGGGAAATGCGGCCAGACGAGACCGATCATCTCCTCATGCGTCAGATAGACGGAATAGGAGATGCGGCCGAGCCAGAAGCACCAGCGGGCATTGAGCGCCCAAGCGACGATGCCGCTCTCCCAAGACAAGGCGACGATCAGCAACCCGGCGAAGAGGGGAATGTATGGCCCCTGCCCGATGCTCGCCGCGACCACGATGCAACCCAGCGCGATCAGCTCGATCACCGACGCCACCAAGCGCGAGGGATCGGCGATCTTTTCGGACAGCAGCCGCAACGCCATGCCCAAGCCAAAGCCGACCAAGCCGCGCGCCACAGCGCCATCGCCCCAGACATAGAGATCGTAAATCTGGATGTGATGTTCCAGCCCCGCCAGAGCGACGATCACGCCGGCCAGGACCCAGATCGGGGCGACGCGCAGCCGCATGATGGCGATGGGGAACAGGATGTAGCAAATCACTTCGATCCCGACCGACCAGCTCACCGCATTCCACATCAGCCGGTGATAGATCAAGGGTTGCAGCATCAGGGAGAAGACGGGCAGCCACCGCAGCTGCTGCTCCTGATTGTGAACCCCGAAGCGCAGATAGGCGTCTACCCAGATCAGCAGCATTCCGGCAATGACCGCCCAATGCATCGGATAGATGCGAAAGGCGCGTCGCGTCAGGAAGCGGCCGACGCCGCGCCATTCCAACCCGCGATAGACGGTGGTCAGGATAAAGCCGCTCAGGATGAAGAAGATATCCACGCCGGCATAGCCGTAATGAACCAGCCCGGGCCAAAGCTTGTAACCCACTAGGCCCATGTTGAGGTCGAAGTGGAGGCCGACAACCCACAAGGCCGCAAAGCCACGGATCGAGGTGAGAGCAATGCTTTCCTTGCGCATGCAACCCTTCCACCGCAGAGGCCGCGCGGCGTCAATGGCACCAAAACGCAAAGGGGCGACGCACCTTCCGGTCCGCCGCCCCTCTCTTCAACCCGTCGGGCCGAGATTTACGCCGCTGCGGCTTCCGCCGGAGCGTTCAGCAATTCGACCTTGCCGCCCGCCTTTTCGATCGCCGCGATCGCCGTCGCCGAAGCGCCGGAGACCGCAACCGTCACCGCGCGGGTGATCTCACCGCGGCCCAGCAGACGAATACCGTCCAACTTGCCTGGCCCGATCACGCCGGCAGCGCGCAGCGCCACTTCTGTGATGGTCTGGCTGGCATCGATCTTGCCGTCCACAATGGCCTTCTCGATCACGTCGAGGTTCAGCGGCGTGAAGACCTTGCGGTTCACGTTGCGGAAGCCACGCTTCGGAAGACGACGATAGATCGGCAGCTGACCGCCTTCGAAGCCGTTGAGGGACACACCCTCTCGCGCCTTCTGGCCCTTCACGCCGCGGCCGGACGTCTTGCCCTTGCCGGAGCCGATGCCACGGCCAAGTCGCTTGGACTTGGGGCGGGCGCCGGCATTGTCGCGCAGTTCATTCAACTTCATGGTGTCAATCCTGGGTCCTGACGCTGCCGTCAGACCTGCTCGATAACCTGGATCAGATGGGCGACCTTACGGATCATGCCGCGCACCGAAGGAGTATCCTCCAAGGTGCGCTCGCGGCGGATCTTGTTCAGGCCAAGGCCTTTCAGCGTCGCCTGCTGGCCGGGCTTCTGCCCATTGCCGGAGACGAGTTGTCTTACTGTTACGGTGCGATCAGCCGACATCTGCCGCCTCCCCAGGAATATCGCGCTTGCCGAGAAGGTCGGAGACCTTCTTGCCACGACGGGCCGCGACCGAACGCGGGCTGGCGCAGTTCTGCAAAGCGTCGAAGGTCGCCTTGATCATGTTGTGCGGGTTGCGGCTACCCATGGACTTGGCGACGACGTCACCAATGCCGAGGGTTTCCAGAACCGCACGCATCGGGCCGCCGGCGATGATGCCCGTGCCGGCCGGAGCCGCGCGCAGGATGACATGACCGGCGCCGTAGTGACCCAGCGCATCATGATGGAGGGTACGACCCTCCTTCATCGGCACGCGGATAAGGCCGCGCTTGGCCCGCTCCGTCGCCTTGCGGATCGCTTCCGGCACTTCACGCGCCTTGCCGGCGCCGAAGCCGACGCGGCCCTTCTGGTCGCCAACCACAACCAGGGCTGCGAAGGCGAAACGACGTCCGCCCTTAACAACCTTGGCGACGCGGTTGATGGTGACCAGCTTGTCGATGAATTCGTCGTTGTGCTCGCGTTCGCGCTCACGCCCGCCGCCGCCTGACCTCGGATCCCGTGCCATTTTGCTTCGTTCTCCTTAGAAGGCCAGGCCGCCCTCGCGGGCAGCCTCCGCAAGCGCCTTGACGCGACCGTGGTACAGATACGAGCCGCGATCGAACACGACTTCCTTGACGCCATTTGCGATCGCACGCTCGGCGACCAGCTTGCCGACGGCCGAGGCCGCGTCCTTGTCGGCGCCCGTCTTCAGCGCTTCCAGCAGATCGGGATCGATGCTGGACGCAGCGGCCAAGGTGCGGCCAGCGACATCGTCGATGACCTGGGCGTAGATGTGCTTGCTGGAGCGAAACACCGACAGCCGCACCCGGCCACCGGATTTCTGGCGCAGCTGGAAGCGCAGACGCTCCCGCCGACGCTCCCGGAGATCCTGGTTCGCGCTCATTACTTCTTCTTACCTTCTTTACGGCGGATGGTCTCGTCGGTGTACCGAACGCCCTTGCCCTTATAGGGCTCCGGCGGACGCTTGGACCGAATTTCGGCCGCAACCTGACCAACCAACCGCTTGTCCACACCCTCGACCCGGATCGCCGTCGGCTTGTCGCAGGTGATCTTGATCCCTTCCGGGATCGCATAGACCACATCATGCGAATAGCCGAGGTTAATGACCAGGTTCTTGCCCTGAACCGCAGCGCGATAGCCCGTGCCGGTCACATCCATCGACTTCGCAAAGCCAATGGACACGCCCTTGAGCATGTTCGCGACGAGGGCACGCGTTGTGCCCCACATCATGCGGGAATTCGCGGCCTTGGAACGCGGCACGACCGTGACGCGGCCATCGGCGACCGTGGTATCGACCAGGTCGGTCAATGGCAGCCTCAACTCGCCGAGCTTGCCCTTCGCCACCAGGATATTGTTGGTGACGGAAACGTCGACCCCGGCAGGAATGACGACCGGATATTTGCCTACACGTGACATTGATCCAGCCCCCTCAGAAGACGCGGCAGAGGACTTCGCCGCCAACATTGGCAGCGCGAGCCTCCTGGTCGCTCATCACGCCACGCGGCGTGGACAGGATCGAGACGCCGAGGCCGCTATAAACCCGCGGCAGCTCCTTGATCTTCGAATAGACGCGTCGGCCGGGGCGGGAGACGCGTGTGATCTCCTTAATAACCGGCTGGCCTTCGTTGTATTTCAGCTCGATGCGAAGCTGGGCGATGCCAGGCCGCAGTTCTTCGCTGGAGAAGCCGCGGATAAAGCCTTCGCGCTTCAGCACATCGAGAACATTGGCGCGCAGGCGGGACGCCGGGGCGACGCAGACGCTGTGGTTGGATCGCTGCGCATTACGAATGCGGGTCAGCATATCCCCCAAGGGATCGGACATAGACATGGAAGATCCCCTTTCCTTACCAGCTCGCCTTGACCATGCCAGGGATCTGCCCGGCACTGGCAAGGTCACGAAGCGCAATGCGGCTCAGGCGGAACTTGCGATAGTTCGCGCGTGAACGACCCGACAGCTCACAGCGCAGACGAATGCGCGTGGGCGCACCGTTGCGCGGCAAAGCCGCGAGCTTCACAGAAGCCTCGAACCGCTCTTCCACCGGAAGGGCGCGGTCTTTCACGATCGACTTCAATGCCGCGCGCTTCACCTTGTCACGAGCAGACATGCGCTCGCGCTTGGCGTTACGGTTGACCTGGGAAGTTTTGGCCATCCTGTCTCTGTCCTCCGGAACCTATCGACCCACGCCGAAGCGGGTGTCGCGGTTTTCCAAATCTCGTCTCGTTAAGCTCAGTTCGCGAACGGAATGTAGAAGTTCTTTAGAAGAGCCTTCGCTTCCGCGTCAGTCTTTGCCGTCGTCACGAACACGATATCCATGCCCCGGATCGCATCTACCTTGTCGTAGACGATTTCCGGGAAGATGATCTGTTCCTTGACGCCCATGGCGAAGTTGCCACGACCGTCAAAACCCTTGCCCGTGATGCCGCGGAAGTCGCGGACGCGGGGCAGAGCGATCGTCACGAGACGATCGAGGAACTCGTACATCCGAGCCTGCCGAAGCGTGACCTTGCAGCCGATCGGCAGACCCTTGCGGATCTTGAAACCCGCAATAGCCTTTTTCGCCACCGTCTTCACCGGCTTCTGGCCGCTGATCAGCATCAATTCGGCAACCGCCGCATCGAGCTTCTTCTGGTCGGCCGCAGCCTCACCGACGCCCATATTCAGCACGATCTTCTCGAGCCGAGGCACCTGCATGACGTTGGAATAGTTGAACTCAGTCTGCAGCGCGGCCCTTACAACTTCGTTGTAATGGACGTGCAGTCTCGGCCTAGCCGTCACTTCACTCACCCCTGCCTCCTCAGCTTTCGATGAGAGCGCCGGTCTTCCGGGCGACGCGGACTTTCCGCTTGTCGTCCAGAATCCGGAACCCCACCCGGGTCGGCTGATCCGTCTTAGGATCGATCAACATAACATTCGACAGGTCGATGGCGCGTTCGCTCTCGATCCGGCCGCCCTGCTGGCCTGCGCCTGCGGGCTTCTGATGCTTCGTCTTCATCGCAACGCCCTGCACAACCGCACGGTTGAGCTTCGGCATGACCTGAAGAACTTCGCCGCGCTTGCCCTTGTCCGAGCCCGCGATGACGACAACGCTGTCACCCTTACGGATACGAGCGGCCATGATCAGATCACCTCCGGCGCGAGGCTGATGATCTTCATGAACTTCTTGGCGCGCAGCTCGCGAACGACGGGCCCGAAGATACGCGTGCCGATCGGCTCGTTCTGCTTGTTGATCAGAACGGCGGCATTGCGGTCAAAACGGATGGCGCTGCCGTCCGAGCGACGCACCGGGTAAGACGTGCGCACGATCACCGCCTGGTGGACGTCGCCCTTCTTCACCTTGCCGCGCGGAATGGCATCCTTCACGGAGACGACGATAACGTCGCCCACGGAAGCGGTACGCCGCTTCGAGCCGCCAAGCACTTTAATGCACAACACTTTCTTGGCGCCGGAATTGTCGGCGACATCGAGCGTGCTTTCGGATTGGATCATGCGATCCTCCTCAAACCGGGGCTGCGGCGGGCGCGCCGGCGTCAGCGGCGATCACATGCGTCTCGGGGGACATGTGTTCCCCGTTACGCTCGATCACCATCCAAGCCTTGCGCTTGCTGATCGGAGGGCATTCCTCGATCCGCACCATGTCGCCGAGCTTGCAGGTATTCTCTTCGTCATGCGCGGCATAACGCTTCGAACGGCGGATAAACTTCTTGTACAGCGGATGCATGACGCGACGCTCGACCAAGACGGTAACCGTCTTGTCCATCTTGTCGCTTACAATCCGCCCTGACAGGACGCGCTTAGACATCGCCCTTATCTCCTCAGGCTTTGGCGGAAGCGCGTTGGCGCTCCGCAATGACAGTCTTCACCCGGGCGATTTCCCGGCGGACAACCTTAACGCGGCTGACACTCTCGTTCTGGCCGGTCGCGCGCTGGAAACGCAGGTTGAACTGCTCCCGGCGAAGATCGAGCAACAGGGTCGAAAGCTCATCCGGGGACTTGACCCGGATATCGGTCGCTTTGGTCATATCACGCCTCCCCGATGCGGGTGACGAACTTGGTCTTGATCGGCAGCTTGGCGGCGCCGAGCGTCAGCGCTTCCTGCGCCGTCTCCTGCGAGACGCCGTCGATCTCGAACATGATGCGGCCAGGCTTCACACGGGCCACCCAGAATTCCGGGCTACCCTTGCCGGAGCCCATGCGGACTTCGGCGGGCTTCACGGAAACGGGCACATCCGGAAAGATGCGGATCCACACGCGACCGGCGCGCTTCATGTGACGCGTGATCGCCCGACGAGCGGATTCGATCTGACGCGCGGTGATGCGCTCCGGCTGCAGGGCCTTGAGGCCGAATGCGCCGAAGTTCAGCTGCGTGTTACCCTTGGCCAGACCGTGAATACGGCCCTTATGCGCCTTGCGGTATTTGGTGCGCTTGGGAGAAAGCATTGTCCGTGTCCAATCCTTACCGCTGCGGCGCCTGTTCGGCGGCCTTGCGGTCCTGCGCCATCGGGTCGTGCGTTAGAATCTCGCCCTTGAAGATCCAGACCTTCACGCCGCAGGTGCCATATGTCGTCTTTGCCGTCGCAACACCGTAATCAATTTCCGCACGCAGGGTATGCAGCGGCACGCGACCTTCGCGGTACCACTCCATCCGCGCGATTTCGGCGCCACCGAGACGGCCGCCGCAATTGATGCGGATGCCCTGGGCGCCCAAACGCATGGCGGACTGAACGGCGCGCTTCATGGCGCGGCGGAAAGCCACCCGACGCTCAAGCTGCTGGGCGATGTTCTCGGCCACCAGCGTCGCGTCGATCTCAGGCTTACGAATCTCCATGATATTCAAGGAGACCTCAGCCTTCGCCATGACCGTCAGTTCTTTGCGCAGAACCTCGATGTCCTGACCCTTTTTGCCGATCACGACGCCCGGGCGGGCGGCATAGATCGTGACGCGCGGCTTCTTCGCAGGACGCTCGATCACCACGCGGCTGACGCCGGCGCCGGAGAGCTTCTTGCGGAGATGGGCACGCAGCTTCAGGTCGTCATGCAGCAGGCGCGCATAGTCGCGGCCAGCATACCAGCGGCTATCCCAGGTGCGGTTAATACCAAGCCGCAGCCCAATCGGATTGACTTTATGACCCATGTTATGCGGCCTCCTGCGCGGGCTCGGGGGCAGTTTCCTGCGCCCGCTCAGCGACGACGATCTTCAAATGGCTGAACCACTTCTCGATGCGCGATGCGCGACCGCGACCACGGGCATGGAAGCGGCGCATCACGATGGAGCGGCCAACCTCCGCCTTGGTCACGACCAGCCGATCGACATCGAGCTGATGGTTGTTCTCGGCATTGGCGATCGCGCTCTGCAGCGCCTTGCGCACGTCCTGCGCAATCCGCTTCTTGCTGAAGGTCAAAGTCGCGACAGCGGCGGCCGCAGGCTGGTTGCGGATCATGCCGGCCACGAGATTGAGCTTGCGGGGGCTCACGCGAATATTGCTGACCAGGGCCTGAGCCTCGGTCTCGCTCAGCTTACGGGGATATTTTGGCTTGCTCATCGGATTAGCCCCGCTTCGCCTTCTTATCGGCCGAATGGCCGGTGAAGGTACGCGTCGGCGAGAATTCGCCGAACTTGTGCCCCACCATGTTCTCGTTCACCACGACAGGCAGAAACTTGTGCCCGTTGTAGACGCCAAAGGTCAGGCCGATGAACTGCGGCAGGATCGTCGAACGACGCGACCAGATCTTGATGATCTCGTTGCGGCCGGAGACCCGTGCGGCCTCGGCTTTGTTCAGGAGGTACCCGTCCACGAACGGGCCTTTCCAAACGGAGCGTGCCATGAGGTTAGCCCTTGCTCTTGTTGCGCCGGCGGATGATCAACTTGTCCGTCCGCTTGTTGACGCGTGTCTTATAGCCCTTGGTCGGCTTGCCCCACGGCGTGACCGGATGACGACCGCCCGAGGTGCGGCCTTCGCCACCACCGTGCGGATGATCGACCGGGTTCATCACGACGCCGCGGTTATGCGGACGACGGCCGAGCCAGCGCGAACGCCCGGCCTTGCCGATATGGATGTTCGAGTTGTCCGGGTTGGACACCGCACCGATCGTCGCCATGCATTCGGCGCGAACGACGCGAAGCTCACCCGACATCAGCTTGACCTGGGCATAGCCCGAGTCCTTGCCGACGAGCTGAGCGAAAGTGCCGGCCGAACGTGCGACCTTGGCGCCAGCGCCCGTCTTCATCTCGATATTATGGATAATCGTGCCGACCGGAATCGAGCCCAGCGGCATGGCATTGCCCGGCTTGATATCCGCGCGCTGGCCCGACACCACCGTATCACCCACCGCAAGGCGCTGCGGCGCGATGATGTAAGCGAGCTCACCATCCTGATACTTCAGGAGGGCGATGAACGCCGTACGGTTCGGATCGTATTCCAGACGCTCGACCTTCGCCGGCACATCGAACTTGCGGCGCTTGAAGTCGACGACGCGATAGCTCTGCTTGTGTCCGCCGCCCCGGAACCGAACCGTGGTCCGGCCGTGGTTGTTACGACCGCCGGAGTGCGACTTGCCCTCCGTCAGGCCCTTGACGGGCTTGCCCTTCCAAAGCTCGTTCCGCGCCACCATGACGGTGCCGCGAAGGCTCGGGGTTACGGGTTTAAAGTGCTTAAGTGCCATGATCTATCCCCGAGGCCTCAGCTGAGGCTCGTCGTGAAGTCGATCGATTGGCCATCCGCCAATTGCACGATCGCCTTCTTGACATCAGCGCGCTGGCCGGGCCGGCCACGAAACTTCTTGGTCTTGCCCTTGGTGATGAGCGTGTTCACGCCCAGGACCGTAACGCCGAACAGCGTCTCGACCGCGACCTTGATTTCCGGCTTTGTCGCGCTGAGCGCAACGCGGAAGGAAACCTGGCTGCGCTCGGTCAGCGCCGTCGCCTTTTCCGTAATGACCGGGCTACGAATGACTTCGTAGATCGACTCACGCGACATTCTCTCGGCGCTCTTACGCGCCTTGAAACCGGGGGTGCTCATGCTGCGATCTCCGACTTGTCCGCGCTCTTGGCGGAAAGCCTCGTCGTCAGCCCTTCTAGGCCGGCCGAGGTCACTACCAGAAGCTCGTGACGCAGGATGTCATAGACATTGGCGCCCACCGTCGGCAGCACGTCGCAACCGATGATGTTGCGGCTGGCGCGCAGGAACACTGGATCGACCGTCGCATCGACGATCAGAACCGAGGTCCAGCCGAGCACGCGCAGCTTGGCGTTCAATTCCTTTGTCTTCTCGACGCCACCGGCGCTGTCGATGACGATCAGCTTGCCGTCCGCCTGCTTCTGCGACAAAGCCGAGATCAGACCCAAGCGACGCACCTTCTTGGGAAGATCGTACCCATGGCCGCGCACGACCGGACCATGAACCACACCACCGGTGCGGAACTGCGGCGCGCGCAAGCTGCCCTGACGGGCGTTACCCGTGCCCTTCTGGCGATACGGCTTCTTGGTGGTGCCCGAAACCTCGGACAGACCCTTGGTCTTGTGCGTGCCGGCGCGACGGCGCGCCTGCTGCCAATGAATGACTCGAGCCATGATGTCTGCACGGGGTGCCGTGCCGAAAATCTCGTCCGCGAGCTCGACCGAACCGGCAGCGCCGTTGTCGAGGGTGGTGATGTCAATCTTCATATCGCGGTCCTCAACCGACCAGCGCGGCGGGGTAGGCGGCATCGGCATGACGGGGACGCTTGATCGCATCCCGCACCAGAACGAAGCCACCGACGGATCCCGGAACGGCGCCTTTGACCATGATGAGCCCGCGCTCCGCATCGATGCCCGCGACCTCAAGATTGAGGGTCGTGATGCGCTCGACGCCGAGATGGCCGGCCATCTTCTTATTCTTAAACGTCTTGCCAGGATCCTGACGGTTACCCGTCGACCCAAGGCTACGATGGCTGACCGAAACGCCGTGGGAGGCTTCGAGGCCGCTGAAGTTCCAGCGCTTCATGCCACCGGCGAAGCCCTTGCCCTTCGAGGTGCCTGCAACGTCGATCTTCTGGCCGACGACGAAATGCGCGGCCGAGATCACGGCGCCGGGCTCCAACAGAGCATCGGCGGCCACGCGGAACTCGACGACCTTCTTCGGCGGCTCGATCTTCGTCTTGGCAAAGTGGCCACGGTTCGGCTGGGTCACGTTCTTGACCTTCGCCAGACCAAAGCCAAGCTGGACTGCCGTGTAACCGTCCAGCTCCTGCGTACGGGTGGACACCACCCGCACCTGGTCCAGGTGCAGAACAGTGACGGGCACGTGGCTGCCGTCGTCTTTGAAAAGCCGGGACATACCCAGCTTCTTGGCGATCACTCCGGTGCGCATAGAGGCGGTCTTTCCAGGCTCAGATCTTGATCTCGACATCGACACCAGACGCGAGATCGAGCTTCATCAAAGCATCGACCGTCTGCGGCGTGGGTTCGACGATGTCGAGCAACCGGCGGTGGGTCCGAATTTCGAACTGCTCGCGGCTCTTCTTATCGACGTGGGGCGAACGGTTCACGGTGAACCGTTCGATATGCGTGGGCAGCGGAATCGGGCCGCGAACCCGGGCACCCGTACGCTTCGCCGTGTTCACGATTTCCTTTGTGCTGGCATCCAGCACGCGGTGATCGTACGCCTTGAGGCGAATACGGATGTTTTGATTGTCCATCTTAGGCTTCCAGTTTCGCGGCTTCGATCTCTGTCGTCGCTTTACGCGACGACCTTAGCCACAACGCCGGCGCCGACGGTGCGGCCACCTTCGCGAATGGCGAAACGCAGGCCGTCATCCATGGCGATCGGCGCGATCAACTCGACGTCCATCGACACGTTGTCGCCAGGCATCACCATCTCCACGCCTTCCGGCAAGGTCACGACGCCGGTCACATCCGTGGTGCGGAAGTAGAACTGCGGGCGATAGTTGGTGAAGAACGGCGTGTGACGGCCACCCTCTTCCTTCGTCAGGATGTAGGACTCGGCCTTGAACTTCGTGTGCGGCGTGATCGAGCCGGGGGCTGCCAGAACCTGGCCGCGCTCGACGTCTTCACGCTTCGTGCCGCGCAGCAGCGCGCCGATGTTGTCGCCGGCCTCGCCCTGGTCGAGCAGCTTGCGGAACATCTCGACGCCCGTGCAGATCGTCTTGACGGTATTCTTGATGCCGACGATTTCAACTTCGTCGCCGACCTTCAGAATGCCACGCTCGATACGACCGGTCACGACCGTGCCACGACCCGAGATCGAGAACACATCTTCGATCGGCATCAGGAAGGGGCGATCCTTCGGGCGATGCGGCTGCGGGATATAGGTGTCGACAGTTTCCATCAGCTTGATGATGGCCTGCTCGCCGATCTCCGGGGTCTTGTCCTCAAGCGTGGCGAGAGCAGAACCCTGGGTGATCGGAATGTCGTCGCCCGGGAACTGGTAGGACTTCAGCAGCTCGCGAATTTCGAGCTCCACGAGTTCCAGCAGCTCGGGGTCATCGACCATGTCGACCTTGTTCATGAACACGACCAACGCCGGCACGCCGACCTGACGGGCGAGCAGGATATGCTCACGGGTCTGCGGCATCGGGCCGTCGGCGGCGGACACCACCAGGATCGCGCCGTCCATCTGCGCGGCGCCGGTGATCATGTTCTTCACATAATCGGCGTGGCCGGGGCAATCGACATGGGCGTAATGGCGGGCCTTGGTCTCATACTCGACATGCGCGGTGGAGATCGTGATGCCACGAGCCCGCTCTTCCGGAGCCTTGTCGATCTGATCATAGGCCGTGAACGTCGCACCACCCGACTTCGCCAACACTTTCGTGATGGCGGCGGTTAGCGACGTCTTTCCATGGTCAACGTGACCAATGGTGCCGATGTTGCAATGAGGCTTATTACGTTCAAATTTGGCCTTGGCCATCGTCTTCTCTCCGTGAGCCGACTAACTACCGACGTGTCAAAGTCTGACTGGTTACCAGCGATAATGGCTGAAGGCCTTATTGGCCTCTGCCATACGATGGGTATCTTCACGCTTCTTCACGGCAGCGCCGCGATTATTCACGGCATCCAACAACTCGTTGGACAGCCGATCCTCAAGAGTATGCTCGCCGCGCTTGCGCGCCGAGTCGATGATCCAGCGGATCGCCAAAGCCTGACGACGCTCGGTCCGGACTTCGACGGGCACCTGATAGGTGGCACCACCGACGCGACGGGACCGCACCTCAACGGTGGGCTTCACATTGTCCAGCGCCTCATGGAACATGCGGACCGGATCGGCCGCTGCACCACCACGACGCTTCAACGTGTCGAGGGCACCATAGACAATGCCTTCGGCCGTGGACTTCTTGCCATCATACATCAGCACGTTCATGAAACGTGTGATGACGATGTCACCAAACTTGGCGTCCGGGAGAATTTCGCGCTTATCGGCGCGGTGACGACGACTCATATCTGCTCTCCCTTACTTCGGACGCTTCGCGCCGTAGAGCGAACGACGCTGACGGCGCTTGGCGATGCCCTGGGTATCCAGAACGCCGCGTAGAATGTGGTAGCGAACACCGGGAAGATCCTTCACGCGCCCGCCGCGGATCAGCACGACGCTGTGCTCCTGCAGGTTGTGACCCTCACCCGGAATGTAGCTCACCACTTCATAGCCGTTCGTCAAACGCACCTTGGCCACCTTACGAAGCGCCGAGTTCGGCTTCTTCGGGGTGGTGGTGTAGACGCGTGTGCAAACGCCGCGCTTCTGAGGGCAGCCTTCAAGGGCTGGCACCTTATTACGTGCGCGGGCGGGCTCGCGCCCCTTTGCAATCAATTGGTTGATCGTCGGCATAGACCTCGTTTCCGATCTCACATCACGCCAGGGCCGACCTTCACCCGCACCAATGGCCACATGACTGGACAGGGTCCAGCCGATGGTCTTCCATGCTGCGGTCTGAGCGTCCAAACGACTGGGTCGTTGGAAGCGGCACCGCAGCAGCGGATGATACGAATTCAGGCCTGAACCCAGACAGGGTGTCCGGGGTCCGGCCGAGGCCGCGATACCTACGGGGCGGGTCGGTTCGAGTCAAGCGCGGAGCCGGCTTTCTTGGCGCATCACGCCCCCGCCGACCGGGGAGGAGATATGCATAGGCGGAAAGCGACGGCGATCGATAGAACGAAGGCGTTAACGCCCTAGTCCCTATCGCAGCCGCATCCTTGCCATCAACACGCGATTCATTCTCGACGGTCAAGGAGCGCGGCATTGCCTAGCCAGGACTGGTTCCCGATGGCCGCGCAGGAGCTTAACGCGCCAGACCCAACGACGGCCGGCCTGGCCCCCGGCATGACCATGCTCGCCCACATCAGTATGCGCGGCGATATTCGCGGGCAGGTGGGCAGCTGGCTCGGCGCCATCGGCAGCGGGCTGGCGCTGGAGGGGATGATGTCGGCACCTGCCTCTCTGGGGCCGCCCCACCTCTCGCCCGGCCTCGAATACCAGTTGCTCTATCCGTATGGTCTGAAAACGCCCTGGATGGCCGGCGGCCAGCCTTGCGGCAGCGCCGGCCTCGGCCTCGGCTGCATCGGCCTGAGGTTCCGCCTCAGCCTGGAAACCGCGCCTTTCTTTAGCTGCACCTATGACGTCACCTTCGTCGATGGCACCCGGCTGGACGATGTTCCCAGCCCCGGCATGGCATCCGTGCCATCCGGGCCCGCTGTCGAGGCCGTTCGGGTCAAGCTGAAACCCTCTCCGCCGCTGCCGGTGCTCGTTCTCAATGACCTCGATCGGGGCATGCCGCCGCCCTGGGGCGAAAGCCCCTTGGATGACCAGACCATTCGCCTGCGCCTGCTGTCGCCGGCGTTTGCGACGCGTCGGCCAACCATCCGCAACGCCGGCCTTATTCCCGCGGAGTTCTGGGCCGCCATGGAGGGATCCTGGCAGCGTGGCGTCTTCGCGCCGCGCCCGATCAGCTTTCGCCTTCTCAACGGGGCCTTCGTGGCCCACGAAGGCTTGGTCTTCGATCGGGAGATGCAGGCGCTGGCGGGCACGACGCGGCTGTTCGAGGCCGCGACCGTGGCAGAGATGAGGGCTGAGGCGGCGGCGATGCGCACCGGGCACGACGCTCGCCGGATCAATGGTTTCAGCGTCCTGTGCAAAACGCGCGCGGTCCAGAATTTCGGCCATTACTTGATCGACATGTTCCCCAAGGCATGGCTCGCCCACCGCCTGCTGGCGCCGCAGGGCCTCACCTTCATCGTCCATGACTCGGCCCTCATGCCCGTCATCCGTGACTCGCTGACGATCATCGGCATTCGCCCCGAGGCGATTGTCGCGACGGGCAATGCGCCTGTGGTCTGCGAACGCCTGCTGGTCATCGATGGCTTGACGTCGCATGGGGATTATCAGTCACCGATCTGCGTTCAGGCCCTGTCGGATTTGGCGGAACGGCTGCCCGCCGCACCCTTTCCGAAGCTTTTCATTCGCCGGCAGAGCCGTAAGAGGCCCCTGATCAATGAAGCGGAAGTGGAACGGGTGCTGACGGCACGCGGCTTCATCGCGGTCGATCCTGGCCAGATGAGCCTCGCAGAGCAGATCGTGCTGTTCAAAGGGGCCAGGATCGTGGTGGGCGCGCTGGGCGCCGCGATGACCAACATCGTCTTCTGCGCGCCGGGTGCCACGGTTGTGGCGCTGACCGCCGCAAGTTTCCCCGATACCTTCTTCTGGTATCTCAGCCAGCACCGGGGCCACCACTATACCGAGGTCCGGGGGCCTGACGCGTCAGCCGACCCCGCCCTCCCAGAGCCGTGGGAGACCGGCTTCACAATCGGGGCGGCGGATTTGGACTATCTCGCCACGCTTTAGCGGCCGTCTACTCTGCCGCTTCCGGCACTGGGGCCGAACCGGAGAGATGGCCTTGCGTCAAGACCACGCGCCGGTCGTGCAGCTTCGCCACCGATTCGCGATGGGCGATGGAAATGACCGTCGTCTTCGGCAAACGCTCATGAAGAATGGCATACAGCGCCTGCTCGGCATCGGGGTCGAGATTGGCGGTGGCCTCGTCAAGGAACAGCCAATCCGGCTTGAGCAGCAAGGCGCGCACGATTGCCACGCGCTGCTGCTCGCCGCCCGATAGAGCCAGGGACCAGTTTTGCCGCTCCTCCAGCTGCGGCAGCAGCGCGCCGAGGCCGCAATCGGTCATCGCCGCCGCCAGATCGGCAGGCGAGATCGTGCCTGGCTCGGCGGGATACGTGACCACGCGATGCAGCGTGCCGAGGGGCAGATACGGCCGCTGCGGCAGGAACATGCAGTGACCCGCCGGCAGAGTGATGCGACCGTCGGCATAGGGCCAGATTCCGGCCAGAGCCCGGAACAGCGTCGACTTGCCGGAGCCGGAGGCGCCGGTGATGACGGTGGACTCACCCGGCCGAAAGCGGAGCCCGGCGCCTTCCATCAGCACCCTACCATCCGGCAGGCGCAGGGTGACATCTTCCAACACCAGGTCCTGGCCAGCGGTCTGGGTGGTGGGGCCCGTCTCCGCATGGGTCCGCGCCGCTTGGATGGCGCGCTGGAAGGTGCCGAGACGTTCGACCGTGGCACTCCAACTCGCCAGCGTGGCGTAATTGCTGACGAACCAGGACATTGCGCTTTGCACCTGGCCGAAGGAGTCACTGATCCGCGTTAGGGCGCCGAGCTGAATGGCACCGGAGAAATAGCGCGGGGACGCCACCACCAAGGGGAAGATGCCGGCGACCTGACCATAGCCGGAGGTCAGCGTATTCAACGCCTTGGTCCGCCGCATAATGGCCCACCAGTTATCCACAACGCTCGTGAAGCGTTGCCGAAGCTCGCCCCGTTCTTCTGCTTCGCCCTTATAGAGGGCGACCCCCTCGGTATTCTCGCGCAACCGGACCAGCGCGAAACGGAAATCCGCCTCGACGCGCTGCTGGTTGAAGCTCAACCGCGCCAGCGGGCGGCCGATGAGATGGGTCAACCACGTGCCGACCAGGGCATAGAGCAAGGCCACCCAGACCATATAGCCGGGGATCCGGACCCCGAAGACTTCAATCGCACCCGAAAGCGTCCACAGAATGCCGATGAAGCTGACCAGAGTGACGGCGTTGGACAGAAGGTCGAGACCAAGAGACAGCGTATTGGTGACGAAATCCCGGATATCCTCGGAAATACGCTGATCGGGGTTGTCCGTTCCGTCTCCGCTCCGCCCCGTCAGGCTCATACGGTAATAGGTGCGGTCGCCCATCCAGTCATCGAGGTAATGGCGGGTCAGCCAGCGGCGCCAGCGGATTTGCAACCACTGGTTGAGGAAGGTCGAATAAACTGAAATGAGGATATAGACGACGGCGATGCCACAGAAGCCCGGCAGGAAGCCATGGGCCGTGCGCTTGTAGAAGAAGATGAGCTGGATAAAGGAGTGCCAGTCCCGCGCCTGGATGGAATCGAAAAACGCACCGTTCCAGAAATTGAGCAGCACCGTCATGCCGACCAAAGCGAGATTGAGCGCCACCGTTGCCAGCAGAAGTCCCCGCGCGATCCACCGTTCCTCGGACCTGAAATAGGGGATGGACAGGAACCAGGCATCGCGGAGCACCGGCCCGAGCCGGCGCATCGTTCGGCGCATTCTATCGTCTCTCCGCTAGAGCCAGATGGGTCACGATCTCAGGACGGCTTCAGCCTGAGCCTGATCACGCCCTTGACCGCGCTGGGCGAGATAGGCTTGCCGTGGCGCAGGATTTCGATCTGGTCACGCTCCGCCAGGCGCGCAGCCGCCGCTCGGATATCGAACAGGAGCGGACGCCAGTCTTCCGCCAGGGCGCGCGCGACATCGGTGGGGCACAGGGACTTCTCCACCCCGCGTGCCTTGGCGATGCGCAGGATCATCGCCTCCATCTCCGTCTCGACCGTGGCGATCATCCCCGGCGGTATGGGCGCGGGCGGTATCGGGGCGGATGGCGGGGCTGCGTCTGTCTGGTCGGGCTCAACCGGCGGGTTCATAGGCGCGACACAGGCGTGTTCCTCGTGATCTCAGCGGGGAAGCTTAACCACGCCCGGGCTGCCACGTCACGAGCCGTGGAATGTCTTTTCTGTAACCGAGAGTCGGCGTTCAGCCGTGGAGATAGGGTCCCAACTCGACCCCGGACAGCGGAGGGCTGAAAAAACTGCCCTGCCCCTCGTCGCAGGTCAGTTCCTCCAGCAGCGTTTTGATCGCCCCACTATCGACCCCATCCGCGCAGACCGTCAGGCCAAGTTCGTGGGCGGCATGGATGGCCGCGCGAATGATCTTGGTATCCGCCTCTTCGCGGGGCAGGTTGCGGAGCATGACGCGATCGACCTTGACGGCGGTGAGCGGCACCTTCTGCATCGCGGCGAGGCTTGCGAAGATATGCCCGAATTCATCCAGCAAGAGATTGACGCCCAGATCCCGCAAGCCCGCCAAAGCCAGATTGGTATCGTCATTGAAGCCGAACACGATGTGCTCGGGGATGGCGAGTTCCAGGCGCTCAGGCGCGAGGCCCGACTCCTCCAGCGCCGACGCGACCTGGAGGCATAGGTCGTCACCCCTGAACTGTTCAGCGACGAGCCGGACGGAGAGGCGCAGACCGTCGCGCCAGTCCACCGCCTGCACGCATGCCGCATGCAGAAGGACACCCGCCATATGGCTGGCCACAGCCGCCCGATCGATGGACGGGGCTGCGGGCGGCGCGATTGTCGATCCGTGGCGCCCGTGCGGCCAGCGCAGCAGAGCCTCCACCGCCGCGACCGCGCCGGTTCGGATGACGTGGCGGGGTTGGAAATCGACCGTGAAGGCGTCCTTGGAGGCTGTCCGGCGCGGATCTGCCTTCATCCCCCTGACATCCACAGCAGACCCGGACCACCCGCCCCATCAGGTCGAGGACAAGAGGCCGCGGTGAAATGCAGGGGCGGATCCTGATGGATCAAAGAGGAACGACCAGTCTCATCACTCGGTGTCGCGCCGCGTCGGTGCAGCAGACCGATGGCGTTCTATCGACGATAGGAACTAGTCGTTACCATCGCATGAAGCCGGCCGCGTTTTTTGGGCGCGCTTCGCACCAACGGCAGATGCCTTCAAGGCTCCCAGCCGAAATGCGGGAACATCCAACCGAGTTCCTGGATCATGAGGTCATTCATTGCGGGCGTCAGGGTGGAGCGCCAGTCGCCAGCGATGCCTTTACGAAAAAAGGAGCCATTTGCGGCGACGCCCGCTGGCCGGCCCCCGGTCGCCACCGCGAAGGATGTGCGCTGCAGGCAGTCCGCCACCACGGCCGGCTCATCAGAGACGCCGAGCAACCGAAACAGCCCCGCCACGACAGGCTGCGGATCCCGCTGCAAGGCCTCATAGGTCACCATGGCATAGGAGTCCGGGTTGTGTTCGCCGAAGGCGATCATGGCGCGGGCACCCTGGGCAAGAGACGGCATGGCGCCACGAAGAAATTCCATCTTGGCGGCGACTTGATCGTCTGACGGTTGGGATGTTCGAAAGAAGTGCCAGGCGGAGGTCAGGACATCGCGCGGGTCGCGTGCGATGGCGATGAATTTAGCGGCCGGGAACAAGCGCTTCAGGCGCGGAAAGAAAAAGACATTTTCGGGTGTCTTTTCGCCGATGGCGCGACAGGCGCGGCCGGCGCTTTGCTGGCGCAGGGCGAGCAGAATCGCGGTGCCAATCACATGGTCCACGTCATCCGCTGTCGGCAGGGGATAGCCTCCGGTGTGCTGAAACAGCGTGGTGTTCTTGGTGTCCAGCATCTTGCGCCGTTGCGCCATCATGGTTTCAAGGGGAACGGCGAGTTCCTTGCTGAAAAACCCCTCGCCCTGACAGGTGATGTCAGGATGGCTATCGAGGATTTGCTGGAGCCATGTCGTGCCGGAGCGCGGCGCACCGCCGACAAAGAACAGCTGTTGCTGCGCGAGACGCGCGAGCTCTGCTTGACCATCCGCCCAACTCTTCACTGCGATTGGCCCTGCTCTCGCGCGGCGGTCATTTCCTCCGACGTCACTCATCATGCGCGGAGACGGGATCAGCAACAAGACAAAGCCTGATCCCGTCTCCGATGGTCACTGCGGTTTCAGAGCGCGCTCGCATGAACAGCGCTCTGAGAGAGGGTTGAGAGACAAAGTTACGCATCGGGTTCCATCGCTGCGCGATTTAACCCGATGCGATCTGGCTCTAGTCGGCAGCGGCCCGTGACAGCGGCTCCGCGTCCCAATGCAGCTGTCCCTCGATCGCCGCTTGAAGGCCGGCCGCCACCTGGGCCGGCCCGAAGCCCGCCTCGATCAGGGCGATCCCGGCTTCGGAGGCGACATGATAGGCGCCGTTCTCTGCATGGAAATGCAGGATGAGAGCCGCAAGTTCCGCCGCCGAATGTCCGACCAGACCCACCAGTTCGGGCGTCAGGTTGATCCCCTCGGCCGCCATGGGGCTCATGATGCACGGCACGCCCGAGGCAAGGCTGGTGAGGACCTTGCCTTTGACACCGGCGCCATAGCGCATGGGCGCCACCGTCAGCCGCACGCGATCGAAGATCGTCGTCAGCTCCTGCACATGACCGATCGGGATCAGGCCAGGACGTGCCAAGCGCTTGACCGTCTCGGGCATCGCGCTTCCCACCAACAGGCAGGCGATGGTGGGGTCGCGCTGCCAGACCAGCGGCATGATCTCCTCGGCGAGGAAGCGCGCCGCATCGACGTTCGGGCTGTGGCCGTAATTGCCGATGAAAGCCACGCCGTGCCGTGCATCGAAGGGCACGGTCACCCGCCGCATCTCCGTCTCCCACGGAACGACATGGATCTGGGCATCCGGAACCGCATCGCGGAGCAAAGCGGCTTCATAGGATGAATGGGTGAGCACAGCATCCGCCCCCCAGGTAGCCGTGCATTCCGCCAGACGCAGCCGATTGCTTTCCGCAAGCAGGTCCGGCCGCTCCTCGGCTTCGGCCTGCCGCGACACACGGAGGTAATGCAGATCCGCGACGCAGTAGAGAATGCGCGCGTTCGAGCAATATTGCCGGGCAAGGGCCATATATTTCGACGCATTCGAAACGCGATGCAGATAGATGACGTCGAAACATTGAGTCTGACGTCGCAGAACATCTTCCACCGAGGCATAGAAGGGCGACCGGCAGCAGGTTATGCCCTCCGCCTCCAGTGCCGCCACCGCCGGGCCGCTCGCAGCCAATTCTTGGGCGGCGACGAAGCTCACGGCATAGCCGAGGCTTTGGAGCGCCCGCATATGGGACAGGATGGCCTGCGACCCGGCATCGCGGTCAGGATGCGGAACCTCCGCATCCACCACCAGGGCACGCAGCCCTGGATCGGCGAAACCCTGCGCCATCAATCCCAGGCTTTCGTCCAAGCCTTTGCCCGTCGGCAGAGCCGAGCCCCAGCGCCTGCGGAACTGCTGATGCGCCTCCCGCGCCTCCCGCTGACCCTCAATCGCCGCCCGCTTCTGGAGAAGCCGATCGGCCTGGGCCATGAGGAAGGACAGAACGTGCGTTTCATCGCCATCGGCGCCGAGTTCGGCCACCGCATTGGTCACGGCATGTTCCAGCCCTTCATCGAAGCGCGTCGCCGCTTCGATCACCACCGGTGAGTTCTCCAGCTCGGACCCATCCGCCGCGCGACGCACATGAATGACATGGCGCGCCAGCGGCGCCAGGCCAGGGATGCGCACGTCGAAGGCATGGCGTCCGTCACCGATGCCGGCCTCTTCCAGATCGCGGCGATATCGGTTCGCCACCACACTGGCGATGACTTCCCCCGTGTCGAGAACGATCTGCAGAGTGACCGCCTCGTCAGGGGAACGCTCGTCCCAGACCCAGCCGCCGATACGGTCCCGCGCCACGGTCTCGACATTGCCACGCGAGAAGGCGGCTTCGGTCGGCTCCGCTTCTGCCACATCCGCCACCTGAAGGGCCACCGGCGCGGCAACCGACGTCGCTTCCAGGACGAAAGGCGAGCCATGCAGCTCCGCCCCATCGGACACCCATTGCGCCTGGATGACATGCCGCGTCTCGGGCGACAGACCGCCAGGAACCGATAGTGCAAAGCCGTAGCAGCCGTCGCCAATCCCCGCCTCGACCAAGTCCGCCCGGGGCTGATCCGCCCGCACTTCGCCGATGGCGACACCATTGTCGAGGATGCGCACCATCACCGGCGTATTCGGCGTCTCCTCGCGCCAGGCCCAGCCCAGGATTTCCTCGGTGCCGACGAGATCGAGATGGCTGCGCATCCGCCCAGACGGGCCGATATGCGGGTCGCTGTTGATGACGGAAGCGAAGCCGCCACGTGCCCGGGCAACCAGCGCCCGACGCACGACATCCAGCTCCTCTCCATCTTCCACACGGGGCGCGCAATAGCGGGCCGGCATCCGCTTCGCATCTGGATAGAGCAGCTTGAAGGACGCCGCATTGTGGAACATGCCGCGGCTGTAATCATCGACGAAGGTCTCGGACAATGAGCCCTCGGCGAGGATCACGTCATGCGCGTCGAGTTCGAGATGGAAATACGCGACCACATCCACCGTCTCGGCCTGAAGAATGGAGATGCCATTGACCAGGGACAGAGCGGGGATCAGCACGCCGTTGAGGAACATCGCATGCAGCGGCGACACGAACAGGTCCCGCTTCGGCGTGTTCTCGGACAGCGCGCCCTGCTTGATGAGCACGGGCAGAATGTCCCGATTGCCTTTCGCGAAGCGGCCGCTGTAGCTGCGCGTGCCGATCCAGCGCAGCGGCTTGGCGACGCCCGACATCGTGACGAGCCTGTCCCCGACGAGCAAATCCTCGACAGCCACTTCGCCCCGGTCGGTCAGGATCAGCGTGCCCGCGCAATAGCAGGGCGTGCCGTTGGTGATGAGCGTGGTGCCCGTCGTGCCGGAGGCGAGGTGGAAATACTGGTTGGTATAGGTACCGGCGAGCTGGATGTTATAGGCGCTGCCGTTTTCAGTGATCGTCAGCACATCCGTGGTGGCGTTCAGGCTCGCCGTGCCGGCGGCGTCATAGGCGACGGTCGTGAGCTGGATATTGTCGCTGACGGTGAAGCCGCTGATGACCGCCGTCGGCATCACTGTGCCCGCGATGGCAATGGTCCCGCCACTGCCGACCAGGGTGATGTTGCCCAAGGTCTGCGCGCCAGCGGTCAGGGACAGCGTGCCGCTGGTTTCCACGGTCACGCTGACCGCCACGCCGTTGGCGTAGACCGTCTCCGTGCCGCCGCTGCCGATGTCGGTATAGTAGGCGTAGCCCTGCACGATCTCTTTGCCGCCGGTCAGGATCGAGGTGCTGATCGAGATGCCGGGGGCGGAGACGTATTGGATGGCACCGTTGCTGATGACCGTGCCGAGGGCCGTGCCGTTCGCCGACACATATTCGTATCCGCTGCTCAGCAGATGCGTCCCACTCGTGATGCCGCTGCTGGTGACTGAGATGCTGCCGCCGCTGCTCACGGTCGTGGCGAGGGCCGTGCCCACGCCGCTGAGCACGAAGCTGCCGCCACTGCTCACGGTCGCCGATGTCGCGGTGCCGCCCGAGAGGTATTCGATGCCACCGGATAGGATCGTCGTGTTGAAGTCATTGCCGGAGAACTCGTCGATCGTGCCGCCAGAGCTGACGACCGTGGCACTGGCGACGCCCCCTTGTGAGACGACCTCGAAGCCAAGAGCGCTGAGCACCGTGCCGGTCGTGACGCCGGAAACAATCTGCCGCGCGGTATTCGACACAGTGGCGCTGATCGACTTGCCACTCAGGGCGACGATCTCCGTCGAGGTCCCACCGGACAAGACCGTGTTGCTCGCGACACCGCCCGAGGCGACGGTCTGGCTACCGCCATTCACCACCGTGCCGCTGGCAACGCCACCCGCTACGACCGTCTCGCTCCCGGAGGCCAAGATCGTGCCCGTGGTCGTTCCGGAGTCAGTTTCCGTGCCGCCCACCGACACAACGCCGCTGATCGACTTGCCGCCCAAGGCCACCGTCCCGCTGCCGCCGAAGCTGACGACCGTGCCACTGGCAACGGCGCCCGCGGTGACGGATTGGTTGCCATTGACGAGGATGAGCGTCGAGGTGGCAGAGCCACCCGAGAGCAGAACCTCCACGCTGGTGCCCGAGATCAGCGTGAGCGAGTTGCCGGCGAGGATCGTGCCCGTGGTGGTGCCAGCCACCGTCTCCGTGCCGCCCGAAACCACCGAAGCGCTGACCGCGCGGCCGCCGAAGGCCACCGTCTCGCTGCCGCCACTGCTGACGACCGAGAGGCTGGTGACCGCGCCGGAGGCGACGGTCTGCACGCCGCCGCTAAAGACCGTCGTGCCGGTCGCCACGGCGCCCGTGGCCAAAGCCTCGGTGCCGCCACTCAGGTTCATCGCGCTGGTGCTGCCCGCCACCGTCTCGGTGCCGCCGGCCAGCACCGTGCCGCTGACGGACTTGCCGCCGGCCTGCACGATTTCCGTCAAGCCGTTGCTGACCACGGTGAGGCTCGCGACGCCGCTGAGGGCGACCGTCTGGCTGCCGGCGATCATCACCGTGCCGCTGGCGACGCCGCCGGAGGAGACGATTTCGTTGCCGCCGTTCAGGATGGTGCCCGTGGTGGTGCCGAAGTCCGTTTCGGTCCCGCCTGCCAAGACATTCGCGCTGAGGGACGAGCCGGCGGCGGACACGATTTCGGTCGTGCCGTTGCTCACCACCGTGCCGAGCGCCGTGCCCGCGCTGAACACCGTCTGGCTGCCCACCTTCAGCACCGTGGCGCTGGCCACGCCGCCGGAGGACACCACCTCGGCGCCGCTGGTGACCAGCGTGCCGCTGGTGATGCCGAAGTCGCTGACCACCGCACCGCTCAGCAGCGTATCGCTGATGGCGAGGCCGCCGCCGAAGACGGTCTGGCTGCCCGCGCTGAACACCGCGTTGCTGGCGGTGCCGCCGGAGTAGATGACGCCGCTGCCGGCCTTGAAGATCGTGGAGCTGGCATAGCCGCCGGAGGAGATGAACTCCGTGCCGCTGGCACTGACCAGCGTGCCGGTGGTGACGCCGATGACGCGCTCGGCGCCTGTGGACAGAACCGTGGCCGACACCGAGATACCGCCGGAAGACACGATTTCCGTGCCGCCCGCACTGACGATGGTGCCGGTGGCCAGGCCGCCGGACAGGATCTGGTCGGTGCCGGCGACGCGGGTGAGGCTGGTGATACCGCCGAGGGAAACGATTTCGGTGCCGCCGGTTAGGATATTGGTGCTGGTGACGATGCCGCCAGCCACCGTCTGGCTGCCGCCGTTGCTGACGATGGTGGCGGTGGCGACACCGCCGGAGGATACCGTCTCAAACCCGCTGGTAGCCACGATGGCGCCGCTGGCGATACCGCCCGCGAAGACCACTTCCTGCCCGCCGCTGCTGATGAGGGTGCTGACCGCCGTGCCGCCGCTAAGGTCGTATTGCTTGACGCCGCTGCCCACCACCAGGTTGCTGGTGAGGTTGCCGTTATTGGTGACACCGCCGGTGGCGCTGAAGGTGATGATGCCGCCGCCGAACACCACCGTGCCGCCGCTGGACACGGTGTTCTGCGCCGTGGCACCGGACAGCACGAACATGATCGCGCCGCTGCTGAGAACGGTGCCGCTCGCGATGCCGCCGGAGGCGACGTATTCAATGGCGCCGGAGTTCAGATGCGCGCCGACCGTGGTGCCGGAGTCATAGAGAACGCCGGCGGCATTGACCGTCGTGCTGGTCGCCTTGCCGCCCGACTGCACATATTCCGCGCCACCGCTGTTGACGGTCGTGCTGGTCGCCTTGCCGGAGAACAGCACCGTGTCGCTGCCGCCGGAACTGACGATCGTGCCGACGGCCGTTCCGCCGGAGGACACCTGCTCGGACCCGCCGGCGCTGAGTGTGGTGACACTCGCCAACCCGCCGGAGGAGACACCGACGATGCCGCCGCTGCTGACGGTGGTGGCGACGGTGGTGCCCTTGGCGAGCACAAGCTCCTGCCCGCCTTGGCTCACAAAGGTATTGCTGGCAACACCGCCGGAGGACACGACCTGCGTGCCGCTGCTGGTGATGGTGACGCTGACGGCGGAGCCGGATGTGAAGACGGTCTCCGACCCACCGGAGGAAATCACCGCGCCGATGACCGTGCCGCCAGAGATCAGCTGGAAGCCACCACTGCTGATGATAGTGCTGCTCGCCACGCCGGTGACGGAGATCACTTCATAGCCGCCGCTGAGCACGGTGGCGCTGATATCCACGCCGCCGCTGGACACCACGGCCGAACCGCCGGTGCTGATCGTCGTGCGGAGGCCGGAGCCGCCGGTCGAAATGATCTCGACACCGCCGGCGCTGATGACCGTGCCACTGCCGATGCCGGCGGAGGAGACGAATTCCGTGCCGCCGTTGCTGATGACGGTGGCGATGGAGGTGCCCGCGCTAGACACCGTCTCGCTACCGCCATTGCTGATGATGGTGCCGCTCGCAATGGCTCCGGTCTGGTAGAGGACCTGCCGGCCGCCGCTCAACAGGATGGTGCCCGTGGTCACACCCGAGGAAGCAATCGTTTCCAGACCACCACTACTGACGATGGTGCCGATGGCGGAGCCGCTCGCCTGGAAGACAAGCTGGCTACCGCCGCTGCTGACGATCGTGCCGATCGTCGTGCCACTCGTAAAGACGGTTTCAAGGCCACCGTTACTGACCACGGTGCCGATCGCCGTGCCGCCGTAATAGACGGACTGGTTGCCACTGTTAAGGATGATGGCGGCGCTTAGCACACCACCGGAATAGGCGGATTGGGTGCCGCCGCTGCTTACCGTGGTGCTGAGCCCCAAGCCCCCGGTGGACTGCACATACTGCGCGCCGCCGCTGCTGACGGTGGTGCCGATCGCGGTGCCACTGGCCAAAACGATGTCCGCACCACCGTTGGAGACGACCGTTCCGGTCGTGGTGCCGCCGGAAAAGACGCCGTCACCCGCGCCAGAACCGTAGGTGCCGTTGCTGACGATGCCACCGCCATAAACATTGACGTTATTAAGAGTCGCGCCGGCTGCCGATAGCACGGCGCCAGTGCCGCTCACGGTGAGCGTGCCGATCTGCTTGGCACCCGCACTCAGGATCTCCAAACCAGATGCAACAAGCCCGCCACTGGTCGTGCCACCGGACAACACAATTTCCGTGCCGCCGCTGAGAACCGTGGTGCCGAGCGCCGTGCCGCCGGACACCACAACCTCCGAACCGCCAGCGCTAATGATGCCGCCGATGAAGTTTCCGCCGGACGATACGAACTGGATGCCACCGCTGCTCACCGTAGTGGAAAGCTCGGTGCCGCCCCCCAACACGGTTTCAGTCGCCCCATTTAGCAGCGTCGTGGAAACTGCGGTGTCTGTAGTCCCGGACAGCCACTCGCTGCCGCCGTTGCCGACAAGCGTGTTGATCGTGTTCGCAGACACGTAGTTCAAGGCGCTGATGGCGCCGCCACTCGACACCACAGTATTGTAGGCCGAACCAACGCTCAAATACAGCGTGCCACTGGCCGTGGCCGTCGTATTGGAAGCCAAGCCGTACACAACGTTCTCAGTGCCGCCGGACAGAACGGTGCCTGTGGTCACAACGTAAAAGTTGCCGCTACCCCCAAGCGTCTGCACGCCGCTGCTGTAGACGATCGTTCCAACGGTGACACCGCCCGAAACCAGGTTCTCCATGCCGCCGCTGCTCACGATCGTGTTGCTCGCGACACTGCCGGAGGACAAGGTCTGGACGCCACTGCTATTGACAATGTTGCCTTTGGCAATGCCACCGGAGGACACGGCCTCGAAGCCACCGCTATTGATCACCGTACCAATGGCCGTGCCAAACGCAGTGCCGCTCGCCGACACCTTCTCGACGCCGCCGCTGTTAAGGGTTGTGCCGATGGTCGTGCCGATAACGTATTCATAGCCGCTATTGTTGACGGTGACGTTGGATGTCAGGCCCGAGATGGAGACATTCTCCACGCCGCCGCTACTGACGATCGATCCGCTGGCGACGCCGCCAGAATAGATGTTCTCAATACCCAGGACCGTGGTGCCAACGATCCTGCCGTAGTCCTGAACAGCTGCACCCGAGGAAAGCGTTGTTCCGCTCTCAACGCCACCGAACAGAACCGAGGTGGCGGCGCCATTGTTCAAGGTGGTGCCAATGGCCGTGCCGCTGGAATTGACGGTCAGAACATAGGTATTCAGCATCGTCAGGCTGGTGGCGGTGCCGCCGCTCATGACGATCACATTGCCATTGATCGTGGCGCCAGATGCGGCAAGCACACCACCTTCCGACAAGGTGCCGGTCTGGATGGCGCCTGCAGAGAGATTAAGCGCGCCGCCGGAGGAGACGACGCCGCTGACATTGGTGCCGCCACCAGAAACGTATTCGATACCGCTGCTCAAAACCGTGGTGCCGATCGCGGTGCCGCCGGCAGAGATGGTCTCGGTCGCGCCGCTGCTGACGACCGCGCTGATGACGGTGCCGCCGGCGGATGCGTTTTCGGAAGCGCCGCTACTGATCATCGTGCCGATGGCCGTGCCGCCGGCAAAGATCACCTCGGTGCCGCCGCTTTTGAGCACGAGGCCACTCGCCGTGCCGCCGGAATAGATGATGACCGTGGCACCGCTGTTGACAACCGTGCCGCTGGCGACGGCGCCGGAGGAAATGGCTTCCGTGGCCCCGATGAGCAGCGTGGCGGAGATGGATTTGGCGGCGCCGATCAGCGTCATGCTGCCGCCGGTGCTGACCACCGTGCCGGTCGCCGTGCCGGCGGAGGAGACGATTTCCGTGCCGCCGGTGCTGATGGTGGTGCCGCTGGTGATGCCGGCGCTGGACACGATCTCGAGGCCGCCATTGCTGACGATCGTGCCGCTCACCGTGCTGCCCGAAGACACAGTCTGGCTACCGCTGCTCAACACGATCGTCGCGGAGGTGAGACCGCCAGAGAAGACCACTTCGCTACCGCCGCTGCTAACGGTCGTGCCGATCGCAGTGCCGCTGAAAAAGACAGACTGCACGCCGCCGCTGCTGACGGTGGTGCTGATCGCAGTGCCGCTCGAATACACGTTCTGGTAGCCACTTAGAACCGTCGCGCCGCTCGCCACGCCACCGTCATGGACACTCTCCGTGCCAGCGCTGCTGACGATTGTGCCAATCGCGACGCCGGTTGTAACGACGCTGTCGGCGCCACCACTGCTCACGACGGCGATAACAAGCGTGCCGCCCGAGGCGATGGTCTCATTATAGCCGCCCAGGACGGTGAGATTACTGACGATGCCGCCGGCACTGACAATTACCTGACCCGAAACGACGGCGCCGGACGCCGACACAGTGCCGCCGGAAACGGTCAGCGTACCGGTTTGGGTGGCGCTGGAAGCCAGAACCAACGTGCCGCTGGAGGCGATAATGCCGCTGAGATTGGTGCCGCCGGAGGAGACGATTTCCCTGCCGCCGCTGAGCACCGTAGTGCCACTCGCCGTGCCGCCGGAAACAACAACCTGCGAACCGAAAGTGCTGATGGTGGTTTGGGATACGACACCGGCGGACGACACGTATTGAATCGCGCCGCTGCTCACCGTGTCGCTTAGCGCAACGGCCACGCCGACCAGGATCTCGGTCGCGCCGCTCAACAGCGTCAAACCATTCTCACCGGCACCAACGACCGTGGTCGAAATATAGGCAGTGCCTCCGTTGCCAATGACACCGTTGGACAAGCCGCCATTGAGCCCGACGCTCACGACACCACCGTTCAAGGCCGTAGTGTTGAAGGCGTTTGCCGATACGACGATCTCAGTGCCCCCGCTCAGGATCGTGCCGGTCGTACCAGCTATGACCGTGTAGCCGGTGCCGACGTCACTCTGGACGCCGCCAGCATAGACCACCGTGCCACTCGCCGTGCCGCCGCCGATTACGGTCTGGACGCCACCGTTGCTGACGATCGTCCCGCGCGCGATACCGGCGGAGGAGACGATATCCAGGCCACCGGCGCTGACAGTCGTGGCGCTGTCGATGCCGCCGGAGGAGACGACACTGCTGCCAGCGGCACTGACGGTAGTGCTGAGGGCCGTGCCGTAAACGGCCTGAACGCCGCTGCTTGTCACGGTGGTCGTGCTGGCCGTAGCACCGAAACTCACACTCGCGACGCCGCCGCTGCTGATGGTCGTGCCAATGATCGTGCTGGCGGACAACGCAGATAGACTACCACCGCTCGCGACAAGCGTGCCGATCGCGGTCGCGCCGCTCGAAGCAATGATAGAGTGCCCGACCGCACCGGAGCTGCCGACGATGAGGTTGCTGCCGACACCGTACAAGGTGGTATTGCCGAAGACCTTGGTGCCGGAAGTTTCGATCAGCGTGCCACCGGAGGAGACGGTGATGGAGCCGTATTGATAGGCGCTGGAAGCCAGCGTCATCGAACCGGCACTGAGGACCGTGGCGCCGCTGATGATGCCGGCCGAACTCACAACCTCCTTACCGCCGCTGCTGACGGTGGTGGAGAAGGCGGTGCCGCCCGAAGCGACGGTTTCCACGCCGCCGCTGGAGACCACGGTCGCGCTTGCGACGCCGATGGCGGACACGGTCTGGCTGCCGCCGGTGCTGATGGTGGTGCCCCGCGCGACGCCGCCGGCGGAAACGATTTCGAAGCCGCCGCTGCTGACGACCGTGCCGCTGGCGGTGCCTGCGGACAGAACCTCATAACCGGCGCGCAGGATGATGGTGGCACTCGCCACACCGCCGGCGGACACATTCTCATAGCCGCCGCTGCTGATGATGGCGCTGACGGTTTTGCCGGTATTGATCACGGACAATGTGCCGACATTGCTGACGACCACATTGCTGGCGATGCCGCCCGAATAGACGTAATCCGTGCCGCCGCTGCTGACGATGGTATTGCTGGCCACGCCACCGGTGAAGATCTGCTCGTAGCCGCCTGACAGGATCACGGTCCCGCTGGCGACGCCACTCGTTAAGATAAGATCAGTGCCGCCATTGCTGAGAATGGTGCCCCGCGCGATGCCGGCGCTGGATACGAACTCGACGCCGCCATTGCTGATGATGGTGCCGCTCGCGATGGCGCCGGAAGACACGGTCTCGCTACCGCTGCTCAATAGGACGGTGGCTGTCGTCACGCCTGCGGAAAACGCGACCTCGCTACCGCCACTGCTAACGGTGGTGCCGCTCGCAGTGGCGCCGAAAAAGACAGACTGCACGCCGCCGCTGCTGACGGTGGTGCTGATCGCAGTGCCGCTCGAATACACGTTCTGGTAGCCACTGAAGAGAACCGTCGCGCCGCTCGCCACGCCACCGTCATGGACACTCTCCGTGCCAGCGCTGCTGACGATTGTGCCAATCGCGACGCCGGTTGTAACGACGCTGTCGGTGCCACCGCTGCTCACAACGGCGCTCATAAGCGTACCACCCGAGCCGATGGTCTCATTATAGCTCAACACAATCAGATTGCTGACGATGCCGCCGGAATTGACAACGACCTGACCCGAAACGACCGCACCAGCGGCAGACACTGTGCCGCCGGAGACGGTAAGCGTGCCGGTCTGGATGGCGCCTGCGGAGAGAGTCAGCCTTCCGCTCGAGGCGACGAGGCCGCTAACGTTGATACCGCCGGAGTAAACGACCTCGCTGCCGCCGCTACTGATCACCGAGCCGCTCGCCGTGCCGCCGAAGGACACGAATTGCGAGCCGCTCGTGCTGATGACGGTGGCTCTGGCGATGCCGGTCGCATTGACGAGTTGCGAGCCGCCGCTGAGAACCGTCGTGCCGAGCGCCGTGCCACCGCCAACCACCACCTGCGAACCGCCAGCGCTGACCGTGGTGAGGGAGACCACACCTACGGACGAAACGTATTGGATGGCGCCGTTGCTGACCGTGTCGCTCAGCGCAACGGCAACGCCCGCGAGGATCTCGGTCCCGCCGCTCAACAGCGTTAAACCGACCTCGCCGCCACCGGCAACATTCGTCGAAATATAGGCGGTGCCGAGGTTGCCGATAACACCGTTACTCAAGCCACCATTGAGCCCGACGCTGACCACACCGCCGCTCAAGGCAGTGGTGTTATAGGCATTCGCGGAAGCGACGATTTCGGTGCCCCCACTCAGAATCGTGCCCGTCGTGCCGTAGCTCGTGTTGTAGCCGGTGCCGACGTCGCTCTGGACACCGCCCGCGTAGACAATCGTGCCGCTAGCAATCGTGTTGGCAGACACGATCTGCACACCGCCAAGGCTAACGATCGTCGCCGTCGTGACGCCGCCGGCGGACAAGACCTCGACGCCGCTGCTCAAAACGACCGTTCCAGTCGTTTTGCCCCCAAACAGATACAATCCACCGCCACTGCTGACGGTCGTGCTAATCGCAGTGCCATTAATATTTTCGTAGCCGCCACTGCTGATCGTGGTGCTGATCGACGTGCCGCCGCTCTGCACCTCAACACCAAGACCGCCAGGGGAACCAGAGCTGCCCTGGTTGAGAACGGTCGCGCCGCTCACCACAGCGCCAGACAAGACGTTGACTTCGCCGCCGCTGCTGACGACTTCACCATAGCCGGTGACGCCGGAGGAGAGAGTTTCAATGGCGCCGCTGCTGATCACCGTGCCTGACGCGGTGCCGCCGACGGCAATTGTTTCGGTGGCGCCGCTGACCAGAATCGTGCCGATCGTGAGGCCGCCCGTGGAGATGACTTCCGTGGCGCCGCTGGCCAGAGTGGTGGCGATGGAAGTGCCGCCCGCCGAGGTAATCTGCTTGCCGCCGCTGCTCACGGTCGTGCTGACGGCGGTGCCGGAATACACCGTCTCAAGCCCGGCGCCGAAGATGACCGTTCCGCTGGCCGTGCCGCCGGAAATGATCTCGGTGCCGCTGCTGGTGACGCTGGTATTGCGCGCCGTGCCACCCACCGTGACGGTCTCGACGCCGCCGCTGCTCAACACGGTCGAGATGGCGGTGCCACCCGTATAGATGAACTCGTTGGCGCCGTTCTTGATGGTGGTGCTGACGGCGGTGCCGCCGGCGGAGATGTTGATGACATCAACGCCGCTGAGAACGAGGCCGCTGCTGGTGACGCCGTTGGTGACGGTATAGGTGGTCATGATCAGATATTCCCTTGGGCGTCTGTTGCGGGCTCAGCACTGAGCACGGTGGTCATGGCCCGCTCGGCGAAACCGGGTATCCGTTTGATGGTGGAAATCACGTGCTCGGACGTGATCAGCTTGGTGCATTCGAATTGCCTGTCCGTGCCTTTGTGACGTGGACAGAACAAGAAATCATGATGGTCGAAGCGATGGCGCACATCGTTCCAGCAGCTGTTGCAGGCGTGCCAGTTGATGACGCGATAGGGCGTGTCGAATTCGTTATTCGGGTGGGTGAAGCCGTTGATCATCAGCACCGGGCAGCCGGCCGCCCAGGCGAGCCAGGCGAGGCCGCTGCTCAAGCCGATGAAGGCATCCGCGTGGCGCAGCCAGCGCGCACGCTCGGTGAGTGGCCGGTCACCGGTCTGATCCTCCGCGCCATGCGGAATGTGATTCCACACGATGCCGGTGCCACCGACGGCTTTCTGGTCGATGCAGATGACGCGAAAGCCCTGCGCCTTGATAAAGGCGATGACATCGTGCCAGCCCTGCGGGTTGTTCCACTGCTTGCATTGCGTGGAGGCTTGCACGGCGATGCAGACATAGCGTTCGGGGATCGGCCGGCTCTCATCCGGTAAGACGAGGCGCGGCGCTTCCTCCGTGGGATCGACGCCGAGGATATAGCCGGCGGTGCGGTGCAGGCCGACATGGCGGAAATCCGTGGGCTGCCAGTTGCACTCGGCATCGTCGAAGAACAGACCGAGGCAATAAGTGGCATAGGCGCTGTCGGCCAGTTTTTGGTCCATCGACTCCTGATGCGTCACCATCCGGATGTCGGGATAGGCGTCCTTGAGGATGGGGATGATCAGGCCCGACATGGCGCAGGTCACCGTCGCGCCATAGACCTTGGCGAAGCGCGCGGCGTAGGAAAACCATCCCATCGTATCGCCCAAGGTTCCGACCGGGAAGTGGATGAGGACGTCCTTCCCACGCGCGTCATACACATGGGTCATGACCTCGGTGGCATTGCCCGCGTCGTCGATCGACCAGACGTCCAGCCCGAAGCGGATGTAGAAGCGCTTAGTGGAGGTCACCATCGCGCCCTGGTTGTCGCTCTGGAACAGGATATTGCCGGCATCAAGGTCGCGCAGGCGGACGCGCCACTTGCCCTCGGTGCGATTGGGCAGGGAGATGCGGGCGCCGTGATTGAAGTCAAACCGGATGCCCTGTGGGCCGAGCTGCGTCGGCAAATCGGCGGGCGGTGGGAAGCTCGACTTGTTCGGCTGGATGACGGCGCCGTTGCCAGGCGCCCCACTCTCAGCAGGAGACGCGACCTCGGACGAAACGAGGTTGGACAGAATCAGAGTCTCGGCGATCGCCGGGGTCGCTTCCGACGCCGAAGGCTCATCAAGGCGATCCGCAAGGCGAGTGCCACCGTCCATCGTTCCAACTCCCGATATTCGTCGTGGCTCCAGCCCGTATCAGGCAGCGCCTTAAAGAATGCTTTACGGGGGCTAAATGAGGGGTGGGCCGGAGGCCGCTGCGTGGCGGAATGCGCTCCGCTTTTCCGCCCTATGCCGGGGCAGAAACGTCTCGGAGGGTGGAAAAGCGCAACGCAATCCACCGGCCCGTGCGGTGCGGCATGCGTGGGTTAACGAAGAACACGACGAGGTGATCTTCCGCCGTCCTATGAAACCGCAGCGTCGCGCTCACGTAACGGTATAGAATCAATCACCAGGACCGGTCATGCCCCAGGCATCCCAACCGTTTGACGATGTGCCGCCGAGCTTCGCGGAGTTCCTGCGGCGGGGCGCGCCGCCACCGGTCCTGTTCGAGCTGGACTGCCTGCGGTTCGCGATCGCGCTGCCGCCTATGCGCGCGGAAGCAGCTGCTCCGCCAGCGTAACCCAGTAGGACGCGCCGACAGGCAGGATCTCGTCATTGAAGTTGTAGCGTGGGTGATGGACGCCGTAATCGTCCTCGCCTTTCCCGCCGCCGAGCATGATGTAACTGCCCTGCTTGGCATTCAGCATATAGGAGAAATCCTCGGCCCCCATCGTCGGCCGCATCATATGCTCGACATGCGCTGCACCGGCGACGGTGGTCGCGGCGGTACGCGCCATGGTGGTCGCCGCCTCGTCATTGATCGTGGCGGGATAGGAGCGCCGAAAGCTCACCTCCACCGTCGCACCAAAGGCCGCCGCCACACCGTGGGCGATGCGATCGACGCCGGCCTCCAGCAAATCCCCGACCTCGGGCAGGAACCAGCGCGCGGTGCCCTTCATGAGGGCGCGTTCGGGGATCACGTTTTCCGCGCGACCGGCCGAGATATGGCCGATGGTGACAACGCCGGCCTCGGTCGGCTCCATATTGCGCGCGACGATGGATTGCAGCGCGGTCACGATATGGGCCGCGACCAAAATCGGGTCGATGCCGGCATTCGGCCTGGCGCCATGGGCGCCCCGGCCGGTGACCGTGATCTCGATACTGCCGGTGGCCGCCATCACCGGGCCATTGCGCCAGGCGAAGGTGCCGGCCGGCAGTGTCGGCCAGTTATGCATGCCGAAGACCTGTTGCATGGGGAAACGCTCGAACAGCCCCTCCTGCACCATCAGGTTGCCGCCGCCGCCATTCTCCTCCGCCGGCTGGAAGATGACATAGACGGTGCCGTCGAAATTGCGGGTCTCGGCGAGGTAACGGGCGGCGCCGAGCAACATGGTGGTGTGGCCGTCATGGCCGCAAGCATGCATCAGGCCCGGGGTTTGGGAGGCGTATGGAAGCCCCGTCTCCTCGGTGATCGGCAGCGCGTCCATATCCGCGCGCAGGCCGATGGCACGACCCGTGTCGGTGCGGCCCCGAATGACGCCGACGACGCCGGTCTGGGCGATTCCGGTCACCACGTCATCGACGCCGAAGCCGCGCAGCAGATCCTGCACCAGGGCGCTGGTGCGATGTTCCTGCAGGCCGAGTTCGGGATGGGCATGAATATCCTGCCGCCAAGCGGTCATGTCATCGTGGAAATCGGCGATGCGGTTGATGATCGGCATGGGGTCGCTCCGAAGCTGCGCGTTCCGCACTGTGCGGATAGTCGGTAGCGGGGACAATAGAGACTTGACCTTCCCATGATGGGAAGGTCCATCTCCGCTCCATGGATCAAGGTATTCTCGACGTCTCAAGGCAGGAGATCGGCGTCAGCGGCATGACCTGCGCCGGCTGCGTGCGGCGGGTGGAGCGCGCCATCGCGGCCGTGCCGGGCGTGCGTGACGTCTCGGTCAATCTGGCGACCGAACGCGCCTCCGTCACCTCCAGCCCCGGCTTCGATATGTCGGCCGTCGCCCGCGCCCTGCTCGCGGCCGGCTATGCCGCGCAGCCGATCGGGCAGCCGGCGCCCGTCACGCGGGATGGCCTGGCTGCCGCCCTGGCGCTGATCCTCGCGGCGCCACTGGTTCTGCCGATGCTGCTCGGCTTCAGCTGGCCGGCCTGGGTTCAGCTCATCCTCGCGGGCGTCGTGCAGGCGGTGTTCGGCGCACGCTTCTACGTCAGTGCCTGGAAGGCGCTCCGCGCGGGCACTGCCAACATGGACACGCTGGTGGCGCTGGGCACCACCGCCGCCTTCGCCCTCAGCCTGTGGGAGTTGTCGGCCGGGCGACACGATCATCTCTATTTTGAGGCCTCGGCCGCCGTCATCGCTCTGGTGCGGCTGGGCAAATGGCTGGAGGCGCGGGCCCGTCGCCAAGCCGGGGGCGCCATCCGCGCCTTGGAGCAGATGCGGCCGGAGCGCGCCCGCATTCGCCGCAACGGCCGCGAGACCGAGGTCTCCACGGCCGCTCTGCGGGTCGGTGATGTGCTGGTCATTCGCGCCGGCGAGCGGATCGCGGCCGATGCCACGCTGCGGGAGGGCAGCGGCGGCAATGACGAAAGCCTCCTCACCGGCGAAAGCCTACCTGTGTTCAAGACACCGGGCAGCCGGCTGATCGGCGGCGCGATGAACGGAGAGGCGCTGCTGGTCGCGGACGTCACGGCCATCGGCGCCGAAAGCCAGCTCACGCGGATGGTGCGGCTGGTGGAGGATGCCCAGTCCGCCAAGCCGCCGGTGCAGCGTCTGGTCGATCGCGTCAGCGCCATCTTCGTGCCCGTGGTCATCGGCCTCGCGGCGCTCACGTGCCTCGGCTGGTGGCTGGATGGCGCGGGCGTCGAGGTCGCCATCATCAACGCCGTCACGGTGCTGGTCATCGCCTGCCCCTGCGCCCTCGGCCTCGCGACGCCAGCCGCCATCATGGTCGGCACGGGCATCGCCGCGCGCCACGGTATCCTGATCCGGGATGCCGCCGCGCTGGAACAGGCGCAGGCGATCCGCACCGTCGTGTTCGACAAGACGGGAACGCTGACCGAAGGTCGGCCGGCCCTGGTGGAGCTGCTTCCCGCACCCGGCACGACAGAGGACAGTCTGCGGCACCTCGCCGCCAGCTTGCAGGCGGGCAGTGAGCATCCGCTCGCCCGCGCCTTGCGCGACACGATGACAGACCTGCGGCCGGCATCGGGCCTGCGCGCGATCCCCGGCCGTGGCGTGGAAGGCGAGGTCGAGGGCCGCCGCTTGCTGCTCGGCAGCGGGCGCCTGATGGCGGAGCGTTGCATTGCCATAGGTGCTTTGGCGGAAGACGCGCGGCGGCTGGAAGCCGATGGCCGCACCGTGTCCTATCTCGCCGAGGCCGAGGGCGCCGTCCTCGGCCTGCTCGCCTTCGGGGATGCGCTGAAACCTGGCGCGGCTGAAGCCGTGGCCTCCTTGCGGGCACGGGGCCTCACCGTCGTGCTGCTGACCGGCGACAATGCCGGCGCGGCGCGGGTGGCCGCGGCAGCCCTGGGCATAGACGACGTCCGCGCCGAGGCCCTGCCCGCCGATAAGGCGGCGGCCATCACCGACCTCCGTCGCAACGGTGCGGTCGCGATGGTGGGGGACGGCGTGAACGATGCCGCGGCACTCGCCGCCGCCGATCTGGGCCTCGCCATGGCGACGGGCACCGATGTCGCCGCTGCCGCTGCCGCCATCACGCTGATGCGCGGCGACCCGATGCTGGTGCCCGCCGCGCTGGATATTGCCGCGCGCACCTATCGGCGCATCCGCCAAGGCCTGTTCTGGGCCTTCGTCTACAACCTCATCGGCATTCCGCTGGCGGCGGCGGGCCTGTTGAGCCCGATGGTCGCTGGCGCCGCCATGGCCTTTTCCAGCGTCAGTGTGGTCGGGAGCGCGCTGTTGCTGCGGCGCTGGAAACCCGGGGCATGAGCATGAACATCGGCGAGGCCGCGACGGCCTCCGGCGTCTCCGCCAAGATGATCCGCTATTACGAGGAGGTCGGCCTGATCCGCCCGCCGGCGCGCACTGCCGCCGGCTATCGGCTTTATGCCGCGTCCGATGTGCAGACGCTTCGCTTCCTCAAGCGCGCGCGCAACCTCGGCTTTTCCGTCGATCAGATGCGCGAACTCCAGGCCCTGTGGCGCGATGAGCATCGGTCCAGCGCCGAGGTGAAGCAATTGGCGCTGGCCCATGCGCAGGCGCTCGACGCCAAAGCACGCGCGCTCGCGGAAATGAGTCATGCGCTGCGCCATCTCGCGGATCGCTGCGAGGGGAACGATCGCCCGGATTGCCCAATCATTGATGAGCTATCTGACATTTCCGTGAACTGATCTCGGAAAACACGAACTGGCGAGCAGGCGCGATGTCGCGCAATTGTCGCTCGTATCGCCTTCCCCGCCCTCCACCTGTGAGGTCTGACGCGCAAGCACGGAGGGGTGATGACGATCCAACTCGATCCAGACGACATCATCATTCCGCTCCAAGCCGAGAGCGTAGCCGTCTCAAAGCGCGAGGTCGTGACTGCGCGCGTGCGGGTCTGTGTCGAGACTAAGACCTCGCAAAAAACGATCACCGAAGACCTCATTCGCCATACGGTCGATGTCGAGCATGTCGAAGTTGGTACTCTGACAGATACGATGCCGCAACCGCGCGAAGAAGGCGATGTACTGATCATTCCGATTGTTGAGGAGGTCATCGTGCGCCGTTTCCTCATTCGGGAAGAAGTCAGGATCCGTCGAAATCGATTTGTGGAGCAGCACTCCGAACAGGTGACGCTGCACCACCAGGACGTTGTCGTGACACGGGAGGCAGAGCCTGCCGTGGCCGATTTCACCATTCCCATCACCACCGAAACATAAGGAATTTGAAGCATGGCCAGTGAAACCATCGTGGCGATCTACGATAATGCCGCCGATGCCAGTGCCGCCGTCTCGGACCTGCATGATGCCGGCATCCCTGCCAGCGCCATCGAACAGCATTCAAAGGACACCGGGTATCTCAATGATACGCGTGATATCGCAGTCGAGAGCGAGCCGCACAAGACCGGCGGCTTTTGGGCCTGGCTGACGGGCGAAGGCACGGACGACACGCATCACGCCCTGTATGACCGTTCCATCGAAAGCGGCAGCACGGTCGTGACCGTGGTCACGGACGAGATGAAGATCGACACCATCACCGCAATCCTGGAAAGCCACAGCCCGGTGGATTTGACCGAGCGGCATGACCATTACGGCACGGACAACGCAGTCGTGTCGGACGCAGCGTATACGCACCCGGTGGAGACGGCGCCACTTGGCCATGACACGATGGCCGCCCACCCCGGCGGGAACGAGGAAGTGCTCGCCCTGTCGGAAGAGCAGCTCGAAATCGGCAAGCGCCAGATCGATCGCGGCACCACGCGCATTCGCCGCTACGTCGTCGAGCGTCCGGTGGAAGAGCAGATCACCCTTCGCAATGAGACGGTGAACGTCTATCGCCGCCCGGCGACGGGTGCCAGCACCGTTGGCGCCTTTACCGACAAGACCATCGAAGTGACGGAGACGGCGGAGGAGGCGGTTATCGCCAAGACCGCGCATGTCGTGGAAGAGGTTGTGGTCGGCAAGACGGTCGAAGATCGCGTCGAGACGGTGCATGAGACGCTGCGCCGTGACGAGGTCGAGATCACCAAGGCCGGCGATGTCGTGACGCCGACCAACCGCGTCCCCTAAAGCCTGACGTGGAGGCGCAGCTGCCGCCGAGCGTGATCATTTGAATGCTACAAAGCCCGTCGGGGAGACCCGGCGGGCTTTGCCATGTCCTGATCCCAGCCTATACTTGCCAAGCAGGGGCGGCTGCGGGATATCCGGGGTTCTGCGCCTGTAGCTCAACGGTTAGAGCGGGCCGCTCATAACGGCTTGGTTGCGGGTTCGATTCCTGCCAGGCGCAGTTGCCCCCCACCGCCACATTCAATAGAGCACGATAAGCGCGCGCATTCGGAGCATCACCATGGCCAATTATCAATACACCTACGTGATGAAAGACGTCACCAAGGCCTATCCGGGCGGGCGCGAGGTGTTCAAAGGCATCACCCTCTCCTTCCTGCCGGGCGTGAAGATCGGCGTTCTTGGCGTGAACGGCGCGGGCAAATCGACGCTCCTCAAGATCATGGCCGGGATCGATAAGGAATTCGGTGGCGAGGCTTGGGCCGCCGATGGCGTGCGCATCGGCTATTTGCAGCAGGAGCCGGAACTCGATCCCACCAAGACCGTGGGCGGGAACGTGGCCGAGGCTTTCGCCGAGGTGAAGGCGGCGCTGGATCGCTTCAACGCCATCTCCGAGCGGTTCATGGAGCCGATGGAGGATGAGGAGATGAACACCCTCCTCGCCGAGCAGGCCGAGCTTCAGGAAAAGATCGACGCCGGCGATGGGTGGGAGATGGATCGCAAGATCGACATCGCGCTCGATGCACTGCGCTGCCCGCCGCCGGAATCCGATGTCACGAAGCTGTCGGGCGGTGAGCGCCGCCGCGTGGCGCTGTGCCGGCTGCTGCTGGAAAAGCCGGATCTGCTGCTGCTCGATGAGCCAACCAACCATCTGGACGCCGAAAGCGTGGCCTGGCTGGAGCATACGCTGCGGGAATTTACCGGCACGGTGATGATCATCACCCATGACCGCTACTTCCTGGACAATGTCACCAACTGGATTCTGGAGATCGAGCGCGGCCGTGGCTACCCGTTCGAGGGCAACTACTCGTCCTGGCTGAGCCAGAAGCGCAAGCGCCTCCAGCAGGAGGAGAAAGAGGAAAGCTCCCGCCAGAAGGCGCTCGCCGCCGAGGAAGAATGGATCGCCTCCTCCCCGCGCGCCCGCCAGGCGAAAAGCCAGGCGCGCATCAAGCGCTATGAGGAAATGCAGCAGGAAAGCCTGGAGCGGGTCACGGGCGTGGCGGAAATCATCATTCCGCCCGGGCCGCGCCTGGGTGGCATAGTCATCGAAGCGGACAAGCTGCGGAAGTCCTTCGGCAATCGCCTGCTGATCGACGATCTGGACTTCAAGCTGCCGCCCGGCGGAATTGTCGGCATCATCGGGGCCAATGGCGCCGGCAAGACCACGCTGTTCCGCATGATTCTCGGGCAGGAAACGCCGGATGCCGGCGAGCTCAAGATCGGCGATACCGTAAAGCTCGGCTATGTCGATCAGTCCCGCGACACGCTCGATCCCGAGAAGTCGGTCTGGCAGGAAATCTCGGGCGGCACCGATGTCATCCATCTCGGCAAGCGCACCGTGCAGTCGCGCGCCTATGTCGGCGCCTTCAACTTCAAAGGCTCCGACCAGCAGAAGAAGGTCGGCATCCTGTCGGGCGGTGAGCGCAACCGCGTTCACCTCGCGAAAATGCTGCGCACCGAAGCCAATGTCATCCTGCTCGATGAGCCGACGAACGATCTCGACATCGATACCTTGCGGGCCTTGGAGGATGCGCTGGTCGAATTTCCGGGCTGCGCGGTCATCATCAGCCATGACCGTTGGTTCCTCGATCGCCTGGCGACGCATATCCTAGCCTTCGAGGGTGACAGCAAGGTCGAATGGTTCGAGGGCAACTTCCAGGACTACGAGGCGGACAAGCGCCGCCGCCTGGGCGCGCATGCGACAGAGCCCCACCGCATCAAGTATCGGCCGCTTGCCCGCTGACGGAGCCGTTCCGCTGAACCATCCCGATTGGTGGAATCCGGCCTGGGTCCTCCGTACCGGGCGCATGATCATGCGCCCGGTGGCGGGCTGGGACGGGCCGGAGATCGCGGCCCTGAAGGCCGACCCGCGCGCCTTCGCCATGATGCTCGGCGGCGTCCGCAACGAGCAGCAGTCGGCGGATGAACTCGCCTATGACATCCGTTTTTGGGGTGCCAACGGCGTCGGTATGTGGACGGCGCGCGATGCTGACACCGAGGGTTTCCTCGGCATTGCCGGCATCGTCAGCCGCAAGGACGGCCGCGGCATGGCGCTGCGGTTCGCCTTCTGGCCCGAGGCGCGCGGCCATGGCCTGGCGCGGGAGGCGGCGGTCGCCGCGCTCCGGTTCGCGCATGAAACCGTGCATCTGCCCCGAGTCATCGCCGTCGCTCGGGAAAATAATGACGCCTCCCGTATGCTGCTAGCGGGAATTGGCATGCGGGAGGAACCGGCCTCGGCCTTCGAGCGCGATGGCTACCGCATGATCTTCTATGTCAGCGACGCTGCGGTGGCCCCCACGTCTTAGATTGGCCGGGTATTTTCAAGGCCCTGCCCCTCTTTCCCAACACTCGTGCCAGACTTGACCGGTCCGGGGGGGGGCGTCCATATCCTTAGAGATCCGGACATGAACTGCTTCCGTCCATCCGCTGTCCGCGGGTGACAACAGGTGCTTCGACAATGACACTGCCCTTGATGCCTAAAGCCACTGCCGTCTGGCTGATCGATAAAACCGCCCTGACCTTCGAACAGGTCGCCGATTTCTGCGGCATGCATCCGCTGGAGATCCAGGCCATCGCCGATGGTGAAGTCGCGCAAGGGATCATGGGCTACGATCCGGTTGCGAATAGCCAGGTGACGGCCGAGGACATCCAGCGCTGTGAGGCGGATCCGAACGGCCGCCTTCGCCTGATGGTCAGCAGCAATCCGCCGCCGAAGAAGTCCCGTGGCGGGCGCTACACGCCGGTCGCCAAGCGCAACGACCGCCCGGACGCAATCGCGTTTCTATTGCGCAATTTCCCGCAATTGACCGAGATTCAGCTGTCGAAGCTGCTGGGTACGACGAAAGAGACCATCCAGAAGGTGCGAGACCGCAACCATTGGAACAGCCCGAACATCAAGCCGCGCGACCCGGTGATTTTGGGCCTTTGCAAGCAGAGCGACCTCAACGAAGCGGTGGCGCAATCCAATGAACGTCTGGTGAAGGAAGGCCGCGCCGTGCCGCCGCCTCCGGTCCTCGAAACCCAGGACATGAGCTAGCACCACCAACGCGCAACGACCCAGCCGCCCACCGTGATCCCCGGGTCAAGCCCGGGGATGACGAATTCTAGACCGATCGCCCAAACCCGTCCCTAATGCGTGGCGCTGGTCGCCAATCGCGCCATTTCTTCCTTCAATCGCAGCTTTTCCCGCTTCAGCAGTGCCAGCGTGTCGCTGTCTGGCGCAGGGCGCTTGTCCTCGGAGGCGAGGCGCGCATCCAGGCTGGCGTGACGGTCCTTGAGGGTGTCGATACGGGCTTGCAGATTCATGGGATGTCCTTTGTGAGGCGTCCAGAGTCGCAGCCTGCCTGCGGACCTCGATTGTGACGATCGCGCGGCAGTTCCATTACGCTACGCCTATCGCGCCCGGCGATGCCACAACAGTTTCGGTCACGGAATCGCGATTGCACCGGAGCGCCCCATGAGGGTATGACCCGCGTACTCCCCATGTTAAGCACCACACATGCTCTCCGATCGTGATTCTTTGCTGCGCCGACTGCATGAGCTTCGTAGCGAGCATCGGGATCTTGACACTGTCATCATCCGGCTCGGGGACGGCGCGCATGACCAGCTCGGCATGCAGCGCCTGAAGAAGCGCAAGCTTGTGCTCAAGGACGAAATTTCCCGCATGGAAAGCCTGCTCATCCCCGACAGCATCGCGTGACGGCCATGCCTGCCGCAGCGCCCCTGGTCGGCCTGATTATGGGCAGCCAGTCCGATTGGCCGACGATGCGTCATGCCGCCGAAACCATGACGGCGCTCGGCGTTCCCTATGAAACGCGGATCATCTCCGCCCATCGCACGCCGGATCGCCTGTCGGATTACGCCCGCACTGCGCGCGGTAGAGGGTTGAAGGTGATCGTCGCGGGCGCCGGCGGCGCCGCCCATCTGCCCGGTATGTGCGCGGCCTGGACGGTCCTGCCAGTGCTCGGCGTGCCGATCGAAAGCCAAGCGCTGAAGGGCATGGACAGCTTGCTGTCCATCGTCCAGATGCCTGGCGGCGTGCCGGTCGCGACCTTTGCCATCGGCCGTGCCGGTGCCATCAATGCCGGCCTCACCGCCGCCGCGATCCTGGCCCTCACGGATAGCGACCTGTCGGACCGGCTGGACGCTTGGCGCGCGGCGCAGACCGAAGCCGTAGCCGACGTCCCGCAAGACGAGCCCGGTTGATGCTGCCGCCGGGCAGCACGATCGGCATCGTCGGTGGTGGGCAGCTCGGGCGGATGTCGGCCATGGCCGCCGCCCGCCTCGGCTACCGCGCCCATATCCTGACGAATGAGGCGGATGGTCCGGCGGCCCAGGTCGCGGCAGCCGTCACCATCGGCGATTATGACGACCCTTTGGCGCTGCGCGCCTTCGCCGCCGCCGTCGATGTCATCACCTTCGAGTTCGAGAATGTGAGCGCCGCCGGCCTCGATCTTCTGGCCGGGCTCAAGCCGGTGCATCCCTCACCTGCGATCCTCGGCATCAGCCAGGACCGCATCGCCGAAAAGACCTTCCTCAACGGCGCCGGCGTGCCGACCGCGACCTGGGCTTTGGTCGAGGACGCCGCCAGCCTGGACGCAGCGATCGCAACAATCGGCCTGCCGGCAATCCTGAAGACCGCCCGACTGGGCTATGACGGGCGCGGCCAAGCGCGGGTCGCGACCGTCGAGGCGGCGCGGGAAGCCTTCGCCAGCCTGGACCCGAAGCCGCTGGTGCTGGAAGGATTCGTCGATTTCGCCTGCGAAGTCAGCGTCGTCGTCGCGCGCGGCGCGGATGGGACCGTCGTCTGTTTCGACACGGTCGAGAACCAGCACGTCCACGGCATCCTCGACATCACGCTCGCCCCCGCGCGCATTCCGGAGGAAATCGCCGAGCGTGCCCAGGCGCTCGGACGCCAAGTGGCGGAGGCGCTGGGTCTCATCGGCCTACTGGCGGTCGAGATGTTCGTCGATCGGGACGGCAGCCTGCGCGTAAACGAAATCGCACCCCGGCCGCATAATTCCGGCCATTGGACGATTGATGCCTGCCCCGCGAGCCAGTTCGAGATGCATATCCGTGCTGTCGCCGGCCTGCCGCTGCCGCCCGCCACGCGCCATTCCGATGCGGTAATGAAAAACCTCATCGGACCGGACGACATTGCCAGATGGCCCGAGATTCTCGCCATACCGGGCCTCATTCCCCACCATTACGGCAAGACCGACGCCCGTATCGGCCGCAAGATGGGTCATGTGACGCGGTTGTTTCCGCGCGGCGCCTTGCCCGGCGCCTTCGGCATTGCGGACGCCTTGGGACCGCTTGGGGTTGCGGCCCTGTCGGCATAAGGCCATAGAAACCGCCCGCCTTTTGCGGTTTTGTCCATAAGCGAGAGAATTGCCATGCCCGCCATCACCCTGCCTGACGGCTCCGTGCGACACTTCGCGGGTCCCGTCACGGGCACGACGGTGGCCGCCGATATCGGCCCGGGTCTTGCCCGCGCAGCCCTCGCCATGAAGCTCGACGGCAAGCTCGTCGATCTGTCACGCGTCATCGACACCGATGCTGCGGTGACCTTCGTCACCCGCAAGGATTCCGATGCGCTGGAGCTGATCCGCCACGACACCGCCCATGTGTTGGCCGAGGCCGTGCAATCCCTGTTCCCCGGCACCCAGGTGACCATCGGCCCCTCGATCGAGAACGGATTCTATTACGATTTCGCCCGCAACGAGCCCTTCACGCTGGAAGACCTGCCGGCGATCGAAGCGCGGATGCGCGAGATCATTGCCGCCAACGCGCCCTTCAGCCGCGAAGTCTGGGACCGCGACGACGCCATTGCCTTCTTCCAGGCCAAGGGCGAGCGCTACAAGGCCGAGTTGATCCAGGATCTGCCGATCACCGAGACGATTACGATGTATCGCCAGGGCGATTGGATCGACCTATGCCGTGGCCCGCATATGCGCGGCACCGGCGATGTCGGCCAGGGCTTCAAGCTGCTCAAGGTGGCCGGCGCCTATTGGCGCGGCGATCATCGCAACGCCATGCTCAGCCGCATCTACGGCACCGCCTGGCGCGACCAGAAGGAACTCGACGCCCATCTCCTGCAATTGGAGGAGGCCGAGCGCCGCGACCATCGCCGCATCGGCAAGTCGATGGACCTGTTCCACCTCCAGCCCGAGGCGCAGGGCGGTGTCTTCTGGCATCCCAAAGGTTGGCGCCTGTATCGCACGCTGCAGGCCTATATGCAGCGGCGCCAGGATGCCGCCGGTTATGACGAAGTGCGAACCCCGCAGCTCGTCGATCGCTCGCTCTGGGAAGCCTCCGGCCATTGGGAGAAATATCGCGAGCATATGTTCATCGCGACGGTGGATGAGGAGCCGGATGTCGTCCTCGCCCTGAAGCCGATGAACTGCCCCTGCCATGTCCAGATCTTCAACCAGGGCCTGCGCTCCTATCGGGAGCTGCCCTGGCGCATGGCGGAGTTCGGGTCCTGCCACCGCTATGAGCCGTCCGGCGCGCTGCACGGCATCATGCGCGTGCGCGCCTTCACGCAGGACGACGCGCATATCTTTTGCACCGACGACCAGATCGGCGCCGAGACGGTGCGCTTCGTGCGCCTCCTCGGCTCAGTCTATGCCGATCTGGGCTTCCCCGATTTCAAGGTGCGCTTCTCCGATCGGCCGGATGCGCGCGCCGGCACCGATGCAGATTGGGATCGTTCGGAAAAGGCCCTGCACGAAGCCTGTGCCGAAGCCGGCGTGGAATACACGGAAAATCCGGGGGAGGGCGCCTTCTACGGCCCCAAGCTAGAATTCGTACTGCGTGATGCCATCGGCCGGGAATGGCAATGCGGCACCTTGCAGGTCGATTACATTCTGCCCGAGCGCTTGGGTGCCGAATATGTCGGCGAAGATGGCGCCAAGCATCGCCCGGTGATGCTGCACCGGGCCATTCTCGGCAGCTTCGAGCGCTTCCTGGGCATCCTGATCGAGCAATATGCCGGTCGCTTCCCGCTCTGGCTCGCGCCTGTGCAGGTCGTGGTCGCGCCGATCGTCTCCGACGCAAATGACTATGCCGAGGAGGTCGCGGCCCTGATGCGCGCGGCAGGCCTGAACGTTGCCACCGACCTGCGCAACGAGAAGATCAATGCCAAGGTGCGGGAGCATAGTCTCGCGCACGTTCCCGTGATCGCTGTCGTGGGGCGGCGGGAGGCGGAGATACGCACCCTCAGTCTGCGGCGCCTTGGCTCGGAAAAGCAGGAGGTTGTGGGCTTGGATGAGGCTATCGCGCTTCTGGCGGCCGAAGCTTTGGCGCCGGATTTGAGACCACGTGTTGAGACCAAGTCCGGGGTAACAACGCAGGCTTGATCACGCGCCCCTTGCGAAGAAGGGGTGCATTCCACGATATTGCTTTCTGTTGGGTGGTTGCGGTTGCGTTCCGGCTATGGGAATGGCAACCGCACCGCCCTTTCGACACTTCCGCAACTGCCACAGGAGATCTCCATCCCTAGACCACCCCAATCTGCACTTCCCTCGCGTGGCGATGGCCCGCGTGTGAATGAGGAAATCCGGTCTGCCCAGGTACGTCTGATCGATCAAGACGGCGAAATGGCCGGCGTCATGACGGGGCGCGAAGCGCTTCAGCGCGCCTTCCAGGTTGGTCTCGACTTGCTTGAAATCAGCCCGAACGCTGACCCACCGGTCGTGAAGATTCTGGACTTCGGCAAGTTCAAATATGAACAGCAAAAAAAGAAGAACGAAGCCAAGAAGAAGCAAAAAGTCATCGAGATCAAAGAGATCAAGGTGCGACCGAATATTGACGAGAACGACTATCAGGTGAAGCTTCGCGCCATGAAGTCCTTCATTGATGAGGGCGACAAGGTGAAGGTCACTCTGCGTTTCCGTGGTCGTGAAATGGCCCATCAGGATATCGGCGTGAAAGTGTTGGAGCGTATCCGCACGGACATGGAGACCGAGACCAAGGTGGAGCAGATGCCGCGCATGGAAAACCGCCAGATGGTGATGGTACTTACGCCGCGCTAAGGCGCTGTTTCCGCTGGCTGCGTTCGAGTAGGGTCGGCCTCGTCTGCGTGATCGGGGTCGACCATGACTGCATTGAGTTTGGACTTTTCCACCCTCCACGCCGCCTATGCCTCGGGCGACGCGACGCCGAGTACGGTCATGGACGAGGTGCTGCGCCGCCTTACGGCCTCGACCGATGACGCGATCTGGATATCTCGCCATACCGACGAAGACCTGATCATCGCGGCCCGCGCGCTGACGGCCCGCGCGGGCGAGCGCGAGTCCCTGCCGCTGTACGGCATTCCCTTCGCGGTGAAGGACAACATCGACGTTGCCGGCCTTCCGACCACCGCCGCCTGCCCCGCCTTCGCCTATCACCCGACCCAGTCCGCGTCCGTCGTCGAACGGCTGATTACCGCCGGCGCCATCGTCATCGGCAAAACCAATCTCGATCAATTCGCGACGGGCCTCGTCGGCGTCCGCTCGCCGTACGGCATTCCCCGCAATACCTTCGACGCCACCATGGTGCCGGGCGGATCGAGCGCGGGCTCGGCCGTCGCCGTCGCTGGAGGGCTGGTGAGCTTCGCCCTCGGCACCGACACGGCAGGGTCAGGCCGTGTGCCCGCCGCCTTCAACAACCTCGTCGGCCTGAAGCCGACGCGCGGCCTGCTCAGCAATCGGGGCTTGGTGCCAGCCTGCCGGTCCATCGACTGCATCTCCATCTTCGCCCTGACGGTGCCGGACGCAGTCGCCGTGCTCGACGTCGCCAGCGGCTTCGACGCCGCAGACCCCTATGCGCGGGAAGCGCCCGCCGGTTTTCGCGCGGCCCTTTCCACCACCGCGCCCCATTTCACATTCGCCGTACCGCATGAGGGCGAACGCGAATTCTTCGGGGATGTCGAGGCGCAGACGCTCTTTGCCGAAGCCGTCGCCCGCGCAGAGGCTTTGGGTGGCACGCGCATCGACATCGATTTCGCGCCCTGGGTCGAGACCGCCAATCTTCTGTATGGACCCTGGACCGCTGAGCGCACCGCCGCCATCGGCCCGCTGCTGGCGACCGAACCCGATGTGCTTCATCCCATCACGCGCATGGTGGTCGAGCGCGGTGTGGCCGCCACGGCAGTGGAGATTTTCGAGGCTCAGTATCGCTTGCAGGCGCTGACCCAGACCATTCGGCCGCTTTGGGCCGAGGCCGATTTCCTGCTCGTGCCGACCACCGGCACCGCCTTCAGCCTGGCGCAACTCGACGCCGAGCCCATCGCCCGCAATACCGACCTCGGCTACTACACCAACTTCACCAATCTGCTCGATCTCTCGGCGATCGCGGTGCCAAGTGGCTTCAAGAGCAATGGCTTTCCGGTGGGCGTGACACTGATCGGCCCGGCTTGGCATGACGCCAAGCTCGCGGCCTTCGCGCAACGCATGCATCAAGCGGCCGGCGGCCCGATGGGCGCGACGGGGCTCGCGCAGCCGAGCGTCACCGTAAGCGCCGCACCGGCGGTCTATCCCACCATCGATCTCGCAGTCTTTGGCGCCCATTTGACCGGCGGCGCGCTCAACCCGCAGCTTTGTGCCCTGGGCGGGCAGCGTCGCAGTGACTGCCTTACCGCGGCCATCTACCGGATGGTTGCCCTTCCCGGCCCCGTGCTGCGGCCCGGCCTGATCGATGTCGGCCCCGGCGGCACCGCCATCCAGGGCGAGATATGGGCCGTACCGACCAGCGCGCTCGCTGCCTTTCTAGCGACGATCGGCCGGCCGCTCGGCCTCGGGCGCGTTCAGTTGGAGGATGGCGAGACAGCGTTCGGCTTCATCTGCGAGGGTGCGGCGATGGTCGAGCAGGCGCCCGATGTCAGCGCATTCGGCTTCTGGCCGGCGTATTTGCAGTCGCTTGGCGGGTAATCGGTACGATCCCGATTCAGCCCCGCCTGCGGGGCGGCCCAGCATGGCGGCGTCCAACGCTTGACCAAGAGGCCTCGGGCGGCCATTTACCGCCTGTAATCCTATCGATTTTAAGGAACGATCCCGTTTGTCCAAAGAAGACATGATCGAATTCAGCGGCATGGTGGCAGAGCTTCTGCCCAATGCGATGTTTCGTGTGAAGCTCGACAATGACCATGTGATCCTGGCGCATACCAGCGGCAAGATGCGCAAGAACCGCATCCGCGTTCTCGCGGGTGACCGGGTAAACGTCGAAATGACCCCGTACGACCTGTCTAAAGGTCGCATCACCTTCCGGTTCAAGTAGAAGCCTTTGTCCATCCACGGCCTGGTTCTGGCCTCCGCCAGTCCCCGCCGCCGTGAGCTTCTGGCGCAAATCGGAATCACCCCGGACCGCATCGTCGCCCCCGATGTCGATGAAACGCCGCGGCGGTTAGAGCTGCCGCGCGATTATGCGCGTCGTATCGCCCTGGCCAAGGCCGCAGCCGTTTCGGCGCCGCTGGTTCTGGCCGCCGATACCGTGGTCGCCGTCGGGCGGCGCATCCTCCCCAAGACCGAAACCGAAGCCGAGGCGCGCGCTTGCCTCGATATCCTGTCGGGCCGCCGCCATCGGGTCTACACGGCCGTCGTCCTCGCGGATGGCAGTCTCCACCCGAAGGAGCGCCTGGTCGAAAGCGTCGTGACCTTCACGCGCCTGACGGCGGCGGACATCGATGGCTATATTGCGTGTGGGGAGTGGCGGGGAAAGGCGGGTGGCTACGCCATTCAAGGCGAGGCCGCGCGCTTCATCCGATTCATATCCGGCAGTTATTCCGGCGTCGTCGGTTTGCCGTTGTTCGAAACGGCACAGCTTTTACGGGACGGGACCTAGCGTCGCAGGTGGATAGCGCTGCGCTCATCCACCCTACGAAGGCCGCAACCTCGTAGGGCGGATGAGCGAAGCGCTATCCGCCAAAAACCCTAGTACCGATACAGGTCGTGCTTGAACGGCCCGTTGACGCCGGCGGCGCCGATATACTCGGCCTGCTTCGGCGTCAGCTTCGTCAGCGCCGCGCCGACCTTGGCGAGATGCAGCGCCGCAACCTTCTCGTCCAGCAGCTTCGGAAGCGTGTAGACGCGCTTCTCATAGGTGCCCGGCTTGGCAGTCCACAGCTCGATCTGCGCCAGCACCTGGTTGGTGAAGGACGCGCTCATCACGAAGCTCGGATGGCCGGTCGCATTGCCGAGGTTCACGAGGCGGCCTTCGCTGAGCAGAATCAGGCGCTTGCCGTCTGGGAAGACGACTTCGTCGACCTGCGGCTTCACATTGTCCCAGACATAGTTGCGCAGGGAGTCGATCTGAATCTCGCTGTCGAAATGGCCGATGTTGCAGACGATGGCGCGGTTCTTCATGGCGCGCATATGCTCGATGGTGATGACATCGACATTGCCGGTCGCGGTCACGAAGATATCACCGCGCGTGGCGGCATCTTCCATGGTCACGACCTCATAGCCTTCCATCGCCGCCTGCAAGGCGCAGATGGGATCGGCCTCGGTCACCAGCACGCGGCAACCGCCGTTCTTCAGGCTGGCGGCGGAGCCCTTGCCGACATCGCCGAAGCCCGCGACCACGGCGACCTTGCCGGCCATCATGACATCGGTGCCACGGCGGATGGCGTCCACCAGGCTCTCGCGGCAGCCATACAGGTTGTCGAACTTCGACTTCGTCACGCTGTCGTTCACGTTTATGGCGGGCACGCGCAGCGTTCCGGCCTTGGCCATTTCCCACAGGCGATGAACGCCGGTGGTGGTTTCCTCGGAAATGCCGCGCACGTCTTCCAGCATCTCGGGGTATTTGTCGTGCATCAACACGGTGAGATCGCCACCGTCATCGAGGATCATGTTCGGGGTCCAGCCATCCGGCCCGCGCACCGTCTGCTCGATGCACCACCAGAACTCCTCCTCGTTCATGCCCTTCCAGGCGAAGACGGGAATGCCAGCGGCGGCGATGCCGGCAGCGGCATGATCTTGGGTCGAGAAGATATTGCAGGACGACCAGCGCACGGTTGCGCCGAGGTCGATCAGCGTCTCGATCAGCACGGCGGTCTGAATGGTCATGTGCAGGCAGCCCACGATGCGGGCGCCGGCCAGCGGCTTCGTGGTGCCGTATTCGGCCCGCAGCGCCATCAGACCAGGCATCTCGTCCTGGGCCATGGAGATTTCCTTGCGGCCCCAGGCGGCGAGGCTGATGTCGCGAACCTTGAAGTCCTCGCCGGCGGTGACGGTAATGCTATCGGGCATGATGGGTCCTGCTCTCGCTGTGTCGATCGGTGCGTTCTGGTCCGAGATAGCCGAGCCGGGGCTTCAGGGAAACCAGGGATTGCGCGGCACTGCCGCGTGACTGTCGCTGGATCGTCATGCGACGTTTGGCGACAACCGGGTGAAGACCTATAGGAGACGAAAAGCCACCCGCGCGTTAACACCTCATCGGCCACGATGCGCGCTTCAAGAATGGCGCCAGGAAGAGAGACGTCAGCGATGGATAGACCGCTGCTTACCGAACGCCGCTTCGCGCCCTTGTTCTGGTGCCAGTTCTTCTCGGCGTTCAACGACAACTTTCTCAAGAACGCGTTACTGTTCCTCATCCTGTGGGGAACCGCCGCGCAGGCCGCCGCCCATGTCGGGCCGCCGAACTCCTCAGCAGCACTGGTGACAGTCGCCGGCGCCTTCTTCATCGCGCCCTTCTTCCTGCTGTCGGCCCTGGGCGGCGAACTCGCCGATCGGTTCGACAAGGCCCTCCTCGCCCAGCGGCTCAAGCTCGCCGAAATCGGGGCGGCGGTGATCGCCGTGGTTGGCTTCCTGATGCAGAGCATTCCGGTGCTGTTCGTGGCCTTATTCACCTTCGGCACGATCTCGGCTCTGTTCGGCCCGGTGAAATACGGCATCTTGCCGGATCATCTGCCACGCCATCGGCTGACCGCCGCCAATGCCCTGGTGGAAGGCGCCACCTTCCTGGCCATCCTCGGCGGCACGGTCGCCGGTGGCCTGGCTGTGACCTTCCCATCCGGCCATTTCGTACTCGCCATCGGCGTCATGATCTTCGCTGCCCTGTCCTGGGGCGCGGCGCGTCTCATCCCCCCGACCGGCGAAGCGGACCCCGCACTGCATGTGCGGGCGAATGTCTTTGCCTCGACATGGGAGGTCGCGTGCGACCTCAGCGCCGACTGGCGCATCTGGCGCGCCAGCCTCGCCACGAGCTGGTTCTGGCTCGTCGGCGCCATCGCCCTGTCGCTGCTGCCAGCCTTGGTCAAGCAAGTGCTGGGGGGCAGCGAACTGACCGCGACCCTCGCGCTGGTCGTCTTCTCCGTCGGCATCGCGCTGGGCTCTGGCCTCGCGGCCTGGCTCGCCGGCGGCCGCATCGCCCTGCTGCCTGCGGTGATCGGCACGGCGCTCATGGGCGTCTTCATGATCGATATCTGGCGCGTCACCCATGGCCTGGCCCCGCATGGGCCGGACCGGCTGCTGCCGCCCGGCACGCGCCACATCCTGGTGGATCTGCTTGCCCTTTCGGCGGCCGGCGGCTTGTTGGTGGTGCCGACCTTCGCTGCCGTCCAGGCTTGGGCAGGACCCGAGCGTCGCGCCCGCTCCATCGCCGGCGTCAATATCATCTCCGCCGCCGCCATGGCCGTCGGCGCGCTGCTCGTCGCCTTTGCGCAGAAGCACGGCGCCACGCCGCCCACCCTTTTCGCGGCGCTCGGCGTCGGCAGTCTCATCGCCGCCGTCGTCATGCTGGTGACGCTGCCGACCGACCGGATTCGCGAACTGCTCTGGTTGCTGTTCCGGCTCGTTTATCGTGTCGATGTCGAGGGGATCGACAATATCGCCCTCGCCGGCCCGCGCTGTGTCGTCGCGGTCAATCATGTGAGCTGGCTCGACGCGGCGCTGATCCTCGCCTTGTCGGAACGCGAACCGGTCTTCGCCATCGACGCCGCCGTCTCTCGCTTATGGTGGGTGAAGCCCATGCTGCGGCTCGGCCGCGCTATTCCGCTCGACCCCTTGCGGCCATTCGGCACCCGAACGCTGATCCATGCCGTGCGGGACGGGGAGATGCTGGTGATCTTCCCGGAAGGCCGCATCACCGTCACCGGCAGCCTGATGAAGGTCTATGACGGCGCCGCCCTGATCGCCGCCAAGGCGGACGCGACCATCGTGCCGATCCGCATCGCCGGGCTGGAGGCGACGCCCTTTTCGCGCCTCCAGCCCGGGCAGGTGCGCCGGCGATGGTTCCCGCGCGTCACCGTCACGGTTTTGCCGCCGGTCCGGCCGGACATTGATCCCACGCTGCACGGCCGCAAGCGGCGGGAGGCCGGGGGCATCGCGCTGTATGACATCCTATCCGACCTGGTGTGGCGCACGACGTCGATCGACGTCACGGTGTTCCAGGCCATCGCCGCCGCCGCGCAGGTGCATGGCAAAAGCCGCATCTGCTCCCAGGACTTAACCTCCGGCACCATGACCTATCGCCGGTTGTTGACCGGCGCGGCCGTGCTCGGCCGGGCCCTTGCGCCACTGTCCAAGCCGGGTGAGGCCGTGGGCGTGATGATGCCGAACGCCAATGCAACCATGGCGCTGGTGCTCGGGCTGATCTCTTCCGGCCGGGTGCCGGCGATGCTCAATTTCACATCGGGCCCGGCCAATCTGCTCAATGCCTGTCGCGCCGCCCGTGTCACGACCATCGTCACCTCCCGCGCCTTCGTGCAGCGCGGCCAGCTCGAACGGCTGATGGAGGGGCTGACCGAAGGGGCCGATGGCCTGCATCTCAAGCTCGTCTATCTCGAAGACATGCGCAAAACGATCCGCCTGGGGGATAAGCTGCGCGGGATGATGCAAGGCGGCCGGCCGCTGGTGCATCGCCGTGCGGAAGACTGGGCAGCGATCGTCTTCACCTCAGGGTCGGAGGGCGTGCCCAAGGGCGTGGTGCTCAGCCATCGCAATATGCTGGCCAATATTGCCCAGGTCGCGGCGCGGATCGATTACGGGCGGCAGGACAAGATCTTCAACGTGCTGCCGATGTTCCATTCCTTCGGCCTCACCTGCGGCATGGCGCTGCCGCTGGTCTATGGCGTGCCGGTCTATATGTATCCCTCGCCGCTGCACTACAAAGCGATCCCGGAACTGATCTACAGCACCAATGCGACCGCGATCATCGGCACGGATACCTTCCTGTCGGGCTATGCGCGCACCGCAAATCCCTATGATTTCCGCTCGCTGCGCTATGTCGTTGCCGGCGCCGAGCCGGTGAAGGCGGCGACCCGTGCGGTCTATTTGGAGAAATTCGGCCTGCGCCTGCTCGAAGGCTATGGCGTGACTGAAACCGCCCCAGTGCTCGCCCTCAATACCCCGATGTTCAACCGCTTCGGCACTGTCGGTCGCCTTATGCCGGGGGTTGAGATGCGGCTGGAGCCGGTGCCGGGCATCCCCGAAGGTGGCCGTCTGTATGTGCGGGGCCCGAATGTCATGCTCGGCTATCTGCGCGCCGATAATCCCGGCGTGCTCGATCCGCCGCCGGAGGGTTGGCACGATACCGGCGATATCGCGACGGTCGATGAGGACGGCTATCTCCGCATCAAGGGTCGCGCCAAGCGCTTCGCCAAGCTAGGCGGGGAGATGATCTCCCTCGCCGCCGTTGAGGCGCTGGTCGCCGAGGTCTGGCCTGATGCGATCTGCTGCGTCGCCGCTATCCCCGACGCGCGCAAGGGCGAGCGGCTGGTGCTGCTCACCGAACAGCCCGGGGCGGATCGCTCCACGCTTCTCGCCCATGCCCGTAGGGTGGGGGCGACCGAGATGATGGTGCCGGCCGATGTCCGGGTGGTGGAAACCGTGCCCTTGCTGGGCACCGGCAAGCTCGATTTTGCCGCTGTCCAGCGCATGGCGGAGCAGCTGGCCGTCGTCGCCGCTCAGCCGGCGTAAAGCGCCTCGCACACGGCGGCGATGGCGAGGACCCGACCGTCCTCGCCGCGCGGCCCGATGATCTGCAGGCCGACGGGCAGACCTTCGGGCAGAATCTCGGAGCGGATGATGCAGGCCGGCGCCTGGGCGAGGTTCACCGGATAGCTGAAGCCCGCCCATTGCGTCCACCGCGACAGGCCCGAACCCGGCGGTACTTCTTCCCCGGCCGCGAAGGGCAAGACAGCACAGGCGGGTGAGATCACGGCGTCGAAACCCGCGAGCAGCATATCGAAAGCGGCACCAAAGGCCGCGCGGCGGTTATGGGCGCGGATCAGCGTCACAGCGTCGATGGCGCGGCCCTCGGCGGCGATTTCCCGCAAGCCAGGATCGATTCCGGCGAGCGCCGCCTCCGGCAGCATCGCCAAACGGGCCGCTGCGCCCGCAAACCAATGGCACTGGAACAAGCCGAGCAGATCCGGGTCCGCGGGCAGGGCGATGCGTGTGACGATCGCGCCCTCGGCTTCGAGACGCGCGACGGCCCGGGCAAAAGCCTCGGCGATGGCGGGCTCGACCGTGCCGCTGGGCGGCGTCTCCCAAACACCGAGGCGCAGACCGTGCAACGTCGCTGTCACATCGAGCGGCGGGAAGGGCAGCACGTTCTGGAACCAGTCGCGCATGTCTCGGCCGGACATCACGTCCAGCATCAGCCGCGCGTCATTGACCGTGCGGGTCATCGGCCCGACATGAGCGACGGTGCCGAAGGCACTGGCGGGATAGGCCGGCACGCGGCCGAAGGTGGGCTTGTGGCCGACGATCCCGGTGAAGGCCGCCGGAATACGGATCGAGCCACCGCCATCGCTGCCGAGGTGGAAGACGCCGGCGCCGGCCGCGGCCGCTACGGCGGCGCCGCCGGAGGAGCCGCCGGGCGTGAGAGCGGGGTTCCAGGGATTGCGCGTGATGCCCGTCAGCGGACCGTCCGTCAGGGCTTTCCAGCCGAACTCGGGCGTCGTTGTGAGACCGATGAAGACGGCACCTGCCGCGCGCAGCAAGCCGACGGCGGGCGCATCTTCGACGCACTCCGTCGGCGGTGCGCAGGACCCGTAGCTGGCGCGACCGCCGGCCACCCAGACAATGTCCTTGATCGTGGTCGGCATGCCATCAAGCGGACCGAGCGGCATGCCAGCCCGCCAGCGCGCTTCGGAGGCCGTCGCGGCGGCGAGGGCGATCTGGTGTTCGATGCGCACGAAGGCGTTGAACTTGGGCTGAATCTCCTCGGCCCGTGCCAGTGCCGCCCGCGTCACCGCAACCGGTGAGGTCTCGCCCGAGGCATAGAGGTGCGCGAGTGTCGCCGCATCGAGGCGGCAGAGATCCGGGGCATCGGCGAGGGGGTTGGGCAATTCCGTTCTCCGTAGGGTGGATGAGCGGAGCGTAATCCACCGTCCCGCGCAAGATGGCGGAATACGCTGCGCTTTTCCGCCCTACGATGTTCGGCTCGTCTAGGTATTCATCGCGTCGAAGAAGTCCTGGTTCGTCTTGCTGTATTTCAGCTTGTCGAGCAGGAATTCCATGCCGTCCGTCGAGCCCATCGGGTTAAGGATGCGGCGCAGAACCCACATCTTGGACAGCGTGCTCTTTTCCACCAGCAGCTCTTCCTTGCGGGTGCCGGACTTGGTGATGTCGATCGCCGGGAAGGTCCGCTTGTCCGAGATCTTGCGGTCCAGGATGATCTCGGAATTGCCCGTGCCCTTGAACTCTTCGAAGATGACTTCGTCCATGCGGCTGCCGGTATCGATCAGGGCGGTGGCGATGATCGTCAGGCTGCCGCCTTCCTCGATGTTGCGCGCGGCGCCGAAGAAACGCTTCGGCCGCTGGAGCGCGTTGCTGTCCACGCCGCCGGTCAGGACCTTGCCGGAACTCGGCACGACGGCGTTATAGGCGCGGGCAAGGCGCGTGATGCTATCGAGAAGAATGACAACATCGCGCTTATGCTCGACCAGGCGCTTAGCCTTTTCGAGCACCATTTCCGTGACCTGAACATGGCGCGTCGCCGGCTCGTCAAAGGTCGAGCTGATGACCTCACCCTTCACGCTGCGGGCCATGTCCGTCACTTCCTCGGGCCGCTCGTCGATCAGCAGCACGATGAGGAAGACATCCGGGTGGTTGACCGAAATGGCCGTCGCGATGCTTTGCAGCATCACGGTCTTGCCGGTGCGGGGCGGCGCCACGATCAAGGCGCGCTGGCCCTTGCCGATCGGTGCGATCAGGTCGATCACGCGCGGCGTATTGTCCTTCGTCGCGCCCTTCACCGGCGTTGCCGGCACTTCCATTTCCATCTTCAGCCGCTCGTTCGGATAGAGCGGCGTCAGATTGTCGAAATTGGTGCGGTGGCGCACGGCCTCGGGCGGCTCGTAATTGATCGTATTGATCTTGAGCATCGCGAAATAACGCTCGCCATCCTTCGGCGCGCGAATCTGGCCCTCGACCGAATCTCCCGTGCGCAGGCTGAAGCGCCGCACCTGATGCGGGCTCACATAGATATCGTCGGGGCCGGGAAGGTAGTTCGATTGTGGGCTGCGCAGGAAGCCGAACCCGTCGGGCAAAATCTCCAGCGTGCCCTCGCCGTGAATGGCCTGATCGTTCTCCGCCAGGTTCTTCAGGATCGCGAACATCATCTCCTGCTTGCGGAGCGACGAGGCGTTCTCGACCTGGAGGGACTCTGCCAGGCTGAGAAGGTCTGTGGGGGATTTGGCTTTGAGCTCGGCGAGATGCATCGGAACGCCTTTGGCGAGGACCGGCGCCTTCTGCGGATGAGAAGGCAGGACGATCAAGCGATATGGGGAGGTGGATTGATAGAGCGGGAAAACTTGATGGACGGGGAGGCAGACGGCTCCGGATAGAGATGGAGCGCTGCACAGCGGTCTGACGGGGAATGACCACTTTAGATGCCATTTCACTGGACCGCCGCGCCGGCCAAGTCAAGAGCCGGCAGAGGGAACACGGCTGCTCCGCCAGACGGTGATTGCGGCAGATGGGCCGGTCCTGATAGCGTGATTCCGCTGCCGTAGAGGTGGGTCAACCGGATTTTTCGCCGGCGACCCGTGTCTGGATGAAGCAAGAAGCCCAGCCGTCAGAGCCGGGTCATCAACATTCGATAGGGACAATGAGCCATGGACCAACTCGCACCGAGCGGCCTGTTACAGAAGCCGCCCTTCGCCGCCCGCTATGACAATTACATCGGGGGAAAATGGACGCCCCCGGTGGCGGGCCGATATTTCGACAATACCTCCCCCATCACCGGCGGTGTGATCTGCGAAATCGCCCGGTCGGACAAGGACGACATCGACAAGGCGCTCGACGCCGCCCATGCCGCCAAGGACGCCTGGGGCCGCACCAGCGCGGGTGAGCGGTCGAATATCCTGATGAAGATCGCCCAGCGGATGGAAGATAATCTCGAAAAGCTGGCGCTGGTCGAAGCCTGGGACAACGGCAAGCCGATCCGTGAGACGATGGCCGCCGACTTGCCCCTCGCCGTGGATCATTTCCGCTACTTCGCCAGCGCCGTCCGCGCCCAGGAAGGCATGCTCAGCGAAATCGACCACGATACCGTCGCCTATCACTTCCATGAGCCGCTGGGCGTCGTCGGCCAGATCATCCCGTGGAACTTCCCCATCCTGATGGCGGTCTGGAAGCTTGCCCCCGCACTCGCTGCCGGCAATTGCGTGGTGCTCAAGCCCGCCGAACAAACCCCTGCCAGCATCCTGGTCTGGGCCGAGATGGTGGGCGACCTGCTGCCGCCGGGCGTGCTCAATATCGTCAGCGGCTATGGCCTGGAAGCCGGCAAGCCCCTCGCCTCCAGCCCACGCATCGCCAAGATCGCCTTTACCGGCGAGACGACGACGGGCCGGCTGATCATGCAATACGCCAGCCAGAACCTCATCCCGGTGACGCTGGAATTGGGCGGCAAATCGCCGAACATCTTCTTCGCCGATGTCGCCAACGAGGATGACGATTTCTTCGACAAGGCGCTCGAAGGCTTCACCATGTTCGCCCTCAACCAAGGCGAGGTCTGCACCTGTCCGAGCCGGGCGCTGATCCACGAATCGATTTATGACCGCTTCATGGAGCGGGCGATTAAGCGGGTGGAGGCCATCCGCCAGGGCAATCCGCTCGACCCGACCACGATGATCGGCGCCCAGGCCTCCTCCGAGCAGTTGGAGAAGATCCTGAGCTATATCGACATCGGCAAGCAGGAAGGCGCCAAGATCCTCACGGGCGGCGAGCGCCGCGTCTTCGACGGTGCGCTGAAGGACGGCTTCTATATGCAGCCGACCATCTTCGAGGGTCATAACAAGATGCGCATCTTCCAGGAGGAGATCTTCGGGCCGGTGGTTTCGGTCACGACCTTCAAGGACGACGCGGAAGCCCTGAGCCTCGCCAATGACACGCTGTATGGCCTCGGCGCCGGCGTCTGGACGCGGGACGGAACGCGTGCCTATCGCTTCGGTCGTGGCATCCAGGCCGGCCGCGTCTGGACCAATTGCTACCATGCCTACCCGGCGCATGCGGCCTTTGGCGGCTACAAGCAGTCCGGCATCGGGCGCGAGAACCACAAGATGATGCTCGATCACTATCAGCAGACCAAGAATATGCTGGTCAGCTATAGCCCGAAGGCGCTCGGCTTCTTCTGAGTGTTTGGGGCGGAAGCGCGCAGCGGAATACGCTGCGCTTTTTCGCCCTACGATGCCGCGATGTAGGGTAGAAAAGCGCAGCGTATTCCGCCACTTAGATCAAAACGGCTTCACGATCACCATGATGACGATGATCATCATCAAGACCGTCGGCACTTCATTGGCGAAGCGATAGAAGCGGTGCGTCTTGGTATTGCGGTCGTTGAGGAAATTCTTCCGCCACTTCGAGCTGGCGCCGTGGAAGCCGAATAGCAGCACCAGAGAAGCGAGCTTCACATACCACCAGCCCTGGTTCCACAGAACCACGCCCGGCGTCAGCATCAGCAGTATCCCGAAGAACAACGTGGCAAACATCGCCGGGGTGATGATCTGCTTGAACAGACGACGCTCCATGATCTTGAAGCGTTCGCTCTCCTGCGATCCCGGTGCCACACCGCAATGATATACGAACAGACGCGGCAGATAGAACAGCCCCGCCATCCAGGCGATCAGGCTGATGACGTGGAACGCTTTGACCCAGGGGTAGAGCACGCCAAGGAACGTCATGCGGCGACCGTGGTCAGGCCCAACAGGCCAGGCAAGTCTTCCATCGCCTTGAACACGCCAGCACCCTCGGCCGAAAGTTCGATGCCGGAGGCGTGAGGGCTGAAGCCGAGGCAGGTCATGCCCGCGAGACGGGCCGCACGGGACCCGGGCACCGAATCCTCGATCACCACGCAGCGCGCAGGCCGCACGCCGCCGGCCTCGGCGGCCGCGAGAAACAGATGCGGGTCAGGTTTACCGTTAAGACCGATGCGGATCATGTCTTCCGCACTGTGCTGCCGGTCGGCCACCAAATGCTTCATGCCCGTGCGCCCGAACTTGATGGCCATTTCGTGATGGCTGGAGTTGGAGGCGACGCGCCAGGGCATGCCGGCTTCCGTCAAGGCCTCAAGCGCCTCAGCGGCGCCGGGAATGGCCTCCACGCCCTCAGCCAGAGCCTTCACCATAGCGACGGAGAACTCATGCCCAAACGTGGCCGGTACCGGCCGCCCGGTCTCCGCCTCCGCCTTGGCGATGATGTCCTTGAGGGACGTCCCGAGGAAAATCGTCTCACAGGCCTCGGGCGTAATCGGCCAGCCGATCGCCGCGAGTTGCTCGGACAGGATGAGGCTCGCCAAGCCCTCACTATCGATCAACACGCCATCGCAGTCGAAAATTACCAGCCCGATCGGCTGATCGCGCCGGGCAAGAACGTCGTGAGCCGTCAGCATACCGTGGCTTTATCCTCGACAGAATAGGTCATCCCGGCGCGCGCGAACGGGCAGTCCAGATGCGGGGTCGGGCAAGCGCGCCCGCCACTGGCGCTGCACAGGCCCGGTCCGCGACCACGCGCCTCGCGCGCCACAGCCGCGAGGGCTGCAATGAAGCCGGGGTCGTCATTCTGCACCGGCGCGCGGAAATAGCCCGGCACGCCGTGCACATGGGCGAGTTCACGATATTCCATATCAAGTTCGACCAGGGTTTCGGAATGGTCGGATACGAAAGCGACCGGCACCACCACGACGGCGCAACCATCCCGCCCGGCGGCGATCACGGCATCATCCGTGCTCGGGCCGATCCATTTCTGGGGCGTGGCGCGCGATTGGAAACACACGAGGCCATCGATGTCGGGGTCGCGCAGATGTTGGCGCAGCGCCGCGACGTAGGCTTCAATCTGGAACTGATACGGGTCGCCGCGATCGATAATAGTCTGCGGCAGGCCATGCGCCGAGAAAAGCACCCGCAGCGGCACTTCCGGCGGCAGGCTGGCGCGCGCGTCGTCAATTGTCCGTTGCAGGATATCGGCGGCATTCGCGGTGATGCGCTGGTCATCGAACCAGCAACACAGCGTGGTAGTCTGCACCGCGAGGCCCACACGGGCCGCAGCCTCCCGCCAAGCGATCAGCGAACTGCCCGTCGTGGTGGTCGAAAAATGCGGATAGAGCGGCAGCAGCAGCACCTCATCCGGCGCCCAGTCCATAACCTCGCGCACCGCCGCTTCGCTGAACGGATGCCAATAGCGCATGGCGATGAAGCATTTCACATTCCATCCATCGCTCAACGCCGTCTGAAGGGCGGAGGACTGATTTTGCGTCAGCGGCAGCAGCGGTGACCCACCGCCCATGAGGCGATAATTTTCCTTCGCCGCCGGCACCCGCTTATGGGCGATGTAGCGCGCCAGGAAGGGCCGGATGAAGGGCGGCACGCGCAAAATGGCGGGATCGGTAAACAGGTTGAGCAGGAACGGCCGCACCGCTTCCTGATTGTCCGGCCCGCCCAAATTGAACAGCACTACCGCGATCTTGGGGCGGCCCACCGCCGGCTGCGTCGTGCTGAACTGAGCAAGAGAATCCATCAGACCCTCCGAACGAAATCGACCAGCCCCGCGACATGCTCGGGCGGGGTGGGTGGCATCACGCCGTGGCCAAGGTTGAACACGAAGGGACGGCCTTTCATGGCTTCGAGGATAGCACGGGCCTCATTCTCCATCACCGCGCCCCCCTGCAACAGGGCGAAAGGATCCAGATTGCCCTGCAAGCCCATATGGGGTGGCACCAGCTGCCGTGCCACGCCGGGATCAGCCGCTGTATCCATCCCGACCGTATCCACGCCTGTGCCCGCCGCATAGGCGCCTATCATCGTACCAGCCAAGCGCGGAAAGCCCACCACCGGCACATCGGGATAGCGTGCCTTGATGCCGGCCACGATCCGCGCCGTAGGTTCCACGACATAGGATTGGAACCCGGACGGGGGCAGCAATCCGGCCCAGCTATCGAACAGCATCACAGCCTCAGCCCCGGCCTCGATCTGCGCAAGCAGATAGGCGGTGCTGGTTTCGGTCAAAACATCGATCAGCCGCCCGAACAGCGCAGGCTCCATCGCCGCCATCCGGCGCGTCGCGGCGAAGTCCTTCGAGCCACCACCCTCGATCATATAGCAGGCGACGGTAAAGGGTGCGCCGACGAAGCCGATCAGACTGGTCGCAGGATGGTCTGCAGTGAGGGCGGCACGGACCCGGCCGATGGTTTCGAGCACCGGCGCGACCCGACCCAGGAAGCCTTCAAGGTCAAGGCTTTGCACTTCATCCACAGCCCGGAGCGGGGTCAGGCTGGGACCATGACCCTCGGTAAAGCGCAGGTCGCGACCCAGCGCCCAGGGCAGGATGAGGATGTCACTGAACAGGATGGCACCGTCCATCGCGAAGCGCCGAATGGGCTGAAGCGTGGCTTCAGACGCCCGCTGCGGATCCAAACAAAAACTCACGAAATCAGGAGTTTCGGCCCGCAAACGCCGATATTCCGGGAGGTATCGGCCGGCTTGACGCATCAGCCAGATCGGGGGCGGCCAAACGTCTTCCCCTTTGAGCGCGCGCAACAAGCTTTTCACGATCTGTCCCCAAGAGCCAGCACCCCACTACCATGACTAAATAAGATCTAGGAATTGGTGAGGAGGTAGATGGGCCTGTGCAACCTGGGGTACCCGGACGTGCCGCAGATAATCCCCAAACTTGTCCACAGGGTGGGAGGGACTAGATCTCTGTTATTTATGGAGAGTTCGTAATCACTCAGCCGTGAGCACGAACGGGAGAGCGATCGCCTCACATGACAGTCGCGAGAGGCCAGATATCCCCGCTGACCCAGCATCCGGGGTCATGGCCTCTCCCTTACCCCCGTTAATCCCGTTATGATCACGACATGTCCACTCATCGGCTCAACCTGCATTTGGTCTCTGACGCGACGGGGGAGACGCTCAATTCCATCGTCCGGGCGACGACCGTTCAGTTCGAGCATCTGACGATCATTCCCCATCGCTGGAGTTTGATCCGCACGCGTTTTCAGCTGCATCGGGTGCTGGACGGTCTTCAGGCCGAACCCGGCCCTGTCTTGTCGAGCCTGGTTGATAAAGCGCTGCGGTCCGAGCTCGACATGGCGTGCCAGAAGCTCGGCATGCCGGTGGTCCATGTGCTGGATCAGGTGATGTCGATGTTCCAGGACCATCTGGGGGAGAAGGCGGCGGCGCGTCCTGGCCGTCAGTACACTCTGGATGCCGATTATTTTCGGCGTATCGACGCCATTCACTATGTCTTGGCGCATGATGACGGGCAGGCGCAGGCCGGCATCGCCGAAGCCGATGTCGTACTCGTCGGCGTCTCACGCTCTTCCAAGACGCCGACCTCCTTCTATCTCGCCAATCGCGGCATCAAGGCCGGCAATATTCCCCTTGTTCCGGGCATCGCGCTGCCGCAGGCGCTGGAACATCCGTCCTGCCCGGTCATCGGCCTGACATTGGATGTCCAGGCGCTGATCGATATCCGTCGTCATCGCTTGCGGATGCTCGGCACCGCGAACAACGCCGCCCATGACAGTGGCGAATATACCGATCAGGAAGCGGTAACGGCCGAGCTGCTCTGGGCCAAGCGGCTGTGCGCCAGCCGGGGCTGGCCGGTGATCGACGTCAGCCGCCGCTCGATCGAGGAGACGGCGGCGACCGTCATCCAACTCATCGACGCGTGGCGCGAACGCCAGCGCAAGGCTGCCATTGCCCGTGACGCGGCCACATCGTGACGCGTCTCATTCTGGCAAGCGGGTCCGTCACCCGCCGGGAAATGCTGCGCCAGGCCGGGCTGACGATCGAGGTGGTGGCGGCGCCGGTGGATGAGGCGGAGGTCAAAGCCTCAGCCCGCGCCGAGGGGATCGATGCGGCGGACACCGCCGTCATACTGGCGGAGATCAAGGCGCAACGGATTTCCCGTCGCCATCCTGATGCGGTGGTGATCGGCGCCGACCAGATGCTGGTCTGCGATGGCACCTGGTTTGACAAGCCGATCGATGTCGCAGCGGCGCGCGCGCAGCTGCTGGCTTTGCGCGGGCGGGACCATGCTCTGCCCACGGCCGTCGTCTGTTTCAGGAGTGGCAGCCGGATTTGGCATCATGTTGAGACGCCACGCCTGTGGTTGCGGGCCTTCAGCGACACGGCGCTTGACGCCTATTTGGCGGCGGAAGGTGAGGCGGTGCTGACGACCGTCGGTGGCTATCGCGTCGAGGGTCCGGCGATTCAGCTTTTCGACCGCATCGAGGGTGATTGGTTTTCGATTCTCGGTCTGCCGCTGCTGCCGTTGTTTGGATTTTTGCGACAGACTGGGGCGCTTATCTAGGGGTCGGCCTTCCGCCAAACATCACTAGCTGCTGGACCGCGCCGGTCGTCGCAAACGTGGCTTCGGTGCCGGTGTCGTCGCATCCAACAGGGCGTGCATGGCCGCCACCGTCTCCGGCGGCAATGTGCGAATCGTTTGCGCGATACGATTGGCGAGTGCCGTCTGCTCCGGCAGCAGACCGGCGGTGTTCACCGTGATGCGAGGGTGGGACAGCTTGGCGAGGCGCGCCAAATCCTCGGCGTCATCCCAAATAAGACCGAAGAACTCGCACACCTGATGAACCAGGCCGGCGCTGGGCATGCCCCGGCGGCCATGTTCCAGAGCCGAGAGATAGGCCGCGGACACCTGAAGCTGCGCGCCAAGCTGGGCAAGCGTCACCTGCCGGGCCGCCCGCAAGGCGCGTAGCCGGGCGCCAAAGGGGGTTATCGCACGCGCCTCAGAAGAAGCACGACGGCACCGGTATTGGCGCGATGGGGATAGGTCGCGGCGAGAATCGCGCCCCGCAGGTGTGGCAGGTTGATCCAGTGCGGCAATTCGCGGCGGAGGACACCGCCTTCGCCCGCCCCCCGTCCGGTCACGATCTCCACGCAGCGAATACCGTCGGCGCGCGCTGTGCCGATGAACCGCTCGAAGGCCGCGAAGGCGGACTGTGCCGTCGCACCGTGGAGGTCAAGGATGCGCTCCGGCCGGGTCCGGCCTTTGCGAAGTCGGCTCCATGATCCGCCGTCCAAGCCGGCAGCAGGACCGCCGACCTCTATAAAGGGTGGCGGCCGCGTTTTGGCGTCAGCTTTCGTCGGGAGCTTCGCAGGCGGAGCAACGGTCGTGGGTCGCGGTGGCGCCACGGGAGCGGCCGGCGGCTTCGGCGGCTCGGGTGGGGCGGCGGCGGCCATCTCATGGAGAGGCTTGGCCCCAAAGGCTTGGGCGAAAATCAACCATTCCGCCCGTTCACGGTCTGAGAGGCGGCGCGCCTTGGGCGCCGCGCGGAGGCGGTCAAGCGACCGCAGGGCCATCATTCTGTCCAGAGGCGGGGGGACGGTGGCCGAAGATCGCGGTGCCGATGCGCACATGCGTGGCCCCACAGGCAATGGCGCTCTCGAAATCACCAGACATGCCCATGGAAAGCTGCGTCAGCCCATGGCGTGCGGCGGCGGCGGCAAGCCATTGGAAATGCGGCGTCGGATCGCCTTCCGCCGGGGGAATGCACATCAGGCCGCGCACCGCGTCCCCAAACCGCGTCTGCATCGCGTCAATGAAACCATCGGCATCGGCGGTCGGCACGCCGCCTTTCTGCGGCTCATCCCCCACATTGACCTGAACCAGCAGGCCGGGCAGCCGGCCCTCCTGCTGGGCAGCCTGCGCAATGGCATCGGCGAGACGCAGCCTGTCCAGCGTCTCGATAACATCGGCGATCCGAACCGCTTCCCTCGCCTTGTTCGTCTGCAAGGCACCGATCAGGTGAAGGACAACGTCTGGATGGCTGACGCGCAGCGGGCCGAATTTCGACGTCGCCTCCTGCACGCGGTTTTCGCCAAACAGCGTCTGGCCAGCGCCCAGCGCCGCCTGCACCGCTTCCGCCGCATGGAATTTCGAGACGGCCACGAGCGACACGGACGCGCGGTCACGCCCAGCCGCAACCACGGCGGTGTCGATCAGCGAGCGAACGGCAGCCAGCGCATCGGGAATATCCAGGCTCATGCGCCCAAGGTCGGGGGTGGACCGGCCGCGGTCAAGCACCGTCATTCAGCGGAGTTTATTCGTTGTCTCGGAACCTTCACATGCTTACACGACGCCGTGGTTGTACAAAACCCACAAGGATGTGTGGCAATTAAGCACCACAACCCTCGAAGCCGGTGCCGCTCTGCCACGAGTGGGACGATTTCGTACGCCTGAACCCGTGTCGGACGCGCGGGTGCAGTTTTGAAACCGGAGGGATACCCACTCAATGCGACAATTTCTTTTGGCTGGCGCCGCAACGCTGACCGCAATGATCGGCCTGGCCGGCATGGCACAGGCGCAGGTTTCCAGCCCCGTCTTCACAAAGAAGATCGCGCCGGGCACCGTCGTCGTCCGCCTCGACGGTCGTATCTCGGAGTTCGCGGGCGTCAGCAGCTTCAGCGGCCAGAACCTTGCGGGCACGAAATATTCGGGCTCGGGTCTCGCGGGATATGCGCGCCTCTACCCGGGCTTCGACGGCGTCGGCGCCAACGGCCTTCAATACGGCGCTCAGACCGAGATCCGCGTCAATCAGAACACCAGCCCGGACACCTCCGCCGGCGACGAGACGCTCTATGTCCTGCGCGCCTTCGGCTATCTCGGTCTGCCCGAGCTCGGCCTTGTGCGCTTTGGTCAGCAGGAAGGCGCCCTTTACCTGTTCGACACTGGTCGTTTTGAGAGTGGCACGGACGCCTTCAACGACGGCGGCTGGAACGGCGACATTCAGAACTTCTTCGTCAATTCAAGCGCTCGCCCGGTCTATCCCTTTACCTGGAGCAACAACCTCCGGACCACGGACAAGATCGATTATATCTCCCCGGTTTTCAGCGGCTTCAGCTTCGGCGTCAGCTTCGAGCCGAACCAGACCGCCGAAAACGTCACCGATCCGGTGGTTTCGCAGCCCGGTGGCGCCGATCTTCGCCGCAATACCTATGAAATCGGCGCGCGCTACAAGGCAGCCTTTGGCCCCGTTGGCTTGAACGTATCCGGCGGCTATCTCGGTGCCGGCACCGTCAGCAGCAGCACGGCCTTGGGCGGTTCCGAGCCTTACCAGGCCGTCAGCGTTGGCAGCCTTGGAGCCGAAATGACCTATGCCGGCCTGACCTTCGGTGGCAACACCAAGTTCGGCGACATGAACGGCCAGTATCTGCCGAACCCCTCCGGCGCCGACAACGCGATCGGCTGGCTCGCCGGCGCTGTCTACACCACTGGCGCGCTGAGCGTCGGCGGCAGCTACTTCGACTATCAGAGCACGGGCGACTACTCCAAGCCGCTGCTCGAAGGTCAACGTCGTGAGACGGGTGCCGCCGCTGGCGCCACCTACATTCTGGTGCCGGGCGTGAAGCTCTTCGCCTCCTACCTCTACGGCACGCGCCATCAGGGCGACTTCAACTTCCTGACCAGCAAGGTCGGCTCTGACAACAACAACACCCGCGCCCAGGTCTTCGCCGTCGGCACCTGGATCTACTGGTAACGCCTGCATCGCTTAAGCGACTGCGATCGAAGGGGCGGTGGATGGAAACATCCGCCGCCTTTCTCGTTTAGGCGCTACAGCAGAAGGCACTCGCAGCCCATGTGGTGTTTTGGCCACAGTGTTTCGTAAATGTCATGCTGCACCCCTCGTTGCCGTTGCAGATTCTCCTAACGGATGGTCATTATCCCTGGCGCTACTTCCGAGCCGGTCTCGCCTTCAGGCATGAACAGGATTGAAGGTAGGAGCGATTTTTTTGACTGCCGGGATCTCCGGCAAACCGAGGAGGAACTAATGCGTAAGCTCCTACTAGCAACCGTGGCCACCATGGGTGCCTCGATGGGTCTGATGGCTGTTGCCCAGGCTCAGACTGCAGCGCCCGGCTCCGTCACTGTCCGCTTGAACGGCCGCGTCGCTTGGTATGCCGGCGTCGAAGCCTCTTCGCTCGACAGCATCGCAGGCACGAAGACGTCCACCGCCCAGATGTTCGGCTATATGCGCCTTTACCCGGGCTTTGACGGCGTTGCCGCCAACGGCCTGCATTATGGTGCCGCTTCCGAAATCCGCATCAACGGCGGCTCCAAGGGCGCCGGCGGTGAGACGCTGTTCGTCCACCAGGCCTATGGCTACTTGGGCCTGCCCAAGCTCGGCCAGGTCAGCTTCGGCCAGGAAAACGGCCCGGTCGTCATCTTCGAGACCGGCACCTTCGAAGGCTTCAACGACGGCGGCTGGTGGGGCGATCTTCCCGCCATCGTCCCGAACAACGCCGAAGTGGTCTATCCCTTCGTCGATAACGGCGGCCTGAGCCAGGAGACGGACAAGATCGTCTATCTGTCCCCGACCCTCGCCGGCTTCCAGTTCGGCGCCGCTTTCGAGCCGAACCACACCGCCGAGAACGTAACCGATCCGATCACTTCCGCCCCGACCCTGGCGCCCGCCGGTGGCACGCCGCGTAACCTGATCGATGTCGGCGGCCAGTTCACCCAGACCTTCGGTCCGGTTGGCATCCAGGTTGGCGCTGACTACATGCACGCTGGCCAGGTCAACTACACCGGCGCTCCCGAGGCTGGTGCCGTCAACAGCTACCACGACCTGAGCATGGTTTCTGGTGGCGCCACGGCGACGATCGCGGGCTTCACCTTTGGTGGCAACGCGGTCTACGGCGATTTCAACCAGGTCTCCGGCTACACGTTCCAGCTTGAGCCCCAGGGCGGCATCAATGCGGTCGCTTTCTTGGTTGGCGCCCAGTACACCATGGGTCCCCTCGTGGTCGGCGGCAGCGTCTTCCGCTTCAACACGACGGGTGACATTCCCGGTGGGTCCGACGCCGACGGCGTCATCACCGCCGCGGGCCTCACCACCGGCCAGCAGGTCAATAACGGCCTGGCGCTCGGCGGCACCTATACGCTGGTTCCCGGCGTCAACCTGTTCGTCGATTATGACTACGGCTGGCGCAAGCAGGGTGGCTTCGATTTCGCCACCAACGATGCCGGTTCCGCGCATAACTACGTGCAGTCGCAGCTCTTCGGCGTCGGCACCAACATCAACTGGTAAGCTGACACGCTTCAGGTTGCTCTAAAAAGGGCGGCGGGATCATCCCGCCGCCCTTTCTTTATGTCCTGTTACAGCTTGTAGCTTGGCAGGCGCCCCACCCCGGCTTAGAGACAAAGCCCCGCAGTCATGCGGAGCATCTCCGGTCGGGCGAAATGATTGTGACACATCGGGCTTTTCTACTTCTAGGTCGTGGCACAGGGGTCGCGGCGCTCCTCAGCGTGTTGGCGGTCGCGGCTTGCGGCGGCAGCGGGGAATCGAAACCGGTCGACCCGACCGTCCTGAACGGTGACCAGACCGTCGGCGCCGGCATCAAGGGCGGATCGGATGGTGGCCTGTTCGGCGCTGACGGCCTCACATTCGGCATCAACAAGAACCCCCATGCCGCCGGCGGCGGTTCGGGCGGCGCCGGTATCGGCGTCAACGCCTATCTGTGGCGCGGGGCCCTCGACACGCTGTCCTTCATGCCGCTGTCCTCGGCCGATCCCTTCGGCGGTGTCATCATCACCGACTGGTATCAGCCGCCGGGTGATGCGGGCGAGCGCTATAAGGCGACCGCCTATATCCTCGGCCAGGATCTGCGGGCAGACGGCGTGCGCGTGTCGATCTTCAAGCAGGTGCTGCAAAGCGGCCAGTGGACGGATGCCGAAATCGCCCCCGGCACGGATGAAGATATCGAAGACAAGGTTCTGGCCCGCGCCCGGCAGCTTCGGGTTCAGTCCGCCACCAACTGACATCGCACTCCCAGGCAGGACGCGCGCTAATCTGCGTCTTGCCGGGGCGCGGTAAGTGCCGGATATACGCGCCATGAGCGATACGTCCAGCCCGATCCCTGTGGAGCCGCAGGCTCCGCGCTATGATTTCCGCGCCAGCGAGCCGAAATGGCAGCAGGCGTGGAATGCGGATGAGTGTTTCGCGGTCGAGGATGTGCCGACCGACGGCCGGCCGAAATACTACGTCCTCGAAATGTTTCCCTATCCCAGTGGCAAGATCCACATGGGCCATGTCCGCAATTACACGCTTGGGGATGTCGTCGCGCGCTATCGTCGCGCGCGGGGCTATAACGTGCTCCACCCCATGGGCTGGGACGCTTTCGGTCTGCCGGCCGAAAATGCGGCGCGGGAGCGAGAGATTCATCCCGCGCGCTGGACCTGGGATAATATCGCCGCCATGCGGGCCGAATTGAAGCGCATGGGCCTGTCGATCGACTGGTCGCGCGAATTCGCCACCTGCCAGCCGGAATATTACGGCCACCAGCAGCACCTGTTTCTCGATTTCCTGGCCGCTGGCCTGGTCGAGCGCAAGGAGAGCTGGGTCAATTGGGATCCCGTCGATGGCACGGTGCTCGCCAATGAGCAGGTGATCGATGGGCGCGGCTGGCGATCCGGCGCCCTGATTGAAAAGAAGAAGCTGTCGCAGTGGTTCTTCGCCATTACGCGTTTTGCTCCGCAGCTTCTGGCGGCGCTGGACGGGATGGACCGTTGGCCCGAGCGGGTGCGCCTGATGCAGGCGAATTGGATCGGCCGCAGCGAAGGCGCCCGCATCCGCTTTCCCCTGACCGAACCGCAGAACGGCGTAACCGCGCTTGAGGTCTATACGACGCGGCCGGACACGCTGTACGGCATGTCCTTCCTGGCGCTCGCACCGGAACATCCGCTGGCCCTCGCTCTGGCCGCGACGGACGCGAAGGCCGCCGCGTTCATCGCCGAGTGCCGCCGGCTTGGAACCACCGCCGAGGCGATCGAAACCACCGAGAAGCGCGGCTACCCCACGGGCCTTGCCGTGCGCCACCCCTTCGATCCCGCACGGACGGTTCCCGTCTGGATCGCCAATTTCGTGCTGATGGATTACGGCACCGGCGCCATCTTCGGCTGCCCGGCGCATGACCAGCGCGACTGGGATTTTGCCACGGCCTATGGCCTGCCGATCTTGCCGGTGGTGCGGCCGGCCCAGGGCGCGCTGCCGCCGGACGAGGCCTATACTGGTCCCGGCACCCTCATGAATTCCGATTTCCTCGACGGTTTGGATGTCGATGCCGGTAAGCGCGCCGCCATCGACCGGCTGGCCGCCATGCGCTGGGGCGAGAGCGAAACCAATTGGCGCCTGCGCGACTGGGGTGTCAGTCGCCAACGCTATTGGGGCTGCCCGATCCCCATCATCCACTGCGATGCCTGCGGCCCGGTGCCGGTGCCGGTCGATCAGCTTCCGGTCGTGCTGCCCGAGGACGTGACCTTCGACATCCCGGGCAATCCGCTCGATCATCACCCCACCTGGAAGCATGTCGATTGCCCGCGCTGCGGAACGCCTGCGGTGCGCGAGACCGATACCTGCGACACCTTCGTGGATAGTTCCTGGTATTTCGCGCGCTTCTGCGCCCCGCAAGCGGCCGAGCCCGTATCGCGTGCCGCGACCGATTACTGGATGCCGGTCGATCAATATATCGGCGGCATCGAACACGCGATCCTGCACCTTCTCTATGCGCGCTTTTTCACCCGCGCGATGAAGGAGACCGGACAGATCGGGGTGGAGGAGCCCTTCGCCGGCCTGTTTACCCAGGGCATGGTCACGCATGAGAGCTACCGGGGCGCGCATGACGGCCGCTGGCTCTATCCCACCGAGATCGAGCGCCGCGCTGATGGCAGCGCCATCGTGGCCGGGACGGACGAGCCGGTAACGGTCGGCCGGATTGAGGCGATGTCGAAGTCCAAGCGCAACACCGTCGATCCCGGCGCCATCATCGATCGCTACGGCGCGGATACCGCGCGTTGGTTCATCCTGTCCGACAATCCGCCCGAGCGGGACATGGAGTGGACGGAATCGGGTGTGGCTGGCGCCTATCGCTTTACGCAGCGCCTGTATCGCCTCGCGGAAGCCATCGCCGTTTCGGTGCCGTCCGCCGTGACCGGGGAGGAAACGCCGGCGGCCCGCAAGCTGCGCCGCGCCACCCATCGTGCCATCGCGGCAGTCACGGACGCTTTGGACGCCTTCAGCTTCAATGTGGCGGTCGCCCGGCTGTATGAACTGGCGGGCGCCATGACCGATGCCGAGAAGGACGCGGCCTCCGCACCCGAGGATGGCGCCCTCGCCGCAGCGCGGGGCGAGTCCCTGGATGCCCTGGCGCGCCTCTCCGCGCCCATGATGCCGCATCTGGCGGAGGCGATGAACAGCCTGCTGCGGCCGGATGGCGGCCCGCTGGTCGCACAGATGACTTGGCCCGAGGCCGATCCCGCCTTGGTCTTGGCCGAGAGCGTGACGATTGCGGTGCAGGTGATGGGCAAGCTGCGCGGCACGGTGGTCTTCCCGCCCGGCAGCCCGGCGGACGAGGTCATCGCCGCCGCCGAAGCCGAGCAGAACGTCGCCCGCCTTCTGGAGGGCAAGCGGATCGTCAAGCGGGTCCATGTGCCCGATCGTATCGTCAATTTCGTCCTGGCGGGTTGAACGGCATGAATCCCCTTCTGCATAGACGGCGCTTTCTGCGTTTTGCTTCGGCGGCCTTGGGGACGGGGATGCTGGGCGGGTGTTCGATCCATCCGCTTTATGCGCCGAATGCCTTCGGCACGGCGGACGCCACCGCACTCACGGTCCAGCAGCAGCTGCGCCAGGTGCAGGTTTCGCTGATCCCGGAGCGGGACGGGCAATTGCTGCGCCTGGCCTTGCAGAACCGGTTGGACGCGGGCGACCAGGGCACTTTCAGCCGGTACACGCTGTCGATGAATTACAGCATCAGCGAAAGCGGCCTCGGTCTGCTCGGAGATAATACCACCACCTATGCCCGGATCGTGGCGGTCGCGAAGTGGTCGCTCAGCACCCAGGACCTCTCCACACAGAACATCCTGGTCACCAACACCGCCCAGGCGGTCGATGGCCTGAACCAATTCGACAACCAGCCCTTCGCCCTGACGCTGGAAACCGACACCGTCCACAAGCGATTGGCGGAGGCGATTGCCGACCAGATCGTGGCTCGGCTCGCGCATTACTTCACCGCCACGGGCCATGCGCATGAGCAGGCCAAGCTCTAGGGTCGCTCGATGAAAGCGGACGGGCGGGACTTCGCCGGCCTGCTGCGCGATCCTGGCCGTATCCGCGCCCTGTTGCTCTACGGCCCCGATGCCGGGCTGGTGCGCGAACGGGCGGAAGCGATGGCACGCGGCGTTCTCGGCGGCTCGCTCGACGATCCCTTTTGCTTTGTCGAACTGACGCGGCCGGATGGCGGCACGCTGTCGGCCGAGGCCGCCAGCCTGTCCTTTACAGGCGGCCGACGCGTGGTGCGGGTGCGTGAAGCCGGCGACACGCTGGCTGCGGCGCTCGCCGTCGCCTGCCGTGACCGTGATGGGTCGCTCATCATTCTCGAAGCCGGCGAACTGCCCGCGCGATCGAAGCTGCGCGCCTGGGCAGAGAAGGACCCGCTGGCCGCTTCCGTCGCCTGCTATGCCGAGGAAGGCGCCGCCCTGAAGGCGACGATCCGTGGGTTATTCGAGGCCGAGCGTGTGACGGTGGCGGCCGATGTGCTCGATTGGCTGACCGCTCATGCCGGGTCCGATCGCGGTGTGGTACGCGCCGAGGTCGAGAAGCTGGCGCTCTATGCCGGCGAGGGTGGTGCGATCGACATGGAGGCGGCACGCGCCATTGCGGGCGACCAGGCGGATCTCTCGGTCGAAGACGCCTTGTTCGCGGCGACGCGGGGCGCCACGGCGGAGGCCGATCGCGCGACGGCGGCTGCCCTGTCCGAAGGCGGCACGGCGGTCGGGCTCATTCGTGCGGCACACAGCCATATGGATCGGCTGGCCCGGATCGCCGCAGCGCGCGACGGCGGGCTATCAGCGGCTGATGCGGTCAAGGCTGTCCGGCCGCCTGTGTTCTTTCGCCGCGAGCGCGCCATGATGGAGGCGGCGGAGATCTGGCGGCCAGCGGCCATTGCCGCCGTCCAACTGGCCCTGCGGGAGGCCGAGATGCAGTGCAAGCGCACCGGCCTTCCGGCCGAGGCGATTGCGCATGCCGCGATCATCGCCATCGCCCGCCGCGCGGCACGGATGCGGGGAAGGGGGTGAGGCAATTAATCACCGCCATCCGCTCTTCACCGTCATGCGCGGACTTGATCCGCGCACCTACCCGTTTGGGCGCCATGACGGCGTTCGGGCGCCGACGCGGGTAGGCCCCCGGGTCAAGCCCGGGGGTGACGATGGAGAAAACGCGTGGCCAACCCTCAATCCTCGAACGCTTCCACCTGCTTCCGCTCGCCGACCAGGAAGGCATCCGCGATAAGCTGAAGCGGCCGGGTATCGACGTCTGACCGGCCCTCGGCGAGCAAGGTCACGAAACGCTCGTAAATGCGGGGGTATTCGCGAGACGGCTCATCCACCAGCAACACATCATCGACGAAGAGCTTCGTCCCGCCTTCGGTCAGCGTGAGGCGCGTGCCCTCCGTCGTTTCGATGGTGATGGTCCAGCTCTGCTCACCCTCCCACCGCCAGTCAAAGACTGCGCCCAGGCGGCTGCCCTCGATCGGATCGGGCGTGGAGAAGGTGAGTTCGGCGCCGATGGCCGTTTGGCAATTGGACGGCACTTCCATCTTGGCGGAGGCCACGAAGAGCGGCTCGGGCGCGATGTCTGTCACGATGGACAGGGCGTTGCTGCCCGGGTCGAAGACGCCAAAGCCGCCGGCCTCCCAAATCCAGGCCTGGCCGGGGTGCCAGCGCCGTACATCCTCCCGCCAATTGACCTCAAGCCGCAGCAGCCTCTGGCCCACCAGGCGCTTGCGCGCCTCCTCCACCGCAGGGTTGAAGCGGGAGTGCCAGGTCGCGAACAGCACGCGCCGCTCGGCCGCTGCGATGGCCGCGAGTTCGGTGATCTCCCCGAGCGTCGCTGAGGGCGGCTTCTCGATCAGCACATGCCGCCCCGCTTGCAAGGCGGCGCGCACCAACGCGAACCGGCCGGCGGGGGGCGTGCAGACCGCCACCAGCTCCACATCCGGCATCTCGGTCAAGAAGGCATCCAAGGTGCGGAAGCTGGGCACGTCCCCCACGGTCGCGCCCCGCGCGCTGACGATGGCGGCGAGTTCGAAATAGGGATTGCCGAGGATCGAGGGTACATGCTGGTCGATGGCGATCTTGCCGAGCCCGACGATAGCGATGCGGTGCGGTTTCATGGCGCGTTCCTAGGGTGATATCTCAAAATAGTCCGGTGATCTGGCCGGTCTCGTCCAGCCCGATGCCTTCCGCCGCAGGCACGCGGGGCAGGCCAGGCATCGTCATGATGGTGCCGGCGAGGGCGACAACGAAGCCGGCTCCGGCTGCAAGTCGAACTTCCCGCACCGGCAGGCGATGGCCGGTCGGCGCGCCCATCAAAGCCGGGTCGGCGCTGAAGCTATACTGGGTCTTGGCGATGCAGACCGGAAGATGGCCGAAGCCAGCGGCCTCGATCGCCGCCAGGCGCTTGGCAGCGGCGGGCGCCAGATCGATGCCCTCGGCGCGGTAAATCTTGCGCGCCACGGTCGCGATCTTTTCCCCGAGCGGCATGGCGTCGGGATAGAGCGGCGCGAACCGCGCTTGCTTCTGGGCGATCACGCCGCGCACGACCTCGGCCAAGGCAGATGCGCCGGCGGCGCCATCGGCCCAATGGGTGCAAGGCACGACTGTGACGCCAAGCGGCGTCAGCAGAGCGGAGAGTGCGGCACGCTCCTGCTCCGTGTCGCTCGTGAAGTGGTTCAAGGCGACCACCACCGGCAGGCCGAACTTGCCGAGGTTTTCAATATGCCGCAGCAGATTGGCGCTGCCGCGTTCCACCGCCGCGACATCGGGTGCGGCGAGGTCGGTCTTGGCAACGCCACCATGCATCTTCAGGGCGCGGATGGTGGCCACGATCACCGTGCAATCCGGTCGCAAATCCGCCTGGCGGCACTTGATGTCGAGGAACTTCTCGCCGCCGAGATCGGCCCCGAAGCCCGCTTCCGTCACCACCACATCGGCGAGCCGTAGGCCCAGGCGGGTGGCAATCACGGAATTGCAGCCATGGGCGATATTGGCGAAGGGGCCGCCGTGGACCAGAGCGGGCGAACCTTCCAGCGTCTGCACCAGGTTCGGCGCCAGCGCGTCCCGCAACAGGGCGGCCATGGCGCCATCGGCTTTGAGGTCTCGCGCTGTGACGGCGCTGCCGTCCCGCCGCTCCGCCACTACGATGCGGCCCAGTCGCTCGACCAGATCATCCAGATTTCGGGCTAGGCAGAAGATCGCCATCACCTCGGAAGCGACCGTGATGTCGAAGCCATCTTCGCGCGGGGCGCCATTGGCAATGCCGCCCAGACTATCGACGATGGACCGCAAGGCGCGGTCGTTCATGTCCAGCGCGCGGCGCCAGCGGATGCGGCGCGGGTCGATGCCCAGGGGATTGTCCCAGAACAAATGATTGTCGAGCATCGCGGCCAGCAGGTTATGGGCCGAGGTGATGGCGTGGAAATCGCCCGTGAAATGCAGGTTGATCTGGTCCATCGGCGCGACCTGCGCCCGGCCGCCGCCGGTGGCGCCGCCCTTGAGGCCGAAGCAGGGACCGAGGCTCGGCTCCCGCAGGCAGATCATCGTGCGCGTGCCGCCGAGGTTCAGGGCGTCGCCGAGGCCGATGGTCGTGGTGGTCTTGCCCTCCCCGGCGGGTGTCGGGCTGATGCCGGTGACGAGAACCAACGCGCCCTCGAGCCGGGTCTCGGTTTCCGCCACGAAATCGAGCGACACCTTGGCCTTGAAGCGGCCATAGGGTTCCAGCGCTTCGGCGGGGATGCCGGCGCGCGCGGCAATCTCCCCGATCGGCCGCAAAGTGGAAGCCCGCGCGATGGCCTCGTCGTGGCCCATGCTCATGCTGCGGCCATGAGCGGCATGAGGCCGAGGGCATCCAGCGTCTCTCCCATGGCGGCGACCGCGCGGAGGATATCGGCGCGGTCGATGGCGCCGATGGCACCGATGCGCATGCTCGGCTCGACGGTGTTGCGGAAGTTGCTGATCATTACGCCGCGCTGCTTGAGGGCATCGACGAAACGCTGCAGATCCCAATCCGCATGGGCCGGTGCATGCACGTTCATGATGATCGGCCCCTGGATGTCAGCGGGAAGGCAAAGCCGCAGGCCGAGGCTTTCCAGGCCGCTTCGCAGCGTGGCCATATTGTCGCGGTAGCGTGCCAGCCGCGCCGGCGGCCCGCCTTCGGCGTCCAACCGGTCGAGTGCAACGGCCATGGCCGCCATCGCCTGGGCCGGCGGCGTGAAGCGCGCCGCGCCGGGACCGTTGACGATGCCGTTGTGGTGCAGATCGCCGAGGTCGAAGGACCAGCTTCCGGCATGGCCATGACAGGCGATCAGCCGATCGATGGGGCAGACGGCGACGCTGAAGCCGGGCAGGGCTTCTAGGCACTTGTTGGGCGTGAAGATGGTCGCGTCGATCTCGGGATGCGCCGCCACGTCGATCGGCAGGGCGCCGAAGGCCGAGACCGCGTCCAGGATCATGCGGCGGCCGAGGCGGCGTAGCATGGCGCCCATCGGAACCGGGTCATGAATGACCCCGGTGCTCGTCTCGCTATAGACCAGGCCCAGATGCGTGATGGTGGGATCGGCGATGAGCGCGGCCTCGACCGCTGCCGGATCGAGCGGCTGCGTGAGTGAGGCGCCCAGGCTGGTCACTCGGCGCCCGGCCTCGCGGGCCAGGCGCATCATCCGCTCAGCATATTGTCCCGTCGCCGGGATCAGAATGCCGCCGCCGGCGCCATGACCTTGATCCTGCTCGGGCAGAACGAAGCTACGAATGGCGGCCTCGACCATGAAATGCCCTGAGCCCGGCAGCGGCAAGGCGACATGCGTGCCCTCCACACCACCGGCGAGCGTGCGCAGGCGGCCCAGCAGATGGGCGACGCGCTGCCGCACCTCATTGTCCCAGGGCGCGATATCCTGATCGGCGGCGGCGCGCACGGTGGGATGCGTCATCACGGGACCCGGTATCAGCAGCAGCATGGTGCGGTGTGTCTCCGATGATCAGCCCCCGGAGTGGCATGACGGGGCGCGCAGATCCACCCCATACACGCCATCGCAGTGCCGCAGATTTGCTGATAGAGAGGCTCTATGTCTCTGCCATTCACGCTTCCTCCGTGGCTGCCCTGGTGGGTGCCGATCCTGGTTCTGGTTCCGGCCATCCTCTACGCCTTGTTGTTCCTGCTGATGCCCTTCAGCGTCATCGGCGTGAAAGGCCGGCTTGACGTCATTGAGGCGCGGCTGGACGAGATCCAGGGCGAGATCCGCACCTTGTCGCTGCGCCTGGGCGAACCCGTTCGCGGCAATTATCGGCCTGACGAAGACGCCTATGACACCAACCCGCTGCCGCCACGCCCGAATGCGGGCGTCGCGCCTGCGGCCTATAGCCGGCCACCGGTTCCTCCGGCACCGGACCCTTATAGTTACGACGACCGTGGCACCGAGCGTCTGGCCCGGTCGTCACGAGCCACGCGGGACGATCCGCGCCCACCCCGTGCCGAACCGCGCCTTTGACGCAGACGCCCTTTCGATAGACCAGGAGACACGATCTTGCGCATGAGCGTCATCCAGATGTGCCCGGGCGCCGATAAGGCGCAGAACATCGCTCAGGCCCGTGGTCTGATCCAAGGCGCATTGGCGGATGGCCGACCGCGTATCGTTGCCTTGCCGGAAATGTGGTCCTGCCTCGGCGGCGATCGGGAGACGAAATTTCGGGAAGCGGAAGAACTGCCGGCGCTCGGCTCCAACGATACCGGCGGAACGGCCTATGAGTTCCTGCGGGAAGTGGCGCGGGCCAATGCCATCCATATCCATGGCGGGTCGATCGCCGAGCGGGTGGGCGACACGCTGTTCAACACCACCATCGTGTTCCGGCCGGACGGCAGCGAAGTCGCGCGCTACCGCAAGATGCACCTCTTCGACATCGTCACGCCCGATGGCCAGGGCTACCGGGAAAGCGCCGTCTTCGGGAGCGGCACCGAGGTCGTGACCTGGGAAGCCCATGACGTCATCTTCGGGCTGGCCATCTGCTACGACATTCGCTTCCCCGAGCTTTTCCTCAAGCTGCGGCAAGCGGGGGCGGAGGTCATCTTCCTGCCCGCCGCCTTCACCCTGCAGACGGGAAAGGACCATTGGGAAGTTCTGTTGCGCGCCCGCGCGATCGAGACGCAGTGTTGGCTGGCCGCCCCCGCCTGCTTCGGCCGCCACGTCGATGGCAATCGCGAAACGCGGATGACCTATGGTCACTCCATGATCTGCGACCCTTGGGGCCTCGTCATTGCCCGCGCCTCGGACGGCACCGGCTGGGCGACGGCGCGGATCGACCGATCCCTCACCGAACGTGTGCGGCGGGACATGCCGGTCCTCGCGCACCGGGTTCTGGCGTGAGCGTCACCCAGTCCCTCGCGCGCACAGGGCCGCCGCTCGCCCTCGACTACGTGCTTGGCGGCACGGTGCTGACGAAGATCGCCATCGTCGCCTCCTCCTCCCCCACCGCACAGCAGGGCATGGCGCGGTTGACGGCGCGTTACGGCAATGTGCCGCTGGCGGAAGCCCAGGTGGTGGTCGCGCTTGGCGGGGACGGTTTCATGCTGGAGACGATGCACAGCGTGCTCGGCCGACCGACGCCGGTCTATGGCATGAACTGCGGCTCGGTCGGTTTCCTCATGAACGGTTTCGAGGAGGAAGGCCTGGTCGAGCGCCTCGCAGCCTCCCAGGGCGCGGTGCTGCATCCCCTGCGCATGCATGCGGTGACCCAGACCGGCTCGGTCGAGGAGGCTTTGGCCCTGAACGAGGTCAGCCTGCTGCGCCAGCTTCGCCAAACCGCCAAAATCCGCGTCTCGGTGGATGGCCGGGTGCGGCTGCCGGAATTGATGTGCGACGGCATCCTGATTTCCACGCCCGCAGGCTCCACCGCCTATAACCTGTCCGCGCATGGGCCGATCGTGCCGCTATCGGCCAATCTTCTGCCACTGACGCCGATCAGCGCCTTTCGCCCTCGGCGTTGGCGCGGCGCCTTGCTACCAAGCTCGGCCGATGTGTTGTTCGAGGTCTTGGAAGGCGAGAAGCGCCCGGTCGCCGCCGTGGCGGATTCCTTCGAAGTCCGGCGCGTCGTCTCGGTGGCCGTCAGTGAGGAGCGTAGCATCGCGGTGACGGTGCTGTTCGACCCCGACCACGGGCTGTCCGAGCGCATCCTGGCCGAACAATTTGCCGCATGACGGCGGAAGAGTCGCTTCGCTCGCTGCTCGATGTGATGGCGCGGCTGCGCGACCCGGCGCGAGGGTGCCCCTGGGATCGCGCCCAGACCTTCCGCACCATCGCGCCCTATACGATCGAGGAAGCCTACGAGGTCGCGCAGGCGATCGAGGGCGGTGACGCCGCTGAACTGCGCGACGAGTTAGGTGACCTGCTGTTCCAGGTCGTGTTCCATGCCCGCATGGCCGAGGAGGCCGGCATGTTCGACTTCGCGGATGTGGCGACTGCCATTTCCACGAAGATGGAACGCCGCCATCCGCATGTCTTTGGCGCTAGCGCGCCGCGCGACGAAGCGGCGCAAAATGTCGCTTGGGAAGCCCAAAAGGCGGCCGAGCGCGCCGCCAAAGCGCCCGAGGCGAGTAGTGCTTTGGACGGTGTGGCGGTGACGCTGCCGGCGCTGACGCGTGCGCAAAAACTCTCCGCCCGCGCGGCGCGGGTGGGGTTCGATTGGCCCAGCCTCGACGGTGTCTTCGCCAAGCTGGAGGAAGAGGTTGCCGAATTGCGGGCCGAGTTGCCCGCCGGCAACTCTGACCGTTTGGCGGATGAGATGGGCGATCTCATGTTCGTGATGGCCAATCTGTGCCGCAAGCTGGGTCTGGATAGCGAGGCCACACTGCGCGCCGCCAACGCCAAGTTCACCCGGCGCTTTCAGGGCATGGAAGCGCTTTTGGCGGCCGAAGGTCGGGCGCCGTCGGAGGCCAGTCTCGACGAGATGGAAGACCGCTGGCGCGTGGTGAAGGCGGCGGAGCCCTCCCCCTAAAGCGGCGGCATGGTAAAGAGGGCGCATGAACGATACGCCCGAGCCACTCGTTGTCCCTGTCCGTCGTCGTCGCCACAGAGTGCGGCGTTTAATCCTCATCGTCATCCTGCTGATCATCGTCGTGCCGATCGCGGCGGCGGTGGCGGCGTTCCTGACCTTCGACCCCAACGCCTATAAGGACCGCATCGCTGCGGTGGTGAAGCAGGCGACCGGGCGGGACGTGACCTTTGCCGGCCCGCTGGCGGTCAAGCTGTCCTGGATCCCCACGGTCACGGCGCGGGATGTAAGGCTCGCGAATATCCCCGGCGCCTCGGCGCCCGACATGGCGCGGATCGATGAGATCGAAACGCGGGTGGCGCTGCTGCCCTTCCTGCAACATCGGATCGAGATCCAAAATCTGGTTCTTCGTGGCCCGTCCATTCTGCTGGAACGCACCGCCGACGGTCGGCCGAACTGGCTGTTCCAGCGTCAAGACTCCACACAGTCCGGCGCCGCGCCATCGAGCAACCTCCAGGTCGGCACGGATCAAACCGGCGCCCCGTGGCGCGTGACGATCGACGCTTTGGAGATCACCAACGGTCATCTCACCTGGAAGGACGACCGCAGCGGCAAGACCGCCGCGCTTGACCTCGCCCATGCGACGCTCGCGGCGCAGTCTGCCGGGACCGCCGCGCCGGATACGCTGCCGATGACGGTGGCCGCCGATGCGACCTGGCAAGGCACGGCGGTGACGCTGTCCGGCACCACCGGACCCTTTGCGCATTTGACGAATCCCGATGACCGTAGCGCCTGGCCGCTGCACCTGACACTCGCCGCAGCCGGTGCCTCGGTGCTGGCGGAAGGCTCGATCACCGATCCGCTGCATGGGCATGGCTATGCCATCGCCCTACACGGCAGCGCGCCGGTGCTGGAGGCACTGAACCCCTTGCTGCCCGCCGGCACAGCGCCGCTGCCGCCCATCCATGGGCTGATGGTGGCAGCCAATGTAGCGGATACCGGCCAGCCGCTGCCCCGCATCACCAACCTGACCGTGCAGGCCCAGGCCTCGGATCTCGATAGCCTGGCACACGGGCTGAAGCTCGACAGCCTGTCGATGATCACGCCCGCGCTGGATCAGCCGGTGACGATCGATATTCTGGGTGAGCGCGGTGGCCTCGCCTTCACCCTGTCCGGCAGCATCGGGCCCTTGGGCGGTCTTCTGGCGCCGGCGATCCCAGCGCCGGGATACCCCGTCGATCTCATGCTAAGCGCGGCACAGTCCAACCTGCATCTGACCGGCACCATCGCCGCACCCCGGACGTTGCGCGGTGCGGACCTGACCGTCGCCACGCAGATCGCCGATCTCAGCGTGCTGTCCCCGCTCGCCGGAACGCCACTGCCGCGTTTCACGACGCTCGCCGGCACCGCGAAGCTGAACGACGCGGCCCAGGGCTTCGGCCAGGGTTTTAGTCTCACGGCACTGAACCTGACGGCGCCGGAAGGCGATCTGGAGGGCCAGTTCGGCATGACCTATGGCGCGCGCACGAAGGTGGTGGCGGCGCTGCGATCGACTCGCCTGGACGTCGATGCCTTGCGTGGCATCAGTGCACCAACCGCTGCGCCGGCCACCGTGGCTGCTGCGCCAGCGACCCCCGCGCCACTACCCGTGAAGACGCAAGCGCGGCTGATCCCGGATCTGCCTTTGCCCGTGGCCGGTCTGCGTGCCATGGACGGCACGATCGGCGTCGCCTTCGCCAGCCTTCGCTACGGCGGCGCCGAGTATCGGGCTTTGGTCGCGCAAGCGACCCTAGCCGATGGCGTGCTGTCTCTCGCGCCCTCCTCCGTCGTCATCCCCGGTGGCGCGGTGGCGCTCGCCGGAACGCTGGATGCGCATGGCCCGGTGCCGCGCCTCGCGCTGTCCGGTCAGGCTCAGGCCATCGCGATCGCCCCACTTCTGGCCGCACTCGGTGGGCCCCAGGCGGCGAGCGGCCTCGCCTCCGGCTTCGCCAATCTCACCGCCACGGGTGGCACCACCCGCGCGATGGCCGCGACGCTCAGCGGGCCGATCGGCATTTCGACCGTCAATGGCGTGGTCGATGGTCGCGCGCTCGCGGGTCTCGCGGGTCCCGCCTTGCGGGCCGCGCGCGTGCTGCCGCCGGAGCTGCTGACGGCGGCGGGCAATGTGGCCGTGCGCTGCTTCGCCCTGCGCCTGGATGCCATCAACGGCCTCGCGACCGTGGGTGCGCTGGTGCTCGATACCAGCAACCTGCTGATGCAAGGCACGGGCGTTGTGAACTTCGGCACCGAGGGTCTGGCTCTTGCCCTGAAGCCGGAGCTGCGGCTGGGCCAGACGGATGTCAGCGTGCCCGTCACCGTGAACGGCACCTTCGCGGCGCCGCATCTGGCCAGCTCGGGCAGCGTCACGATCGACGACCAATCTCATACCAATGGGCTGAACGGCTTCCTGCAATCTCTGCTCGGCAATAAGCGCAAGGCCACGCCCGCGTCCAACGCCTGTGGCCCGGCGCTGGCTTTGGCGCGCAACGGTCAGCCTGGCCCGGCGCCCGAGGATGGCGGCCCCGGCGGCGTCTTGCAGAAGCCGATCAACCTGTTGCAGCAACTGATCAACGGGCAATGAAGCGCTTTTGGGACCGCGCCGCACTGGCCGAGGCCGAGGGCCGCTTCTCGGTCCTGCTCGACGGCAAGCCGATGCGGCTTCCGGGTGGCGAGAGCCTGGCGCTGGCGCATCGGCCCCTCGCGGAGGCGATTGTGGACGAATGGGATCAGGCGGGCGGCGGTGCCAAGGGGGCGACCGTGACGCCGGGGCTGCTACCCATGACTCAGCTTGCGGCGACGGCGACCCTGCGCATCGCACCCGCCCCGGCTGAGACGGCGGCGGCGATCGCGGCCTATGCGCGTGCCGATCTGCTTTGCTACCGGGCGGAGGCGACGCCCGCGCTGCTCGCCCAGCAGGATGCCGCCTGGCAGCCTTGGCTCGACTGGGCGGAGAAGCGCTACGGCGCGGCCCTTCTGGTCACGCGCGGCATTGGCTTCATCGATCAGAGTCCGCAGGCTTTGGCCGCCCTCGCCGCCGCCGTGGCGGCGCAGGATGCCCATGCCCTGGCGGCGTTGGGCGTGATGGTGCCGGTGCTGGGCAGCTTGGTCCTGGGCTTAGCCATCATCGAAGGCGAGATGAACGCGACGGAGGCCTATGGGCTGTCTGTCATTGACGAGCTCTATCAGGAGGAGCGTTGGGGCCGGGATGAGGATGCGGCGGCGCATCGGGCGCGCGCGGGCGATGACGTCAGTGCCGCCGCGACTTATGTCAGGCTGACACGGGGTGCGGCATGAGCGCCAAGCATCTCATCATCTCCGGCCGCGTTCAGGGCGTTGGGTTTCGCGACTGGATGGTGACCGAGGCGACCGCCATGGGCGTCGATGGCTGGGTGCGCAATCGCGCCAATGGCACAGTGGAGGCTCTGATCAGCGGCACCGCCGATGCCGTGGAGGAATTGGCGCGGGCGTGTAGACGTGGCCCGCGCTTTGCTCAGGTGGAGAGCATTGTCGAAGAAAAAGCCGAACCGCCGGAGGAACCGGGGTTTCGGTTGCGGTTGGGGGAGTAGGGCGAACCGCCCCATCTACACCGTCATGCTCTGCGAAGGCAGAGCATGACGACAATCTTGGCCGACGGCCAAGCCTACCTATCCAGCCTTACGCCTCGGGGGCGGAGGCGCCGATCGGAATTTCCCGCGCCTCGGCGTAATTGCCGCGATTGTCCTCATTGGACTCCTGCGACTGCATCTCACCGTCTTCGCCGGTTGACTCTTCACCGTTGCGGCGCGGCTGGCCGTTCTGGTAGCCGGGCTGCTGCTGCTGGTTCTGCGCTGCGGCTTGGTTGATAACACTCACGATGCGGAAGTAATGCTCCGCATGCTGAAAGTATCCTTCGCCCATCACGCGATCGCCGGAACTTGTCGCATCGCGGCCGAGCTGCAGGTACTTTTCGAAAAGCTGCTGCGCCGTTCCACGAATGCGAAGATCGGGGCCATTGCTGTCGAAAACATGGTTGCGATTGAGAGGAACGCCACCGTTGCTGCCGCCGCCTTGATGACGCATTCCACCACCAGTGCCGCCGCCGCCGCTACCAGTGCTGCCGTTCCCGCGATGGCCACGGCCACGCATACGTTTGATATTCATCCTGAGGACGAGTCGCTTTCCTGTTTGCAACAGCGCTAGCCGTGTCCATGACGACGGCCAGACATCTTCCAGTTGCACGCTTTGGACTTGATTTCCACGACGCACGCTTCGGGCCGAAACCCAAGCAGTCACGTCGGAGACTATGGCGGTCGGCTGTTCAGCACCTCCACACCACGCAGGCGCACGCTAGCCTGCGCGCATCGCGAAGCCAATAGATTTTTACGGGCGACACACAATCAACACGCGCGGGAGCCCCGCTAGGTCCCGCTCCTGGCCGAGGACGCGCAGCCCCGTCTCCCGCGCAAGACTCGCCAGCGCGTCGGCTTGGCCGATGCCGAATTCGAACAGCGCCGTGCCGGCGGGCGTCAAAAGTCGCTCCAGGCGGGGAAAGAGCGTGCGGTAGGGATCGAGTCCATCAGGCCCGCCGTCCAAGGCGAGATGCGGCTCATGCGCGGCGACTTCGGGCATCAGGCCGGCGATATCGCCCAGCGGAATATAGGGCGGATTGCTCACAATGAGGTCGAAGCGGCCCGCCAGCGCCTCGGTCCACTCCGCCACCAGGATCGCGGCGCGGTCGGACAGGCCCAGATTTTGCGCGTTCATCTGGGCGATGCGCGCCGCGGCGGGCGAAAGATCGATGCCCAATCCCCAGGCCGTAGGAAATTCCGTGAGCGCCGCCAGCAGCAGGCAGCCGGTGCCGGTGCCGAGGTCGAGGATGCGGCCGAGCTTGCGATCCGGATGAAGCGTCAACGCTGTCTCGATCAGCAGTTCCGAGTCCGGGCGGGGGATCAGCGTGTCCTTGGAGACGATGAAATCCAGGCTCCAGAACTCACGATGTCCGAAAATGGTCGCAGCCGGTTCGCGTGCCGCACGCCGGCTGATCAAGGATCGAAAACGATCAGCCTCCGCCGCCGTCAGCGTGCCGTCCAGGCGGCGGACCAGCGCCGTCCGGTCGATGCCGAGGGCATGGGCGAGGAGAATGCGCGCTTCGCGATGCGGATCGTCGATGCCGGCGGCGGCGAGTTGCGCCGTCGCCACCGCCAGGCTCGTGGTGATGGGCGTCACGCGTCCGCGGTGGTGAAGGTCGCGAGGCGGGCGGCCTGATCTTCCTGCGCCAGCGCATCTATGATTTCGTCCATCTCGCCCAGCATGACCCGGTCGATCTTATAGAGCGTCAGGTTGATGCGATGATCTGTCACCCGACCTTGGGGAAAGTTGTAAGTGCGGATGCGCTCACTGCGGTCGCCGGTGCCGACCTGCGATCGGCGATCGGCTGAGCGCGTGGCATGCAAGCTCGCGCGCTCGCGCTCATAGAGCCGGGCCATGAGGATCTTCATCGCCTTGGCTTTGTTCTTGTGCTGGCTTTTCTCTTCCTGCATCGCGACGGCGATGCCGGTGGGAAGATGGGTGATGCGCACAGCACTTTCGGTCTTGTTCACATGCTGGCCGCCGGCACCCTGCGCGCGATAGACATCGATGCGCAGGTCGCTGTCATTGATGGTGACATCCACTTCCTGGGCCTCGGGCAAAACGGCCACGGTGACGGTGGAGGTATGGATGCGGCCCTGGCTTTCCGTGTCCGGCACGCGCTGCACGCGATGCACGCCGGATTCGAACTTCAACCGCGCGAAGACATTGCGGCCGGTGACATTGGCGATGCCTTCCTTGAGGCCGCCGAGTTCCGTGTCGCCATATTCCATAATCTCGAAGCGCCAGCCTTGGCCTTCGGCGTAGCGCTGATACATGCCGAAAAGCTGGGCGGCGAACAGCGCCGCCTCGTCACCGCCCGCCGCTGGCCGCAGTTCGAGAATGGCCGAGCGCTCATCTGCCTCATCCTTGGGAAGCAGAGCGAGGCGAATCTCCTTTTCCAGATCCGGCAGGCGCGACTTCAGAAACTCGCTCTCGGTCTCGGCAAGTTCGTGCATCTCCGGGTCGCCGAGCATCGCCGTCGCTTCGGAGAGCTTCTGCTCAGTGTCGCGCAGCTCGATGATCAGGGCGACGACGGGATTGATTTCCGACAGCTCGCGTGAGGCACGCACGAATTCCTCGCCCGATGGCGCGGAGGACAGGAGATGCGACAACTCCTCCGATCGCGCGAGGATGCTGTCGAATTTTGTCTCCAGGCTCACGCGGTGGGGTCCTGAAGAGCCGCCACCAGAGCGTCGAGCGCCACTTCGCTCTGCGCGCCGCTGACGAGGTTCTTCACCTGGGCCACGCCACGCGCCGCTTCTTCCCCGCCGATGATCACGGCGGCGCGCGCGCCGATCTTGTTGGCGCGTTCCATGCGGCGGCGCAGATTGCCGCGATAGGCCATTTCGGTGCGGATGCCGGCGGTGCGCAGGGTTTGCGCAATGCGGAAGGCCTCAGCCTCGGCCTCATCGCCCACGGGAATGACCGCGACGGGCGCGGGACCCGCGCCCGGCGGTGCAATCAGCATCGCCAGCCGCTCGACGCCCGCTGCCCAACCAACGGCCGGCGTATCCGGGCCGCCCATTTCGGCGATCAGGCCGTCGTAGCGGCCACCGCCCATGACCGTGCCCTGCGCACCGAGATCGGTCGTCACGAATTCGAAGGCGGTGTGGCTGTAATAGTCGAGGCCGCGCACGATCCGCGGATTCTCGACGAAGGGAATGCCGAGTGTCGTCAGATGGCGCCGCACGGTGTCGTAGAAGGTCGCGGCTTCCGGCGTCAGATGTGCCGCGATTGTCGGCGCATCGGCAACGATGCGGCGGTCGCCTTCATCCTTGCTGTCGAGGATGCGCATGGGATTGCGGCTGAGGCGATGGCGGCTGTCTTCGGACAAACGGGACTCATGGGCCGTGAAATAGGCCACCAGGGCCGCGCGATAGGCGACGCGGCTCGGCGTGTCACCGAGGGTGTTAATCTCCAGCACGACATTGCCGGCAATGCCCAGCGCCTGTTGGATATGCCACCCGCAGGCGATGACTTCGGCATCGGCCATCGGCTCGGCCGGGCCGATGAGTTCAAGGCCGATCTGGTGGAACTGGCGGTAGCGGCCTTTCTGCGGGCGCTCATACCGAAACATCGGTCCCGCATAGAAGACCTTCTGCGGCAGCGATTGGGTGAGGCCGTTGCTCACCAAGGCCCGGCAGACCGAGGCCGTATTCTCCGGCCGCAGGGTGATGCTGTCGCCGCCGCGATCCTCGAAGGTATACATCTCCTTCGTGACGACATCGGAGGTTTCACCGAGGGTGCGGGAAAAGACCCGCGTCTCCTCGAAGATCGGCGTCGACCATTCCTCGAAGCCATAGAGGCTCGCGATGTGACGTGCGGTGTCGATCACCTGGCGGTGGCGGCGTTGCTCCTCGCCGATAAGGTCGCGCGTACCCCGAACAGGTTGCAGGCTGGTCACGGATTTTGGGCCTCGAAAATGGGTGCAACGGACGCACAAGAGCGGCGTTGTACAGCCGGAGGGCGGATGAGCGTAGCGCTATCCGCCTCTAGGTGACGTGCGCTACTCGGCCGCTTCGGCGGCGACCAACACGGGCGCGGGCTCGGCGGCCTTGAGCAGGGCGGACCGTGCCTCGACCAGCTCGACCACGTGGTCGATCATCGCGTCCTTATCGACCGTATGGTCCTGCTTGCCGGCGCTATACACCATGTGCCGCCCGGCCCCGCCACCGGTGATGCCGAGGTCGGTCATCAGCGCTTCACCGGGGCCATTGACGACGCAGCCGATGATGGAGAGCGTGATCGGCGTTTCGATATGGGCGAGGCGGTCTTCCAGCGCCTGGACGGTGCGGATGACATCGAACCCCTGCCGCGCGCAGGACGGGCAGGAGATGATGCGCACGCCGCGATGGCGAATGCCGAGAGACTTCAGCATTTCCCAGCCGACGAGCACTTCTTCGGCAGGCTCGGCCGAGAGCGACACGCGCAGCGTGTCACCGATGCCGGCCCAGAGCAGGGAACCGAGGCCGATGGCGGATTTCACGGTGCCGGTGCGCTTGCCGCCGGCTTCGGTGATGCCGATGTGCAACGGCGCGTCACAGACATCGGCGAGCTGCTGATAGGCCGCGACCGCCATGAAGACGTCCGAGGCCTTCACGCTGATCTTGAACTCATGGAAGTCGTGATCCTGGAGGATCTTGGCATGCTCCAAGGCGCTTTCGACCAGCGCCTCCGGGTTCGGCTCGCCATATTTCTCCAGCAGATGCCGTTCCAATGACCCCGCATTGACGCCGATGCGAATGGAACACCCGTAGTCGCGGGCGGCATTGACCACTTCGCGGACACGCTCGGCACTGCCGATATTGCCGGGATTGATGCGCAGGCAGGCGGCGCCGGCCTGCGCCGCCTCGATCGCGCGGCGATAGTGGAAATGGATGTCGGCGACGATCGGCACCTTTACCTGACGGACGATGTCCTTCAGGGCGGCGGTGCTTTCCTGATCAGGGCAGGAGACGCGCACGATATCAACGCCGGCGGCCTCCGAGAGGCGGATTTGCGCGACGGTGCCATCGACATCCGTCGTCAGCGTATTGGTCATGGTCTGGACGGTGATCGGTGCGTCGCCGCCGACCTTGACCGAGCCGACGCTGATCTGCCGGGACTTGCGGCGGTCGATCTGCTGATAGGCGCGATAGTTCATGCGAGGCTCCTGTTCGGGCTGGCCCGATGTCGCGAAGACGCCGAGGTCATTGGGCGGCGGGCGCGGAGGTGGAAACCGGCACGATCTGCGCCTTGAGGCTGTCCGGGTCGAGCGGAAGATTGCGCAGCACATGGCCCTTCAGGGAGCCGAGCGTGTTGCCGCCCAGCACGATCTGGGTACCGGAGGCATTGCCCGTCGTCAGTGTGAGCTGCGGCTGATCGGGCACGGTGTAGCTGTCCCCGGAATGCAGAACCTTCTGGTAGACGACCCGGCCGGTGCCGTTCTTGATCTCGATCCAGGCATCGGCCGTCGCCTGGATGACCATCGTGCCGGGTGCGGCGACCGCAGCGGCATTGGCTACGGGCGCGGGCACGGCCGGCGTATTCTCCGCAACCATGGGCGCCGTCGCGGCGGGCGGGGGTGCGGCGATAACGACCGGGGCTGGCATGGGAACGGCGGCGGCGGCCGAGGAGGGCGAGACATCGGCGTCATTCGGCAAAGGCCCGCTCGGGGTCGGGTTGACGGCAACGACGGCGGGCTTCGGCGCAGCCGGTGTCACGACCGCCATGCGCGGCGTGGGCGTCGGCGGCGCCAAAGGCTCCAGATGCGTGGGCACCGGATCGACGGCGGAGGCCGTGCGGTCACTGCGGCCGGAGTAGTGATACCAGCCGATATAACCCGCGATGGCGACAACGGCGCCGACCAGAACCAAAGCGCCGGCGGGAATGCCGCGCTGCGGAACCGGCGCCGGAAAGTCCAACTCGGTCTTGCGATTGACCTCATCCCGTTCGGCCCGGAAGCGGCGGATGGCTTCATTGGGGTCAAGGCCGAGGGCGGTGGCATAGGTGCGCACGAAGCCCACGGCATAAGCCGTGCCCGGCAGGCCCTGAATATCCCCGGTTTCGATGGCGCGAATGAAGGCGGGCTTGAGCCGCAGCGCTTCGGCGACGGCATCGATCTCCCACCCGAGCCGCTCACGCGCGTCCCGGAGTTCACCTCCGATGCGGGAATGGCCAAGGTTTGAGCCATGCAAGTCGGAGCCCGAAAGCCCAGATCCAGCGACGCTCGTATCTTTATCTGTGTGCAGGGCTGCCACTCTCTATCGTTCCGTGCAGCTCAGCTAAACGAAGGTGCCGCGCATCCGCGTGCCGGCCCCGCCGTGCAGCCGGGTTTTAGGTGTGCCAACAATGCCTCGTTTTGGCGCGCCCGTCGACTCGGAGAGGGTTAAATCTTCAATAAGGCGCCGGGCGGGTGAGGATCATCGCCATCGCGACGCGCCTCACCCGCCGTAAAGCCTGCTTACTCGGCCGCGATATCCGCCGCCGGAAGCTTCGTCAGCTCCTGACGCAGAGTGCGGCCCTTGGTCGTGCCGGCGGCAACCTGCCGCAGGCGGTTCATCACGCTGCCCGTGCCGGCCGGGATCAAACGCCCGACGATCACGTTCTCTTTCAGACCCTGAAGCTGATCGACCTTGCCGGCTGTTGCCGCCTCGGTCAGCACCCGCGTCGTCTCCTGGAAAGAAGCGGCGGAGATGAAGCTGTGGGTCTGCAAGCTCGCTTTGGTGATGCCCTGAAGCACAGGGGTCGCCGAAGCCAGCCGCTCGCCGGCCGCGATCCGCTTCTCGTTCTCTGAGTCGAACTCGGTGCGGTCGATCTGCTCACCCGTCAGGAAGGTCGTGTCGCCCGGATCGGTGATCTCAACCTTCTGCAGCATCTGGCGAACGATCACCTCGATGTGCTTGTCGTTGATCTTCACGCCCTGGAGCCGGTAGACGTCCTGGATCTCGTTGACGAGATAGTCGGACAGCGCCTCCACACCCAGCACGCGCAGGATGTCATGGGGCACGCGCGGGCCATCGACCAGCGGGTCACCCAGGCGCACGAAGTCACCTTCCTGCACCGAGACGTGCTTGCCCTTCGGCACGAGATACTCGGTCTCCTCGCCGGTCTCGTCGTTCTTGACGATGACGCGGCGCTTCGCCTTGTAATCCTTGCCGAATTCGACGCGACCGTCGATCTCCGCGATGATCGCATGGTCTTTCGGACGCCGCGCCTCGAACAGTTCGGCCACGCGCGGCAGACCGCCCGTGATGTCACGCGTCTTGCTGCCTTCACGCGGAATGCGCGCCAGCACGTCACCGGCGGCAACCGTGGACCCGTTCTCGACCGACAGAATGGAGTCGGGCTGGAGGAAGTAGCGGGCCTCGTTGCCGTTCGGCAGCTTCACGACGTCGCCCTTGGTGTCCTTGAGCTGCATGCGTGGCCGCAGATCGACCGCCTTGGTGGCTTGCTTGTAATCGACGATCACCTTGGAGGTGAGGCCGGTCACTTCATCCATACGCTCGACGAGGGTGACGCCTTCCATGACGTCGGCGAATTCAATTACGCCGGCGGTCTCGGTGATGATCGGAAGGGTGTAGGGGTCCCACTCCGCCAGCTTCTGGCCACGCGTCACGGGCTGGTTCTCTTCCGTCAGCAACCGTGCGCCGTAAGGCACGCGGAAGCGGGCGCGCTCACGGCCATTGCCGTCGGCCAGCACGATTTCGCAATTCCGGCTCATCACCACGGGCACGCCCGAGGAGTTGATGACGACGTTGCGGTTACGGATGACGACTGAACCCTCGTGGCTTGCTTCCACGTTCGACTGCTCGGCGCCCCGCTGGGCGGCGCCGCCGATGTGGAAGGTGCGCATGGTGAGCTGCGTGCCCGGCTCGCCGATCGACTGCGCGGCGATAACGCCCACGGCCTCACCGGCATTGACGGGCGTGCCACGGGCCAGATCGCGCCCATAGCAATGGCCACAGCAACCGACTGCGGCTTCGCAGGTCAGCACCGAGCGGATTTTCACCGCCTCGACGCCCGAACGCTCGATCAGGTCGGCCTCTTCTTCCTCGATCAAGGTATTGTTCTTGACCAGGACCTTGCCGGTCGCCGGATCGATGATGTCCTCGGCCGAGGTGCGGCCCAGGGTGCGCTCGGACAGGGAGGAGACGACCTCGCCACCATCCATGACCGCGCGAACCGTGAGGCCCTTCTCGGTGCCGCAATCTTCCTCGACGATGATGCTGTCCTGCGCCACGTCGACCAGACGGCGGGTCAGGTAACCCGAGTTCGCCGTCTTCAGCGCGGTATCGGCCAGGCCCTTACGGGCGCCGTGGGTCGAGTTGAAGTATTCGAGAACCGACAGGCCTTCCTTGAAGTTGGCGATAATCGGCTGCTCGATGATTTCACCGGACGGCTTGGCCATCAGGCCGCGCATGCCGGCGAGCTGACGCATCTGGGCAGGCGACCCACGCGCGCCGGAATGGCTCATCATCCAAACGGAGTTGGTCGGCGTGCCGATCTCCTGCTTGCTGATCTCCTTCATCATCGCGCCAGCCACTTCGTCCGTGCAGCGCGACCAAGCGTCCACCACTTTATTGTAGCGCTCGCCGGAGGTGATGAGGCCGTCCTGATACTGCTGCTCGAATTCCTTGACCTCGGTCTGGGTCTTCAGGATCAGCGCAGGCTTCTCCTTCGGGATGATCAGGTCATCCTTGCCGAAGGAAAGGCCGGCTTTCGCCGCGTTGCTGAAGCCGAGGCCCATCATGCGATCGGCGAAGATGACGCATTCCTTCTGACCGCAATGGCGGTAGACGGCGTCGATCACGTCCGAGACGTTCTTCTTCGTGAGCTGCTTGTTGATGAGCGTGAAGGGCACGTTCACATGCATCGGCAGGATCTGCTGGATCAGCATGCGCCCCGGCGTTGTCACCGCAATGCGGCGGACCGGGCCATTGCCTTCCTCGACCATGATGCGGGCGCGGATCTTGTCATGCATCATCACCCGACGGGCGGCGAGGGCATGCTCGATCTCACCGATCGTGCCGAAGGCAGGCGCATCCTCTTCCTTCGTCGCGCGGAATTCCGGCGTCTCCAGCGAGAGGTAATAGAGGCCGAGGACGATGTCCTGGCTCGGCACGATGATCGGCTTGCCGTTCGCGGGGCTCAGGATGTTGTTGGTCGACATCATCAGCACGCGGGCTTCAAGCTGCGCTTCCACGCTCAGCGGCACATGCACGGCCATCTGATCGCCGTCGAAATCGGCGTTGAAGGCGGTGCAGACCAGCGGATGCAGCTGGATGGCCTTCCCTTCGATCAGCACAGGCTCGAAGGCCTGGATGCCGAGGCGATGCAAGGTCGGCGCGCGGTTGAGCATTACGGGATGCTCGCGGATGACCTCTTCCAGAATGTCCCAAACCTCGGGACGCTCCTTCTCGACCATGCGCTTCGCGGCCTTGATGGTCGTGGCGTGGCCGTATTTCTCAAGCTTGGCGTAGATGAAGGGCTTGAACAGCTCCAGCGCCATCTTCTTGGGCAGGCCGCACTGATGCAGCTTCAGTTCGGGACCCACGACGATGACCGAACGGCCGGAGTAATCGACGCGCTTGCCGAGCAGGTTCTGGCGGAAGCGGCCCTGCTTGCCCTTCAGCATGTCGGACAGCGACTTCAGCGGGCGCTTATTGGCGCCCGTGATGGCGCGACCACGACGGCCGTTATCGAACAGCGCATCGACGCTTTCCTGCAGCATGCGCTTCTCGTTGCGCACGATGATATCCGGCGCGCGCAGTTCGATCAGCCGCTTGAGGCGGTTGTTGCGGTTGATGACGCGACGATACAGGTCGTTAAGGTCGGAGGTCGCGAAACGGCCACCATCCAGCGGCACCAGCGGGCGCAGCTCGGGCGGGATCACCGGCACCACGTCCAGGATCATCCAGTTCGGCTGCGAGCCGGATTCCGAGAAGGCCTCGATCAGCTTCAGGCGCTTGACCAGCTTCTTGCGCTTGGCTTCGCTGGTCGTCGCCTTCAGATCGACGCGCAGGCGCGTCTTCTCGGCATCGAGATCGATGTCGGTCAGGATGCGCTTGACCGCCTCGGCGCCGATGCCGGCGCGGAAACCGTCTTCGCCGAACTCGTCCTGCTTGGACATGAGCTGATCTTCGGTCAGCATCTGGTGCAGCTTGAGGTCGGTCAGGCCGGGCTCAAGAACGACATAGCTCTCGAAATACAGAACCTTCTCCAGGTCCTTCAGCGTCATGTCGACCATCAGGCCGATGCGCGAGGGCAGGGACTTGAGGAACCAGATATGGGCGACCGGCGAGGCGAGCTCGATATGGCCCATGCGCTCACGCCGCACCTTGGCGAGCGTCACTTCGACGCCGCACTTCTCACAGATGATGCCGCGGAACTTCATGCGCTTGTACTTGCCGCACAGGCACTCATAGTCCTTGATCGGCCCGAAGATGCGGGCACAGAACAAGCCGTCCCGCTCCGGCTTGAAAGTACGGTAGTTGATGGTCTCAGGCTTCTTGATCTCGCCGTAAGACCAGCTCCGCACCTGCTCGGGGGAGGCGATCTTGATCTGGATCTGGTCGAAGGTCATCGGTTGACCCGTCTGACCCAGGATTTTCATAAGCTCGTTCATGCGGGCTTCACCTTCAAACCGCGCCGGGACCGGCCAGAAGCCGGCCACGGGGCAGATTTAAGAACGCGTTCAATACGTCGTCGCGGCCGTCATGCGGAGGCCGTGAGGCCTCCGCATCGATATCACGCGGGCTGGTTGTCGAGATCGACGTTCAGGCCGAGGGATTTGAGTTCCTTGACCAGCACGTTGAAGCTCTCGGGGATGCCGGCCTCGAAGTTGTCCTGCTCGCGGACAATCGCTTCGTAGACCTTGGTGCGGCCCGACACGTCATCGGACTTCACCGTCAGCATCTCCTGCAAGGTATAGGCGGCGCCGTAAGCTTCCAGCGCCCAGACTTCCATTTCGCCGAAGCGCTGGCCGCCGAACTGCGCCTTGCCGCCCAGCGGCTGCTGGGTCACGAGGCTGTACGGGCCGATGGACCGGGCGTGGATCTTGTCATCCACCAAGTGATGCAGCTTCAGCATGTAGATGTAACCGACCGTGACCTTACGCTCGAAATGCTCGCCCGTGCGGCCATCGGTCAGCACAACCTGACCGGAGGTCGCGAGGCCCGCCTTGCGCAGCATGCCCTCGATATCGTCCATGCGGGCGCCGTCAAATACCGGCGTCGCGATGGGGATGCCCTTCTTCAGGTTGTCGCACAGCTCAGTGAGCTGAGCCGTGGACATATTGGCGATGTCCTCGCGGTAGACCTTGTCGCCATAGATGTCGCGCAGCTTCTCCAGCAACTCATTCTGGGCGGCGCCGGTGCGGCGATACTCGTCCACCAGCTCCCCGACCTGCTTACCGAGTGCGGCGCAGGCCCAACCCAGATGGGTTTCGAGAATCTGACCGACGTTCATGCGCGACGGCACGCCGAGCGGGTTGAGCACGAGATCGACATGCGTGCCGTCTTCAAGGAACGGCATGTCCTCGATCGGCGTCACGCGGGAGACGACGCCCTTATTGCCATGGCGACCGGCCATCTTGTCGCCCGGCTGAAGTTTGCGCTTCACGGCGACGAAGACCTTGACCATCTTCATGACGCCGGGAAGCAGCTCGTCCCCGCGCTGGAGCTTGTCGACCTTATTGTCGAAGCGCGCCTGAAGGCGCTGCACGCTGGCATCGAATTCGCGCTTGATCAGCTCGATCTCCGCCATCGCCGCATCGTCCTGCACGCCCATGTGGCGCATGGCGCCACGCGGATGCTCGGCCAGAACCTCTTCGGTCAGCACGGTGCCGGCCTTGATGCCCTTGAACCCGCCGGATGCCTTACGCTCCTGCAGCTTCTCCTTCATCCGGTTGAGGAAGGAACGCTCCTGAATCGCCTTCTCGTCGTCACGATCCTTGGCCAGACGCTCGATCTCGGCGCGCTCGATCGCCATCGACCGCTCGTCCTTATCGACGCCACGACGGCTGAAGACGCGAACATCGACGACGGTGCCGGAAACGCCCGGCGGCAGACGCAGCGAGGTATCGCGCACGTCAGACGCCTTTTCGCCGAAGATGGCGCGGAGCAGCTTCTCCTCCGGGGTCATCGGGCTTTCGCCCTTCGGCGTGACCTTGCCGACCAGAATATCGCCCGGGTTCACTTCGGCGCCGACATAAACGATGCCGGCCTCATCCATGTTCCGCAGCGCTTCTTCGCCGACATTGGGAATGTCGCGGGTGATTTCCTCCTGGCCGAGCTTCGTGTCGCGCGCCATCACTTCGAACTCTTCGATGTGAATGGAGGTGAACACGTCGTCGCGCGCGATGCGCTCCGAGATCAGGATGCTGTCTTCGAAGTTGTAACCGTTCCAAGGCATGAACGCGCAGAGCACGTTGCGGCCGAGGGCGAGTTCACCCAGCTCCGTCGAGGGGCCGTCGGCGATGATGTCGCCTTCCTGCACCCGATCACCGACACGAACCAGCGGGCGCTGATTGATGCAGGTGGACTGGTTGGAGCGCATGAACTTGCGCAGACGATAGATGTCCACGCCGCCGGTGACGCCATCGACCGAAGCCGCGCGGACCACGATGCGGGCGCCATCGATCTGATCGACCACACCGGCGCGCTTGGCGACGATGGTGGCGCCGGAGTCACGGGCAACCGCCGCTTCCATGCCGGTGCCGACGAGCGGCGCATCGGCGCGGATGAGGGGCACCGCCTGCCGCTGCATGTTCGAACCCATCAACGCACGGTTTGCGTCATCATTCTCAAGGAAGGGAATGAGCGCAGCCGCGACCGACACCAACTGGCGCGGCGATACGTCCACTGCTGTGACCTGATCCGGCGGCACGAGGCGGAAGTCACCCTGCTGGCGAACCGAGACGAGGTCGCCGGTGAAGCGGTTGTTCTCGACTGGCACATCGGCCTGGGCGACGATCAGCTTCTCCTCTTCCATGGCGGAGAGGTATTTCCAGCCTTCCTTCACTTCGCCGTTTTCGACGAGGCGATAGGGGGTCTCGATGAAGCCGTATTTGTTCACCTTGGCATAGGTCGCGAGCGAGTTGATCAGGCCGATGTTCGGGCCTTCCGGCGTCTCAATCGGGCAGATGCGGCCGTAATGGGTCGGATGCACGTCGCGCACTTCGAAACCGGCGCGCTCACGCGTCAAACCGCCTGGCCCGAGGGCGGAGAGGCGGCGCTTATGCGTCACTTCCGACAGCGGGTTGGTCTGATCCATGAACTGGCTGAGCTGCGAGGAGCCGAAGAATTCGCGCACGGCGGCGGCGGCGGGCTTCGCATTGATCAGGTCATGCGGCATGACGGTGTCGATATCGACTGAACCCATGCGCTCACGGATGGCGCGCTCCATGCGGAGCAGGCCGACGCGATACTGGTTCTCCATCAACTCGCCGACCGACCGCACGCGGCGATTGCCGAGATTGTCGATGTCGTCGATCGAGCCGCGACCGTCCTTCAACTCGCACAGGATCTGCACGGTCTTGAGCACGTCTTCCTTGCGCAGCACGCGCACCGTGTCCTCGGCATGAACGCCCAGGCGCATGTTCATCTTGACGCGGCCGACGGCCGAAAGGTCGTAGCGATCGACGTCGAAGAACAGGCCACGGAACAGGGCCTCGGCGGTCTCGCTGGTCGGCGGCTCGCCGGGGCGCATGACGCGATAGATGTCGATCAGCGCGTCGTCGCGGTTGCTGTTCTTATCGACTGCGAGGGTATTGCGAATCCAGGGACCCTTGGACTGGTCGATCGCGAGCGTCGGCAGGGAGGTGATACCCGCCTCTTCCAGCGCCGCCAGCTTGGGCTCGGTCAGTTCCTCACCGGCTTCGATGAAGATCTCGCCGGTCTCCTCGTTGACGAGGTCGATCGCCATGAAGCGGCCGAGCAGGTCGAGGCGGCTGGCCAGGACTTCCTTGGTCTTCTCGGCGATGCGGCGCACCAGACGCGTCGTCATCTTCTCGTCCGGCTTGGCCACGATCTCGCCCGTCTCGGCATCGACGAGGTTCTCGAACAGCTTCATGCTGCGGAAGGAATCGGGGTCGAAGGGCCGCGCCCAGCCCTTGGCGGACTGGGTGTAGACGACCTGCTTATAGAAGGTCCCGAGGATCTCCTCGGTTCCCATGCCCTTGATTTCGCTGATATCGATGGTCTCGCCCTTGGCGAGGCGGGCGGCGCGCAGCGCCTCCGTCTCAGCGCTGTCGAGGGCGTAGAGGAGCGTGCTGACCGGCAGCTTACGCTTGCGGTCGATGCGGACGTAGACGAGGTCCTTGCTGTCGAACTCGAAGTCGAGCCACGAGCCGCGATAGGGGATGACACGCGAGGTGAACAGGAACTTCCCGCTCGAATGGGTCTTGCCCTTGTCGTGGTCGAAGAAGACGCCCGGGCTGCGATGCATCTGGCTGACGATGACGCGTTCGGTACCGTTAATGACGAAGGTGCCGTTGTCGGTCATCAGGGGCAGGTCGCCCATATAGACCGGCTGCTCCTTGATGTCGCGGATCGAGCGGGCGCCCGTATCCTCGTCCAAATCCCAGACGATCAGGCGCAGAACCACCTTCAGCGGTGCGGCGAAGGTCATGCCGCGCTGAATGCATTCCTCGACGTCGTATTTGGGTTCTTCGAGTTCGTAATAGACGAATTCAAGCCGGCCGCGGCCCGCGAAATCGTCGATCGGAAAGACGGACTTAAAGACTTCCTGAAGGCCGGTCTGCGTCCGGCTATCCGGCGGCACGACCATTTGCAGGAAGGCTTCGTAGCTCGACCTTTGGACGTCGATCAGGTTCGGCATCGGAGCCACTTCCGGGATCCGTCCGAAGCTCTTGCGAATCCGCTTCCGCCCGGTGAAAGATTGGTTCGAGCCACCTGAAATAGCGTTCATCGCTTGCCCTTAGCCCTCGATTTTCACACCGCGCCGGGATAATGCCGGCCGGCCTCAGACTGGTCAGGCACAGATTGCCCGATCATGCCTCTGTCCGCTTCGCGCCGTTGGGGCGTTCGAAGCTCAGTCCCGATCTTCCGACCGTCAGGCCAATTCCTGGACCCGGGTCTTAGACCCGCGCAACCGAGGAAAGGGTGGCGATCGACCCGATCACCACCCCGTTCCGTCGTTCAGTCACCAGCCAGGAAGAACTCCCTGGCTGGCCGAAATCACTTGATTTCGACGGAGGCTCCGTTCTCTTCAAGAACCTTCTTGATCTTCTCGGCTTCGTCCTTCGTCACGGCTTCCTTGACGGCCTTCGGAGCGGCCTCGACCAGGTCCTTGGCCTCTTTCAGGCCGAGACCCGTGATCGTGCGCACTTCCTTAATCACGTTGATCTTCTTCTCGCCGATCTTCGTGAGCATCACGGTGAATTCGGTCTGCTCTTCGACGACGGCGGCGGCGGCGGCGGGGCCAGCAGCGGCAGCGGCTGCGGGCGCGGCGGCGGAAACGCCCCACTTCTCCTCAAGAAGCTTCGAAAGCTCAGCGGCTTCCAAGACGGTAAGGGCGGAAAGCTGTTCCACCAAGCTCGATAGATCGGCCATGTCTGAATTCCTATTATGTAAACTTTGATCGGTTCAATGCAAGCCGTTCTTTTTACGGCATCACATTCCTGAAAGGTCGGCTAGGCGGCGTCTGCCGTCTCGTCCCTTCTGGCATAGGCCCCGAAGACCCGCGCGAGATTGCCGGCCGGCGCCTGAACAACGCCTGCGATCCGGGTGGCGGGGGTCTGAATCATCCCTACCAGCCTTGCGCGCAGCGCATCGAGCGACGGAAGTTCGGCGAGTGCCTTGACCCCAAGCGCATCAAGCGCCTGAAGCCCGAGGGCACCACCGATCACGACAAACTTCTCGTTGATCTTGGCGAACTCGACAGAAACCTTCGCCGCAGCCACAGGATCCTTGGACCACGCAAGCGCGATCGGGCCCTTCAGCAGCGGTTTGATGCTGTCGAATCGGGTACCTTCCAGGGCGAGGGTGGCCAGACGGTTCTTCGTAACCTTGAAGTCCACCCCTTCCGCCCGCATGCGCTTCCGCAGTTCCGTCACTTCGGCGACCGTCAACCCGTCATTACGGGTCACGACCACCATGGACGTCTCTGCGAAAACCGCCGCGAGGGAAGCGACGAACTCACGCTTCTCCGTACGGTCCATTCTACACTCCTTGGCCGCAGGCTTGCGCCTGCCACCGGTTACCCATGAGCGGCCACTGGGCTTTCGCCCGCTGTCCGCCCGGTTCGCCTGTCCTTAGCCGGAACCGCCAAAGCCATCCGGCCCGCGCCTGCGCGGACCTTCCGATCATTGGCTTCCCCGTCTCCCAATCGCGGACCTGCTGGTCCTTTAAGCCTCGGCCAGTGCCGGGCACGTCTGGTCTTGGACAGGTTCGGAGGGGTCCCCCCCTCCTCGCCGCCTGGCCGAGGCCAGACGGAATTCTGTTTTACTCGGCGGCGCCGATCGCGAGGCTTGCCACTTCGAGACGAATGCCCGGCCCCATGGAGGAGCTGAGCGCTGCCTTCTGAAGATAGGTGCCCTTAGCGCCGGTCGGCTTCGCCTTGGTGATGGCATCCGCGAGGGCGCGAATGTTCTCGATCAGCTTGTCGTCGTCGAAGCTCGCCTTGCCGACGCCGGCATGAATGATGCCCGCCTTCTCGGCCCGGAACTCGACCTGACCGGCCTTGGCGGCGGAAACCGCGCCCTTCACATCCATCGTCACGGTGCCGAGCTTGGGGTTCGGCATCAGGCCGCGCGGCCCGAGAATCTTACCCAGACGACCGACGAGGGCCATCATGTCCGGCGTCGCGATACAGCGGTCGAAGGCGATCTCGCCGGCCTGGACCTTTTCGGCCAGGTCCTCGGCGCCGACCACATCGGCACCGGCGGCGAGGGCTTCCTCGGCCTTGGGGCCACGGGCGAAGACGCCGACGCGCAGCGTCTTGCCCGTGCCGTTCGGCAGGCTGATGAGGCCACGGACCATCTGATCCGCATGGCGCGGATCGATGCCGAGGTTCATAGAGATTTCCACCGTCTCATCGAACTTGGCGCGGGCATTGCCCTTCACCAGCTTGATGGCTTCGGTGAGCGTATAGGTCTTGGTGCGATCGAAGCTGGCGTAGCCGGCGGCGAGGCGCTTGTCCTTGGCCATCTGATCAGCCCTCCACAACCGCAAGGCCCATCGATCGGGCGGAGCCTGCGAGCATACGCACCGCGGCCTCGACGTCGTTGGCATTCATATGGATCATCTTCTGCGCCGCGATCTCCCGCAGCTGGGTCATCGTGACCTTGCCGACGGTGGCGCCCTTGCCGGTCGTCGTCGAGCCCTTCTTGATGTTCGCGGCCTTCATCAGGAAATAGGTGTTCGGCGGGGTCTTGGTGATGAAGGTGAAGGTGCGGTCGGCGAAGGCCGTGATGACCACGGGCACCGGCATGCCGGGCTCCATGCCCTGCGTCAGGGCATTGAATTCCTTGCAGAACTGCATGATGTTCAAGCCACGCTGACCGAGCGCGGGACCCACGGGCGGGGACGGATTGGCCTTGCCGGCCGGAATCTGCAACTTGACGTAGCCGGTAATCTTTTTAGCCATGACCCTCGTTCCTGTCTCTGTGGGACGGACAAGGACCGCGGTACATGCGAGGGCAATCGCTCACCCTCTCCCGCGTTCCGATGAAGGCGGGGCTGATACCGGAGGAAAGGGTATGAGTCCAGGGTTGCAAGCCCGGACTGCCCGCCGGGCAGCCATGCGGGCTGGCCTGATTGGTGGATGACGCTGCGCGTATCCACCCTACGAAGCGGGCATCTAGGGCGGAAAAGCAAAGCGCATTCCGCCGAACCCCTCAAGCCAGTTTCGCGGCGAAATCCTCGACGAGGTCACGGATCGCCGCCGGTTCGGTCTGTTCCATAACCCGCCGAGCGAGGCGCGCGCAATCGGCGATCGACACCGCCCGCACCACCATCTTCACACGCGGCACGGCGCTCGCGTTCATGCTCAGGCAGCGCAGGCCGAGACCCAGAAGCAGCGGCGTCAGCTTCGGGTTGGCCGCCATCTCCCCACAGACCGAAACCGGCTTGCGCAGCCGCAAACTGGCTTCGATGGTGAATTGTACCAGGCGCAGCAGCCCCGGATGCAGCGGGTCATAAAGTTTCGCGACATCGGCGTCGCCGCGATCGGCGGCCATCGCATACATCGTCAGGTCATTGGTGCCGATGGCGAAGAAATCGGCCTCCAGAGCCAGGGCGTCCGCCGACAGCGCGGCGGCCGGCGTTTCGATCATGATGCCGATCGGCGGCAGCCGTTCCGGCATCGTCTCGCCCCGCCGGCGCAGGCGCTTGGCGACGCGCTGGTAAATCTCCCGCGTGGCGCGCACCTCATCGATGGTCGTGACCATCGGCAGCAGCACCTTCACCGGACCCGAGACCGCCGCGCGAATGATGGCCGCGAGCTGCGTCTCCAGCAATTCCGGATGACGCAGCAGCATGCGGATGCCGCGCAGGCCCAAGGCCGGGTTGAGCCGCGTCAGTTCATTGACGGTGCTGGTGGTCTGAAGCGCCTCGATCTCCTTCTCGCCACCCCAGTCGAGCACGCGGATCGTCACCGGGTCGCCGCCCATCGCCTCGATCGCAGCGCGGTAGGCCTCGGTCTGCTCGTCCTCATCCGGAACTTCCGAGCGGTTCATGAACAGGAACTCACTGCGGAATAGGCCGATGCCCTCGACGCCCGCTTGGGCGATCAACGGCAGCTCGATCGGCACTTCCAAATTGGCGAGAAGCTCGACCGACTGGCCGTCCGTCGTTTCGGCGGGCAGACGACGGAGCTGAGCGAGCTTCTGGCGCTCCCGCGCGAAGGCGGTGGAGGCGCGGCGGGCGGTCGCCATGGTGGTCACGCTGGGATGCACGACGACGCTGCCGGCATGGCCGTCCAGCACCATCAGGTCCCCGGTGCGCACGAAATCGGTAATGCCGGGTGCGCCCAGAACGGCGGGAATGCCCAGGGCGCGCAGCATGACGGCGGTATGGCCATCGGTGCCGCCCTCCTCCGTCACCACGCCGGCGAGGCGGGCCGGGCTGAGCAAGGCGGCATCGGCCGGCCGCAGATGGTCGATGACGAGCACCGTGCCCTGGGCGAGCTTGGCGAAGCTTTGAAACGGTGTTTCGGTCAGGTTGCGGATCAGCCGTCGCCCGATTTCGCGGATTTCGTCGGCACGCCGCTTGAGCCCCGCACGGTCCCGGTCGGTCGCGGCCATCATCGTCACGGCCAGGGCCTCGGTTTCAGCCGCGACGGCGGTTTCGGCGGAGGCCAGACCCTCGACGCGCTTGCGCGCCCCGCGCAGCAGCCGGGACGGGCCGATCATTTGTATATAGGCGTTGAGCAGCGGCTCCAGCTCCGCCTGGCCTTCGGCCGGCAGCATGGCAAGCTGGGTGCGCAGTTTGTTGAGCTGGCGGCGGGATTTGGCGATCGCCTCATCCAGCCGCGTCAGCTCAGCCTCGATCTCGTTGTCTCGAATGGCGCGGGGCTGAAGAGAGGGGGATTGGTCGGTGATGAGATGGGCGGGACCGATGGCGATGCCGGCGCCGACCGGCAGGCCCGCAAAATGCTTCTCTTTCTTGAGCGGCTGGGGTGCCGCTCTCCCCTCAGTCTTCCTCATGAAAGCCGGACTCGATCAACGAGGCCACGGCGTCCAGGGCTTCCTTGGCGTCCCAGCCCTCAGCCGAGACCGTGACTTTGGAGCCTTGGCCGGCACCCAGCATCATCAGGCCCATGATCGACCGGGCGGACACCGTCTGGCCGTCTTTCGCGACGTCGATGGAGGCGCCGAACTGCTCGGCTGTGGTGACCAGCTTGGCGGCGGCGCGGGCATGCAGGCCGCGTTTATTGATGATCAGCAAATGCCGGACGGTGACCGAAGTGCCGGCGTCACCCTGTCCGTATTCGCTCATCGGCACGTGCCGCTGCGCGCGCCCTGAAGAACCTGAGAGGCGCAGGCGATATATTTTCGTCCGGCGTCCTGCGCGCAGATGACGGCGCTGGCCAGGTTCTGTTGTCCGCGCACCTTGGCGAGTTTGACGAGCATCGGCAGGTTCACGCCCGCGATGACTTCGATCGAGCTGCTGTCCATGACGGAAATAGCGAGATTGCTGGGCGTGCCGCCGAACATATCGGTCAGCAGCACCACGCCATCCCCCATATCCACACGGTCGATCGAGCGCTGAATGTCGCGTCGTCGATCTTCCATATTATCGTCGGCGCCGATGCAGACTGTCTCGACCCCACGCTGGGGCCCGACGACATGCTCCATGGCCAAGCGCAACTCTTCGGCAAGGTGGCCGTGAGTGACAAGCACAAGACCGATCATAATGAGTTCAGTGGCCTCCCGTGGCCGAGCATGTCGTTGTCGTACAGGGGTTCATGCGGCCGCTGAACCCGTGGTGTCCTGTGAACGTTCGGCCCGGTCAAGCTCGCGATGGATCACCATCGGTTGCCAGCCGGCATCTCGTAGTTTCCGCGCCAGACTTTCGATCAAGAAAACGGACCGATGACGTCCTCCCGAGCAACCAATCGCCAAGGTTACGTATTTCTTACCTTCCTGCACGAAGCGCGGCAGCAATAGCAAGATCATCGAAAGGATAGCCTGCTGGAAAGGCGTGCAGTCCGGGTCCGTTTCGACATATGCGCAGACTTCGGGGTCCAAACCAGTGCGCGGCCTCAGCACTTGGTCATAGTGTGGGTTGCGCAAGAAGCGGGCATCGAAGACGAGATCGGCTTCCGGCGGCAAGCCTCCACGATAGGCGAACGAAATCAACGTGAGCGCCAGACCGTCTTCGGTGTTGACACCGAAACGGCGGGTGATGACCTGACGCAGGGCAGGCAGTGCCAAAGCCGAGGTATCCAAAACCAGATCGGCAGCCGCGCGTAGATCATCGGTCAGGGCGCGTTCGGCGGCGATGCCGTCCCGCACTTGGCCTTGCGGCGCCAGCGGATGTCGCCTGCGGGTTTCCGTGTAGCGCCGCAGAAGAACAGCATCCTCGGCGGTGGCGAAGACCAGTTCGGGCGCCCGATCCAGGTCGCGGGTCAGTCGTTCCATCGCCGCGAGAATGGCGGTCGCGGCGAAACCGCGGGTTCGTGCGTCAATGCCGATCGCCAGCGGCAGGTCGGTGCGGAACAGCAATTCGTCCAGCAAGGAGAAGGGTGGATTATCGACCGTCTCATAGCCCAGATCCTCCAGCGTATGGAGGATGGAGGACTTGCCGGCCCCCGACAGGCCGGTGACCAGCACGATGCGGCGGTTTTTCATGCCCATCGGACGGTCATGGCGCGATGACCATCAGGCGAAAGCGCCGACATGCTGCGTCGCGCGGCCGATGACGCTGTCAAAGGCCAGGCTGAGGCGCTGCGCTGCTGACGCGGGGCGCGGATCGAATGTGATGACGGGGAGATCGAGCTGCTCGTCGCGGTTGGGCATAGGCAGGCGAGGAAGCGGGTCATGGGTGAGCCTGGCGATCAAGACCGGTCGGATTTCGGTGATGAAGGGGAAGGCCATGATGCCGAGGCCGCGCACCTCCATCAGGCCCGCCAGCGATGTCGGCGGCCGCGCTAGTCCGTCCGGCCCAATATGCACCTGGTCATCCGCCACCAAGGAGAAGCCCCGATCCAGAAGTCGCAACAATAGATCAGACTTCCCTGATCCGGGTGCGCCGGTCAGCAGAAGTCCCCACCCATCTCGTGCGGCGCAACTCGCGTGCATCAGCATTGTTAACAGAATGTCTCCTCTTCGCAGAGGAATGAAAGCGCGAAATAGGGTTTTCACTTCATGAAGACGGGAGAAATATATAATCCCCACCCTTCATCACCTGTGCCCCCGGTAGAGGGTGGATAGAAAAAGCCCTGACTCTCTCTACACTTGAGCGACGTCTCTCGACTGGGATCCGAAGGTCTCGACGACGTCACCCACAGGGTTATCCACAGACCCGGCGGCAGGCCTTTCGGTGATTTTCTGTTCCAGTTGCCGCCAGGACGCCTCAATGGCGGCGAGAAGCGTGGGGCGGGGAAGACCGGCCGGGATCGCCGCGCCCATGACGAGATGGATGGTGCCGGGGCGTTTCAGGAAGGATCTGCGGCCCCAATGCTCCCCGGAATTGGTCGCGACAGGGATCACCGGCAGGCCCATGGCACTCGCCAGGGCCGCGACGCCGGGTTGCAGCATGCGGGGTTCGCCGGGCTCACCGCGGGTCCCTTCGGGGAAGATCACCACCTGCTGTTGGCGGTCTCGTGCGCGGACGCCGTCACGCATCAACTCGCGGATGGCGCGGGCCCCGCCGCGCCGGTCCACCACGATCATGCCGCCGGGGCGCATGAGCTGACCGAAGACGGGCACCTTCAGCAATTCCCGCTTCAGCACATAGGCGGGCCGGGGCAGCAGCATCCAGATGGCGGTGTCGAAAGCGGATTGATGGACTGAGGCAATCAGGCAGGGGCCGGACGGCGGCAGATGCTCCAGGCCCGACACCTTGACGCGAATGCCGCAAAAGACCCGCAGCATGGCGATCACCGCCTTTGCCCAGCCACGGCCGAGGGTCGGCAGGCGGGCCTTCCGACCTGTCAGGAGGAGGCCCAATCCCCACACGCTATAGGCCGCCGTCATGGCGAAGAAGCCGAGGTTGAACAGCAGCGAACGAAGGGCGAGGCCAAGCTGGCTCATGCCGCCTGCGTGCCCAGCAGCACGGCCGCCATCCGGGTGAACTTCATCTGCGCCAAAAGCCATTTCGTATATTCCGCCACCATCAGCCGCCAGATATGCGCGCGGGTGCCGTCATAGATGGCGGCGGGCTGCACACGCATGGGATAGAGCTGCATGCCGGGCATCTCCCGTGACAATTCGAGCAGGGCGCGCGGCATATGATAGCCGGCGGTGACGACGATCAGCGAATGCATGGCATGGGCCTGGGCCCATCCCGCCGTCTCCTGGGCATTGCCGAGGGTGGTGAGGGCCTGGTGCCCCAAGGTGACGCGCTGATCATCCGGCTCCGGGGCGATATGCGCCGAGGCTGTCATGTCGTGCAGGCTGATCCCCATTGGCACGCCGGAGACCAGAAGCCGATCCGCCCGCCCCTCATTGAGAAGCCTGAAGGCCGTGGCCAGGCGATCTTCACCCCCGGTCAGCACGACGATGCCGTCGGCATGGGCGGGCGGAACCGAGGGGCTATAGGCATTGCTCAGGAACCAGAGGAAGCCGCCGCACCAACCGACGATCAGCACCATCAGCAGGAGGCCGAGATTGCTGCGCCAGCGATGACGTCGCGCCGGAACCGGGGCTGGTGCGGCGACCTGCCGAGGCTTGGCAGGGGCACGCGGGCGGGGCTTCGTCGTCCCGGACTTGCGTGTCGGCGCCTTCTTGGGCGGTGCCGGCTTGGTCACGGCAACCGTCTGAGCCAGCGGCGGACCGTGCCTTCGGCGGTGATGAAGCCTATGGCGGCGGTCGCGAAGGGCAGCACGGGCAGCGCCACCCAGAGCGGCAGGGGCAGGGCAAAGAGCGGCGGCGGCTCGGTGCCGGAGGTGACCGTGCCCTGGGCGAAGGGGGCCGCGAGATAGGCCAGCCACAGCAGAACAGGCAGGGCCGCGATGGCACCGCCGACGCCACCCGCCGCTGCCAGACGCATGGCCCGGCGGGCGAACCGGCCGGCGATATAGCGGTCCGTGGCGCCGAGGCCATGGACGATTTCAATCGCCTCGCGGCGTGCCGTCAGGCCGGCGCGCGTCGCGACCGCGACCACCGCAATGGCGACCGCAACGACCACCAGCAGGGCCACGGCGGCACAGGCCTGCAAGCTGCGGGCAAGGGCCGAGAGCCGCGCCGCCCAAACATCGGCGCTTTCCAGAAGCGTATCCGGGGCGACCGCCGTCAGTTTGCCGGCAAGACCGCTGGACAGGGCCGCGCCAGAGGCGAGCTGCACCGAGACGATTGCCGGCAAGGGCAAGGCGAGGGTGCTGCCTTGCGGCCCGAGCCAGGGTTTCAGCAAAGCGCCGAGGTCATCCGTGCTCATCGGCGTGGCATGGATCACGGCGGCATCGGCGCGGAGTGCAGCCAGCACGGCATGCAGCCTGGTGTCGCCGCCCGTTGCCGCAGGATCGTTTGGCGTCGGCACCTGCACCGTCACTTCTGAGGCGGCGCCCTGCTGCCAATGCTGAGCGAGGCTGGCGGTGGCGACGGCGCCCGCGAAGGCCAGTGCCGCAAGGAAAGCCATGGCGGCGACCAGCAGCGGCAGCAATCGGTCCGAGATGGCGCGCTTGAGGCCGAGATCATCGAAGCCGGCGGGGCGGAGGTGGCGTTCGCGGCGGCGGGTCGCGCGGTTGGAGTCGGCGGGGCGCGTGCGTGGTCTGTCGCGGTCCGGCTCAGCCATCGGCAATGAGGCGCCCATGATCGAGCCGCAAGGCGCGGGCCGGGTGGCGCGCGACCAGCGCATCATTATGGGTGGCGACGATCGCGGTGGTGCCGAGGCGGTTCAGCTCATGAAACAGCTGCATCAGCCGCTCGGCCTGGGTGTCGTCCAGATTACCGGTGGGTTCGTCGGCCAGGAGCAGCATCGGCCGACCGATGACGGCACGGGCGATCGCCACCCGCTGTTGCTCGCCTCCTGACAGCTGATGGGGGTGGGACTCGAACTTGGCGGCGAGGCCGACCCAGCGCAGCATTTCCGCGACATCGGCGCGGATCTGGCCTTCCGGCCGGCCGGCGATCCGGAGCGGCAGAGCAACATTGTCGAAGGCGTTCAGATGGGGGAGCAGGCGGAAATCCTGAAACACGACGCCGATGCGACGTCGGAGCCGGGGCAGGCTGCGACGCTCAGCCCGCACGATATCCGTGCCCTGGATGAAAAGCCGGCCGCGCGTCGGGCGCACGGCGAGGTAGATCATACGCATCAGGCTTGTCTTGCCGGCGCCGGACGGCCCCATCAACCAGCGGAAGCCGCCTTCCGGAACCTGGAAGGTGATATCATGGAGAACTTCTGTCGGCGTGTCGTTGCCAGTTCGGTAACGCAAGCCGACATCTTCAAATCGGATCATCGTCGTTAATCCGCTGGCAAGAGGGAAGGTTTACCCGTGGGAGCCGCTTCTAGCCTCAACTCGCTCGGATCTCCATGGCGGCGCCAAGCCTCTCCCGGATGTCGACCACTGGTCTCTCAACCACCCCGTTTGACAGCGGGATAGGATTGCACGCCGCGCCGGTCTTAGCCACAATTCACGACTGGAACGATGGGGCGCGTGCCTCTCATGCCGAGGGACTCCTCCAATGCGCCTAGTTTGTCCTGAATGCGCGGCCGCTTACGACGCACCCGACAACTTATTCGGCCCCCAGCCCCGCCAGGTTCGCTGCAACCGGTGCGGTTATCAATGGTCGGTCATAGGCGCTGCGACGACGACTGCGACTGAGATGGCGACGGCCCCCGCCGTCGAGGCACTGCCCGAACCACCGCCCCCCACGCAGCCGCGCGCTATGCCGACCCCTCCTGTTCTGGATGCAGCGCCGGTTGCCGTGATGGCCCCACCCGAGGTCGCGGCGCCTGCGAGCCTACCGCCGGTCGCCCCGCGGATCCCGGATCCGATTCCTGAGCCTGAGCCTGAGCTGCCGCCGTTTCGGTCGAGTGGGTCGTCTCGGCTTGCCGATACTCTGGCCGGGCCGCGCGCACCCGTTCTCGATGAGACCTCTGGCGAAGTGATTCTTCCGGCATCGACCGCCGCTTCGACCCGCAAACTCTTTGGCGGCGTGGCGGCGGCTGACCCCGTCGAAATGGGTCCCGATCCCGAGGAGCGTCGGCTGTCCGCCGAACTCGATTTCGGAAAGCCTGAGCGCTACGGTCGCGAAAAAAGCGGGACCGGCCGGATTATTCTGGTGCTGATTGCGCTGATCATCATCGTCGCCGTGGCGGCGGTCATCTTTAAGGACAACATCATCGCGGTCGTGCCGAGCGCAGAAAGCCTCTATGCGGCGGTCGGGCTCGGCTAGAGGGCGTGGTTCGGCGGAAGACGCTGCGCTTTTCCGCCCTACATTTCACCGCCTAACACCTCATCGCGTCGGGCGCGGCGGGTCCTGGGTGTAGTCATAGAAGCCGCGCTTGGTCTTGCGGCCCAGCCAGCCGGCTTCGACATATTTCACCAGCAGCGGACAGGGACGATATTTGCTGTCGCCCATGCCCTCATGCAGCACGCGCATGATGGCGAGGCAGGTATCCAGGCCGATGAAATCGGCGAGTTCCAGCGGACCCATCGGCTGGTTGGTGCCGAGTTTCATGGCGGTGTCGATCGCTGTCACAGACCCCACGCCCTCGGCCAAGGTATAGACGGCCTCGTTGATCATCGGGACGAGGATGCGGTTGACGATGAAGGCCGGGTAATCTTCCGCCACCGCCGTGGTCTTGCCCAGCCGGGTGGCCAACGCCTGGGTGGCCTCGAAGGTCGCGTCGTCGGTCGCGATGCCGCGAATGACCTCGACCAGCTTCATGACCGGCACCGGGTTCATGAAATGCATGCCGATGACCTTCTCCGGTCGGTCGGTCACCGCCGCGAGGCGGGTGATGGGAATGGAGGAGGTATTGGAGGCGATGATCGCGTCCGGCTTGAGATGGGGCACGAGCCCCCGCAGGATCGCGAGCTTGATCTCCTCCCGCTCCGTCGCGGCCTCAATGACGATGTCGCAGCCCGAGAGCGCCGCATTGTCGGTCGCGGTGGTGACGCGGCCGAGGGCGGCCTCGCGATCGGCCGCGGAAATGCTGCCCTTCTGAACCTGGCGGTCCATGTTCTTGGACATCGTGGTGAGGGCGCGGCTCAGGGCCTCGGCCTGCACGTCGATCATCACCACGGCGAGGCCGGCGAGGGCCGCGACATGGGCGATGCCATTGCCCATCTGGCCGGCGCCGATGATGCCGACGCTATCGATCTCGGTCATGACATGGTGTCCTGCGTGCGGAGGGGCGCTCAGCGCATCATCAGCAGGATCGCGACGATCGCGATCGCCAGCCCCTGGAGAAGGACGCGGAGCTGCATCAGGCGGTTGGACCGCATCGGGTTCTGGCTGCCCTTGACCATGCCACCGACGCCCGCGATCAGCGTCACGACGACACCCAGCATGGTCAGGACAAGAAGGACCGTCAGAAATGTCTTCACAGTGCGGGATTAGAGCATAAACCGCGACGCCAGACGAGCCGTCCGCTGTCCCGAGCCACCTTCACCCCACAGCGACTATCCAGTATTGCAGGCAGTCTTTTCGCGGGGCGTGTGCTGCGGTTCATTGTCGGACTGCTTCGGCTCTAGACATCATAGGGACTTGAAGGCGCCGATGTGGATTCAGACGAGACTGGCGGCGATCGCCCGCGTGAGCAGCCGACATGCCCTGTGGGTGGTCCTGGCCGGGCTGGTGATCGCCATCGGCTGCGGCTTTTACACCTCTCGCCATCTCGGGATCGATACGAATACCGACGATCTGTTTTCGCCGAACCTGCCCTGGCGGCATGCTCAGACGGCGATGAACAAGGATTTTCCGCAATATCAGGACCTGCTGGTCGGTGTGGTCGATGCCAAGACCCCAGAGGAGGCGGATGCGACGGCGGCCGCCATCGCGCGCGCAGCGGCGGCCGATCCGTCCCACTTCAAGACCGTCGTGCGGCCGGACGATCTGCCCTTCTTCAAGACCGAAGGCCTGCTGTTTCTCGACCAGCCGGATCTCGATGCGCTGCTGAACAAGCTGGTGCAAGCGCAGCCCTTCATCGGCCAGCTCGCGGCCGACCCATCCATGCGCGGGCTGCTGACGGCGATTGGCTTGATCGGCCAGGGGGCGGCGCAGGGCCAGGTCGACCTTTCACCCTATAACACTGCGCTCATCGGCTTTCATACCGGTCTTCAGGCGGCGCATCAGGGGCATCCCGAGCCCTTGTCCTGGCAGCGTCTGCTGGGTGGGTCGCTCGCCGACCGCGCCGGGCCGAGCCGCTTCGTGCTGATCCAGCCGGTGCAGGATTACGGCGTCATCGAGCCGGGCGCCGAAGCGACCGATGTCCTGCGCCATCTCGCGTCCCAGGTGCCCGACATCGCCAGCGGCCGCGCCCGCTTCCGCATTACGGGCCAGATCGCCCTGGCCGATCAGCAATTCGCCTCCCTCACCGAAGGGATCGTCACCGACACCATCATCACCGTTGCGCTGATCGTGCTGTGGCTGGTTCTGGCGGTGCGGCGCATTCGCTACATCCTTGCGATCCTGCTGACGCTGGTGCTCGGTCTGCTGGTGACGACGGGCTTCGCGTCGGTCGCCATCGGCACGCTCAACCTCATCTCGGTCGCCTTCGCGGTGCTATTCGTCGGCCTCGCGATCGATTTCGCCATCCAAATCTGCGTGCGCTACCGCGACGAGCGGCGGCTGGCGGCCAATGCCGAAACGGCCCTGGTGCAGACGCTGGTCAAGGCGGGGGCCTCGGTTCTGCTTGCGGCGGTCGCGACCTCGGCCGGGTTCCTGGCCTTCGTGCCGACGAATTTCGTGGGTGTCGCGGAACTCGGCCTGATCGCCGGCGTCGGCATGCTGATCGCCTTTGCGTGCAGCATCACCTTCCTGCCCGCTTTGATCACGCTGTTTCATCTGCCGGCGGAAGGCGGTGAAATCGGCCTGCCCGGCATGGCGCGGGCCGATACCCTGCTCGCGCGGCACCACCGCGCCGTGCTCGGCGTTTTCGCGGCGGTGGCCGTGGTCGCGGTGGTGCTGCTGCCGCGCATCACCTTCGACAGCGACCCGCTCGACACGCAGAATCCCCATACCGAAGCGATGGAGACCTTGCGCGAACTGGCGAGCAACGTCGTCACCAATCCCTATACGATCGACGTTCTGGCGCCCTCGACCGATGCCGCGACCCGCCTGGGCGAGAGGCTGGGTGCCTTGCCGATGGTGGACCACGCCCTGTCGCTGTCCAGCTTCGTGCCGGACAATCAATCCACCAAGCTCGAATCGATCGGCGATACCGCCCAGATTCTGGCGGCAACGCTGAACCCGGGGCCGGCCGCGCCGGTGACGCCGGGTGACATTCGCATCGCCGCCACCACGGCTTTGAAGGCAATCGACAGCGCCCGGCCGCATCTGGCCGTTGGCAGCCCATTGCTGGTGATCGGGGAGGATTTGCGCGCCCTGGGGCCGGAGACCGACGCGCAGCTGATGGCGACGAATGGCGCGCTGACGCGGTTTCTGCCGCAGGAGCTTTCCGACCTCAATGCCAGTCTGTCCGCGCAGCCGGTGACGCTTGCGAGCCTGCCGGAGGCGCTGAAGCGCGACTGGGTGGCGCCGGACGGGCAGGCGCGCATTCAGGTGCTGCCGAAGGCTGAGGCGATGAACAGCGCTGGACTCAAGAGCTTTGTGCAGAAGGTGACGGCCATCGCCCCGGGCGCGGGCGGTTCGGCCGTGACGGTGATTTCCAGTGCGCAGACGATCATCGGCGCCTTTAAGGAGGCGGCGATCCTCGCTCTGGTCGCCATCGCGGTGATCCTGTTCCTATTCCTGCGTAATCCGCGCGACGTGTTGCTGATCTTGGCGCCGCTGGTGCTGTCCTCGCTCATGACGGTGCTGGTGATCGTGCTGCTGCCCCTGCCGTTGAATTTCGCCAATGTCATTGCCCTGCCGCTGCTGCAAGGCGTGGGGGTGTCCTTCAACCTCTATTTCGTCATGAACTGGCGGGCCGGGGAGCGGCGTTTTCTGGCCTCCCCCACCGCGCGGGCGATTCTGTTTTCCGCCCTCACGACGGGAACTGCCTTCGGGTCGCTGGCGTTTTCGCATCATCCGGGCACGGCCAGCATGGGGCTGCTTCTGGTGCTGAGTCTGGGCTGCACCTTGATCGCGACCTTCATCTTCGAGCCGGCGTTGCTCTATGCCGTGCCTGGCCCGAAGGGTGCTCGGGGCGATCAGGCAGAGTAGAGCCAGATCGCATCAGGTTGAATCGCTACGCGATTGAACCTGATGCGTGAATCTGTCTCTAAAGAATATGCTCTAGACATTCGTTACGAAATCGCATCATGATGCGTCATGTCAGGCGCATGGCGAGCGATCGGCCAAGGGCTGCGGATCAGCGTCGGCAGGGGTCTCGACCTTCTGCTGCCGCCGCAATGCCCCGTCTGTGGCGCGCTGGTCGATGCCGCCGGGCGGCTCTGCGCGCTGTGTTTCGGGCGGATGAGCTTCATCACGGCGCCGCTTTGCCAGGGCTGCGGGGTGCCTTTCGCCACCATGGCCGAAGCGGGACCGGGCGGGCTTTGCCTGTCCTGCGTGCTGCGACCGCCCCGCTTTGCACGGGCGCGGGCCGCGCTCCGCTATGACGATGCGGCGCGGCGCCTCATTCTTCCCCTGAAGCATGGCGACCGCACGGAATTGGCGCGCATTCTCGCCAGCATGATGGCGCGGGCAGGTGGTACGCTTTTAGCCGAGGCGGATGTGCTGGTGCCGGTGCCGCTGCATCGCCGGCGCTTGGTATCGCGCCGCTATAATCAGGCGGCACTGCTCGCCGCCCTTCTCGCGCGCGCTGCCGACAAGCCTTGGCTGGCGCAGAGTTTGACGCGCAACCGGGCGACCGTGCCGCTGGGCGATCTCAGCGCAAGTGCCCGGTATCAGACAGTCGAGGGAGCCTTCGGCGTGCCGGTACTCAGGGCGGAAGCCTTAGCGGGCCAGCGCGTTCTGTTGATCGACGATGTCATGACGTCAGGCGCCACGGCGTCATCCTGTGCGGCCGTTTTGTTGGGGGCTGGGGCGAAGTCCGTCGATGTGCTGGTCGCGGCGCGTGTGCCCGACCCGCGCGCGGGGTAGGGCAAACCCCTGGCCGTCCCCCTTGTTGTTCGGGCCGAAAGCCCCGATTCTTGAGGTCAACACGGAGAGCATCCTCATGGCCGAGATCGAGATCTACACCCAGCCCTTTTGCCCCTTTTGCGCCCGCGCCTTGGGCCTATTGACGAAGAAGGGCGTCACCTTCAAGGAAATCGACGCCCAGAACGGAAGCCCGGAACGGGCTGAGGCCGCTAAGCGCTCCGGCGGCCGGACCTCCGTGCCGCAAATCTTCATCGACGGCGCGCATATCGGTGGCTGTGACGATCTCATGGCGCTCGATCGGAAAGGTGGGCTCGACCCGCTGCTCGGCTTGGCGGCGTAATCAGCGCCCTCGGCGGAATAGGCTGCGCTTTTCCGCCCTACCAAGCGACGTTGTAGGGTGGATGAGCGTAGCGTTATCCACCAGGGCGATTAGGGCAGCAGAACCGTGCTGCCGGTGGTCTTGCGGGATTCCATGGCGTGGTGGGCTGCGGCTGCGTCCCGCAGGGGAAAGGTCTGATCGACTTCGATCTTGACCGTTCCGTCGAGGACCACGCGAAACAGGTCATCGGCCGCGGCGAGCAGGGTCGCCCGTTTGGCCGTATAGGTGGCCAGGCTTGGCCTGGTCAGGAACAGGCTGCCCTTGGCGGCGAGAAGGCTCAGCTCCACCGGCGGCACGGGGCCAGAGGCATTGCCGTAGCTGACCATCATGCCCAGCGGCGCGAGACAATCGAGGCTGGTCAGGAAGGTGTCCTTGCCAATGCTGTCGTAGACGACAGGGACCATGGCACCCCCAGTGATTTCCCGCACCCGCGCCGGAATGTCGTCGCTGACCAGCAGAACATGGTCCGCGCCATGGGCATGGGCGAAGGCGGCCTTCGCCTCGGTCGAGACGACGCCAATGACGATCGCACCCAGCAATTTCGCCCATTGGCACAGAACGAGGCCGACGCCGCCGGCTGCCGCGTAGATGAGCACGGAATCGCCCGGCGCGACCTTATAGGTCCGATGCAGCAGGTATTGGGAGGTTAGGCCCTTCATCATCATGCCGGCGGCTGCGGTGAAGGAAATGCTGTCGGGCAGGTGGACGAGGCGGTCCGCCGGCATGACCCGACGCTCCGCATAGGCACCGATCGGCGTCGAGGAATAGGCGACCCGATCGCCTTCCTTGAAATCGGTCACCCCGGCGCCCAGGCCGATGACGGTGCCAGCACCCTCGACACCGGGCGTCATGGGGAGCGCGGTCTTGTAGAGGCCAGAGCGAAAATAGACGTCGATAAAGTTCAGCCCGACGGCCGCGTGCTGGATCAAGACCTGGCCGGGTCCGGGATCGGGGGTCGGCACCTGCTCCCACTGCAAAACCTCCGGTCCGCCAGTGGCGTGGATGCGAATGGCATGGGTCATCACGTCATTCCGATGGCTGGTGGGAAGGTCGCATGCACAGCGCCGGTGCTGACCCGGCGTTCCAGATCGAGCAGGAACTGCTTGGTCTCCAGCCCCTCACCGCCGCTATAGCCGCCGATGAGGAGGGTGCCGCGCGGGCCGCTGGCGAGCACACGGTGGCATGGGATCAGAATAGGGATGGGATTCGTCGCCATGGCGCCGCCAACCGACCGGGCCGAACCACCAGCCAGCCGCGCGATGGCCAAGTAGCTGCGGGTGGCGCCGAGGGGAATGTCGCAGATGGTCTGCCAGACTCGCTGTCGATAGGGGGCGCCGAAAGGGGCAACAGGCAGGGTCATCGCCTCCACAGCGCCGTCGAAGTAGCGATGGAGCCAAGCGCGTGCAGCCTGAAGCACCGGCGTCGGCTCCTGATCGCGGCCCCAACCCCAATCGACCGCAACGATCGCCTCATCTTCAGCGGAGATCGTGAGTGGACCGATGGGCGTGTGGAGCGAGAGCTGCGGCAATGACCAGCCTGATGTCGTGGACCCTCATGGCAACCCTCAGGCGATGCGTTGTCAAGCGGCTCGTACGGACGTACTCCCGAAGGCCGGTAGGGCCGCGATGAGGCCTTCGGGCGTCGTGACCGGCAGCCCGCAGACGCCGCGATGGCAGAGGAAGGCCGAGGCGCCGGCGGTCGGCGCCTGACCGAGGCGGCTGGCCGCCGGGTGGCTATCTGACACCGCGACGTGGCCGTCGATCCTCAGGCGGAACACTGTCAGGGACGGATCGCCGCTCGCCAGGGCCATGGCATGCAGCCCATCCGCATCGGGGCCGGAAACCACCACAGCAGTGCCGTAGTCCAGGCTGTCGCTCGCCTGGAGGAGGCTCGGCATCGTCGGATAGCGGCCCGGTGTGCCGCTGAATGCGCGGAGAAGAGTCTCGGCGCGGTCGCGATACCGGATCTCGCCCGTGAGGTGGAACAGCTTCGCCAAAACTTCCGCGAATAGACCGGGGCCGGAGGGTACGGCTTGGTCCATGGCGCTGCGCGGGCGGCCGAAGGCGGCGGGCAGGTCATCCGCATCTGCCGCCGTGGTATAGGCGCCGCCATCCTCCGCGCCGAACCAGCGGTCGATGACGGCGACCATGGTCTCGGCCTCGGCCAGGTAGGTGGCATCGGCGGTGGCTTGGAAGAGGGCAAGGCAGCCGACAGCGAAAGCGGCCTGGTCATCGAGCAGACCGGCAGCGCCGATGCGACCGTCACGCCAGCTGTGACGCAGGCGGCCATCCTCCATGCCGAGGTGACGACGCAGGAAGCGGTGGCATCCAATCGCGGCCTCCAGCCAGGATGGCTGCGCAAAGACGGCGGCGGCCCGGCAGAGGGCGGCGATGGTCAGGCTGTTCCAATCGGTAAGGATCTTGTCGTCCCGTCCTGGCCGGGGGCGCTGTGCCCTCACCGCGAAGAGGCGCGCCCGGCTGGCGGCAAGACGCTTAGATTCGTCCTGATCGTGGGGCATGCGCCGTCGGCGCAGGATGGTCTTACGCTCCCAATTGCCGTCCTCAGTGACGTCATAGACCGCATCGAAGAGCGTGGCGTCATCCCCGAGCACAGCGTCGATCTCGGCCTTTTGCCAGACGTAGAAGGTGCCTTCCTCGCCCTCGGAATCGGCATCCTCGGAGGCGGCGAAGGCCACGTCGCCCTCGCCATCGGCGATGCCCATATCCCGTAACAGCCAGCCGACGAGGCCTTCGGCCGCCTCGCGGTAGACGACATCCGGGCGGTCGGCTTCGGCAAGAGCGAGAAGGTCGAGCAACTGCGCGTTGTCGTAGAGCATCTTTTCGAAATGCGGGGCGAGCCACTGGCCGTCTGTCGAATACCGGGCAAAGCCGCCGCCGAGATGATCATGAATGCCGCCATCGGCCATGCGGCGAAGCAGGAGGTGCATGGCGGTGCGGCCTTCCAGCGCCCGCGCGTCCGAGGCGCCGTGGTGAAGGGCATATTGCCACAGAAAGCGAAAGATCGGCGGATTGGGGAATTTCGGCGCCCCCTTCATGCCGCCTTGCTCGGTATCGAGCAGGCTCAGCAGGCGGTGGGCCGCGTCAGCCAGATCCGCCTCGGCGATGCCCGTGCCGGTATCCGACGCGCCGCTTGCGACAATGGCGCCGATGAGGCCGGTCTTGTTGATACCGATCGCCTCGGCACCCTCCGCCCAGGCGGCGGCGAGAGACTGCAGGACCTGGGTGAAGGATGGCCGTCCATAGCGGGGCGTCGGCGGAAAGTAGGTGCCGCCCCAGAAGGGATCGCCGTCCGGCGTCAGGAACATGGTAAGCGGCCAGCCGCCCTGCTCGCCGAGGGCATGCAGCGCCGTCATATAGAGGGTGTCGATGTCCGGCCGCTCTTCGCGATCGACTTTCACCGGCACGAAACTCGCGTTCATGAGGGCGGCGACGGCTTCGTTCTCGAAACTCTCATGCGCCATGACATGGCACCAGTGGCAGGCGGCATAGCCGATGGAGAGCAGGATCGGGCGGTTGGAGCGCTTCGCCTCCGCCAGCGCCGCCGCGCCCCAGGGCCGCCAATGGACCGGATTCTCGGCATGCTGAAGCAGATAGGGCGAGGCCTCGAAGCGCAGGAGATTGGTCTCGGCGTCCATCGGCGGCGTCCTCATTTTCGTCATCGTCACTCCGCCTGTATCATGCCTCGATAGCAGGAGAAGCCGCATGGATGAGATGGTCAGCCTCGCAGCCCAGGACGACCCCGAGCCCTATTTCGACGCGCATATCTTTGTGTGCTGCAACCGCCGACCGGATGGGCATAAGCGCGGCTCTTGCGCGGCGAAGGGGTCGGAGGCGCTGCGCGATTATATGAAGGCCCGGGTGAAGGAAGCGGGCATTCCGCATGCGCGCGTCAATATGGCCGGCTGCCTTGATCGCTGCGAGGAAGGGCCGTGCCTGGTGATCTATCCGGCCGGCGTCTGGTATCGGATCGAGACGCGGGCGGATGTGGACGCCGTCATCGAGCAGCATCTGGCGGGCGGTGGCCGGGCCGAAGCCTTGCGGCTGCCGCCCGAGCGGTCCTGATCCCGATCCGCTATGGATGAGGAGACCATCTTCGCTCCGATGACCGGGGTCGGGCGCAATGCGGTGACCGCGCTGCGCCTGAGTGGGCCGGGCACGCGGCAGGCGGTGGAAGCCCTCGCCGGTAACTGTCCGCCGGCGCGGCGCGCAACCTTGCGCAGCCTGCGTGACGGTCAGGGCGAAGTGTTGGACCGTGCCATGCTGCTGTGGCTGCCGGGACCCGCGAGCTATACCGGTGAGGATGTGGCGGAGCTGCATCTGCATGGCGGACGTGCCGTGCTGGAGGGGGTGGCCGAGGCGCTGCTGGCGCTGGGTCTGCGCCTCGCCGAGCCCGGAGAGTTCAGTCGCCGCGCCTTTCTCAATGGCCGCATGGATCTGGTGCAGGCGGAGGCGGTGGGGGACCTCGTCGCCGCCGAGACGGCGGGGCAGAGGCGACAGGCTTTGCGCCAGATGGCCGGCGACCTGGGCCGGGTGTACCAGGACTGGTCCGATCGGCTGGCGGGCGTGCTGGCCCATCAGGAGGCGCTGATCGATTTTCCGGATGAGGCGCTGCCGCCGGAGATCGAGGCGGCGCTGATGGCGGATATTGCAGCGCTGCGGGCGGCGCTGGACGGGCATCTCTCGGATCGGGCGCGCGGCCAGAAGATGCGAGACGGTCTCGTTTTTGTCGTCCAAGGCGCGCCGAATGTCGGCAAGTCCAGCCTCGTCAACGCCCTCGCGGGGCGGGATGTGGCGATCGTCTCGGCCACGCCCGGCACGACGCGGGACGTGCTGGAAATTCCCCTTGTGTTGGGCGATGCGCCGGTGACCTTGATCGACACGGCGGGGCTGCGGGAGACGGCGGATCCGGTGGAGGCCGAGGGTGTGCGACGTGCGCGGGCGCGCGCAGGGCAGGCGGATCTGATCATCAGCCTTGTCAGCATCGGTGTGCCGATGATCGATGAGCCAGTTGGGGACGCCGTCCGGATGGTGGTCGCGACCAAGGCGGATCTCGGGTCTGTTCCGCCGGATGCAGATCTTGCCGTCAGCGTGCTCACCGGCGCGGGCATGGACATCTTGCAGGACCGGCTGAGCGCTTTCGCGCGGGAAGCGACAGCGGCGGCCGGCCCGCCGCCGATGACGCGGGAACGGCACCGGGCGCTGGTGCAGCGGGCACGGGATCATCTGGCCATCGCGGCTTCCGAAGAGGAATCGGAACTTCGCGGCGAGGAGCTGCGTCTCGCGCTGGCCGCGCTGGGCGGATTAACGGGCAAAGTGGGCGTCGAAGCGTTGCTGGATCGTGTCTTTGGTGATTTCTGCATCGGAAAGTAGCGGACGGGGCGGCGCGGCTGTATGACCGCGCCATGAGAATGCCCATCCCATTGACAGATCAGGCGCGGGACTTCGACGTCGTCGTGGTCGGCGGTGGCCATGCCGGGTGCGAGGCGGCCGCAGCCTCGGCCCGCACAGGGGCGCGCACGCTGCTGCTGACGCATCGGGTCGCGACCATCGGCGCGATGTCCTGCAATCCCGCTATCGGCGGCATCGGCAAGGGCCATCTGGTCCGTGAGATCGATGCCCTCGACGGACTTATGGGCCGGGCGGCTGATCGGGCGGGCATTCACTTCAAGGTTCTGAACCGCAGCAAGGGGCCGGCGGTGCGCGGGCCGCGGGCGCAGATGGACCGGTCCCTGTATCGCGCCGCGATCCTTGCTTTGCTGACCGAGCAGCCGGGCCTGACCATCGCCGAGGGCGAGGCCGCCGATATCACGCTGGGGCCGGATGGCGCAGTGGCGGCGGTGATCGATGCCGCCGGTACGATCTATTCCTGCCGCGCCGTGGTGCTGACGACCGGCACCTTCCTCAATGGCACCATCCATATCGGCGCCGAACGTTCGGCCGGCGGCCGCACCGGGGAAGCGCCGTCCCTTCGGCTTGCCGAGCGGCTGCACGGCCTCGGCCTGCCGATCGGTCGCCTCAAGACCGGCACACCGCCGCGTCTGGAGCGGTCGAGCATCGACTGGGATGCCCTGGCGCGGGACGAGAGCGAGGACCCGCCCGAGCCTTTCAGCACCCTGACTGCGGCGATCCACACGCCGCTGATCGCCTGCGGCATCACTGGCACGACGCCGGCGACGCATGATCTCATCCGGCGACATTTGCATGAATCGGCGGTCTATGGCGGTCATCTCTCCGGCCGTGGTCCGCGCTACTGCCCCTCGGTCGAGGATAAGGTGCATCGCTTCCCGGACAGGGAGAGGCACCAGATTTTCCTGGAGCCCGAGGGTCTGGCCGGGAATCCCGGCGGCGATGTCGTCTATCCGAATGGCATTTCGACCAGCCTGCCAGCGGCGGTGCAGGAGGCGATGCTGCTCACCATTCCGGGCCTGGAGCAGGCGCGCATCCTCCGCCACGGCTATGCGATCGAATACGACTATGTCGATCCACGGGCGCTGACCCATGACCTGCAATTGCGCGCCCTGCCCGGCCTGTTCCTCGCCGGTCAGATCAATGGCACGACGGGCTATGAGGAAGCGGCAGCCCAGGGGCTGATGGCCGGGCTGAATGCCGCGCGCCTAGCCGGCGGTGCCACGTTGGTTCAGATCGACCGGTCGGAGGCCTATACCGGCGTCCTCATCGACGATCTCGTCACTCATGGCGTGACCGAGCCCTATCGGATGTTTACCTCGCGCTCAGAATATCGCCTGTCCTTGCGGGCGGATAACGCCGATCTTCGCCTGACGGCAAAGGGCATTGCCTGGGGTTGTGTCGGTGCCGCACGGGCCGCCGCCTTCACCGCGTTCCAAGCGGGCGTCGATCGCCTGCGAGACCGGTTGAAGGCTGAGCGGCATAGCCCGGCGGGCCTGGCCCAGCGGGGCCTGCCGATACGCGCGGACGGTCGGTTGCGCAGCGTCTATGAGGTTTTGTCCCTCCGCGCTCTGCCCGCCGAGACGATCCTGGCCGCCTTCCCGGAGCTGCGGGACATTCCCACGCGGGTCTACGAGTCCATTGAGACGGAGGCCCGCTATGCGGCCTATCTGGATCGGCAGGAGGCGGAAATCCGCAGCTTTCGACGGCAGGAGGATATCAAGATCCCCGAACATCTGGCCGTCTCGACCTTGGGCGGCCTCTCTGCCGAGTTGCGGGGAAAGCTTGCCGAAATGCGGCCGACATCGGTCGGCGCGGCATCGCGTATTCCCGGAATGACGCCGGCTGGCTTGGCGATCATCCTCGCCGGCCTTCGCAAATTCGAGGCCAGTGTTTCACGTGAAACAGTCTAAGCCGGTGACCCCTGACGACGAAGATGCCGAGAACGCCGCCGCGCTACGCGAGCGGCTGGATGTTTTTTCGCGCTTGCTGGTGCGGTGGAATCCCACGATCCGGTTGGTGAGCCAGCAGGATATGCCCCACCTCTGGCAGCGGCATGTCGAGGATTCGCTGCAGCTCATTCCGCTGATCCCGCGAGAAACCCCCCGCGCCGTCGATCTCGGTTCGGGTGGCGGTTTTCCGGGTCTGGTGCTGGCGATTGCGACGGGCATCCATTTCGACCTCATCGAAGCGGACGGGCGTAAAGCCGCCTTCCTGCGCGAGGCTGCGGCCGCCACGGAAGCGCCTGTCACGGTCCATGCCATACGGATCGAGGAGGTGCGATTGCCGCCTGTGGCCTTGGTGACGGCGCGCGCTATGGCGCCGCTGCGCCTGCTGCTGGACCTCGCATCACCTTTCCTTCTCCCCGGCGGAACCTGCCTGTTTCCCAAAGGCGGACGCGCCGAGGCTGAAATCACGGAGGCCGAGCGTGACTGGACCATGACCCTGCGCCGGGTGCCCAGCGCGACCGCGCCGGATGCGCAGATTCTTGCCATCAAATCGATCATGCGGCGTGAGGCGCCCGAGGCATGAGCGCCTCCTCCCGCGCGCGTGCCATGATCGCGCAAGATCGCGCCCTGGCGGCACGCTCCGCCGAGGCCGCCCGTCTTGCTGCAATCGGACCCGCACGCATCATCGCCATCGCCAACCAGAAAGGCGGCGTCGGCAAAACCACGACGGCGATCAATCTTGCCACCGCCCTGGCAGCGGCGGGGTATCGGGTGCTGCTGATCGACCTCGACCCGCAAGGCAATGCCTCCACCGGCCTCGGATTGCCGCGCAACGCGCGCGGCCGGGGCGTCTTCGCCGTGCTTGCCGAGGGCTTGCCGATCGCCGACGCAATACGCCCCACGCTCATCCCGGGCCTTACCATCCTGCCGGCGGACCCCGATCTGACGGCCGGGGAGATGGAACTGGTCTCGGCCACGGGCCGTGAGAAACGCCTGAAGGATGCGCTCGATGCCTGGCCAGGTCTCGCTGGCTGCGCCTTCGTCATCATCGATTGCCCGCCGAGCCTGGGCCTCCTCACCCTCAACGGATTGATGGCGGCGCAGGATGTGCTGGTGCCGCTGCAATGCGAGTTCTTCGCCCTCGAAGGCATCACGCAAATCACCCAGACGATCGAGGCCGTGCGGCGACGTCTCAATCCCGGCCTGTCGCTGCATGGCATCGTGTTGACCATGTATGATCGCCGCAACAATCTGTCGGAGCTGGTCGCCCAGGATGTCCGGGGCTTCTTCGGCAAAAAGGTGTATGAGACTGTGATTCCTCGCAATATTCGGATCTCCGAGGCGCCGAGCCACGGCAAGCCCGTGCTGGTCTATGACCTCAAGTCGCCAGGGTCGCAGGCCTATATCCGCCTCGCGGCCGAGCTGGTGGATCGGCTGGGCGCCGCGCCGAGCCGCGCCGCATGAGCACCGCACCCCGTCGCGGTCTCGGCCGCGGTCTCGCGGCCCTGCTCGGTGAGGACACGCCCGCGCCTGGCATGGAGATGTCGATCCAGCTCCTACCCCTCGATCTGCTGACGCCCGGCCCCTTTCAGCCGCGCCGCCAAGTCGACCCAACCGAACTCGCAGCCCTTGCCGCCTCCATTCGGGAACAGGGCGTCCTGCAGCCAATCCTGGCGCGGCCCGACCCCACGGCGGAGGGCCGCTACCAGATCATCGCCGGCGAACGGCGGTGGCGCGCCGCGCAACAGGCGGGGCTGCATGAAATTCCCGCGCTCGTTCGCGCCTTGGAAGACCTCGCGGCCATGGCCGCTGCCTTGGTCGAGAATCTCCAGCGCGAAGACCTCAATCCCATCGATGAAGGCGAAGGCTATCGCCGCCTGATCGAGGAGTTTTCGCTGACGCAAGACCGCGTCGCGGAAAGCGTCGGCAAATCCCGTAGCCATATTGCCAATACCATGCGGCTGCTGAAATTGCCGGCGGCCGTCCAGACGGAGCTACGGCGCGGCATCCTGACAGCCGGCCATGCCCGCGCCCTTCTGGCGCATCCCGATCCCGCGCGGGCCGCCCTCGTCGTCATCTCCCAGGGCCTCAATGTGCGGCAGACGGAAGCGCTGGTGACGCGCCAGAGCGAGGGCCAGCCGGCGCGCAAAGCCGTGCGCGAAAAGGACGCTGACACGCGCCTGATCGAGCGGGATTTGGCCGCGCGCCTGGGCATTGCCGTCTCCATCCATCCGCGCGGCCGGGGCGGCACGCTGCAACTGACCTATCAGAATTACGAACAGCTTGAGGGCATCCTCACCCTCCTCACACGGGCCTGACCGGATGATCCATTATCAGCTGCAATGCGATGAGGATCACCGTTTCGACGGTTGGTTCCAGGATAGCGGCGCTTTCGACAGGCAGGCCAAGACCGGCTTCGTCATCTGCCCGATCTGCAACAGTGCCGCCGTGACGCGCGCTGTAATGGCCCCAGCCCTCGGGCGTGGCACCAAGCGCCGCGAACGTATCGAGGCTGCGCCTGTGGCCATCACCGCCCCCGTTCCGGTGAGCCCGCCGACGAGTGTGATCGCCGAAAATGGGATGCCCGATGCGGTGCGTGCGCTGTTGCAGCGCTTGCGCGCGGAAGTCGAGCGGAACTGTGACTATGTCGGGCCTGGCTTCGCCGCTGAAGTGCGCAAGATCCACAAGGGCGAGATCGCGCAGCGCGGCATCTATGGGGAGACGACGCCCTCGGAAGCGGAGGCCCTGGCCGACGAAGGCATCGAGGTCGGTGTCTTGCCCTGGCTGCCGCGATCGGACTCGTGAGGGCCTAGGGCGCGATTCACGCATCAGGTTGAATCGCTACGCGATTGAGCGGATGCGATCTGGCTCTGAGTCTCTTGAAGACGGGCGAAGAGGACGAATGTTCCCTGCCCGGCGGAGCCTTTTTTACTTCCCTTTAATGGCCCAGCGTTGCGAAACGCATCGCGATTAAACGCGCGGGGCGCCTACTCCAAGCATGTTCTGAACCATCGGAAGATGTTCCCATGCTTGACCTTGTTCTCGTTGTCCTCGGCGCCGGGGGATTGCTGGCGATGCTCGCCTATGCCGCCCTCTGCGAGCGCGTCTAGCCATGATCGACCTGATCCTGGGCGGCATCGTCTCCGCCGGACTGCTGGTCTATCTCGTCGCGGCGCTCATCCGCCCCGAAGCGTTCTGAGGCCTTCTCATGACACTCCCCGGATGGGCGCAGATCGCCCTGGTGCTCGCCCTGATCGCGACGGCGGCCTTTCCGCTCGGCCGCTATATGGCCCGCGTCTTCGAAGCGCCCGCAAAACCGAGCGCATATTACAGACTACTCGGCGTTGACCCGACAAAGCCAATGGGCTGGCAGGGCTATGCCGGTGTCATCATGATCCTCAGCGCCATGCATTTCGTTCTGCTCTACGCCATGCTGCGGCTGCAATTCTATCTGCCCTTCAATCCGCAGCATATTGCCGGCATGTCCCCGCGCCTCGCCTTCAATACGGCGATGAGCTTCCTGACCAATACCAATTGGCAGGTCTATGTGCCGGAGCAGCAAATCTCCTATGGCAGCCAGATGTGGGGTCTGACAGCCCATATGTTCCTCTCGGCCGCCGCTGCCATGGCCGCTGCCCTTGCCGTGTCGCGCGCCTTCGGGCGCCGTGGCGTGGGCGACCTCGGCAATGCCTGGGTCGATCTCACGCGTATCATCACCCTGGTTCTGCTGCCGTTGGCGGTGCTCGTCGGCCTCGTCTTGATGATCGGCGGCGTGCCGCAAACCCTGTCCGCCTATCCGACCGCGACGACGCTGGAGCACGGCCAGCAGATCATCGCCCTTGGCCCGGTCGCCTTTATGGAAGCCATCAAGCTTCTCGGTACCAATGGCGGCGGCTTCCTGAATGCCAATAGCGCTCATCCCTTCGAGAATCCCAGCGCCTTTACCTGCCTGGTGCAGATCTGGTCCTTTCTTGTCATCCCCTTTTCGCTCGCGATCATGTTCGGCCATATCGTCGGTGACAAGCGGCAGGGCCGCGCGCTGTTCATCGCCATGGGCGTCTTGCTCGTCGCCGGCACTCTGGGCGTCTATGCGGCGGAATCCGCCAGCACGCCGATGATGGCGCATTTCGGTGTCGATACGGTCGCGGGCAATATGGAAGGCAAGGACGTCCGCTTCGGCGTGCCGCTGTCATCCTTCTTCGCCGCCGCCACCACAGGCACATCCTGCGGTGCGGTCAATACGATGCATGACAGCCTGACGCCGCTCGGCGGCGCCGTGACGCTGTTCATGATGGAACTGGGCGAGGTCGCACCGGGTGGTGTGGGGTCCGGCCTCTTCAGCATGATCGTCTATGCCCTGCTCGCCGTCTTCATCGCCGGTCTGATGGTCGGCCGCACGCCGGAATATCTCGGCAAGAAGGTCCAATCGCGGGAGATCAAGCTCGCCATGCTGGCGGTTCTGATCCTGCCGCTGGCCATGCTCGGCGGCACGGCCATCTCGCTCTCCACCGCCTCGGGCCTCGGCTCGCTGGAGAATGCCGGGCCGCATGGCCTGTCTGAGATGCTCTATGCCTGGACCTCGGCGACGGCGAATAACGGCAGCGCCTTCGCAGGCATCTCGGGTGACACACCCTTGCTCGACTACGGTCTGGCTACGGCCATGCTTCTCGGCCGCTTTGCCTTCCTGATTCCGGTCCTGGCCATCGCCGGCTCCCTTGCCGCGAAGCCGAAAATCGCAATCACGGCCGGAACCTTGCCGACCCATGGCCTGCTCTTCGTCGGCCTGCTGCTGGGGGTGATCATCATCCTGAGCGGATTGCAGTTCCTGCCGGCCCTGTCACTCGGCCCCATCGCGGAACATTTCGCGATGATCGCCGGCAAAACGTTTTAAGCCTTTTCAGGAATCATTCAGATGTCCAGTGTAAAGGCTGAAACCTTCAGCCTCTTCGATCGTGCCATCCTGCTACGCGCCAGCACGGATGCCTTCGTCAAACTCAATCCCGCCCAACTCGTGCGAAACCCGGTCATCTTCGTGACGGAGGTGGTGGCCATCCTGGTCTCCTTCCTCGGCTTGCGCGATCTTGTCACAGGCGGCGCCTGGGGCTTTTCGATCAGCATCGCCATCTGGCTATGGCTGACGGTGCTCTTCGCAACCTTTGCGGAGGCGGTCGCCGAGGGCCGCGGACGGGCGCGGGCCGAAAGCCTGCGCCGCGCGCGGTCCGATACCCTCGCCAAGCGACTGACGGACGTTCGCGACCGCAGCCGCACCGAGAATGTCTCCGCCACCACACTCGCCGTCGGTGACCTGGTGCTCGTCGAAGCCGGGGACATCATGCCCTCGGACGGCGAGGTGATGGCCGGCGTCGCGAGCGTCAATGAAAGCGCCGTGACGGGTGAATCCGCCCCGGTCATTCGCGAATCCGGTGGTGACCGCAGCGCGGTCACGGCCGGTACGCAGGTCGTATCGGATTGGCTGGTCGTGCGCATCACCGCCGCCGCCGGCAGCACCTTCATCGACCGTATGATCAAGCTGGTGGAAGGCGCGGAACGTCGCAAGACGCCGAACGAGATCGCCCTCAACATCCTGCTCGCCGGTCTGACGCTCATCTTTTTGATCGCCGTCGTCACCCTGGTCGGTCTCGCCCATTACTCGGGCACCAACCTGAGCGTGCCCGTGCTCGCCGCCCTGCTCGTCACCCTGATCCCCACCACCATCGGTGGCCTACTTTCGGCGATCGGCATCGCCGGCATGGATCGCCTGGTGCGCTTCAATGTCGTCGCCACCTCCGGCCGCGCCGTCGAAGCAGCCGGCGACGTCGATACTCTTCTGCTCGACAAGACCGGCACCATAACCTTCGGCAATCGCATGGCCGCGAGCCTTACCCCCGTTCCGGGCGTCACGGACCGCGCCCTTGCCGAAGCGGCCGTCTATGCCAGCCTGGGCGACGAAACCCCGGAAGGCCGGTCCATTTTGGGCTTCGTGCGCGATCGCCAGGGTTTTACGCTCGACGCTCCCTCCGATGCGACGCTGATCGCCTTCAGCGCCGAGACGCGGCTTTCGGGCCTCGACTCGGCGGGTCGTCAGTGGCGCAAGGGTGCGGTCGATGCCGTGCTCACCCTCACCGGCACCACCACCCCGCCGGCGGCCTTCACCCAGGCGGTGGACCGTATCGCGAGCGCCGGCGGCACGCCGCTGGCGGTGTCGGAGAATGGCCGCCTTCTCGGCGTGATCGAGCTGAAGGACATCGTCAAACCCGATATCCGCGCCCGCTTCGCCGAGCTTCGCGCCATGGGCATCCGCACCGTTATGATCACCGGTGACAACCGGGTCACGGCCGCCGCCATCGCAACCGAAGCCGGCGTCGATGACTTCGTCGCCCAGGCGACGCCGACCGACAAGCTGGCTTATATCCGCGCCGCCCAGGCCGAAGGGCGCCTCGTCGCCATGTGTGGAGACGGCACCAATGATGCGCCGGCCCTCGCCCAGGCCGATGTCGGCGTCGCGATGCAGACCGGAACCCAGGCGGCGCGCGAAGCCGGTAATATGGTCGATCTCGATAGCGACCCGACCAAGCTCATCGAAATCGTGGAAATCGGCAAGCAGCTGCTGATCACGCGCGGCTCGCTCACCACCTTCAGCATCGCGAATGACGTTTCCAAATACTTCGCCATTCTGCCAGCGATCTTTGTCGCGACCTATCCTGGTCTCGGTGTGCTCAACATCATGCGGCTGCAATCGCCGCATAGCGCCATCCTGTCTGCGGTGATCTTCAACGCCCTGATTATCGTGGCGCTGGTTCCCCTCGCCCTGCGCGGCGTCGGCTTCAAGCCGGTCAGTGCCAGCGCCATGCTCAGGCGCAACCTGCTGATCTACGGCCTGGGCGGCATCGTCGCGCCTTTCATCGGCATCAAGGTGATCGACGTCATCATCTCCGCCATCGGCGTTCATTGAGGTTCATGTCATGACCAGCCATCTTCGCCCTGCCTTCGTTCTGCTCGTGCTCACGACGCTGATCCTTGGTCTCGCTTTTCCGCTCGGCTTCGTGGGCGTCGGCGCGGTCGTCGCGCCCTTCCAGGCCGGCGGCAGTCTGATCCGGCAGAACGGGGTCGTCATCGGGTCCGCCCTGCTCGGACAGACGTTCACGAAACCCTGGTATTTCCAGCCGCGACCCTCCGCTGCCGGCAAGGGCTACGACGCCACCTCTTCCGGTGGCTCCAACCTCGGGCCGACCAGCGCGGCCCTCGCCACGGCGCTGAAAGCGCGGGTCGCCACCGCCGGCCCCGCGCCGATCCCGGCCGATAGCGTCACGGCGTCCGCCTCAGGCCTCGACCCGGACATTTCGCCCGCCAATGCGGCGCGTCAGGTGGCGCGCGTGGCCGCCGCCCGCCATCTGCCCGTGGCGCAGGTGCAGAGCCTGCTTGACCAGCATGTGGTCGGACGCTTGCTGGGCTTCATCGGCGAGCCGCATGTCAATGTGCTGGGCCTGAACATCGCACTGGACGCCGCCTCTCCACCCCCGACCTGACGCGGCGAGGTAGCGCTGAACCCTGGTTAGCCGGTATCACTGGCTATGCAGGATGATCGCCGACCCGACCCGGATGCCTTGGCAGCGGCGCTCGCCGTGGCCCATCGCGCGCCGCTCCGTATCTTCCTCGGCGCGGCACCGGGTGTCGGCAAGACCTGGGAGATGCTCAATGCCGGCCGCCAGCGCGCCGCCGAGGGCGTCGATGTCGTCATCGGTGTGGTCGAGACGCATGGCCGGGCCGAGACCCAGGCCCAGATCGGCGCCCTGCCGATCCTGCCGGCCCGCCGCCTCGCCTATCGCGGTCAGACGCTGGAGGAGTTCGATCTCGCCGCCGCCCTAGCGCGACGCCCGCAGCTCCTTCTCGTCGATGAACTGGCCCATACCAACGTCCCTGGCAGCACCCATGCTAAGCGCTGGGAGGATGTGGCGGAACTGCTGGAAGCCGGTATCCCGGTTTGGGCGACCCTCAATGTCCAGCACCTCGAAAGCCTGAACGACGACGTCGCCCGCATCACCGGCGTTCGTGTCACCGAGACACTTCCGGATCAGGTCCTCGAACTTGCAGCTGAGATCGAGCTCATTGACATTACGCCATCGGAACTTCGGAAGCGGCTGACCGAGGGAAAGGTCTACCGGCCAGAAACGGCACGTCGGGCGCTGGACGCCTTCTTTCGCGAAGGCAACCTGACGGCCCTGAGGGAGATCGCGCTGCGCCGAGTCGCCCAGCATGTCGATGCCGATGTGCGGGACTATATGCGCGCCAATGCCATCAAGGGTCCTTGGCCGGCGGGGGACCGCGTTCTGGCCCTCATCGGTGCCGATAACGCGGCGGAAGGCGTTGTTCGCCACGCCAAGCAATTGGCCGATGCGCTGCGTGCCCCCTGGATCGCGCTGCATGTCGAACGCCCGAAAGACAGTGTCAGCGGCTTGCTGAAGGCCCAGACCCCGGCCGCGTTGGCAGGCCGATTAGGCGCCGAGGTGGAAACCCAGGCCGGTCGGGATGTCGTGACCATCGCCCTCGATCTCGCGGCGGCACGGAATGTGACGCAGATCGTAGTCGGGCGTCCACGGCCTCGGCGCTTTAGGTGGAAGCTGCCCGTGGCGGCGCAATTGCTGCGCCAGGGCGCGGATTTCCACCTCCATGTCGTGCCATCGACGGTGCAGCGCTCACCCCGGCGATTCCGACCGCATGTGCCAACCGCGCCCCTGCCTTGGGCGATGGCCATCGGCATGATCGCGGCCGTGGTGGCGGCGGGTGAGCTGTGTCGCCCTTGGGTTGATCACGAAGCCCTGGGCATGGTGTTCCTGGCCGCTGTCATGGCCGTCGCGGCCTTGCAGGGGCTGACGGTCGGTCTCGTCGCAGCGGCGCTCGGCTTCGTCTGCTGGAACTTCTTCTTCATCCCGCCGCTCTATCAACTCACCATCGACAATCCACGCGACGTCATCGCCCTCATCGTCTTCGCGATCGTCGCGGCCTCCTCCGGTGTGCTCGCCGGCCGTGTCCGGGCCGAGGCCGTCGCCGCCCAGGGTCGGATCGAAGGTCTGCGACGCATCGGCCTTTTCAGTCGCCGCCTCGGCGAACCGACGACCGAGGAGGAGTTGATGATCGAAATCGCCCAGCAGGCGGCAGCCCTGGTACCCGCCGCCGCGGTACTGACGGAGGGGCCGAGCGGATTGGTGACCCGCGCTATCCGCCCGGAAACCAGCGGGCGCCTCGATGAGGGCAGCCTGGCCGCCGCGCGCTGGGCCCTGAGCCGGCAGGAGGAGGCGGGCGCCGGCACGCCCACCTTGCCCTCGGCCGCCTGGCGTCTGCTGCCCATCCGCACGGCGCGGGGCGTCGCCGGGGTGCTCGGTATCCGCCCGCCTGAGGATGGCGGTTTGTCCGGTCCCACCTTGCAGGCGGTGGCGGCGCTCGCGGATCAGGCAGCCGTCGCCCTGGAACGGGTACACCTGTCCGGCGAAGCGGCGCGCGGTGCGGCGCTGTCGGAAACCCAGGCGCTGCGTACGGCGCTGCTGAATTCCCTGTCGCATGATTTGCGCACGCCGCTGACCGCCATCCGGGGTGCGGCCGAAACGCTGCGCGCCGCCTGGGCGCAATTGCCGGATGAGACACGCGCCGACCTGCTCGCCAGCATCGAGGAGGATGTCGGTCGCATGACCCGCTTCCTGGGCAATATCATGGACCTCACGCGCCTCGAAGGCGGGGATATCGCACCGCGCCTGATGCCGGTGCCGCTTGGCCCTCTGGTCGAGGCGGTCGTCGCCCGCGTGCCGGAGGCGCTGCACTTGGCCGTCAGCCTGCCGGAGGGCGGTGTGACGGTGAAGGCTGATGCGGGCCTTCTGGAACAGGCCTTGACCAATATCGTCGAGAATGCGGTGAAATACTCGCCTGTCGGCACGGGAATCGTGCTCCGCGCCGCGGTGGGGGACGGCATGGCGCGAATCTCGGTCGCCGATGAAGGGATCGGCATTCCACCCGAGGATTTGCCGAATATCTTCGACAGCTTCTACCGCGCCCGGCGGGGCGATCGCGTGGTGCCGGGCACCGGCCTTGGCCTCGCCATTGCGCGCGGCTTTGTGCAGGCCATGGGCGGCACGATCACCGCCAAAAGCCCGCGTGACGATCTGGCGCGCGATGGTCTGCCCGGCACGATCATCACCATTACGCTTCCGGCAGCCGGCCCTCTGGTCGCGGCATGACGCCGGCGCTTGGCAAGATCCTCGTGATCGACGACGAGAAACAGATCCATCGTTTCCTCGCGCCGGCGCTGATTGCCGCCGGCTATGCCGTGGAACAGGCGATGACGGCGGCCGAAGGTCTGCGCCTGGCCGCAGCGCGCGCGCCAGATCTCGTTTTGCTCGACCTCGGACTGCCGGATGAGGATGGCCAGCAGGCTCTGCAGCGGCTGCGGCAGTTCAGCGAGGTGCCCGTGATCATCCTGTCCGCGCGTGACCGTGAGGGCGAGAAGATCACGGCGCTGGATAATGGCGCAGATGATTATGTCGAAAAGCCTTTCGGCGTCGGCGAACTTCTTGCCCGCATTCGCGCCGCGCTGCGCCATCGCCGCATGCAGGAGGGGGTGGAGACGGTGCTTCAGGCCGGGCCGCTGACGCTCGATATCGGTAAGCACGAGGCGCGTGACGGTGGCGTCTTGCTGGCCCTCAGCCGCCGCGAATATGCGCTGCTGGAGATGCTCATGCGCAACCTCGGCAAGGTGATCACGCATCGGCAGCTTCTCACCGCCATCTGGGGCCCGGCGCATGCCGAGGATATGCAATATCTGCGTGTCTATATCTGGCATCTTCGCCAGAAGCTGAGCGAACCGGCGCTCGCTTTGCTGATCAACGAGCCCGGTGTCGGTTACCGTTTGTTGGAAGCACCGATGGGCTGATGGTGGATGACGCTGCGCTTATCCACCCTACGACGTGGATGGCGGGCGGATGAGCGAAGCGTTATCCGCCGTCACTCACGCGTTCAGGCGGGTGATCAGGCCATCCGCCAGCGTCGATAGGATCATGTCGCAGGAGGCGGCGCCGGCATCCAGCGTGCCGCGCGAACGCTCACCCAAACGACTGGCACGGCCGACCTTGGCCACCATGCTGCGCGTCGCTTCCAGCCCGGCGCCCGCCGCATCCTTCATCGCGGTCAGTGACTCCGCAAAACTCTTGCCCGCAGCCTGAGCCGCGTCGAAACCCTCCATCGCCGGCACGATGACATCGACCAGCGTCTTGTCGCCGGGCTTGGCCTCGCCCAGGCCTTGCACGGCGGCGAGGCCGGCCTTCAGCATCGCCGAAACATGCGGCGCATCGATGACGTCGGTATCGTCGAGCACCTCGGCCATGTCGGTGAAGAAGGTGCCATACAGCGGACCCATCGAGCCGCCGATATCGCTGAGCAAGGTATCGCCCAGCGTCGCAAAACCCTGCGGCAAGGTGAAGTCGCCCTGGGCCTTCAGCCGCTCGCCCGCCATGCGAAAGCCCTTGCCCATATTGACGCCGTGATCGCCGTCGCCGGTCTGGCCGTCGATTTCGCTGAGCTTGCCCTGCTCGCGCACGATGACAGCCACGAGGTCGAACAGGATCGGCCCGGCCTCGGTCAGGGTCACGCTGTCCCGGCTCATGAGCCCAGCACCGTCAAGCCGATGGAATGCGCCGGCAGCGCCATCAGGCGATCGAGTTCCCCGTCGAGACGGGTAACGGTGATCGAGGCGCCCATCATTTCCAGCGAGGTGAAGTAATTGCCCACGAAGCGGTGGCGGATGCGCAGGCCACGGTCGCGCAGCATCTCATCGACATGGCCATAGAGCAGATACAGCTCCATCACGGGCGTGGCCCCGAGGCCCGAGACCAGCACGGCGACATCTTCGTCCCGGCCAAGGGAAAGATCCGCGAGGATGTGCTCCAGCATCAGCGCGGCCATGTCGCGCGCCGGCTTCACGGGCATGACGGAGACGCCGGGTTCGCCGTGATGGCCGATGCCGACTTCCATCATGCCCGGCGCGATGGTGAAGTTCGGCTTGCCGGCGGCGGGGATGGTGCAGGCCGAAAGGCCGATGCCGACGCTGCCGGTATTGTCGATCGCCTTTTGCGCGACGGCGATGACCTGATCCAGGTCGCCGCCCTCATCCGCCAAGCCGCCGGCCGATTTCCACATCATGACCTCGCCCGCGACGCCCCGGCGTTTGTCACGTTCGGCCTTGGGGGCCGAGGCGACATCGTCATTCGCGACCACGCTGCGAACGGTAAGCCCGTCCTTGGCGGCAAGCTTGACCGCCATCTTCACGTTCATGTTGTCGCCGGCGTAATTGCCATAGAGGCAGGCGACGCCGGCGCCGAAATCGGCCGCCTTGAAGGCCGCGTGGAAGCTCTTGGCAGTGGGGGAGGCGAAGATCTCGCCACAGGCGACGGCATCGCAAAGGCCGGGGCCGACGAAGCCGAGGAAGGCGGGCTCATGGCCCGATCCGCCGCCCGTGACGATGCCGACCTTGCCCTGTTTTGGCTGGCGCGCCGCGCGCAATACACGCGGGTTGTCGGTCGCTGCCAGAATGTCAGGATAGGCCGCGACGACGCCCAACAGGGCTTCCTCGGCGACCTGCTCGGGGTCGTTGATGATTCGATTCATGATAGCTGTCCCGGACGTGACGTTATTTTCGGCAGACTCTCCGCCGCCCTCGCGGACCTGTCAACGCAGGCCTATGCGGCCTTCCCGAATGCCATGATGTAGTTGATGGAGAGGTCGCGGCTTTCCCGCCACTGCCCGCGCCAGGGGTCGAAGCTCATCCCGGCTGAGGCCGTGACCCGCAATCCGGCGGAGGCGGCCATGGTCGCCAATTGCGCCGGTGGGATGAATTGCCGCCATGTATGGGTCCCGGCCGGCAGCAGGCGCAGGATATATTCCGCGCCGATCTTGGCCGTGAGCAGGGACCGCAGGCTGCGGTTCAGCGTCGAGACGAACAGCAACCCCCCAGGCTCCAGCACCTCGGCAAGGCGCTGCAGGAAGACCTGCGGATCCGGCACATGCTCGATCACTTCCAGCGCCGTCACCACCGGAAAGCGCGTGCCCTCGGCGATCACATCCTCGATCCGCCCGGCGCGATAGCGCAGTGGCAGGTTTTGGCCCTGGGCATGGACGCGGGCGGCGGCGATGGCAGCCTCCGCCGCATCCAGGCCGAGCACCGAGAAGCCCGCCTTCGCCAGCGCTTCCGCCAGCAAGCCGGCGCCGCAGCCGATATCGAGGATCTCCCCGGCCAGAGGTTTGGCTAGCCTTTGCGTGATCCAGCGGGCGCGCAGCGGGTTCATTCGGTGTAGCGGTGCCATCGGCCCGTCCGGCGCCCACCAGTCCTGCGCCAGGGCGTCGAACCGCGCGACTTCGTCCAAGGACAAGGTTCCGTCGTGCTGCATCATTGCCCCATCGCGACTGCGCGTTTATGTCTGCCGGCCCTACAGCCGGGTGGTGGTCGCCCGAGCGTAACTCTACGACGTCGCCTGGCGCGCGCCTATTCCGCGACGCCTCGCCCAGAGCAGGATCAGACAACGTATCATGGCCCGCATCGTCATGAAATTCGGCGGCACCTCCGTCGCCGACCTCGACCGGATTCGCAACGTCGCCGAGCGCGTCCGGCGGGAGGTCGAGGCTGGGCATGAGGTCGCGGTGGTGGTCTCGGCCATGTCCGGCACCACGAACCAGCTCGTCGGCTGGTGCCAGAGCCTGTCGCCCCTGCATGACGCGCGGGAATACGATGCGGTGGTCGCAACCGGCGAGCAGGTCACTGCCGGGCTGGTGGCCATCGCCTTGCAGAATCTGGGCATCGAGGCGCGGTCCTGGGCCGGCTGGCAAATCCCCATCCGCACGGACGGCGCCCATGGCAAGGCCCGCATCGAACAGATCGAGGGCGCGGAACTCATCCGTCGCATGGGCCTGGGCCAGGTCGCGGTGGTGACGGGCTTCCAGGGTCTCGGCCCGGATCACCGCATTACCACGCTCGGCCGTGGCGGGTCGGACACCTCGGCCGTCGCCCTCGCCGCCGCGCTCCGCGCCGATCGCTGCGACATCTATACGGATGTGGACGGGGTCTATACGACCGATCCCCGTATCGTGACGCGTGCGCGCAAACTCGCCCGTATCTCCTATGAGGAGATGCTCGAACTCGCCTCTGTGGGCGCCAAGGTTCTGCAAACGCGCAGTGTCGAATTGGCGATGAAGGAAAAAGTCCGGGTTCAGGTTCTGTCGAGTTTCGCGGATCTGCCGGGTACTCTGGTCGTGGATGAGGATGAGATCGTGGAAAAGGAACTCGTTTCTGGTATCGCCTACTCGCGAGACGAGGCTAAGCTCACCGTGCGCCGTGTGCCGGACCGCCCGGGCATCGCCGCCGCCGTCTTTGGCGCCCTGGCCGCAGAGAATGTGAACGTCGACATGATCGTGCAAAACGTTGCCGAAGACGGCACTACAGACATGACCTTTACGGTCGGTCGGTCGGATCTACCGCGTGCGCGGGCGGCCCTGGCCGCCGCCAGCACCGAGATCGGCTACTCGGACATCCTGGCCGATACCAATGTCGCCAAGATCAGCGTCGTCGGCATCGGCATGCGCAGCCATGCCGGCATCGCCAGCACGATGTTCAAGACGCTGGCGGAAAAGGGCATCAATATCCAGGTCATCTCGACCAGCGAAATCAAGGTGAGCATTCTGATCGCCGCCGATTACACCGAACTCGCCGTGCGCTCCCTGCATACGGCCTATGGCCTCGATGCCGCCTGACATGAACGCGCCCCCATCATCGTCCGTCCTCGCCGCGCTGCCCGAGCGCATCATCTCCCCCGCTTTGACCGGGCTGTGGCAGCGCGGCACCGCGTTCTTGGGCTCGCGCTACGCCGTGATGGGCGGGGCGATGAGCTGGGTGAGCGAGCGCAACCTTGTCTCCGCCATCTCCAATGCCGGTGGTTTCGGCGTCATCGCCTGCGGCTCGATGCCGCCGGCGCTGCTGGAGAAGGAGATTGCGGCGACGCAAGCGCTGACCGACCGTCCCTTCGGCGTCAATCTCATCACCATGCATCCCGCGCTGGATGAGCTGATCCAGGTCTGCCTGCGGGCGGGCGTCGGCCATATCGTGCTGGCCGGTGGCGTGCCGCCGGGCGCGGCCGTGCGCGCCGTGAAGGATAGCGGCGCCAAGCTGGTCTGCTTCGCCCCCGCTTTGGTTCTGGCCAAGCGGCTGGTCCGCTCCGGCGCCGACGCCCTGATCATCGAAGGATCGGAGGCCGGAGGCCATATCGGGCCGGTGTCGCTGATGGTGCTGGCGCAGGAAATTCTGCCGGTGGTGACCGAGGTGCCCGTCTTCGTCGCCGGCGGCCTGTGCCGTGGCGATGCCATCGTCGGGATGCTGGAGATGGGGGCTTCGGGCGCGCAACTCGGCACGATGTTCGCGGCCACGGTCGAGAGCATTGCCCATGCCAATTTCAAGAAAGCCTTCTACCGCGCCAATGCGCGTGACGCCCTGCCCTCCGTGCAGCTCGATAACCAGTTTCCGGTCATTCCCGTGCGCGGTCTGGTGAATTCCGGCACGCGCCGTTTCCTGGATCATCAGGCGCAGACCATCCGCCAGTTCCAGTCGGGCGAATTGACCAAGGAGGCGGCGCAGCTTTCGATTGAGCATTTCTGGGCCGGGGCGCTGCGGCGCGCGGTGGTCGATGGCGATGTCGAGGAAGGCTCGGTCATGGCTGGTCAGTCCGTGGGCGCGGTACGCGAAGAAAAGACCGTGGCCGCCGTCATCGCCCAGTTGGTGGATCAGGCCGAAGCGATGCTGGCAAGTCGTGGACAATCCCGCACTCCCGGCTGACCTCTCGGAGACCAATCCGCGGCGGCTGTTCGCGCGACTGAGGGAAGGCCTCGCGCACGGCAATACGCCGCTGCCCAAGCTGCTTGAACTCGTCGCCCATGAAATGGCGAGCGAGGTCTGTGCCCTCTATGTCATGCGGGCGGGGGAGGTTCTGGAGCTTGCCGCGACCTGGGGTCTGCTCGCCGATGCGGTAGGACAGACACGGCTGCGCGTGGGCGAAGGCATCATCGGCCTGGTCGCGGCCATCGGCAGCGCCATCAATCTTGCCGATGCGCGGGACCATCCGGGCTTCGCGCAGCGGCCGGAGACGGGGGAGCATGCCTTCGCCTCTCTGCTCGCCATTCCCATCCGGCGCTCCGGCCAGACCATCGGCGTCTTGAGCATCCAGAATCGCGCGCCGCGTCGCTTTACCGAAATCGAGCAGGAGGCGCTGGAAACGGTCGCGATGTTGCTGGCGGAGATGTTGACGGCGGCCGGCGCCGTCGAGGTGCGGGGCGAGGGGTTCGGCGCCGCTTTGCCACGCCGCTTCGATGGCCTGCCCCTGTCGGTGGGGGTGGTCATCGGCCCGGTGATCCGCGCGGGAAAGCATATTGCCCGCAAGCATGTCATGGCGGCCGATCCCGATATCGAGAAACAGCGTTTGCAGGCTGCCAGCGAGTCGATGCGCAGCGGCCTGGACGATCTTATCCGGGGCACATCGGACACCTTCGGGGATGACGCGACGGGCGATATCATGGCGGCCTATCGCCTGATCGCCGCGGATGCCGGCTGGTTGAAGCGTGTCACGGCCATGATCGAGGGCGGCTTTTCCGCCGAGGCCGCCGTCATGCGGGTGATGAGCGAATTGCGCGAGCGCATGCGCCGCATCGCCGATCCCTATTTGCGGGAGCGGCTGGTGGATATCGAAGACATCGGCAATCGCATGATCGCGCAACTCGCACGGCTGGACCGCGACGGCAGTCATGGCTCGCAGGATGATCCGGCGGAGGTCGCAGGCGCCATCCTGGTCGCGCGGCGGCTGGGTCCGGCGGAGTTGCTGGATTGGCATAGTCGCGGGGTTGCGGGCCTGGTTTTGGAGGAGGGGAGTGCCGCTGGCCATGCGGCGATTCTGGCGCGGTCGCTCGGCCTGCCGGCGCTGTCGGATGCGCGTGGCGTCATGGATGCCTGCCGCGATGGCGATAAGGGCATTCTGGATACCGAGGACGGCATCTTCATCCTCCGCCCCGAGGATGAGGTGCGCCATGCCTATGTCAGTGCGGTGTCGCTGCGCGGTGCCAATGCCCGTGGCTGGGAAGTCCTGCGTGACCAACCCACCCTGACGCTGGATGGCCGGCAGATCGCCTTGATGATCAATCTCGGCCTGCCGCTCGAACTCGCGCAGTTGGAGATGACCGGTGCGGCTGGCATCGGGCTGTATCGCACGGAGATTTCGCTGCTCGCCCAGCATCGGCCGGGCGACCCGACCACCGATCATCCCGCCGCGTCCGAGGCTGTGCCGGGATCCGAGCATCTGATGGCGCAGCAGACGGCGGAATATACCCGCATCCTCGATCATGCGGGCGATCGGCCGGTGCTGTTCCGCACGCTCGACCTCGGCGGGGATAAGTTGATTGCGGGGGCGGATGTCACAGCCAGTGAGAATCCTGCGATGGGCTGGCGGTCACTGCGGATTGGCCTTGATCGGCCGGTGACGCTGCGCCGGCAATTGCGGGCCATGCTGGCGGCGGCGCGTGGGCGGAGCCTGTCGGTCATGTTCCCGATGGTGGCGACGATCAGTGAATTTCGCGCCGCGAAGGCTTTGTTGGACGCGGAAGTGGCGCGGGCGGAACACAAGCCGTCGGCGCTCTCGGTCGGCACCATGCTCGAAGTGCCAGCTCTGCTCTGGCAATTACCGCAATTGATGAAAGACGTCGATTTCGTCTCGGTCGGATCGAACGACCTGATGCAGTTCCTGTTCGCGGCAGACCGGGGCACGCCCAATTTGGCAGGACGATACGATCTCATCTCACCGCCAGTGCTCGATATTCTGGAGCAGATCGTGCAGCAGGCGGCGGCGGAGAACGTCTCTTTGTCGTTTTGTGGAGAGGCGGCGGGGCGTCCTTTGGAGGCGCTGATTCTGGTGGCGCTGGGCTTCACGTCGCTGTCGATGTCGCCGTCTGCCTTGCTGCGCGTCAAAGCGATTTTGCTGAAGACGGATGTCTCGGCGTTCCGGCCGGTGCTGGCGTTGATCCGCAGTCGTCATCCCAATGCCGCCAGCCTGCGCGAGCCCTTGAGCAGCTGGGCGCGCGAGCATGGGCTCGGGATTTAACGATTATTCGTCATCCACGGATCAAGTGCGCGGATGACGGTGAATTTGGTACCAACCCTCACGCCGCGCGTCGGGCGTGTGTGGCGCGGGACGCGAGATCCATGCGCACCTGATCGACCTCCGGCCCCGTGATCTGCAACGGCGCACAGCCGAGGGCATCCCAGATCAACTGGGATTCCAGACGATGGACACCGAAGGTCGGGTGAAGCTGCTGCGCACCGCCCGGGACCGCGAATGACAGCCGGTCACCGGTGTCGAGATAGCTTTCGGCCGGCAGCCCTTCGGCGAGGATCACCGCATGCCGGGCGAGTTCGATGTGATGATAGATCACTTGCCTGATCTGGCTGAGTCGGATGCTCGTGCCGTTCACGAGATGTTTGATCGGGATCAGAACGCCGTGCGCGAAGACTGCATGATCCGGTGACAGGAAGAGAGTCCGGCAGGGCATTCCCTCCGCGAAGGCATGCGCTTCGATAAGAATCGGCCGCACGCTGTCCGGCTCGGGATGCGTCTCGCAATCCACCCAGCGATGCCCCGCCCAGATGATGGGGAGCGTGTCCCCCTGGGCCGTCAGCACGTCATCGCCCTTGCAGAGCGAATCGACGACAATGGACCCGCGCGGCGTCGCGATGCGGGTTCCCGCCGCGAAACAGGGTACCAGGCTGATGGTGGTGTTGCCGCCCGTCGCCAGAACCTGAATGGTTCCCCCCAGAGCCACGCTGCCGAATTGCACGACGGAGGTGGCGCTGCCGCTGGTCAGGGTCAGCGTCTCGGTCGATGCGTTGAAGCTCGAGGTGACACCGGTAACGCCGGTGAGAAGGAAGCTGTCGGTGCTCGCGAAGCCCGTGACCGTCACCCCACCGAGGGCGGCGAAGGTATCGTCCACCACCCAACCGGCGGAGGCGTCGAAGGCAATCGTGTCGAAATTGGTGACCGTGGTGCCGACGCCGGCAAGGGTGCCCGTGGTGGAACCGACAGCGAGGTCGAGGGTGCTGGCGACACCGCCGCCCGTGACCGTTCCGTCGAAGACGGCCTCCGGGTCGACGATGAGCCGGTCCGTGGCGCCCGTGGTGCTGAAGGTGATGGCCTTGCCGTTGGTCGCATTGGACCCGATGGTGCCCGCATTGGTGACCGTGCCGGTGGTGATGGTGATGCCGACCGTGCCGAGGATGGTGCCGCCGGCAAGATTGGTGACCCGCCCACCATCCGTCAGGTCGATACCGGTATCCGAACCATAGACATAGCCGGAATTGGTGATCGAGATCGGGGCGGCGAATGTGCCAGCCCCGCCATAGACGCCGACATTGCTGCCGACGATGGAACCGGTATTCGTGATGGTGCCGCCGGCGCCGAGATAGATGCCGTAGCCGTTCAGGCCGATGGCGCCGATGGACCCGGCATTGGTGATGGTGGCGGCGGCCGTATAGACGGAGATGCCGGAGAAATCGCCGTAGATGCTGCCGGTGCCGGTATTGGTGATCGTGCCGCCATCTTCCAGATCGATGCCGTTGCCCTGTAGCGTCGTGGTGTGGATGTCGCCGGCATTGGTGACCGTGCCGCTGCCGCCGATGATATAGACACCGCCGATGCCGCCGAAGATTACCCCGGTATCGGTATTCGTGACGCTGCCGCCACCGGCCAGATAGACGCCTTCATAGACGTTTCCCGGCGAGCCCGAGACGATGACGGTCGGGCTGGATTCAAGTGTGCCGCTATTGGTGACGACGCCGAGGCCGGAGGTGATATCGACGCCGTTCTGGTAACCCGAAATGGTGCCCGTGTTGGAAATCGATCCACCGCCGATGAGGTCGATCGCGTCAGCCTTGGCGGCGGAGGCCGTGACGATGCCGGCATTGCTGACGGTCCAGCCGGCAGTGGGTCTGCCCAAACCGGCGGGACCGGTGATCGCGGCGCCCGCGCTGGTCACGACCGAGCCCGCAGAGGTGATCGTGACAGGGTTCGATGTGATGGTAACGGTCTGTGTCACCGTTCCAGAAATTGTCTGAGCCATGATCCCTCCCCGATGCCGCGCGAGGAGAGATTGCCGTATTTAGATTAATTGTTTCCTAAGCGAAAAGACGAAATCTCCATATCCTATCGATTACAACCGGATTGAGATCGAACGGGCATGGGCATCCAGCCCTTCAGCCATCGCCAGCTGCACGGCGGCGGGACCCACGGCGGCCAGGCCGGCACGGTCTGTGGCAACCCAGGTCGTGCGCTTGAGAAAATCGAACACCGACAGGCCCGAAGCGAAGCGTGCCGTGCGGCCCGTGGGCAAGACATGATTGGGCCCGGCCACGTAATCGCCGACCGCCTCGGGGCAATGACGGCCCAGGAAGGCGGCGCCGACATGCCGGATGCGGGCGAAGAACGCCTCCGGCATGTCGAGCATGATCTGGAGATGTTCGGGCGCGAGGCGATTGATCAGGGCGGCGGCTTCCTCCCAATGATCGACCGTAATGATCGCGCCGTGCTGCGCCCAACTGGCACCGGCAATGGCGGCCCGGGGCAAGGACACCAGAGCCGCCTGCACCGCTACTGCGACGGCTTCGGCGAAAGCCGCGTCATCGGTGAACAGGATGCTTTGGGCGGATTCGTCGTGTTCCGCCTGAGCCAGAAGATCCATCGCCACATGGGCGGGGTCGTTGCGGCTATCGGCGACGATGACGACTTCTGAGGGGCCGGCGATCCCGTCGATGCCGACGCGCCCGAAGACCTGACGCTTCGCTTCCGCCACATAGGCATTGCCGGGGCCGACGATACGGTCGACGGCGGCGATCGTCGCCGTGCCATAGGCGAGCGCTGCCACGGCCTGCGCGCCGCCGACGCGGTAGACCTCCGACACGCCGGCCCGCTTGGCGGCGGCCAGTACCAGCGGATTGAGCAGGCCGTCTGGCGCCGGAACACAGATGGCGATGCGGGCCACGCCAGCGGCCCGCGCCGGCAGGGCGTTCATCAGCACGGAGGACGGATAGGCCGCCTTGCCGCCGGGAACATAGAGGCCGACAGCGTCAAGCGGCGTCCATCGCATGCCGAGGCGCAGGCCGGCGGCATCCTCGAATTGCAGGTCGGCCGGAAGCTGGGCGCGATGGAACCGCTCGATCCGCGCGGCCGCGAGGTCGAGTGCCGCCAGAAGATCGGCAGGCACGCTGGCTGCGGCCTCGGTGATTTCGGCCTCGGTCACCCGCAGCCGGTGGGGCGTCATGCTGACGCGGTCGAAGCGGCTGGTATAGTCGCAGACTGCGGCGTCACCCTTGGCCTGGACATCGGCGATGATGGCCGCGACCTGGCCGGTCACCGCTTCAGTGGTTTCGCGGGCCTGGCCGATCAATGCCTCGAAGGCTTCGGCGAAACCGGCCTCGGTGGTCGCAAGCCGGCGCATCAGGCGGCCCCTTGTGCCAGGGCGTGGCGGAAGCGGGCGATCCAGGCGCCGATCACTTCGGGGCGCGTCTTCAGCGCCGCGCGATTGACGATGAGGCGGCTGGTGACCTCGGCGATCACCTCCGTCTCGACCAATCCATTGGCTTTGAGCGTAGAGCCGGTCTGCACCAGATCGACGATGAGGCGGGCCAGACCCAGGCTGGGGGCAAGTTCCATGGCGCCGCTCAGATGCACGACCTCGGCATGGATGCCCCGGGCGGCGAAATGGCGGCGGGCGATATTAGGATATTTGGAAGCGACCCGCACGCGGGACCAGCGGGCCGAATCATCCTTGCCCGCCGTCGCCGCCGGTTCGGCGACGGAAACCCGGCAGCGGCCGATGCCCAGATCGAGCGGGGCATAGATCTCCGCATAGTCGAATTCCATGAGCACATCGGCGCCGCAGATGCCGATATCGGCGCCCCCGAAGGCCACGAAGGTGGCGACATCGAAGGATCGGACGCGAACGATGTCGAGTGCCGGGTCGTTGGTGGGAAAGCGCAGGCGGCGGCTGCCTTCGTCGATCAGGTCGGCGGGCGGCGTGATGCCCATGCGCGCGAGCAGCGGTTCGCAATCCGCGAGGATGCGCCCCTTCGGCAAGGCCATCACGACCCCCGCTTCCACGACAGCGGATTCGGTGTGCGACGGAACGTCAGAGGCCGGCATAGGCTTGAGACGATCGAGAGACTGGGTCATGTGTCGCGGCCTCTAGCACCGGTCGCGCCATGGGGCAAAATCACCCCGCATCGGCGCTTTTCGGTCGGGTGGCAGCCGGCCCTTGGCCTGTCCTCCTCTCGGAGGCGGATTGACCGATTGAAGAGGTAGAACTGGTGATACGCCTGACCGTGCTCTTCATCCTGCTGGGCGCTACGCCCATATTCGCCGCAGATCTTCCCAAGGACGTAGGCGCCTTTGTGGCACGCAGGGATCGTTGCGACCATTTCCGGGGCGAGGAGTCCGACGACCCGGTGCGGAGTGCTGAGATCAGGGACGCCCTGTCGCAGAATTGCCGCGGAACGGACGCGGAGCTTGCGCGCCTCCTAGGCCGCTACACAGGCAGCTCCGTTATCCGAAGACAGCTGGAAGGCTACGATAGGCACATCGAGGATCTTGCCCCCCGCCAAAGATGAAATAGCAAGCGTCCCTCCTTCACAGGTCTCAATCCGCTAACGATCACTCGAAATGTGCAACGATACCGCCGCTCCCGAGCGGCGGCCCACTCCGGCCCGCAGACAGCGTCAGCTTCGGCAGCGGGCTTGCTATCGGCGTCGGCGACCTGACGGCGGAGACGCTTGTTGTCAACGGCGGCCTGATCGTCGTGGGCAATCTGGCGATCGGTGCCGACGCAACTATCGCCGCCGGCGGTACCCTTCAGTTCACCATATCGAGCTGTCATCGCATGACGTGATCCCAGCGGAGGGGCTGGAGGTGGAGACCTTCCTCGATTCCGGCAACCGGGGCGCCTTCGCGAATGGCGGGGATGCGGTCCAGCTCCATCCGGTCTTTCAGCCTTCCCATGGGAAGACCATGGATATCGGCCTCATCTGGTATGCTTTGGGCTACGCGCCGCTCCGTGTGGTGGGTTCTGAGGTCGATCGCGCGCGCGCATCCGTGTCGGTTCTGTCTGCACGTGTCGGGCGTCGGCGTGAAACAGCGCGCTAGGCTCGGTCGTTTGCGAGCCCGAACGACCACTGCCCGCGAGGCTCAGGACTCATTGATCATAGCCAGAAGATGACGGCGGCGGCGATGCAAACGGGATGGTCGCCGCTCGTCCCGTCACACGGTGCAGGCGGATACGCAGGCGGCGCGCTTTACACGGCGATGGGAGGCACCATCTTCGAGTGGAGGGGCTGGTGCTACGGAAAAGTCCGGTATTATGTATCAACCGCCACAAGCGGAATTTGGCTTGTACTTTTGGGCGGATCCTGCGAGGAAGAGTGACGTTTGGTTCTCTCGCACTGGGTCGTCATGGCGCAGCATTTCCTGCTTTCTGCCGCTGCGCGCTCGCTGAGTGCGGCTAAAATCATGCGCATGTCCGAGCAGGGCGTTGAGAACGTCTTCCTGCGCCTGCGTTGGCCTGAGACAGATGGTAAACCCGCCTGCCCGGCATGCGGTTGCCTGATCTGCTACGCGGCCCGGCGACCGACGGGTCAGCTGCGTTGGCGTTGCAAGGCGTGTCGGGAGGATTTCTCGATCACGTCTGGAACTTTGTTCGCCTGGCATAAGCTGCCGCTGCGGACCTATCTGCTCGCTGTCGCGACCTTCTGCAATGAGGTCAAGGGAAAGAGCATGCTCGCATTCGCCCGCGAGCTCGACGTTCAATACAAGACGGCGTTTGTCTTGGCCCATAAGCTGCGCGAGGCCATGGCCTCGAGCGTAAAAGGGCTGAGGATCGGCGGCGAGAACCGAGAGGCCGAGATCGATGGCGCCTATTTCGGCGGCCATGTTCGGCCGGAGAACCTGGCGACCGATCGGATCGACCGCCGGCTCGCCGAGAACCGGTCGGGCAAGCGGCAGGTGGTCGTGGTGATGCGCGAGCGCGGTGGCCGCTCCGTGGCGCAGGTGTTTCCGGCCGAGGAGGCCGCCTTGGACGCTATCCGCCTGCGCATCATCAAAGGCACTACCCTTCATGCCGATGAGAGCCCCGCCTGGAACAAGCTGCACGCCAGCTTCGCCATGCAACGGGTCAACCACCAGGAGGGCTACAGCGTCGATGGTGCCTGCATCAACGGAGCCGAGGCCTATTTCTCCCGCCTGCGCCGCGGCGAAGCCGGTCATCACCATCACATCGCCGGGCCGTATTTGCCCCGCTACGCACAGGAGGCAGCCTGGCGCGAGGATCTCCGTCGCGTCAGCAACGGCGAGCAGACCCATGGTGTCATTGGCCTGGCGATGCGGTGCAGACCGTCGATCGATTTCTCGGGCTACTGGCAGCGGGCGCAAGTCGCCTAGATCACCCGCCATCCGACGACACCCTCGATCGTAGCGCGCTCGATCGTCTCCTTCGCTCGGTTGAGCGAGGCAAGAAGCGTTTTCTGGATCAACGCGCGGTCGCGGTCATCCGTGAGCGCGATGTTCTTCATCGCCATGATGCGATCAGCGAGTTCGCGCGTCGCCACCGGCTGGGCTGCGTCCCGCAGCACGTCGTAGATCAGCCGCAATGATTCACCAGGGCGGAACCAGGCCCTCTGCCCTCTTTGTCGCCCGGGGCGAGCCTCCTCTAACCGGAGACTCGGATCAAACAGACGCAGAACTCCCTCGAGATGCGACAGACCAGTGCGATGCTCGACCAACTGCCGCTCCAGACGCTCTATCATTCCGATGACTTCGGCCTGTTTGTCACGCAACGCGCCAATCACATCCTGCTCGACCATCCCCGCCCACTCCTGTATCGGCTATCAGGATGGTAAACGATGCACTTCAACATCTAAACGGACCAGTGGTGGCGGTTGATACATAATACCGGAAAAGTCCCGATCACCCCCTTCCCCGAAACTTTGATGGATTGAGACGCCAATGCGCATGGCCTTGCTTCTGCCTCTGTTGGCGCTCCTGGCGTCTTGCAAGGCCGTGTCTCCCTCCCCGCAGCGCGCGTCTTTTGTGCCCCCGCCACCCTCCCCACCGGCGGACAACGCGCCCATATGCGCGCGGCCGGACGAGGTTGCGGCCTTCCGCAAGGTGGCTCTACAGACCGAACTCATGCAGACCGCATTGTCCTGTCACGGGGATGCCAAATACGGGACCTTCGTCACGACCTACAAGGCCGATCTCGTGGCGCAACGCGACATCCTCGCCGGGTTTTTCAAGCGCGCCTATGGCGCTAGGTCCCAGAGCGCGTTTGACGGCTATATGACGCAACTCGCCAATGCACAGTCACAGCAAAATTTGAAGTCAGGAGAGTTGTATTGCGGCTTTGGGGACGAGGTGCTGGACCACGCGCAGAGCTTGAAGACCCAGAAAGCCTTGGACGACTACGCCGCCCAGGTGCCGGTCCAACAATCCTTGAACGTCCAGGCCTGCGGTTCCCCATCCGCGCCCCCCGAGATGCCGCCTGTTGTGAAGAAGAGTCGCCGCGTGCGGAAGCACAAAACCTAGCGGCGCTTTTCGGTCAGGCTGCTTGGTATTCTGGCCATCGCAAAGCCGCGCGCGACCTGGCAGAGCAATTCGTGGCCACCATGGAGCGGCTGGTCGACCGCGTGTCGCTGGAACGGCGAGCGGATTGGCTCGTGCTGGCGGCGCGTTTGGTGCTGCTGCGGTCGCGCCTCTTGTTCCCCGCCAGTCCGGAAGCGGCGATCGCGGCGGAGCAGGACGCCGCTGCCGAAGTGCTCGGCTTGAGGCGATGGTCTTTGTGCGGGCAGCCGCGGCCTGGCTGAGGGCGTGGCCGCAATTCGGGACCCACGTCTTCGGCCGGACCGCCGCCACGGCGCCGTCGCGGGAGGGTAGCTACGTCGCCCTGATGGAAGCCTGTCTGGTCGTGCTGCGGGGCCGGGGAGGGCGGACGGAAGAGTCACCCGTCTATCGGCCGGTTGCGCAGGATCTTTGGCGCGTTTCGGACGCGCTGGCGCGGATCAGGACGGTCTTGGCGGAGCACCCGGAGGGCGGTGAACTGAGCGCGTTCCTGCCGGTGATCTCGGCTGACGTCGCAAACCGGGAGCTCAGAGCGCGGGCCGCAGTCGCCAGCACGCTGCTCGCCGGACTTGAGCTGGCGCGGGAACGAGCAGGAGGAGGATTATGGGCCGATGCGGCTTCTTGTCAAACAAGCGGCAGAGGTCAGCGGGAAAGGTGATGTTCAGATGGTGTGACCGTGCTACCCCCGCTTCCTCTGACGCATAAGGCCCCATAGACAAGCCGCGCTAGAGAGGTGGCAAATCCTACCGTCTGTTGTACGATTCTTCCATGGCCAGAACTGATCTCCTAGTTTCTCTAGTGCGAGCAGGCGCCTCCGGGGACCGGACAACTCCGGTCGAGCGTCGAGGCCCTGGTGGCTGATGAGCGCCAAGAGCCATCACTCTGTAGCAGACAGGCTAGAGGGTGTTATGAACCTGCGGCGATGGCTGCGGCTTGTCTAAGCATGAGACAAGCAAAGGCTACGATGTGCAGGCTGGCCAGCGTTGTTGCGTATCGCTCATAGTCCTTGACGAGCCTTCGGCAGCGCGTCGCCCAGGCGAATGAGCGCTCCACGACCCAGCGTCGTGGCAATAGGACGAAGCCGCGCTTGGCTTCGGAGAGCTTGATCACCTCCAATGCCATGCCTTCTGCCTGCGCCGCAGCTGCAGGCTTGGGTCCGGTGTAGCCCTGGTCAACGTAAGCCAGTTCGACGGTTTGCCCCGTCGCTTCCTGCACGGCCTGAGCCAAACGACCGACTTCGGCACGGTCATCGACGTTGGCAGGCGTCACGTGCAGCGTCAGCATGTGGCCCAGCGTATCAACGGCGAGATGCAGCTTGGAGCCCTTCTTGCGCTTGGCGCCGTCATAGGCTGCCCGCGTTCCGCTCTCCGGCGTCGACCGCAGCGTGCGGCTGTCAAAGATCGCCGCTGTCGGCTCGGCATAGCGCCCGGCCGCCATCCGCAGCACAGCGCGGAGATCCTGCGCCAACGCCTCGAAGCACTCCGCCGCCATCCAACGCTGCGTCTGCTGATAGACTGCCGCCCATGGTGGCAGGTCATTCGGTTCTGTCAGTCCTCGCGTCACGACGGGAAGTTTGGATGCCTTCATTAAACGGGTAAACTGAGCGTTGGACGATAGTAGGGGCGCCGGGAATGGATTGCGTTGGCTGTGGCTCGTCGGCGGTAAATGAACGGGGAGGTCACGGCACGAGGCTACCGGCGATACCGATGCCGCGATTGCGGACGGCAGTTCAACGAGCGCAGCGGTGGGGTGCTGAACCGGGCCTGCCTGCCGAGCGACATCATCGCCTTCGTGGTGTTCTGCCGGCTGCGCTACCGGCTGACGCTACGGGATCTGAGTGAGATTATGGCGCTGCGCGGGATCGAGATAAGCCACGAGACCGTCCGCGACTGGGAGGTGAAGCTGTTGCCTATCATGGGTGACGCGCTGCGCAAGCGGCGTCACGGGACCGGTCGCGCAGCCGGCGTCAGCTGGTATGTTGACGAAACCTATCTGAAGGTCCGCGGCCGGTGGTGCTACCTCTACCGGGCAATCGACCGGGACGGAAACTTGATCGACGCGATGCTGAGCGAGCATCGCGACATGCAGGCGGCCAAGGCCTTCTTCCGCTCAGCCCGGGCGACCATGGGCATTCGGCCGGATCTGGTTATGACAGACGGTCATGGCTCCTACCCGAGAGCGATCCGCATCGTGCTGGGCAAGACCGTGCAGCACCGGACCAGTGTCTATCTGAATAATCGCCTTGAACAGGACCATCGCGGGATCAAAGGCAGGATCCGATGTATGCGGGGCTTCAAAAGCCACGAGGCTGCCGATCGCTTCTGCCGAGAACATGGGGAACTCCGCAATCTTGTTCGCCTTCGTCGCCGTCACAACCAGATCGTCTCCGCCTCTCTCCGCCGCGCCCGCTTCGCCAAAGCAACCTCCATTGCGCTCAACATCATGCAGAACGCGTAGATCCTCGTGCGTGCCGCGTAGAACTTCAGAATGCCGGCGCGACACCTGACAGAACCGTCTTGCCCAGCACAGTGCGGATCGCTCTCGGGTAGGAGCCATGACCGTCTGTCGTAACCAGATCCGGCCGAATGCCCATGGTCGCCCGGGCCGAGCGGAAGAAGGCCTTGGCCGCCTGCATGTCGCGATGCTCGCTCAGCATCGCGTCGATCAAGTTTCCGTCCCGGTCGATTGCCCGGTAGAGGTAGCACCACCGGCCGCGGACTTTCAGATAGGTTTCGTCAACATACCAGCTGACGCCGGCTGCGCGCCGGGTCCCGTGACGCCGTTTGCGCAGCGCGTTACCCATGATGGGCAACAGCTTCACCTCCCAGTCGCGGACGGTCTCGTGGCTTATCTCGATCCCGCGCAGCGCCATAATCTCGCTCAGGTCCCGCAGCGTCAGCCGGTAGCGCAGCCGGCAGAACACCACGAAGGCGATGATGTCGCTCGGCAGGCAGGCCCGGTTCAGCACCCACCGCTGCGCTCGTTGAACTGCCGTCCGCAATCGCGGCATCGGTATCGCCGGTAGCCTCGTGCCGTGACCTCCCGGCGTTCATTTACCGCCGACGAGCCACAGCCAACGCAATCCATCCCGGCGCCCCTACTATCGTCCAACGCTCAGTTTACCCGTTTGGTGAAGGCATCCAAACCTTCCCGTCGTGGCGCGAGGACTGACAGAACCGGCCTTGGGCTTCGCTCGTGCCTTGGCCAGCATGGCCCTGATCTCGGCGCCTCGTTCGCCGGCGGCGACCAGAACACCGCCGGCGTCGCCTTCGCGGTCGGGTTGCACTGACCGCCTGCCGATCCCTGGCGTAGACCAGGGCAGGCTCATCCGGTGATTTGCCCGGCTTCGGCCGGGCTTTTTTTGCTTGCAGGGAAGGGGTTGCGCGCCTGTAGTTTTTAGACTACAATTATGACTGTGATCGAGCTAAAACAAACCGAGACCTTCATCAAATGGGAAGGCCGCCTTCGCGACAAGCGGGCTAAGACCATGATTGCGGCTCGGCTAGCCCGCCTGGCGCACGGCCTGCCAGGTGATGTGGAGTCTGTGGGGGAGGGCGTTAGCGAGCTGCGCATCCACTACGGCCCCGGTTACCGGGTCTATTTCCAGCAGCGCGGTGCTGTCCTGATCGTGCTGCTCTGTGGCGGGGACAAGAAAACGCAGGCCAGGGACATCGTAACGGCCAAGAAGCTCGCCAACGAATGGAGTGATACCGATGGCTGAAAAACTGACGACTTACGATCCAGCGGCGGCACTGGTCGATGATGAGGAAATTGCCGCCTTCATGGCCGACGCCTTCGAAAGTGGAGACGCCGGCTACATTGCGAACGCACTTGGCATCGTCGCGCGGGCGAAGGGTATGACGCAGATTGCCAGTCAAACCGGCCTGTCGCGCGAACAGCTCTACCGTTCGTTTAGTGAGGCTGGCAATCCAACGCTCAAGACCACGCTTTCGGTCATGAAAGCTCTTGGCATTGACCTGACGGCTAAGCCGCACAATCGGCAAGATGCCTCGGCATGACCAAACTGGTTCAATTCGAAATCGAAGAACAGTGCGGCACAGACCACACAAAGATTCGGGCATAGACCATGATCGATTCAAGCATCATTGGGGTAAAAAACCTCAAGGATGGAGACAATATCGGGGACTTCTTCAACAGATTCTATAAGAGTGATCTTGCACGGGATTTTGGGGTCTATCGTCTGTCGCTGCATGTTCTTCGAGAAGAAATCCAAAAGCACATCGTAGAACACGGCCTTTCGGCGCTGTTCTACAACACCATCACTTGCGACGAAATAATGCACCCGGGGCCTCACACCGACCAAATCGAAGCAATCGTTCTAGCGATTATGCAGAAGTTGGATGGAGTGAGACACCTGCTTGTCATCGATCCATATTTCTATGACGACAATCCAACATCATTGGCACTGCTTGAGAAGATTGTGGCCTCGATGGCAAGCCGGCTGGAGAGGGTCACGATCATCACCAACGGCTCGCGAGCAAACAAGCGCGGAGCGATGCACAGCGTTTTCCAGAAGGTGGTGCCGCTGATCCAGATCAAGGACAGTATCTCGGATGAGTTTCATGATCGATACTGGATCAGTATTGACAATGCGAAAGGCGTCATTTCCGGCACGTCCCTCAATGGGATAGGAAAGAAAATCTCCATGATCGACTACGCCACATACGCAGATCCGATGGAAATTCTTCGCCTTGCGGCGCATCTACTATAGGCGGTTCTGTCAGGTGTCGCGCCGGCATTCTGAAGTTCTACGCGGCACGCACGAGGATCTACGCGTTCTGCATGATGTTGAGCGCAATGGAGGTTGCTTTGGCGAAGCGGGCGCGGCGGAGAGAGGCGGAGACGATCTGGTTGTGACGACGGCGCGGGCGAAGAAGATTGCGGAGTTCCCCGTGTTCTCGGCAGAAGCGCTCGGCAGCCTCGTGGCTTTTGAAGCCCCGCATACATCGGATCCTGCCTTTGATCCCGCGATGGTCCTGTTCAAGGCGATTATTCAGATAGGCACTGGTCCGGTGCTGCACGGTCTTGCCCAGCACGATGCGGATCGCTCTCGGGTAGGAGCCATGACCGTCTGTCGTAACCCGGTCCGGCCGAATGCCCATGGTCGCCCGCGCCGAGCGGAAGAAGGCCTTGGCCGCCTGCATGTCGCGATGCTCGCTCAGCATCGCGTCGATCAAGTTTCCGTCCCGGTCGATTGCCCGGTAGAGGTAGCACCACCGGCCGCGGACCTTCAGATAGGTTTCGTCAACATACCAGCTGACGCCGGCTGCGCGCCGGGTCCCGTGACGCCGTTTGCGCAGCGCGTTACCCATGATGGGCAACAGCTTCACCTCCCAGTCGCGGACGGTCTCGTGGCTTATCTCGATCCCGCGCAGCGCCATAATCTCGCTCAGGTCCCGCAGCGTCAGCCGGTAGCGCAGCCGGCAGAACACCACGAAGGCGATGATGTCGCTCGGCAGGCAGGCCCGGTTCAGCACCCACCGCTGCGCTCGTTGAACTGCCGTCCGCAATCGCGGCATCGGTATCGCCGGTAGCCTCGTGCCGTGACCTCCCCGTTCATTTACCGCCGACGAGCCACAGCCAACGCAATCCATTCCCGGCGCCCCTACTATCGTCCAACGCTCAGTTTACCCGTTTGGTGAAGGCATCCAAACCTTCCCGTCGTGGCGCGAGGACTGACAGAACCGAATGAACGGTTCAAGGAGAAGACGCTATTCGGTCAACTGTGGACACGTCTCGTCGTCGGCAACGTGGTGGTAGATCACGAGTAAGCGTCGGCCAATGGCCGCGGTCGTAGCGGTTTGATCGGGTTCAGCGTTGAACTATGGTTTCCATCGCCATGGCAGAAGCTCATAGATCCTGTGGATAGGATGGTCGGCGATCCTTCCGATGATATTGGTTAAATAGGTCTGAGGGTTGATGCCGTTCATCTTGGCCGTCTCGACGATCGTGTACATGCAGGCGGCGCGCTGTCCGCCAGCGTCAGAGCCGCAGAACAGGTAATTCTTTCTTCCGAGGACGGGAGGTTTCATGGCGCGTTCAGCGGCGTTATTGCTGATCTCGAGCCTGCCATCCGTGACGTAGCGGGTCAGCGCTTTCCAGCGTGACAGGGTGTAGCGGATTGCCTCGGCGAGAGAGCTCTTGCCGCTGATCCGGAGGAGCTCTTTTTCGAGGAATTGCTTGAGATGCTCCAACAGTGGCTCGGCGTGTTCTCGCCTTGCGAAGGCGCGCTGGTCGGGCGGCTTTCCGCGGATGTGCCCTTCGACGGCGAACAAAGCCGCGATCCGGTGAAGAGCTTCAAGGGCGATCGGCGACCCCGTTTGATGGTGCACGTCGTAGAAGCACCGCCGGGCGTGGCTCCAGCATGCGACCTCGACCAGCGGGGCATCACCCAGTGCGGTCGTCGGCTTGTAGAACCGGGTAAATCCGCTGTAGCCGTCGGCATGCAGGAACCCACGATAGGAGCCCAGCAACGCTTCCACATGGACGCCCTTCCGGTCTGCCGAGTAGCGGTAGAATGCCGCGGGCGGCACATCCGATCCCCAGGGCCGCTCGTCCCGCACCGCGACCCAGAGCCGTCCCGTCCTGGTCTTGCCCAGACCCGGCGAGAGCACCGGAACCGTGGTGTCATCGGCATGGACAGCGACGCCCGCACGGACATGACGACCGATGGCTTCGGCAAGAGGCGCCAGCAGGAACAACGCCTGGCCTATCCAGTCGGCGAGTGTCGAGCGGTCCAGTTCCACCCCTTCACGGAGGCTGATCCCCGCCTGGCGGTGCAGTGGGATGTGGTCGCAGTATTTCGACACGACGACATGGGTGATCAGTCCCGGGGGAGCGGAAAAATCCTGGTCAGACTGACGTAGGGTCAGGGAAGATCGCTTCTTTCTGCGACATAGGAGGGCGGTCATGGAATGGGTGGTCAAGCTCGAGGCAAAGACGGGCTGGGGCGACGTGGAGACGATTGAAGTCGGCAGGCTCGAACGGCGGGTTGTCGGGCTGAGAGCGGAGGAGATCGGCCTGACCCTGGCCGAGGGCAAGGATCTGCTTGGTGAGCTCGCGCGCCGTATCCTGCAAACCCAGATTTAAGAGTTCTCCACCTGCGCCCGCGTGTGCGGCGACTGTATGAAGCTCAGACGGCGGCGGGATAGCCGGACCCGCAAGATCCAGACCCTGTTCGGAACCATTGCCGTTGACGCGCCTCGTATCAGCGTGTGCCCGTGCAGGAACAATTGGGGCTTTGTCGATGTCTCCCAGTCGCCGCTGGCGGAGCTTCTGCTGGACCGGTGCACGCCTGAGCTTCGGCAGCTACAGGGTGAGTTGAGCGTCCGGCACTCCTACCGCGAGGCGGCTCGGCTGCTGAACACCTTTTTGCCCTGCGATCCGGTGAGCCACGCGACCGTGCGCAACCGAACGCATCGTGTCGCGGCTGATCTTGAACAGAAGGCGATCGCGCTCCCGAATTCGGAACCGGAAAGCGATCCGGCAGCTGAACTCTTGGTCTTGATCGACGGAGCGGATATTCGGGCAGCCCATGGCTATCAATCGCGACACCTCGACGTCACCTTTGGCAAGATCGAGGTGACGGGCAAACCGCCGCGGCGGTTTGCCCTCGCACCCAAGGGTGCGCCGTCGCCACTCGCGACATTGCGCCAGGCGCTTCACGAGCAGGGATGGCGGCCCGGTCGCGCCATCACGGTCCTTAGCGACGGTGAGGCGGCGCTTCCTGGTCTTGTCCGTGCGGCAGTTGGGGAGCCGGTCACCTGTATTTTGGATTGGTGGCACATCTCCATGCGCGTGCAGCACATCCAGCAAGCCTTGCGAGGAATCGATGCTCTCGACCCTCAACACAGAGCGGGGTTGGAGATGGTTGAATGGAGAATTGGACGCCTTCGCCATCTTATCTGGAACGGATATCACGAGGAGGCACACGACGAGTTATTCGGGGTGCGCCACACCGCGTCAGAGGTTGCGTATCTGAATGGTGAGAGATTCAGACCTGCTGTCGCTAGGCTACTCTGGAACTGCGATGATCTACGCCGCTACCTGGCGAACAACACCGGGTCACTCATCGATTATGGCGCGCGCTACCGCTCCAAGCTGCCGATCTCAACGTCTCGGGCCGAGGGTTGCGTTGACGAAATCGCCAATGCTCGCATGGCGAAGAAGCAGCGGATGAGGTGGTCGCCCCAGGGCGCTCATCGGATTGCCATCGTCCGCGCCGCGGTGTTGGATGGCCGACTGAAATCGGAAGTGAGCGGGCTTCTGGCCGCCTGATCGACCAGGATTTTTCCGCTCCCTCGAGAGAGTCGCGCATATCGTAATTAATCGCATTATCGTTCCATGGTAGTGTGGTCGACGCCTGCAGCTTACTTGGTCCGTCGTAGTTTTTGATGATGAGGGGTTGCGCAACGCCCCCAGAATGTATCTGAATCAATACGGGATCTTGCATCCATAAATTGAATTGGCCTAAAACAGGCTCCAACGGGATGTTGTCTCAATGCCGAATTAAATAGCAAGAGCGTTATCATTTGTCCGCCCGTCATATCCCGTGGCGCGGTGATAATATTACTCACTCTGATACATTATGGCTAATAGTGTAACACCCAGACCCCTCATCTCCCGGAAAACCACCCCGAAACGTCGTTTTCCCTGGTACCCGCTTGCCGAATGCGTTACACTTCTCGGGTGATCATGCCCAAACAGCACAAAACGCCGCGGCCAACCCCCATCCAGCTGCTGCTCTTTGCGGAGAAAGCCGCCCTCGTCCGCATCCAACCCGAGCGGAACATGCAGAGGTTCTACCGCATGGAAGTTTCCCGCGATCTCTTCGGTCGGGCCGTGCTGGTCCGCCACTGGGGAAGGCTCGGCACGCGCGGCCGCCAACGTCTCGACCCCTACCCCGATCCCGGCGCCGCTATCAACGCGCTGGCCGCGATCCTGCGGGCCAAGCGCCGCCGTGTCTACCAGGACCGTCGGTCATGACCCGCAAGCCGATCGCGATAGCCACTGAGACCGCTCAAGAGAAAGGCAGCGGTGGCCCGCCCCTCACCCCGCCAGGGCGCAGGAGCCGCGTGTCCTGGACAAAGCATTCCCGCTGGGAAGCCAGTTTGCTATAGGGTGGCCCTATGGCGTTTTCGACCAGCAGTCCACGCGTCAACGGCACACCTCTCGTTTCAAATCGTTCCGGGGAGTTTTCGGTTCAAAAGTCTTGCGCGGCAAAGATGCACGAAAGCACTGATCGTCGGGGTTGAGCGAGCTGTTGCCATCGTCGCGATCCCATGAACCAAGGCCGGTAATGGTTCCTCCAGGGAAAGATACGCCAGGGGCAGACCGTCGAGAGAAGCCTGGTTCTTCGGACGGGCATTTGCGAGGCTGAATCCGTCACCGCGTGCGACGACGCTGCGCACAACATCAATGTAAGGAAACCGTCCGACAAGGTCAGGCGTGACGCCGACATGTGCGAATAGCATCATGAAATAATCGCGGCTCAAGGGGAGGTCGAGAAGAATGAACGGATCCTCCGCAAGCTTTGCCAAAGACACCGTTTTACGCTTCGCGAGAGGGTGCTTGGCAGATACATACGCGAAAGGCGGCAGTTCGCCGAGCGGCATGAACTCGATGTCGCGCGGAACCGCCATATTATAGGTCAGGACGAGCGACAAGGCGCCACTTCGAAGACCCGCGAACAACTCCTCCTGATTACCGGCGACGGCGTTGACGCGCGCCGCAGGATAGCGATCGGTGAAATAATGCAGCAAGTCTGGGATCATCAGAGGGTAGAGAGTCGATAGGCAACCGATCTCTATTTGCCCGGAGACGCGGGACGAAATCTCCCCCGCCGCGCCCTCCAGCGCTTCCGCCTGCGCAAGAAGTGCACGCGATTCGAGCATAAAACGCTGCCCTGCCGCCGTAAGAGACAGACCCTGGGCGTGATGGCGGATGAAGAGTTGAATGCCGAACACCTCTTCCAAGGCGCTGATGGCGGTCGACACGGAGGGCTGAGAAATCCGGCACCGCGCGGCCGCGAGGGTGATGCTGCTCGTCTCAGCGGCGGCCACAAAATAGGCGATTTGCTTCAGCGTGAAGTGCATTGAGGTCTTCCGTTCGTGCATAGAATATAGCTAACTCGATCAACTAAAATAGATAATTTATTAAATCAGTCGGACCTGCCACCCTATACGCGATGACGTATTCGAACAGTCGGAGGCATCGGAGCGCGGTTACCGAAGGTCTCACGAATCCGGCAGGTCACGCGTCGTTTGATATGGATCGATACCGGCGCGACGAGGGAGCGAGGCGGTCCGCTTTAGGAGTACGTATGCCAACAGAACAGATCGACACTCTCGTCGTGGGCGCCGGACAGGCCGGCGTCGCCCTCAGCGAACACCTGACGCGGAGTGGCGTGTCTCACATCGTGCTTGAGAAGGATCGGATCGCCGAACGCTGGCGCACAGGCCGATGGGATTCGCTCGCGGCCAACGGGCCAGCCTGGCACGATCGCTTCCCGAACATGGAATTCCCGGTGACCGGTCCGGACGGTTTCGCGCCCAAGGACGAGGTCGCGACCTATTTCGAGACCTATGCCCAGCGCTTCAACGCGCCTATTCGTTGCGGCGTGGCGGTGACGCGGGTCACGCGGTTGAGTGGTCGCGCGGGCTTTCTGGTTGAGACCTCGGCGGGGCTCATGGAAGCGCAGCGGGTGGTGGCGGCGACGGGGCCGTTTCAACGTCCCGTCATTCCGGCGCTCATCCCGGAACGCGAGGGCCTTCAGCAGCTCCATTCCAGCGCCTACTACAATCCCGCTCAGTTGGCAGACGGTGCGGTGCTGGTTGTCGGCAGTGGCTCCTCGGGTGTTCAAATCGCCGAAGAAATCGCCCTCGCGGGCCGGCGCGTCTATCTTTCGGTGGGGCCGCATGACCGTCCGCCACGGTCGTATCGTGGGCGCGATTTCGTCTGGTGGCTCGGCGTTTTGGGGAAATGGGATGCGGCGCCGAAAGCGCGTGGCACCGAGCATGTGACCATCGCCGTGAGCGGGGCGCGGGGCGGTGAGACGATCGATTTTCGCAATCTGGCCGCGAAGGGCATCACGCTGGTGGGCCGTACCGAGGCTTGCACCGATGGCGTGCTCCGCTTCGCTTCGGATCTCGCCGCAACCATCGCTCGCGGCGACGCGAACTACCTGACACTTCTCGACGAGGCGGATGCCTATGTCGCCCGAAACGGGCTCGATTTGCCGGAACAGCCGGACGCACGCCGCTTTCTGCCGGACCCCGACTGCGTGCGCGATCCGCTGCGCCAGCTGGATCTGGCAGCCGCCGAAGTTGGCACGGTCATCTGGGCGACTGGCTACGCACTCGATTTCAGCTGGCTGCAGGTCGATGCCTTCGATGAGGCCGGGCTGCCGATGCACCAGCGCGGCGTTGCCCCGGAGCGCGGGATCTATTTCCTCGGCTTACCTTGGCTCTCGGGGCGAGGGTCGAGCTTCATCTGGGGCGTGTGGCAGGATGCGCGGCACATTGCCGAGCATATCGTCATCCAGCGGAGCTATCTCGATTACCAGCCGCAGGTGGCTCGCGACCTGCTCGTGACCGATTCTTTGCCGGGAAAAACCACATGACGACGCATAAACGAATCCGCACCTTCAATACGAAGAAGACCTACCCAGAGCAGAATCTCGATAATGATCTGTGTCAGGTCGTGGTCGCGCGGGGGACAACGGTCTTCGTGCGCGGCCAGATCGGCCAGGATCTCGATACGTCGAAAAATGTCGGCGTGGGCGATGTCGAGGCGCAGGCCGAGCAGGCCATGAAGAATATCGACATGCTGCTGCGCGAGGCCGGTTCGGAACTCTCCCATATCTGCAAGATTTCCATCTATCTGGTTGATCCGCGCTATCGCGAGCCGGTGTACCGCGCGGTCGGCAAGTGGCTGAAAGGGGTCTACCCGGTTTCGACCGGTCTGGTCATTTCCGCTCTCGCGCGACCGGAGTGGCTCGTTGAGATCGATGTCACCGCCGTCATCCCCGACGAGCGCGCTGATGCATGAATCGCGGTCTCAGATCGACTGTTGGGGGAGAATTTCAGTGACCGGCTCTGCTAAGTCCGATCACACCGCCCTGGCTGACAATGCTCTCGCGGCACGGAGCCGGATCGCGGAGATGACACCGCAGGAGAAGACCGATCTGCTGTCGGGCTTCGGTATGTGGAAGACTGCGCGGCTGGAGCGATTTGGGGTCGAGCCGATCGTGATGACGGACGGCACCTACGGCGTTCGCTACTCCATGTCGCAGATCGACGGCGACCAGCGCGGCGGTGCCGATCTCGACGACTTCCTGGCCATTGTGGCGCAGCGCGCGAGCGACGTTGCCATCGCCTGGGGCGAGATGAAGCCCGCGACCTGCTTCCCGAATGGCTCGGCCATGGGATGCAGTTGGGATGTCCCGCTAATGGAGCGCCTGGGCGAACTGCTCGGCCGCGAATGCCGCGCGATGGGCGTTCATATGCTGCTCGGTCCCGGGATCAATATCCGCCGGATACCGCTCGCCGGGCGGTCTTATGAATATTATTCCGAGGATCCGCTGCTGACCGGCAAGCTGGCGTCGGCCGTCATCCGTGGATTGCAGGACCAGGGCGTCGGCGCCTCCCTCAAGCATTTCGCCTGCAACAATTCGGAGATCGAAAGAACGACGATGGATAGCATCGTCGACGAACGCGCGCTGCGTGAGATCTACCTCAGGGGCTTCGAGATCGCGGTCAAGGACTCCGATCCCTGGACGGTGATGTCGTCCTACAACCGTCTGAATGGTGTGCAGACGTCGCAGGACCGCTGGCTTCTGACGACGGTGCTTCGGGACGACTGGGGCTACGAAGGCGTGGTGATCGCGGATTGGAACGGCATCAAGGATCGCGCCGCCTCTCTCGTCGCCGGCAACGAACTCGATATGCCCGAAAGCCCCCGGCGCAAGGGCGATCTTCTTGCCGCGCTCGAAGCGGGTGACATTCCCAAGGATGTTGTGGATCGGGCCTGCGCGCGCGTGCTGGAGCTCATTGCACGCGGACATGCCGGGCAGGCGCGTCCCGTCACCGCCGTGGATGCCGTGGCGCATCACGCCGAGGCCCGCGCGATGGCTGCTGCCGCGATGGTGCTGCTGAAGAACGAGGGCGTTCTGCCCATCGGGCCGGATGTCCGGCGGATCCTCGTCGTCGGCCGCGATGCGGCGGTGCCGGTGATCCAGGGCTCCGGCTGCGCGACGACGACGCCGACGCAGGTGGACCAGCCGATTGGCGAACTGCGTGCGGTGCTCGGTCACACCGTCGAGGTTCTCCTGCATCCCGCATTGACCGAGGAGACACTGGCGCTCTGCAGCCAGGTGGACCTCGTTATCGTCTTCACGTCGACCGAAGGCGCCTATGACGGCGAGGGCTCCGACCGCACGACGCTGGCGCTCGGGCCTGACCAGGATGATATGATAGCGACGCTTGCCGCAACAGGCGCACGAATGGCCGTTGTGATCGCCTGCCCCGATGCCGTCGTGATGCCCTGGGCCGAGGATGTCGGTGCCATCATCACCACCTTCTATGCGGGCCAGGCCATGGGTGGGGCGGTTGCGGATGTGTTGAGCGGTCGCGTCAATCCGTCGGGCAAGCTTTCAGTGAGCTTCCCGCGCAGCCTGGGCGATGTGCCCGGCTTCCTGACCTATCCCGGCGAGCGCGGCCGACACGTCTATTCCGACGGCATCCATGTCGGCTATCGCGGCTATGACCAGCGCGGCTGCGCGCCTCTTTTTCCCTTCGGCCATGGTCTGACCTATACCCAATTCCGGTATTCGGACCTGGCACTGTCCGACACGGCGCTGGGGAAGACCGGCCGCATCCAGGTATCTTTCACGCTCGAAAATACCGGGGACATCGCGGGCGCCGAGGTGGCGCAGCTCTATCTGCGGGCGAAAGGCGTGCGCCTGCGCCGCTCGCCTTTAGAACTGAAGGGGTTCGCCAAGATCCCTCTTGAGCCGGGCGAGCGCCGGGGCATCGTGCTGGATCTTGCCGGCCACGACCTCACTGTGTGGGATCCCGACCGGCAGGACTGGGTCATCGAAGCGGAAGAGGCCGAGATCGTCATCGCGGCCTCTTCGCGCGATCTCAGGCTCGCCGCACCGCTGAGCTTGCGCCCCTCGGTGCTATCCTGGCCGCGGGTGCAAACCGATACACAGCCAGTCTACGTCCTCGGCAATCCGATTGCGCGCCCGATCCTGCGGCAGGAATTCGCGCAATGGGCGGGCATTTCCGAGGCGGATGCCGACAAAGTCCTCGAACACTGCGCGAATTCCTTCATCGGGATTTTCCCGACGCTGGAGCGCCGCCTCCGCATGACCGTCCCAGAAGATCGCGCGCGCCATATTCTTGGACGAATCAATGCCGCCATGGATGCGGCCGAGCAGAGTTTGGCCAAACCCTGACCATTCAACAGAGAGGAATTCAGCATGCTACTCGATCTGCGTACCACCTTGGCCACGGTCGCCATGACGGCGCTTCTGGCCTTGCCCGCGGCCGCTCAGACGGTCGATGTGTTGCATTACTGGACGAGCGGCAGCGAGTCTGCCGCGATGCGTGTCTTCGCCGATGCCTACAAGGCCAAAGGTGGCACCTGGGTTGACAGTGCGGTCGGCGGTTTCGATGACGCTCGCGCCTCCGCGCTAAACCGCATCGCTGGGGGCAATCCGCCGAGCGTGCTGCTGGACAATGTCGGCGAAGTCGCCGCATTCGCCAATCAGGGCATCCTCTCCCCGGTTGATCCAGCCATCGCCGCGCAGCTTGCACCGCATCTTCCCGCGTTGCTCGTCAAACGCATCACGGTGGACGGCAAGCTCTACGCCATTCCGGTTGATATCGGCGGCGGCAACTGGATGTGGTATTCGACGAAGGCTTTCAAGGATATTGGGGCTCAGCCGCCCAAGACCTGGGACGCGTTCTTCGCCGTCGCCGACAAGCTGAAGGCGAAGGGCTATGTGCCGCTCGCCTTCGGCGGCCAGCCCTGGCAGGAAGCCTCGCTTTTCTACAATGTCATGCTGGCGCAGGGACACGGTTTCTACAACCAGGTGATGACGAATCATGATGTGAAGGTGGCCGGTGGCCCTGCCATGCTCAAGACCTTCGAAACCTTCCGCAAGCTCACGGCCTATGTGGACCAAGGCAGCGAAGGGCGTGAGTGGAATGACGCGACTGCCATGATCATCAACAACAAGGCGGCCATCCAGATCATGGGCGATTGGGCCAAGGGCGAATTCCTGCGCGCCGGAAAGGTTCCGGGCAAGGATTTCGGCTGCGACCTAGCCCCTGGCACACAGAATTCCTACCAGATGGTGGTCGACCTGTTCGATTTCCCGAAGGTGAGCAAGGCGGACGGAAAAGCCGGCCAGACACTTTTCGAGTCGGTCGTTGCCGACCCGACGGTACAGGCGCAGTTCGGCATCGTGAAAGGTTCTCTGCCAGCGCGCAATGATGTCGACATCGCGAAGGCCGACATGTGCATGCAATTGGGGGAGAAGACCCTTCAGAACCCGAATTCGCCGGTGCCGAATTTTGAAATCGCGCTGACGGCGGATCAGGAAGGCCAGGTCAAGGACCTCGTGTCGCAGTTCTGGACTACGCCGGCCATGACCGCCGCGGACGCGACCAAGCAGTTCGCGTCGATCATCGCGCAGTCCAACGACTGACCTCACGCCATAAGGGAGGCCCCTCGGGGCTTCCCTTTACAAGGACAATGACCGCATGAAGGTCGGATTCAACAGGGCCACCGCGAAACTCGTCGTTATGCCGACCGTGTTCGTGATGGTGATCTGCTTCTACATGCCGATCTTATGGAGCGCCTATATCTCCTTCACGCGGTCGGGTCTGTTCCCGAATTACGCTTTCGCCGGCCTGGTCCAGTACACGCGGCTGCTGCACACGGCACGCTGGCACACCGCCTTCACGAACATGATCATTTTTGGTGTGCTCTTCGTGAGCTTCGCGATCGTGATCGGAACTATCCTCGCCATACTGATTGACCAGAACGTGCGCGGCGAGGCGATCTTCCGCACGCTTCTACTTTATCCGCTCTCGATGTCCTTCATCGTTACTGGTCTTGCCTGGCAGTGGTTCCTGAACCCGACACTGGGGCTGCAGCACTTCGTCCAGACTCTGGGATGGACCAGCTTCACCTTCGACTGGATCGTCCGGCGCGACATGTCGATCTACACGATCGTCATCGCGGCGGTCTGGCAGTCATCGGGTCTCGTCATGGCCATCACCCTCGCCGGGCTGCGCGGCATCGACAGCGATATCTGGCGCGCATCGCGCGTCGAAGGCATTCCGAAATGGCGCACGTATTGGAGCATCGTGCTGCCGATGCTGCAGCCGATCATGGTGACGAATATGGTGCTGCTCATGATCACCGTCGTGAAAAGCTACGACCTTGTCGTCGCGATGACGCAGGGCGGCCCCGGTTTCAGCAGCGACGTGCCGGGCAAGTTCGTCGTCGATATGGCGTTCGAACGCGGCAATATCGGCCAGGCCTCCGCTGCGGCTATGGCGATGCTGGCGACGGTCGTGATTACGCTCGCTCCCTATCTCTATCTTCAGACCCGGCGGAGAGTCTGACATGAGCCTCGTCACTCAGACGCCCGCGCGCCCGTCCTGGGCGCGGACCGGGATCCATGGCGTCTTGATCCTCGTCGCACTGCTCTTTGCCATTCCGCTCGTCATCATGCTGCTGACCTCGTTCAAGACGATGAACGAGATCCAGACGGGGACGATCTTCTCGCTGCCCGCCACGCTCAACCTCTCCGCCTGGAACAAGGCCTGGAGCCATGCCTGCACGGGTTTGGATTGCAACGGCATATCGGCCGGCTTTTGGAATTCGATCCGCATTCTCATCCCGAGTGTGATCCTGTCCATTTTCTGCGGTGCGATCACGGGATATGCGCTGGCGATTTGGCGTTTCCGGGGAGCTGACGCGATTTTGCTCGCCCTGATGATCGGCGCCTTCATTCCCTATCAGGTCATCATCTATCCGCTTGTAAAGATCACGAGCTTCGTTGGCATCTATGGAACGCTACCGGGCATCGTCTGTCTGCACATCGTCTTTGGAATGCCGCTGATGACCATGCTGTTCCGCAATTACTTCGTGTCGATCCCAGCCGATCTCATCAAGGCCGCGCGGGTCGACGGCGCCGGTTTCTTCCGCATTTTCTTCGAGATTCTGCTTCCGATGTCGGTGAACATGCTGATCGTGGCACTGATCCTTCAAGTCACCGGCATCTGGAATGACTTTCTTCTCGGCCTGATCTTCGCCGGGCAGCAGAACCAGCCGATGACCGTCGAACTCAATAACATTGTCGTCAATGCCCATGGCAGCGTCGAGTATAACGTCAATATGGCGGCGACAATTCTGACGGCCTTGCCACCGCTCGTCGTCTATCTGATTTCGGGGCGCTATTTTGTCCGCGGCATCGCCTCCGGGGCGGTGAAAGGATAACCATGTCTGACATCTCTATTGAGCATCTCATCAAGTCCTACGGCGCAGTCGACGTGCTGCGCGACATCACCCTAAAAGTTGAGGAGGGCGAGTTCATCGTTTTGCTGGGACCGTCGGGCTGCGGAAAGTCGACGCTGCTGAATGCGATTGCCGGCCTGGATGAGATCAATTCCGGTTCGATCCACATTCGTGGCCGCGACGTGAGCAAGGTTGAGCCAAGTGAACGTGGCATCGCGATGGTCTTTCAGTCCTACGCTCTGTACCCGACCATGTCGGTGCGGCGAAACCTAACCTTCGGTTTGCGTGTGGCGGGCGTCGCGAAAGCCGAAATCGCGCTGCGGCTCGCCTGGGCGAGCAAGCTGCTGCAGATCGAGGGACTGCTTGACCGCAGGCCGGGCGCGCTCTCCGGCGGCCAGCGGCAGCGTGTCGCTATCGGCCGGGCTTTGGTGCGGCGTGCGGCGGTCTATCTCTTCGACGAACCGCTCTCAAATCTCGATGCCAAGCTGCGGACTGAAACGCGGATCGAGCTGAAGAAGCTCCATGCCGAGCTTGGCTGCACGATCGTCTACGTGACCCATGATCAGATCGAGGCGATGACGCTCGCATCTCGGATTGCTGTGATGAAGGGCGGTGCGATCGTGCAATGCGCCGATCCGGCGACGATCTATGAACGTCCTTCGAGTCTCTTTGTGGCCAGCTTTGTAGGCTCCCCCGCCATGAACTTCATTCCGGGGCGTCTAGAGACCCTCGCGGGCCGCCGGATCGTGGATATCGGCATGGCGCACCTGGATGTCGGCGCCTATGCATTCGCTGAGCCGACCGCGGATCAGGATGTCATCTTCGGGGTCAGACCAGAAGATCTGCACGTCGTTGCGGACGACCGGGCTTCGTTCAGGGGCACCGTCTCGTTCTTGGAGCCAATGGGCGCAGATACGCTGTGCTGGTTCAAGGTCGGGGGGAAAGTCGTGTCCGCCCGTGTTGCACCGGCGGTCGCCCGGGAACTGCATGGCGTGATCGGCTTTGGGGTTGATTTGACGAAGATCTCTCTATTCAGCGCCCAGACTGAGTTGAGGCTCTGAACTGATCGAGTTTGGCGGCTGTTGCGCTGCACGATGTCAAACGGCACGGGTTTCGATGCCGATCGGCATGATAAGGGGTTCTGTCGCAAATTCTTGTCGAGCGGGCATCTCCCGTATGATGATGGGGAGGGGCTTGCTGCGCGGAGATCTGGACCGGTTAGCATCGCTGGGTGAGGCAACACGGTTCTGGTCCAGATCGCCGCGCAGCACCACTGACTGGGACACGACTTGCGGTAGTAGTACTGGGCGCGCAACTCACCCTGTAGCTGCCGAAGCTCGGGTGTGCACCGAACAATACGGCCGAACGCGCGTTACGCGGCATAGCTCTCGGGCGGAAATCGTGGATGTTCTGCGGGTCCGATCGCTGTGGCCAGCAAAGATACCGAGTGGTGGACGAGGCGATCCAGAGCAGCAAGCGTCATTGCGGCATCCGGCAAGACGCTCGTCCATTCTCCAAAGGCGTGATTGGCGGTTACCATCAGGCTCCGCCGCTCGTAGCGGGCGGCGATCAGCTCGAACAGCACGGAGGTCTCGGCCTGATCCTTGCGGACGTAGCAGAGGTCATCGAGGATCAGCAGGTGATACGTGTCGAGCTTCTAGATGGCGTTTTCGAGCGACAAGGACTGACACGCCTGCTGCAGACGCTGCACCAGATCGGTCGTCCGGGTGAACAGGACTCGGTAGCCGTTCTCCACCAAGGCATGGCCAAAGGCCGCAGCGAGATGCGATTTGCCGGACCCGCTCGGGCCAAACAGCAGGACGGTGCCGCCTGAGTTGATCCAGCCATCGCCGCTCACAAGGGCGGTGATATGCGCGCGGCTGAGCATGGGCAGGGCGGCGAAGTCCAGCGTGTCCAAGGTCTTGCCGGAGGGCAGGCGCGCCTCGACCATGTGTCGTTAGATGCGTCGCTGGGCCCGCTCCGCGAGTTCGAGCTCGGTGAGCGTGGCCAGCAGACGCGCCGCGGGCCAGCCTTCCCGATCGGCCCGTTTCGTGAAGCTCGGCCACATTGCCGCGATGGTCGGCAGCCGCAGTTCGTTGAGCAACAAGGGCAAGCGAGCGGTGTCGACGGTGATGATGTCGCTGATCCGCGGTAAATCCGGTCGACGGCGCGGGTGAATCGGCAATGCCGAACCCGGCCGATGCGGTGGCGGGCGCCAACCAGAAGCGCGCGCCGAGGAAGAGAATTGCGGCCGCGATCAGGCCGGAAAGCATCGCGTCTGGAGCAGACTGTCTCACGCCAATGTTTGCAGCGGAACCCGAGAGAGTATTGCCGGGCGGAGAAGCCGCGCTCGACCGCACGGAGAAATACCGACACGATGGGTTTGACGATAACCAAGGACTCACTTCTGGTGGAGGAAAGAAAGGACTTACGTCAGCAGGCTCCGGCGCTTGCCTTCGATGCGCCCCCATCTTGGCGAGCCGATCACAATAGCACATAAGAAATGCCATGTTCCGAACACTCATAGACGATACCCAGGAGAGGCGTGACCTTATGCAGACGGCACTTATCCCTTTCGTTCATGAACGATTTTTTCTGACCTTTCTGAAAAAAGGATCGGTCCTGTTAATCGTAGGCTTGTCTCTCTCGGCCTGCGTGACGGACGGGCCACATAACAATGTGGCGGAGGTAACCACCGCACAGAGCGCCTATGTCCCAAACACGACCAATACGAGTGTGGGTACGGGAACACTTACTGCCGCCGATACTGCTCAACAGATCGCTGCTGATCAACAAAGCATTCGTGCCGGACTAGCCCCACCAGATATAATAAAATATGACTTAGAAATTGCGAAGATGATGCCGGAGGCGCAAGAGATTCTGGCTGCCCATGATAGAGAGCGCGCTCGCGTATGGCAGAATAAATATCGGGCTATCGTAGAAGCAAGAAATAAGGCGGTGCAAGACTTTCTAGCACCGTCGATCGCGCGGAATAACGCGATAATAAACACACTTGAAGCTAGCAAGGCCAGTCGTTGTCTTGACGCCATGGGTCATGACCTCTGCCACGCGGCGCCCGCACAACAATCCCAAGTGACGTATCCTTGCCCAACAGGACCAGGACCAGGTGAGGCTCAGGTTGGTGAAGGCCAAGGGGGCGAGCCAATTTGTAGAGGGCTATGATGAAACCGAGGTCTGGGTGCAAACGGGTTGTCGCGACATGCACGAGCGCTACGGAAAGTGGAACTCGGTCTACGTGCGGTTCAGACGTTGGGCGGCGCAGAGCGTCTGGGACGCGCTGCTCGAAACGCTGGTTGAACTCGGACTGACCGACAACTGGCAGCACATGATGGACAGCACCATGATCCGCGGCCACTCTCAGGCAGCGGGCGCTAAAGGGGGACTCATAAGGAGGGCTTTGGTCGAAGCTGCGGCGGCTTTACGAGCAAGATCCACGCCCGTGCGGACGGTCAGGGCCGCCATCTCGGCTTCGTCCTGACCGGTGGAGAAGCATCCGACGATCAGGCCGTTGATGAGCTGGTGGCATTGCCTGTCTCGAATCCGAGGTTGATGCTCGCCGACAAGGGCTATGACGGGGATAACGTCAGGACCAGCCTTTTAATGAAGGGCATCCTCCCTGTGATCCCGCCGAGGGCCAATCGAAAGGAGACGATTGCCTGCGACTTTCGTGCCTATCGTGATCGCAACCGCATCGAACGAATGTTCAACCGCCTCAAACAGTCACGCCGCATTGCCACCAGATACGACAAAACTGCCCTGTCTTTTCTCGGCTTTCTCCAACTGGCCGCCATTCGTATTTGGCTACCGTCTTTCGTCAACAGGTCCTATCCTTTTTTGGGTCGTGACGAGGACTGACGTTGGATCAGCTCTCCTGAAACGACTCATCGGGATCGTCTTCGCAAAATAAACTTGCGTGTTCGCCGATGCCCCGGCTTGTTGTTGTGGCTGGCTTTGCCCGACGTCTACAGCGACGCTGTGATGAGTCACGTCGATGCGGCCGGCAAAGAGCTGCCCTCCACAAACTCGCAACCGAGCTACGTGCTCTGGCTTCTATCCATGCTCGACCTGCAACCGGGCATCGCGTGCTGGAGATTGGCTCGGGCTCCGGCTGGCTCGCGTCCGTGATGGCGCGTCTGGTCGGCGATGACGGCCAAGTGACGGGGATCGAGATCATCCCAGAACTCGCCGCACAAAGCCGGGCTGATCTTGTCAGGCTCGGGACTGGCAACGTGTGCGTATTCGCCGCCGATGGCGCCCATGGCCAGCCGAGGGCGCGCCCTCCAACCGCGTGATGATCACTGCCGCCAGCTGGGAGGTGCCCGACGCACTCTTCGACCAGATGGCCGAGGGCGGCCGCCTGCTCGTTCCAGTCGAGCTGCGGGGCGGCGGCTGCCAAGTCACACTCCTGCGCCGCGAGGGGAGCGGATTTATGGCGGAGCGGTCCATATCAGGCTGGTTCGTGCCTTTGCTGGGTTCGCGGCAGCAGCGCCCCCAGCTGCGTTTTGCCTTGCCGGCGTTGCCATTCTGGGACGAGATCAAGGGCGCGCCCTCGCGCCGCGTCAAACTGCCTCTCGCCATGGGGCCGGATGGCATGGCGGGCAGCGCCGTGATAGCGTTTCGTACCTTCCTGGGCCGCACCGCACCGGGCTTTGCCGTCTTCGGTGAGGGCGAGCCACCGGAGCAACGCCCTGGGATACCATCCGAACCATTTGGGATCGTGGACGCAGCGGACGGCTCGGTCGCGCTGTGGCGTGGCGGCCAGCTGGTGGGCTATGGCGGGCTAGGTGCGATGCGGTCTTCGGTCCGAGCCTATGCGAATTGGGCCTCCTGCAGCCGACGATGGGGCGGCGCCTACGCGCGCTGGAAGCCGCCGTTGGGCAGACGCTGTTTCAACGCACAAGAGAGGGTTTTGTGCTCACCAGCGAAGGATCTTCCGTGCTCGGCCACGCTGAGCGCGTCGAAGAGGAAGTCCTGGCGTTCCAGCGGCAGTTGGCAGGCCAGGAGGCACAGTTGCAGGGAATGCTGCGGCTTTCCTCCTCGGATTGGTTTGGCACCTTCATGCTGGCGCCCGTGCTGGCCGAGTTTGGCCGTCGGCATCCGCTCGTCTGCGTCGAATTGTTGACCGATGCGCGGCTTTACAGCCTGCCGCGGCGAGAGGCGGACATGGTCTTCCGCATCAAGCCCTTCGACGAGCCTGAAGTCATTTCGCGCCGGTTGATGCATATCCCATACGGGCTTTATGGTTTGGCGGGGAGCGATCAACCGCGTTTGGGTGACGGCGCCGGTTCGCAGGTGATCACCATGAACATCGACTTTTCGGCGATGCCAGACGCGGTCTGGCTGAAACGCCTCTTGCCGAACGCGACCGTCGTTCACCGTAGCAACAATCGAGAAGTGCAGGCGCAACTCTGCTCTCGCGGCGCAGGTTTTGCGGTTCTGCCGCGCCCTCTGGGCGACGTGACGCCGAATATAGTCGCGTTCGATCTCGCTGAGCCGCCCCCAGGGCGAGACACCTTCGTCGGCTACCATCGTGATCTGAGGCGATTGGCCCGAATGCGGGAGTTGCTCAGCATGATCGTGGAGAAACTCGCCAACTAAGGCACCTCAAACTATCATCGCGATCACCGACACAAGCAGCTCTTAGTCGGAGTAACCAATCCACACCGGATGGGGCGCATACCCGCCTCCATGACGCGACGGCCGACGGCCGCTTTCCGAACCGTTCACGGGCGTCCTAGGCGACAGGATTGGGTCGACACTGGCTGTTGCAAGTTTTAGGACTCACGCGACATCAGCCTCTCTGCAGCTCGCTCCGTGGCGACCCGACGACACGCGATAAAGGTGGCGATCTTTTCGTGTATGGCGGCAACTAGAGCCGGAGGCGCCGTTCGAGGCGATCCAGTCTGATAGGGTGGCTCAGGATCATATTCCATCTGAAGTTGGATCTCCTGTGCGGCGTCCTTGCCGAGGAGATCCGCAACAACGGTGAGCGCGAAATCGATGCCGGAGGTCACCCCAGCGCCGGTGATCCGATTTCGGTCACGCACGACACGCTCGGAAACAGGCTCGGCGCCGAGCAAACTGAGTTGATCGATCGAGGACCAGTGGCAGGTTGCGCGGTATCCGAAGAGCAAACCGGCCGCCCCCAGAACAAGCGATCCTGTGCAGACGGAGGTGATCAGGTGACAATCCGCCGCAACACGCCGCAGGAATTGAAGTGTTTCTTCGTCGTCCATAAGCGAGATCTGACCTGGTCCACCGGGCACGCAGATCACGTCGAGTACGGGGCAGTCCTCAAAGGTCGTGGTGGGGGCTCTGGTGCAAACCCATTACGGCATCTACCGGACCCCCAATCTCGACGAAACGGCAGGACTCTGTCGCCGCGCTGATCGCTGCCTGCCGTCATGGCGAGGGCGATGAGGTTGCCGAATGGGTCGAACGCGTGTCACCGCTATCGACTGATACCGGGGACGCGGGTAGCGGATGTGCCAGGCAGCTTCTGACCAGGGGCGCGCAATAAGCCTCCGGAGAGAATGTCGCATCCGTCTCTCCGGTATATCGAATACTTGTCACCCCACCCAGCATCAACCTTCAAGCGTCGCATTTCCACGCCGCGACAGGAGCACCAACTCGGCCGCTTCTTCGGCGTCTTTCAGGAGCGTCTTGCGGGGCGCGCCTAACTGCGCATGCATCGTCAGACCGCGGGCTAGGTCCTGCCTAGTTCTCGGTGCAGGCAATGCATTCAGAACGGAAGAACCCGAGCTCGCAACGATTCCACTCCCGAGCGGCCATACATGGAGCGCTTCAGGGTCTTCAGTCGGCTGATTTGGCCCTCTGTCTGGCCATTGCTCCAGGGAAGAGTGAGCGCGTTCATCACCGCGCCCAAGTCGCTTTGCAGCATTCAGGCGAATCGCTGCATCGCGCAAATTCGACAATCGTGTGAGTCCTTGAACCATCGTTCTGGTGGTTGGTGGCATACTTCGCTCGCTAAGAGTTGCAGGATCTGTCGTTACGATCATACAAGGTCGAGTTCCTGAGCACGAACCGGTCAGGTCAGGAAGGATTTGGCCTCATCCTCTGCAAGCACGAGCGGCTGCCGTGCGTCGGCGGTGATGGCGACCGGTGCGCCCGTTTCCCCTGACGTGAGGATCGCCTCCATGATCTCGAGCACATGCAGCGCGAGTGCGCCGGAGGCGCGCGGGGCGCGGCCCGCGCGGAGGGAGGCGGCGAGATCGGCCACGCCCAGCATACGGTAATTGGCGCGATCCGGCGCGGCGAAGGGCCAGTTGATCTGGCCGTAGGCCCAGTCATCGCTCGACTGGTCCTGCCATGGGCCACCGTGGTCGCTGAGCGAGACCGCCCCGCCGAAGGTATCGGGGTCGGGCAGACGCAGCGAACCCTTGGTTCCGTGCAATTCGATGGATGCGTTGCTGTGGCGATAGACATCCCAGCTGGCGCCGAACGTGACGGTGGCGCCATTCGCGAATGCGATCAGCGCCAGCGCCGTGGTCGGCGTGCCGACCGGGAAGCGCGTGTTGTGCAGCGGGCCTTCCGCGGTGATCAGGCGTTCGGCCGCGCCGCTCGTCGTCATCGCCATGACACGGTGGGCGGGACCGAGCAGATTGACGAGCATGGTGAGGTAATACGGCCCCATATCCAACACCGGTCCGCCGCCAGGCTGATAGTAGAAGGCGGGGTTGGGGTGCCAATGCTCCATGCCACGCCCCATCATGAAAGCGGTGCCGGTCACGACCCGCCCGATGGCGCCACCATCGATGAGGTGGCGGGCGTGCCGGCCGGCCGCGCCCAGGAAAGTATCGGGCGCCGAGCCCAGCGCCAGGTTGCGCTTTTGTGCTTCTTCGACCAGCCTGCGGCCCGCCGCCGCCGAGGTCGCCAGAGGCTTTTCCGTAAAGACGTGCTTGCCCGCGCGCAAGGCCGCCATGGTGACGTCGAAATGCGCCGAAGGAATGGTCAGGTTGAGGACGAGATCGATATCCTCAGCCGCCAAAAGCGCCTCCACCGACAATGCGCGAATTCCGTATTCCTGCGCGCGCAATGCGGCCATCTCTGGCATGACGTCTGCGCAGGCGCGCAGCGACACGCCCCCGAACAGAGCGGCGTTGCGCAGATAGGTCATGGCGATATTGCCGCAGCCGATGACCCCGATGCCGAGTGTGGACATGAGCCGACCCTCCCGTTCTTTTTGTACCAGCGCTGGCATCGCTCATGCGCCAAAGTCCGCGGAGCCTCAAGAGGCGGCGCGCGACAATATGCGTTTTTATGCTTGACCCTGCACGTCGTTTGGGAGATCGTTCCGTCAATAAAAAGCGCGGCGATCACGATCGCGCTGCAACGGGGGATGCGGATATGTCAGATGCCGACGTCAAGACATTTGCGACCGATCGACGCCGCTTCCTGGCCGGCGCCGGTGGCCTGATGGGCGCCACGGCCCTGGGCCTGAGGCCGAACCGCGCCCGCGCCCAGGACCGCGTTCAAATCAGCTTCGCCAGCGCGCATTTCCCGGGCAAGGAGACCTTCGGCACCGTCATCGATAGCTTCAACCAGTCCCAAGGCCGCATCCAGGTCTCCTTCATCGATCTGCCGCCTGCGAGTTCCTCGACCGAAGTCTATCAAGGTCTGGTGCAGCAGCTCGCGCGGCGCAGCGGCACGCCGGATGTCTTCGCGCAGGACGTGGTTTGGATCGCCGGTTTTGCCGCTGCCGGCTGGGCGCTGCCACTCGACCAGTATCTCCCGGCTTCGAAACGCAGCGATTACTTTGGCGGTCTCATCAAAGCTTGCACCTATCAAGATAAACTCACTGCATTGCCGTGGTTCGTCGATTCCGGCATGCTGTATTACCGCAAGGATCTGCTGGCGCAGCATGGCGGCAAGGTGCCCGAGACCTGGGCCGAGCTGACCGATATCGCGCAAGCGGCGCAGAAGGCCAATCAGGTCAAATTCGGCTATATCTGGCAGGGCAAACAATCCGAGGTTCTGGTCTGCGACGCGGTGGAGGCCATCGGCTCGAACGACGGCTCGATCCTCAGCACGGATGGCAAAACCAGCACCATTAACGACGCCAAGTCGGTCGCGGCGATTCAATTCCTGTATGACACCATCAACAAGACCAAGATCAGCCCATCCGACGTCTTGAGTTGGAACGAAGAACCGTCCCGCCAGCCCTTCACCGCCGGGCAGAGCATGTTCCTGCGCAACTGGTCCTATGTCTACGGCATTGCGCAGGATCCGCAGGCGTCCCAGGTCGTGGACAAGGTGGGCGTGGCGCCGCTGCCGCATTTTCCCGGCGGACCCAGCGTCGGCTGCCTCGGCGGCTACCAGCTCGGCGTGAACGCCGCCAGCAAGCAGCGTGACGCGGCGATCGAGTTCCTGACTTGGATGTCGTCCCCCGACACGCAACTGCGCCTGGCCCTGAACTTCGGCCTGGCACCGACGCGGCCAGGTGTCTACACGCAGCCCAAGCTCATCACAGCCCAGCCCTTCATGAGCAGCCTGCAAACCGTCTTCACCGGCGCGACCGCGCGGCCGATCACGCCGAAATACGCACAAGTGACGCTGGAGGTGCAGTCCGGCGTTTCCGGGGCCCTCGTCTCGGGCAATATCCAGGGGGAATTGGACAAGGCTGCCAAGCGGATCGACGGCATCGTCGGGTCCTGATGTCTCAGGCTCTTCCTGTCGTGGCCGCGGCGCGGCCACGCGGGGTGCCGATCGCACTGAAAGGCGCCCTGGTTCCGTGGTTGCTGCTATTGCCGGCAATCGTGGCACTGTGCGCCGTGTCTTTCTATCCGATCCTGAACGGGATTTGGCTTTCCCTTACGAATACCTCCCTAATCACGCAGCAAAGCACCTTCGTCTGGTTCACCAATTACGGAACTCTGCTCGCGGACGGGCAATTCTGGAATGCCTGGAAGCATACGCTGGTCTTCACCCTCGTCTCGACCGGCCTCGAAACCGTCATCGGCATGGGCATGGCGCTGCTGTTGTACGAAGCCTTTATCGGGCGGTCGATCATTCGTGCAGCGATGCTCGTGCCCTGGGCGATGCCCACGGTGGTGACGTCGAAGATGTTCGGCTGGCTGTTCGACGGCCAGTACGGCCTGATCAATTACATCCTGGTCCACGCACATATTCTGGCCGCCAATGTCAATTGGTATGGCTCCGTCCATACCGCCCTCGGCACCATCATCGTCGCGGATGTCTGGAAGACGACGCCGTTCATGGCGCTGCTGTTGCTGGCGGGCTTGCAGACCGTGCCGGTATCGCTGGTCGAGGCGGCGCGGATGGACGGTGCGGCATCCTGGAAGATCTTCTGGTATGTCCGCCTGCCGCTGCTATGGCCGACCCTGCTGATCGCCGGCTTGTTTCGCGCCCTGGATGCATTCCGGGTCTTCGATCTCGTCTATGTGCTGACGGGCGGTGGACCCGCCGATTCCACGGAGACGCTATCGACCCTCAGCTACAAAGTGCTGTTCTCGACGCTCCAGTTCGGCTACGGCTCGGCGTTGTCCACGGCGATGTTCATCACCGAGGGGATAATCGCGCTCGGCTTCTGCATTTTCGTGATGCGTTCGCTGAGGATGAACCGATGAACGCGACGCGCAGGATCCTGATCTATGCCGGGGCCTTGTTCATTCTGCTGTGGTCGGCGGGTCCCTTCGTCTGGGAATTCTCGACCTCCTTTCAGGAGGACAAGGCGCTGACGGACTCGTCGCCGTCCTTCATTCCGCATCCCTTCACGCTGCAACACTATATCAACGCCTTCGTGTCGCGGCATCTGCAATACTACGTGCTGAATTCCGTTATCGTGGCCGGTGCGACCACAGCGCTGTGCTTGATCCTTGGTACCATGGCTGCGTTTTCTCTATCGCGCCTCAATGTCAGGGGCCGCTTCGGCATCCTGTTCGTCATTCTTTCGGTATCGATGTTTCCGCAAATCGCCATCGTCGGGCCGCTCTATCTCGTGGCATCCAATCTCGGTCTGCTGGATACCTATACCGCCCTCATCATCACCTATATCGCGCTTGGCCTGCCCTTGGTGACGTGGGTGCTGTTCGGATATTTCGAGACGCTGCCGCGGGAGATGGATGAGGCGGCGCGGATGGACGGGGTGACGACGCTCGGCCTGCTGTGGCGGATCATTCTGCCGGTGTCGCTGCCGAGCCTGGTGACCACGGGGCTGCTTGCCTTCATCGCCGCCTGGAACGAGTTCCTCTTTGCGCTGGCCTTCACGTCAAACATCAATCATCAGACGGTTCCGGTCGGGATCGCCAATTTCACCAGCCTTTATTACGTGCCATGGGGCGATATCGCCGCCGCTGCCTCCGTCGTCACCCTACCGCTGATCGCGCTCGTGCTGATCTTCCAGCGCCATATTATCGAAGGTTTGACGCAGGGCGGCCTCAAGGAATGATCACGATGCCAAAGACGATCAAGGTCGGCTGCCAGACCTTCACCTGGGAAATGCTCGGCGACGGGTACACGGACGGGCCGGATAGATTGCTCGCGATGATCGCCGAGGCGGGCTATACGGGCATCGAGATCACCGACAGGATGATCGGGTCTTACGCCGGTCGGACGGCCGCTTTCGCCTCCGCGCTCAAAGCGCAGGGCTTGGATCTGGTGGCCTTCGCCATCGGCAGCAAGAGCGGCTTCACGGAACCTGCGATGATGGCGAAGGATCTGGCAGCTGTGGACCGCGCCATCGCCTTCGCCGGCGCCTTTCCCGACGCCTTGGTCTCAATCGGCAGTGCGACCATCATGTCGCCAGGTCCCCGTGCGGGCAAGTTCGGGGTGGCCGCCGCCTTTTACAATGCGGCCGGGGAACGCGGCCGGGCGGCGGGCGTGGAGATCGGCCTGCATCCGAGTTCGCACCACGACACGCTGCTTGCGACACGCGAGGATTACGACACGATATTTGCCCTGGTCGACCCCGCACTTGTCGGCTGGGTGCCCGATACCGGCCATATCCTGCGCGGCCACCCCGATATCCTGGACACGCTGCGCACCTATCAGGACCGTATCCGGTACTTGCATCTGAAAGACGTGGACGCGACAGGCACATGGGCAATGCTCGGTGCCGGTGTCTGCGATACCGCCGCCGTCATAGATATCGTCACCGCAGCGCCGCACTTTAACGGATGGCTGGTGCTGGAGGAGGAGTCGGACCACGCCGCCGCCGATCCCGCCCGCGCGGTGCGCGAAAATCGCGAGCAGATGCGCCGCTACGGCTTTTGATGGGCGGAGAGGAACGATGATCACGAAAGACGCCCGCCGCCTTCGGGTCGGTATTCTCGGCTGCGGTCCGATTGCGCAATTCGCGCATCTGGACGCCTGCGTGAAAGCCCGCAACGCCGATCTTTATGCGATCTGCGATGCAGCCCCCGATCTGCTCGCCCGCATGGCCGCAACTTATGAGCCGACCAGGACTTTCGCCGATTACGATGCCATGTTGGCGGATCCCGACGTTGAGGCCGTGATCATCGCAGTGTCGGACGCTTATCATGTGCCGATGGCCATGCGCGCGCTGGAGGCGGGGAAGCACGTGCTGTGCGAAAAGCCCATCGGCACGTCGGTCGCCGAAGGCGAAGCGCTGCGTGATGCGGTCAACCGGTCTGGCCGCAGTCTGCAAGTCGGTCATATGAAACGCTTCGACCCCGGCTTGGAAGCGGCCCGGGATTTCGTGCGAGACGAAATGGGTGAGTTGTTAGCCCTGAAGGCATGGTATTGCGATTCCACGCATCGCTATACCAATACCGATGCCGTCCAGCCGCTCCCGGTGACGAGTAAGCTGGCCCGTAAGCCGAGTGGCAATCCCAAGGCCGATCTTGCGCAATATTTCATGCTCGCCCATGGCAGCCATTTGGTCGACACCGCGCGTTTCCTGTGCGGAGAGATCACCGAGGTGCGTGCGCGGCTTTCGACGCGGTTCGGTGCGTATTGCTGGTTTGTGGAAACGAGTTTCGCGAATGGCACGCTGGGTCATCTCGACCTCACCGTCGCGGTGCGGATGGACTGGCACGAGGGCTTTCAGCTTTACGGCGAACACGGCAGCATTCTCGCCAAGACCTACAATCCCTGGTTCTATCGGTCCAGCGACGTCGAGATCTTTTCGGAAAAAGACGCGGCCTATCGCCGACCGTTAGGCGCGGATGGGCATTTCTTCCGTCGGCAGCTTGAAGGTTTCGCGGAGGCGGTGCTGGATGGCGCGCCGATGCGCGGTGCCGATGTCGAGGATGGGCTGGCCTCGATCCGCGCAATGGCGGCAATCGCGCAGTCCGTGCGCAGTGGCGATAGCGTCCGGCTCGCCGATGTAACTGGCGTCGTGTGATGCAGATCGGGATTTTCGCAAAGACCTTTTCGGGCACGAGCGTCGAGGCCATTCTCATGGCTGTGCGCGAGGCCGGCTATGCGGTGTCACAGTTCAATCTGAGCTGCGCGGGGCTGGCGTCGATGCCGGATGCCGTGTCGGAAAAGGTGCTGCGGAAAATCCGAGCGGCGACCAAGGCGAGTGGCGTTTCCCTCGTTGCGCTCTCCGGCACCTACAACATGATCCATCCGGATGAGGCTGTCCGCGCGCGTGGCCTCCGGCAACTCGGCGTCGTCATCGCCGCGGCGTCGCATCTCGGCATTCCGCTCGTGACGCTATGCACCGGCACGCGTGACGCGGAGGATCAGTGGCGGCATCACCAAAACAACGCGGACCCGTCTGCCTGGCATGATCTGGTGACGGAGATGGCGAAGGCGCTGGCACTTGCCGAGCGCTTCGGCGTCGATCTGGGTATTGAGCCGGAGCCGTCAAATGTGGTGACATCGGCCCTGGATGCACGGCGGCTGATCGATGACATGGCCTCGCCACGCCTGCGCGTCGTGCTCGATCCCGCCAATCTGTTCGAGACCGCCACGGCAGAGGCGGCGGCTGCCCTGGTGCGCGACGCGGTGGAGAGGCTGGGCGCTCGGATCGCCATGGCCCATGCCAAGGATCGCGCTGCGGATGGTCGCCTCGTCCCGGTCGGTCACGGCATCGTCGACTTCGCCGATTTCGTCGCACGGCTGCGCGGCGTGGGATTCGATGGACCGCTGGTGACCCATGGGTTGAGTGCCGAGGAAGCGCCGTCCGTGGCACGATACCTTCGGGCTGCCGCGACATGACGTGGCTGGTGCGCGGCGAGGCAGTCCTGCAGGTCTTCGACAAGGGCAGGGGGTTTCCCATCGTTTTCCAGCACGGTCTCGGCGGTGATCAAGGGCAGGTCGCACGGAACCTGCCGCCCGAGATGGAGGCGCGCATCCTGACGGTGGAATGTCGCGGACATGGCGGCTCCTCGGCGGGCGACGTGCGACCCTTCTCCATCAAGGTCTTCGCGGAGGATGTACTTGCCGCGATCGATGCGGTGGGGATCGATCGCTTTGTCATCGGCGGCATTTCGATGGGGGCGGCGATCGCCCTGCGCATCGCGGCGCATCATCCCGACCGCGTCGCCGGTCTGGCTCTGGTGCGGCCGGCTTGGCTGTTCGAGCCCGCGCCACAGACGATGCGGCCTTACGCGGAGGTCGCCGCCGCGCTGCGTGACCATCCGCCCGAGGAAGCACGCGCCGTCTTCGGGTGTTCGGCGACGGCGCGCCATCTGGCCGAGCATGCGCCCGACAACCTGGCCTCCTTGCTCGGCTTTTTCGATCATCCGGATCGCGCGTTGACCGCCCATCTTCTTGCCGATATCGCGGCGGACGGGCCCGGCGTGAGCGCGGAGCGCGCGGCCGCCATCGGCGTCCGGACAGTCGCCATCGGCTGCGCGGAGGATGAGGTTCATCCCTTGTCCTATGCCAGGACGCTCGCGACGGTGATGCGTGGCGCCTTCATCGAAGTTGCGGCCAAGGCGCGCGCGCCCTCCCGCCATTTCGCCGAGGTGAGGAGCGCGGTAACGCAGTTTTTCGAGACGCTCGACATCAAAACCGGAGGTGGCTGACCATGGCCGATAGAAGCATCGACACTCTTCCGCGTGACCGCCTTCTTGGCGAATTCTCGCTCTGGTCTGCGGACCTCGCGCATATGGCGGCCGACCTGAAACGCGCCGAGGCGCATGCCGACGTGTTTCACATCGACGTCGCCGATGGGCGTTTCGCGCCAAGTTTCCTGTTCTTCCCCGATCAGGTTGCGCGTATCCGCACCCTGACGCAGCGGCCCTTGCATGTGCATCTGATGGTGGAAGGCGATATCGTCGTCGATCAGGCGCACCAGTTCGCCGATGTCGGCGCCGATCTCATCACCGTCCATGCCGAGAACGGCGCCGCCGCCCATGAGGCCATCACGATCATCAAGGATGCCGGCTGTGCCGCGGGCGTGGTGCTGCGACTGGAAACACCGGTCGTGGAGATCGACAGTTTCATCGACACAGTCAGCTTCGTCACGCTGCTCGGCACGGCGATCGGCGTGAAGGGCCAGGTACTGTCGGAACTTGCCTGCCCACGACTGGTGGAGGCACGGGCGATCATCCACGCCCATGGCCGCGAGAGCGCCATCCATCTGGCGGCCGATGGCGGCATCCGCCATGAGACGGTGCCGCGCCTGCGGGCCGCCGGCGCCGATACCGTGGTGCTCGGCTCGCTCGCCTTCGGCGACCCTGACCTTACCGCCCGCATGACCTGGCTGCATGGCCTGACGGTCGGTTGATGCGCGAGGCGGCCTTCGCCATCGATCTCGGCGGCACCGAGCTGCGCGCTGCGCTGATCGACCGTGCCGGCGATATCCTGGCCTGTGCCACCATGCCGACCGATGCCAAAGGCGGCCCAGCCTCGGTGATGGCGCAAATCGCCATGCTGACGCGCGACGTGCGCGACCAAGCGCCGGATGCGGCGGTGATTGGGCTTGGCGTGGGCGCGCCTGGACCGCTCGATCCCGTCGCGGGGATCGTGATCGCGGCGCCGACGCTGACGGGATGGCGGAATGTGCCAATCGGCGCTCTGCTGTCCGCGCAATTCGGATTGCCGGTGCATCTGGAGAATGACGCGAATGCCGCCGCAATCGGCGAATGGCGTTTCGGCGCTGGGCGCGGCGCGCGGTCCATCGTGTTCGTCACCGTCAGCACGGGCATTGGGGGCGGCGTCATCGCCGATGGTCGCATTCTGCATGGACGCCAGGGGCTTGCGGCGGAGATCGGCCATATGACGATCGCGCAGGAGGGTGAGCCCTGCTTCTGCGGCACCATCGGCTGCTGGGAAGCGCTCGCTTCGGGCAGTGCCCTCGGCCGTCGCGGCACGTGCATGACCCGCGCCGGTGACGGGTCAATCCTGCGGGCGCTTTCGGCGAATGGCGCGGTCAGCGGTCGTCATGTCATTGAGGCGGCCCGGATGGGGGACGCGCAGGCGCGCGCGCTGGTGGCGGAAGAGGCGCGGTGGCTTGGCATCGGCTTCGTCAACCTCCTGCATCTTTATTCGCCGGAGCGGCTGATCCTGGGTGGCGGCATCGCCAATGGCCTCGACCTGATGCGCCCCGTCATTGCAGAGACGATCGCGGCGCGCGCCATGCCACCCTACCGGGACGTGCCGCTGGTGGTGGCGGCGCTGGGCGGCCAGGCCGGCTTGATGGGGGCCGCCAGCCTAGTCTTTTCGGCCTCAGCCGCCGCACACGACGAGGGCGACACCGGCGGCGTCTAGGACTTGCCGCATCGCATCCGGCGGCGGTGCATCCGTCACGAGGATATCGATGCGGTCGAAGGCCCCAACCCGCGCGAAGGCGGTGCGGTTGAATTTGCTGTGATCGGCGACGACGATGGTGCGACGTGCGATATCGATCATGCTCGAGGTTTCTGTCGCTTCCTCCAGCCGCCCCATCGAAAGCCCGGCGGCGGATATGGCCGTGACGCCGACGACGGCGGTGTCGGCCGAGATGCCGGCGACCGAGGCGAAGCCCACGGTCCCAATGGTGACCTGGGACACATCCCAATAGGTGCCGCCGAGAATATGGATCGACCGCACCGCAGCCTCTGGCGTTGCCGGCGGCAGCCGTAGATTGTTGGTGATGACGGTGAGGTTGCGCCGCTCGCCGAGCGCAGCCGCGACGGCGCAGGTGGTGGAGCCGCCGTTCAGAATGAGGGTTTCGCCGTCGGTGATGAGCTGCGCGGCAGCTTCGCCGATCCGCCGTTTCGCGTCCACATGCTCATCCATGCGGCGGATTAATGTGCTGTCGACGCGGACGAGTTGGTCGTTATGGACCGCGCCGCCATGGGTACGAATGAGCAGACCGCGCTGCTCCAGGAGATCGAGATCGCGGCGGATGGTGTCACGCGAGACGCGAAAATGCTCGACTAGCTCGATCACTGTCGCCTGGCCACGCTCCTTCAGAATCGTGAGAATCTGATTCTGTCGGAACACGGGAAGCGCCGCCATCGCCATGCTTGCCGTATCGCCCGCGCCGCTCATGCCATTCGTCCGATTTCGAGCTCAATACTAAAGGTACTCTCCCACGAACGGCCAACAATGTCTTGCTTTGGTTTATTAAACACTGCCCGTGCCGAGGCACGGTCAATGCATCGTTTTAATGCGAAAGCTTCAATCGCAGATGATACTAGCGGTAGGTGACAGAAATGACCTCCGCTTCTCGGGACCTGCTCCCAAATCAATGTTGTTGAAATGGCTCAATCGAAATGCAAGAGCGGGAATAGTTAGCTGACCGCGCTTAGCTGATGGTCTCTGGCATAGCTGCGGGTATTGTCACAACAATACGCCTCAGGCGTTGGTCTAAGCTAGGATGGTCTTATGAAGACTGACCTTGCCCCGACACCCGGGACAGACGCTCGCGGTTTGAATGGAGCGCACGGTGATCAGCGCGCTAGCGCCATCGCTCGTGACCTCATCGACGACGAAACCGCGCGGAACGAGAGCCGTGGCGCGAAAAGTTTGGGGCACGGCAGCGAACTCCCTCGATGATCCGAGCCAGACAGCACCTCAATTCCATCAAAAGTGAGTCAGAGCCCCTTTTGCACGCCGATTGACACCCAGACGCGCCAAGACGGCGTTCGGGCGCGCTCTAGCAGTTGCTGCAGGCCGGTTCGGCGCGTGCCAGCGTGCCGCCGGCCGAGTAGTTCAATTGCCGCGGGGCAATCATGCGTGCTCGATGGCGCTCGTAGAAGAAGCCGGCTACCCCGATAGCGCCCTACGATTCGAACACCTCTACGGGGTGGCAAGTGCGCTCAAGGCTTCGCCGATCCTGGAGGATCACTGATGGCGCGATCGCCGCTCCACGGTCGCCGGATCCATATTTCCGGCAGCGTCGTCGAGGACGTGGCAGTCGCTGCCGGAGACGATGTCCGCCTAGCGCGCGAATCGGTCGCTGAGCTGGTGAAGGCGTTGGTGCGCCGCGGCGCCAACTTCGTCGTGCCGGTGGATGCCGAGCCTAAGCGAAGGGCGGACGGCCTGCCGATCTGTTTCGACTGGCTGATCTGGCAGACCTTGCGGGACAACCTCACGCACCCGCCCGCCGGCGTTCCGGCCCGATGGTAATCGCAGTTCAGCACCACAAGAGCGAGGACCAGATACCGCCCGAATTTGTCGACCTGTGGGATGACCTGCGTAGCAATCTTGCCTTCGTTCAGATCGAGAACGCGGCCCATTGGAATATGGCCAGCAAGCGCATGGAGGCGCAGGCGCGCGCAGGGGACAACTCCGGTCGAAACGCCCTGGACGGCTCGCGCCACCATCAGCACCGTGCTCGTGTTCGCTTCGATGAAGAGAACAAGCGCCAACGCATTGAGCACGAGCGCGGCGAGGATCATTGGCTTGCGGCCGACGAAATCCGATAATTGCGCGACCGCCAGGAATGTCGCGACCATGGTAAGCGAATAGATCGCGAAGATCAGCGTAATCTCCAGCGGCGTCAGACCGAGTGTTTCTTGGTACAGCCGATAAAGCGGCGTTGGGGCACTGGCAACAATCGAAAAGTTGATCGACGTCAAAGCAGCGTAGCCGGCGGTAAATCGCAGCGTCGCCTTGTTTGTAAGCATAAGATTTGTAGTCGTGGACATGAAAGTCCCAACTGCTAAGTATTCTGATTTATCTGCAAAGCCAAAGTATGCGCCGGTCGGTCGATGGCTAAGGCCTGTATTCACCTCCTCAGGAGAGGCGAACCAGCATTTCGATCTCGACCTTGATTTCCGGCTTGTATAGTGCCTGGACGCCGATCGTCGTGATGCTGGGCATCGCGTCCCCGAGCAGTTCTCGCAAAGGTGTGACGGCCTGACCGAAGGCTTCGCTGGTCGCATTCACGACGTAGACACGCAGCATGACAATGTCTTGCGCGGTCGCCTCTAGGTCGTGGAGTGCGGCGGCGAGGCTGGCCGTTGCAAGCTTTGCTTGGCCAGCGATGTCGTTGGGCACGTCCTCATGGTCCGGCGTCACTGCGACTTGGCCGGACAGGAAGGCAAGGCGACCTGGTTCGACGACACTGATGTGCGACCACCCGCGCGATGCCATATCCCACATCGCGTAGCTCCGGGTCGGCCGGGGCGATCCGATCCCAGATGACGAGCCCTGTCGAAGTGCCGCCCCGCAAGTGATGCACCGGAAACTCGACGATACCGGCGCGGAGACGGACGGAACAATCGGAAGGATGTGGAAGCATTTGCCGGTCATAGTACCTCTAGTTGCGTGTGTTACTTGGCCATCGTGGACAGCCAGGGCGGATCTGGCTGGAAGCGCGCGGCCAGCCAATCGGAGAACGCCTGCGTCTTGTTGGGCAGGCCGGCGATCGATGGCTTGACGATATGTATCGCGCCCTCGTCCGGGATGCGCCACTCAGTTAGAACGCGCACCAGCGTTCCAGCTGCCAATTCGAAGCGTGCGAATGCGAGCGGGCTGGGGACTCACCGGAGCGATATGGTTCGCCAGATTCGACAAGGCGGAGAAAGGCGGCCGCATGACCGAACAGAGATGAGCTTACCGTCTTCTGATAGGTTCGCGCCTAGCGTGCCACGGGACTAGGAAATTGTGCTCGCTTTGCCATCGCTGTCATGGCCTTATTCCGTTGTCTAAAGTTCTGGTGGCGGCCGGCTATCATTTCACGGCTATCGCCTTTTCAGCCCGACCGCCGCGATCACCCGTGTTGACCTTGACCCTCACGGATTTCACCGGTGCCCGACCGCTATGGTAGAGTGTGTAAATGACGTCGAATTATAATGGTATCGAACGACGAAGGCCGCGCCGACGTCGCAGCCGCACCGTCCTCGGGATACTGAGCGGCGCGTTGGTGGGTGGCGTCTGCGCCGTTGGTCTGCGTCTTGGTTATGCATCCATCTTGTCGATTGGTCCGATCGATGGTTTCGGCGACGCGGTGCTCCGAGTTTTCCTGCTGACCGGCCTTCCGGCCGGTGTTCTCTTCGGGGCCGCGATGGGTTGGCGCGACGTCCCGCAACGGGGCTTTATGGCACGTTTGTGCTGGAGCGGGCTTGGAATGGCGTGTGGCGGCGTTTTGTTCGGCGCCGCCGCATTCGGCCTGGGCCTGGCGTATTTCCACTTCTTCCCCTTGAGCCCCGACGAAGGGGGTACTGGTTACGCGCTGTTTCTGCTTATCCTGCCGGCCGGGATCGCGACCGGATCCATATCCGGGGCCGCCGCGGGCTGGCGGCTTGCCCCGTGAGAGGCTTGGGGTGACGGCAGGGTCCACCCCTTGAGCGTCGCCGTCAGGCCGGCTTGGCCGCCGATCACCGACCCACGGGTAAGTTGGCCGGCAAACGGCACTGAGCAATAAATCGGCGTTATTAAATGGATACCTAACGACCTGGAGCGGCTATTTCCAGAGACTGGAATCCCACACCTGCGCGCTTTCGGCGAGACTGTCGGTCATGTTTTGAAACAGGTTACGCAATATCTGTGGAGAGATGCCACTCATCGGGATGACGGCATTTGCATAGAGTTCCTCACCCTTGCCATCTGGTTTCTTTTCCATTGAAAAATAGAAGTCCGCAGAGTTGTTTTCCTCGAGCAGTTTGGTCAGATTCAGCTTCGCCAACTGAGCCGAATCATAAGTTATAAGATCCGCATAAGCATACGCCAGCGTATGGCTCGGATTGATTTGAAGTCCGGTCGGATACACATAATTGCCTTGCTGCAATTTAAACTGAATAGATTTGCCGCTTGGGGACAGTGTCGTATCATAGCCTAGATTGGTAACCATCTGCTGCAGCTTGGCCTGATCAGGATTTTCCGGCGACAGCGTGCCAGCTGCGGCGATTCCGCCAGCCAATAAAAAAAATGAAGGGATAACGACAAACACATACCGTCTCATCAAAGTCACCTTTATAAGTTATGAGGCTAGGTATCTAGCCCAGGGCAAGGGTTTTCGATCTAAGTACAAATATTCGATCTAAAAAATCAATGTTTAAAAGCTCTCAAAAGGCCTGATCCGATGTTTGCCAATTCGTTCAATGCTGGTGACATTATTAATTGTCCGCGCAATGACTGTCTACAATTGTAGAATTGTCGTTAATTGTTGAGTATAGCACCAGATATCTCTCGTATTCAAGACCGAGCTTTTTATTGGTCTTTTTATACCAAACTAAGTCTTTCCCTTGACGAACAAAATAGTCGCTGACTTCGGCTGCGTATTTTGGGCAGATTCCATAGCCAGCACTTTCATCGCCGCCACAATAACGCACGAACAATCTATTGTTTTTCAACTTGCCTTTGAGCTGCCCGTAAACACCCGATCCACGGGTACTTCCATCGCTCCACTCCCCCGTAACATCACTTCCTTTTTGAGACAATCGAACTGAAGCAACTTGCTGCGGGCCACAGGTCTGCTCATAGATCCACTTGCCGTTAAATAAATCATTGGCCCATGCGTGACTCATACTAAAAAAAGTTAGCAAGGTGAAAAACGTCAGTAAAACGTTCTTGGGTTGTTTAGGGGACACAGAACCTCCGATTGCACGATCAATTTCGACGTCAGTTTAAATCGATTCGCGCCTTGCTGCTTATAGACATATATAGGCATCAAGAAGCGCATTGCCTCAGCTTACAGTATGACTCATGACTGGGCGAGTTGCGAGAGACCAAAAGTCGGTTCAATGCGCAGCGCGCCAGTCGCGCCGCGTGGACGACTTCGAAACAAATCCCTGATGAGGGAACTTCCCGTCCGGTTCGACCATTAAATACCATCCATCCTCAGAAGGTCTTCGCTATCGCTCGCCTACAAAGTTCATCCGTGCCACCGTAGCAACCTGATCGTGTACGGTAATTCGGGGGCAACGACACACCCATGACGGCGGGGGATGTCGGCCCTCCGCTTTGCTCCTCCATAGTCTTAATTCTGTCCATGCCCGGGGGCGTACTTTAGTTGCCTAGCAAATTTTCAACGGCTAAGCCGCCCCTGACCAGGCTTTCACTTACAGACAACGAAACGGCTCCGACAAAGTCAGCTACCTCTCTTCAGCTTATCATCCAAGTATGTCTCTTGGTTTGAGATGCTATGAGACCAACTTGACTCCATTTCGTGAGCAATGTTACTCAAACCATCTGTGATTTTAACACGATGATTGCATCATCAATCTATTTGGAATAAGCAATGTTCTCTTGTGCAAAAACAAGAATTATCAAGAGGTGGATTTCCTTATCAGCGATTATGATCGCGCTTACGGCAGGACTTGCCGCCTGTGGCAAAGGTAATTCAACCGCTAGTTCGATATTGATGGGCTCGACTGGAGTGAATCTGTTGAATAGTGTTATCAATCCTCATCCGGTGACGTCCAGTGCCCAGGGCAGCACACCGACTGGCGCCCCCGGCTACGATCCGAACACCATGGATCACACCCCAGGCGGGATGCCGATCGAAATATACCAACAACAGCAAGAGCAACAGCGCGAGCAGCAGCAGCAGGTGAACGAGCAAAATGGACAATAAGATCTGATTTCGTCGCCTCCGTGATTGCGCACTGCTGCGGATGGGACTCGTCAGGGGCCGACGCCGTGCCGGATTTGCCGCCACCCTTGTCGAGCATCTCGAGACGCACGAGCGTGGGCCGGAAAAGCAACTGGTGGAGGGGAGCGTTATCGACGTCAGTGCGTGCTGGGAGGGGATCGATTGCTGCAAATTCAATTGTCGCCGTGGCGCCATTGGCCAGTCAGTGACGACAACGGCGGTCAGTTCCGTTTAGGACAAAATAACCCGTCAGGACGCGATCGACGTCGGACGGCGGATTGTCCAAGCAAAAGCGGCGTAAACCGCAAGCTTATAGGCGCGGTCGATGTGGGTCGACCGATGCTAGTAGCTGAAGAGGGCTCCGCGTGCCTTTTGGCAACGATCGTCTGCCCATTAATTGCGAGGTTTTGATGCGCCTTCTTCGTACCGTTATCTTCTCCCTCGCGTTAATTTCTTCGGGAGCCGTCGCTCAAGTGAAAGATAGCCATGGAAACTTGCTCTCCATCGGTAAACCAACGACATCGTCAAAGGATTTTGATGGCGGAACTATTAGCCGAGGTCGCGCCGCCAAATGTGCCGTAGATACTGACGCTCCGAAGGCATGTACGTTCTATCCCCGCAATGGGAATGGTAGCTTTGCCATCGATGTAGGCGGGTTAGCTTACTATGCGATTAAATTGTCCCTCACAAAAATCGACGTTGATTATGACAATGGCGCAAGGATGGTTCCACTGGGTTCCTATACGCGGAGCAGTCGTGACCCGGCTTGTTGGCTACAAGGAGCCTCTCATAAGATATGTGTGTATTAGCAATGCTCTTACTAACTAAGCTGACGAAGACTTCGACGTTTGCCGCAATGCCCCAATCACGGACCATCAGTTGCAGCAGAGTGCCGGCCTGATCGTGACGGGCCACGTCATCAGCTTCGACATTCAGAAAGTCACTTCCTACCCGGAACACATCGGCTTTCGGCTCTAGTTGAGGGCATAGCGTCGGTTGTCAGGTAAACAACGTTAAGGGGGAACGGGTCCGGAATATTGATCATACGGCGGTCCTGTTTCTGCCGAGATTAAGCGGCCGGCGGCGATCTTCGGTCGCGGCAGCACGATCCCAAAGGAAATCGCCGGAGAAGCTGATGTGCTCCCAGGTGAGCGTCGGCGTATGGACGAGAAGCTCGTCGGGCACGGGTTTGCCCTGGTCGCGCAGGTGCTGGACGGCATCGGCCAGATAGGTCGAGTTCCAGTGAACGATCGCGGCGATCACCAGGTTCAAACCGGAGGCGCGGAACTACTGTGCTTCGTGGCCGCGATCGGCGATGCGGCCCTGGATGAACGTGCAGCTGACGTGGGCCAGCACGTGGCGCTGCTCGCTCTTGTTCAGGCCGGTCTGGCAACGCCAGGCGTAGGTCGGGCGACTCAAGCCAGTCCAGCATGAACGTTGTGCGCGCGACCCGCCCCAACTTCTGCAGGGCGGGGTCGAGTTGGTTTTGCCGATGAAAGGCGGACAGTCGCTTCAGCATGGCCGAAGGCAGCACGGTGCAGGCCTGTAAAGAGGCGACCAAGCGCAGGGGCGGCGTGCAATCCGACATTTGCTAACGCGTAAAAGTTCTTATCCCGGTCTGCTGAGTAAAGCTATCAACGTATAAAGGCAGGCATTCATTCCCTGAGGGGGCACATATCGTAACTTTCATAATGGGACCCGCCGCTTTTGCAGATTCTATCGCTCCGCGCAGCAAAATACCAACCAAGCACACTGCAATAACTGTTAGAGTGCCCTTTGTGTAAAGATCGATCATTCGTTTTATCCTTCTTATCGATATGATGCAGTGGCCGCGTGATATCGTAAGATCGTTTTTGCTTAATGATGCGGAGTTGGCAAGACTACACTGTCATTCACCACTGCGACCGGCACAAACCCCGCCCAGCACCCCATCGCCGCCCCAAACGCCCGAAAAGCCCCTCACCCATACGCCAGAGCCGCCACGCTAACCACCGCGTTGCGCGGCAATCTCATCACCACAGCTGCGCTGCGTCTCACGGCGCCGGATGTCTCTAAATAGAGACAAGCAAAAACTATCTGGCTGTGGTTGAACCGCTCGGATCGAAGTATCGATGGCTCTAAAAGCTTAGGAACGAGAATGAGGCCGCTGATGAACCGCCAGTTGTGGCTCGTGACCGCAGTAGTGCTGGGGACCGCCGCGTTTCAGGCTCACGCGGCAGACCGCACGGTTCGACTCGAGGCTGCGGCCGACCTCAGGTCCGGGATAGCGGCGATGCCACTGATTGCCGAGCCGGCTAATAACGCTGAACGGAAGATCAACGAAGCCCTGCACCGTCTCGATGCGACCGTCCTGAAGGCCGCCGCGGCGTGTAAGGCATCGGACAGTGAGCACAATTCCTGGGACCGGAGCGTGGACGTCGCGATGCAGGGGCCGCGGTTCCTTAGCTACGCGATCTCCGACAATGAGTTCTGCGGCGGAGCGCACGACGACTCCTCGACGATGGCTATCGTCTATGATCTCAAGACTGGCTCACCCGTGGATTGGAGCACGCTCCTGCCACCGTCCCTGACTGGCAAGCTGAGCCTCGACATGGGTGCGGACGGTACAAAGATGGTTACCCTGTCCGGCCGGACGCTCTATGCGCTGTACCTCACCGCGTATCGACCGCGAACTGGCGACCCCAAGAAAGATGCATACGACGATGACTGCCGCGACACGGTGGCGGAGGCCGGCGTTGATGGCGCACCGCCGGGCATGATGGCGTGGCTCGATGCGAAGACGGCGGGCCTAGTGGTCGAATTCGATCTCCCCCATGTGTCGCGTGCCTGTGGGGACAGCGTGACGATTCCGGCTGCAGCGCTTCGCGTCGAAGGCTCCAATGCTACCTTGGTCGACGCGCTTCTGGCGGCATATGGACATCTCGTCCCACCGCCCTGAGGGCGATTGAGTCGCGCCTGTAAGGGCCCGGGACGACTATGCGATGCCGCTATATCCGTCAGGGCAGTGTGGGCCAGAGAGATGGACTTGCGTTTTGGCTATTCCACTTTCAAGCCGTTGGCAGCAGCTAATCTCCTATTATTTAGGGTCGATTTCCTTTCAGTTTGCAGATGCCCATGAGAGCTCGACTACCTCTGAAAATTCTAGCTCTCGTCGTGTTCGCGGTGACCGACCTGAGCGCCGCCGCCGCCCGGGCCGCAGGGTTCGATTGCCAAAAGGCAGCGAACCACATCGAAAGACTCATCTGCGCCGATCCCGCCCTGTCGGATCTCGATTCCGAGTTGAAGCGGGTCTTCGACTCGATCGAGGACGAGACGTTCAGCCATAACGCCGAGCCCCCGTACCAGACGATCGACCCGGTCGGCCACGACGAGATATCTTGGCTGCGGACGGTACGCGGCAAATGCACCGATTCGCCCTGCCTAAAGCGGGTCTATGTCGCCCGCATCGCCGAATCACGGCGACGATGGGCGGATGCGCTGCCAGATAATGAGAAAGAGACCGCCTCCCTGGCAGGGGTTTATGTCAGGGAGCAGACCGGGGACGGAGTACACACCGATGATGGCGGAGGCTCACTTGTTGTAGAGCCGCAAGGCCCAGGTTGGCGGGTCACGGCCGATATTGAAGGCATCCCCGATGGCGCCGCGACGCACCCTGACTGCAGGTTCGAGGCAAACGGAGCTGTCTCGGGGCAGGCGTTCAAGGGGATGCTCCGGTCGGACGAAGAAGACCTTCCCAGCTTGAGAGCCAAGCCGCCACCTCGCTTCGACTTCGCCATCACCGCCGTATCGTGGTTCACGGCACTAATTCGATGGTCCTGTGCAAGGACGGTCGCGTGATCCTCGACGGCATCTACGTTAAGACGACCAGATAGACCCTCCTGCGCTGGGAAACGAGCTTATTGTGACGCGATCCTTACTTGCCTGCTGCTACCACGACCTCAAGGTGTGTGGCGCCTATCTCTCGAACGCAGTAGCGCGTGGAGGCCGATTGAGAATTTCGTCGATGCTTTTGGCCGTGATTTGTGGGTTGCTCCAAACCGACCCAGCATTTGCGAGTGGTTTGCTGCCATCCGTACCGATCACGGCTGGCCCCTTCCCGAATTTCGTCGGGTGCCTGAACTATGTTGAGGCGACATATCGACGACAGGTGGCCATGGCCATGCCCAAACCCTTGAGGAGTCCACATGGGGGAACTCATCAAACGATTCTTTCGACGAAAGGGGTTGTTCGAGACGTGGGCGAACGGGCCACCTACAATTCCGAAATCGGACATGTAAACCGGGCTGTCGACATCAACTTTCGTCTGATAGTCACAAGCTATGACTGGGAGCGTTATACTCTCAGTTGCCAGGGTGCAGTCTTCACCGGCTCGCAACAAAACGGCTACGCCTCCCAAGGTACTGAGCCAATTCTTCCGGGCAAACCTTTGGTGGTTCCGTCGCAATGATGCCTTACGCCTCCGTGCCAATGAAGATGAGACATCGACGCTCCAGAAGTTTACCCCTGAGGGCGCAGGTAAAACATCGACCCGGCCCCAAGATCACTATCATCTGCGCGCCAGATGTCGTGACCAACACCGACACAAGGTCAGCGCCTCGTGCGGGGAGGGGGTCGATATGGCTTCACTATATTCGAGGGAATGCGCCATGAGAGTCTATTGGCTTGCAGTCGTCGCTATGACAGCGGCAACGCTCCCATCCTCTGCCCACGCGATCAACTGCGCTCGTGCCGTTAGCCCGATCGAACACATGATCTGTGGCAGCCCGGCACTCCTGCACGCCGATGCGGCGATGAACCGAGCCTATATCGCGATCCTCACAGCAGCACCGGATGCAGAGATCCACGCCATGCTGGTCGCCAGTCAGAAACGATGGATCGCCGCGCGGGACGAAGCTTTCGGTAAACTAGACAACGCTACTGATGGCCAAACCGGCGAGGGTTTCTCAAAAGCCGTGCAGCATAGCCTCATATCGGACGCGATTAAAGATCGCACGAGTGTCCTCGCCCAAATGTCGAAAGACGCGCCGACGCAACCCGTCCTGATCCAGACGGCTTTGCGGCAGCGGCGGTTCGCCGCGCAATTCACAGGCGGTACTTTCGCAGGTTTCGACACGTCCTGCGATTTTTTCCCAGACAACAGTTCCGACAACAGTCGCGAATATCAATGTTTCGCCACGCATCATTTTCAGAACAATAGTCGTATTTGCAGTCAGGGGCTGGATTGGGCGACGTACCGGACCTATTCCTCCGGTAGCGTTGCGGATGTCATCGAGGGGAAGCCGAAGCTCGTCGCGACCTGCGCAGATGATGACTGCGGAGACGACGACACCGGTGCCGGCGCCCGCTGGAACCTCCATCCTGAAACGGCAAACGGCAAAGCCTTCCCGCACTCGCTACCTCAGCTGGATGCCGAGGCGATGGATTCCATGACCGACGATCAGCCGTCCTGGCTGAAGACCTGCCTTACCGATCAGAACTTTCCGCAATCAGGGCCGCCGAAGTGATGTGGACGAGCCGAGCGTGAACTCGGCCCGCGGCAACGGCACGCTGCGACACCTTCCGAGCCTCGCAAACGTCGCTCAATAACCCATCGCCTTGGGAGAACTTCGAAACCTTGGGGCGCGCCGGATCGTTTGATAATCTGCACCATCAACATCCAAAATCCCGCAGGGTGTGACGCCGCTTGTTACGACCGTCGCCACCATCAGCGAAGATAAGCCGAAGCCAAGGATGGAGTCTGCGAATGGAAGCCAGTAACGTCACAGCGGCCTGCCGCCCAGCCTTCTCGCGCGACGCCCTCCCTACTGCACTTCATCGACGACCTTCTGAATATTGTCGCGGCGCGGGGCATCGGCGGGCGCCAAGACAAGTGATTCCCGGGTCTGGCGCACATTTTGTGACGCATGACCTGCTTGTGGTTCTTGGCTTGGATTGAGCGGGATAGTGTCCTGTATGAGCAAATCCCTGGTTATGACACCGCTGGCTGGTCTTGACGTCCAGGAGGTTATCCGCACCAACGCGGGTTGGATGATAGCATCCACAGGGCCGGGGGGCGGCCCCTGTCCATCGTGCGGAATTGCCTCGAATGCCCCCATGGTTCCTACCGCCGGTCACTGCAGGATCTACCTGTCCAAGGATCACCGGTGACGATCAAGCTGACGGTGACCAGGCTCAAGTGCCTGAACCGGTGTGCTCTCGGCGGACGTTCGCGGGCTCGATGCCCGAAGTCACCGGTCCTACGGCGCGCCGTACATCGAGAGTGAGCGAGATCGTGCGCCTGTTGGGTCACAATGCGGGTGGGCGTCCTTCCGGGCGATTGCTCGCATGCTTTGGTATGGCCGTCAGTGGTGACACGGTTCTGCGGCATGGCCCAGAACCTGCGCGAGATGATCGAGAAGCAACTCGGCCGCCTGGAACGCCCGCTGCGCGCAAGGCTCGGCCGCCATCGAAGACGAGGACACGAGGGCGCGCTTGCATCGCCTCCGGCAGGTCGGCTTCGAACAGGTCCGGCTGCTGTATGATGCCGGCAAAACGGCCACGGCGATCACCAAGGAACTCGGTCTCAGCCGCAAGCGCATCGACAAGTGGATACGCCTGCAAGCGCTGCCTGAACGCAACGCCATGGCTCCGACTCCAAGATCGCCAGCATACTACCAAGGCCACCTGTCCCGCCGGTGGGCCGAAGGATGCACTGTAGTCCGTTGCCTCTTCACCGAAATCCAGCGCCTCGGCTTTACAGGCTGCTACAAGCACCTTTCACAGTTCGTCTCGTCGTGGCGGCGGAAGACAGAGGGCACGCCAGGCAGTCGCTGTCGATGCGCTGAAGGCATCGTCCACCGACTTCTCCGTGATGCGGGCATTTGCGATGCGCATCCGAGGCATCCTCCGAGGTCGGGATGGCAGCAAGCTGGATCCCTGGTTGGATGAAGCATAACACTCCGGTATCTACGCCTTGCAGCGCTTTGCAAGAACGTTGCAAGGCGATCTCGACGCAGTTCGCAATGCGGTTATCGAGCCGTGGAGCAACGGGCAGACCGAGGGTCAGATCAGCCGACTGAAAACAATGAAGCGCGCCATGTATGGCCGCGCAGGCATCACGCTCCTACGCGCCAGTATGCTTCCGCTTCAAACCATCAATTAGCACAGAATGTGCGCCAGGCCCTCTTGGTGGAAATCGACACTCAGAGGGCTTTCAGAGGATTTTTGCTCTCAGTGCGAGCGCGACTGCTTGAGCCCGCGTATTGGCTCCCAACCGTCGCTTGGCTCGCTCGACATGAGCATGGGCGGTTGAGGGTGATATTGCCATAATCGCGGCAATGTCACTGTCATTTCGTCCATCGGCCACGAGGCTTAGCGCCTGGAGCTCTCTTGGAGGCAGCCTTGGGGCCAATGGTTGCGGGTCAACGCCGAGCGCCTGAGCTTGGGAATACGCCGCCCTCGAGAGGTGAGTGATTTCGGTCCGCCGGTCGCTGTCCAAGCGCCTTAAAGAGGCGGGTGCCGCGAGGCTTACGAACCCCCGCTGCGTTCCTGGCATATCAACTGGAACGAGAAAGCCGTCTGCCCATCCTAATCTGCGACAGGCGTCAAAAACGCGGGCGCCTTTGTCCGGCCGCCGGCGCTTCAGTTCAGTCCAAGTAAATGGCTCCGGCGAAGACTGCATTTCATCGATCGCGCTATCGTAATGAGCAAAACCATTGATCGCATAATACTCGATCCATTTTGGCCAACACACTATAGATAACGCGCCGAGCCCACCCGAGGTGGGTGCCTGGCCGAAGGCAAAGGCATTGATCCCGAACGGCCGCAGCACGGCCATGAATGAACAGCAGAAATCGTTCAAAGCGGGCGGTGTCACCGTGACGGCTGCCCCTACCGTTTTTGAGTCAATCATGACAATTCATTGTCCGAGTTGGTGGAAGTTATGCAGATGCTTTCGCCCAGGTTCAGTCTGCAGCAGCCGTCCGAAAAAGCCGTGATCAGGGACAAAGACTTATGGCCCCGAACAGCGAAATCGGCGTCCGGATGTAGCTAAACGGATACAAGCCGGCTGGCAAGAAAGCAGGTAACGTTGAATAACAACGGGGTAAGGCGGAGAATGGGCGAGGGAGCGACGAGAGCGACCTCCGGTGAAGACCTGCCATGCGCCCGTTTTTGAATTGCCAAAGAAGGTTTAAAATATGCTGCATCAGAAAGTCAGTCAGTTTAACGGGGCTCCTGGGCTGGCAATAAGTTTTCGACCCCATCGGTTGATGATCTACCTGGCTGGCTTGACCGCTCCGTTACTGTTGACCGGCTGTGTCATGCCGCCGCGCTCATCCAGTAGCTCTCAACAGGCTTTAGGCGCCGTGCCCGCCCAGGTCGCTCCTGCGGCCGCGACGCAACCTTACGTGCCGCCGGATCCGCATGCGCTTGCTGCTTATGAGACCGCGGCAGAGAAAGGTGATGCGGAAGCCCAGCATCAGCTCGGCCGTTACTACAGATATAAGGGGAGTTACCCCGTTGCCGCATCCTGGTTCCGCAAATCGGCGGAACAAGGAAATGCGGAAGCAGAGTATCAGCTTGCAGACTGTTATATCGCCGGACGCGGCGTGGCAAAAGATCCCACAAAGGCCGTGTTTTGGGGCAAAAAGGCGGCTGATCAGGGCATCGGCCCCGCCCAGTTTAATCTGGCCGACGCCTATTACTTTGGGAATGGGGTGCCCCGGGACTACGCGGCCGCCGCAGCCTTGTACCGGCGCGCTGCGGCTCAAGGCATCGTCGACGCGGAATATGATCTGGGCGTGTTGTACACGCTGGGACAAGGTGTGCCGCAGGACTACGCTCAAGCCGTGTCCTTATACGCAGCGGCGGCAGCCACGGGTGACGCAGATTCCGAAACGTCGCTTGGCAATCGATACTATTACGGCCAGGGCGTCGCCCAGAACTACGCCACGGCCGCCGAGTGGTATGAGAAGGCCGCAAAACAGGGTGAAATCAGGGCGGAATATACTTTAGGCACCATGTACATAACTGGTCAGGGCGTGCCGCAGGATATGAAAACGGGCCTGGACCTCGTTCATAAATCGGCCGCGCATGGAAATGATGCGGCCCGGCAGTTCCTGTCCTCTCTCGACAACCAAAAATCAAGCTCCCCGAACGCGGCAATTCCATACTCTCCGAACACTTCCTCCTCGCCCTCAACCAGCAACACGCAGGATGACGACGACGCTGAGCGTACGCGCCAGTATCAGATGGAGGAATATCAGCTGCAGCAAAGACAGCAGCAGCAACAGCAGCAGGACTGGTGGGACCAGCAGAACGCCGCAGCTGCTGCTCAACAGCAGCAGAATCAGCAGGAACAATACCAACAACAGCAGGACCAGCAGGAGCAATATCAGCAGGAACAGGAGCAGCAGGAACAATACCAACAACAGCAGGACCAGCAGGAACAGGAGCAGCAGCAACAAGAGCAGCAGCAAGGCTATTGACCATGTCGGCGCGGCGGATGGGTTCAGGGCTCATACCAGGGTGATTCTGGATCTCGATCTGTAAAGGGTGACTATTATGAGACGATATCTGTTTGGCATTGCATCGGCGATGTTCCTATCAGTTCTTCTGGTCGGGACCTTTCATGCGGAAGCTCAAACACCTCCGCCGACGCCGGCTTCGGCTCTTTTGGACCAGTGCAAGAACAACTCGGATGACGTCGAAGCCCTAGCGGCCTGTCAGACGATCCTTCAAGATAAAGCGCAGACGCCGCGCACGCGCGCAGCTGTCTATGGTTTCGCAGGCAATGATGCTCTCGACGAAAGCCAGTTAGACTTGGCGCTCGTCAATTTTGGCAACGCCCTGGCGTTGGATCCCAATTCCGATCTTGCTTATGCAGGGCGAGCTAACGTCGAATTCATCAAGGGTCAGTATGATCAGGCAATTACTGACGCGCAAAAAGCCATAAAGCTGAGCCCGAACACGCATCCGGATGCCTATTTAGTGCTTGGCACGCTGGCCGACCGAAACGGGGACCATGACGCTCGAATTGCGTATATGACCAGGGCTATCGACATAATGCCAAGTTTCGCCGCGGCTTATGCCGGACGAGGGCATGGCTATTTGGATGAGAAGAAATTCACTCAGGCTTTGACTGATTTCAGTAAGGCGATTGCCCTTCAGCCCGCGCTAGCCGCTAGTCTCAAATCAAGTTTCTTGATTGTCTATATCGAACGCGCCAGCGATTCTATGAATCTTGGCCGATATCAGGCAGGGATTGAAGATCTCACCAAGGCGCTCCAGGTGGACGGAACAAACGCCAGGGTTTTAGGCGATCTTGGCGATGCCTATAATGTGACGCAGCACTATTACAAGGCGGTCGTCGTTCTCACAAAGGATATCACAATCAATCCGGACTATCCCTTTGCCCATACAAATCGAGGAATCGCATATCTTAATATTGGCAAGTTCGACCAAGCTCTTGCCGATATTAACAAGGGCATCGAACTCGGTGACACCGCTGCCACAACCTATTTTGTCCGAGGCGAGGTGTATCAGAGCCTGTCCAACAAAACGGCGGCCCTGAAAGACTACCAGAAATCCCTCGAATTGACGCCGCCAGACTCGTCGTATCGCAGCAACATTCAAAAAGCCATCAATCAGTTCGGCCAGTGAGCGTCTGCCGCTTGATAACACGCGAGATATAGCCATGATCGAACTCTCACGACGCCGGGCCCTGGCGCTCAGTTCCCTTGCTGCGGCAGGGTTGCTTTCGCCCATTTGGCGGGCTGACAGCGAGACACGCATTGAGGGATTACGTGCGGCCTCAGCACGCTTCGGCCTTGGTTTGCTTATTCGTCTTGCTGAGCAAGGTGATGCCAAAAAGAACAGGGCTGTTTCGCCCGCGAGCATCATGGAGATATTTGCACTTGCCGATATCGGGGCTGGACCGGAACTCCATGCGGCGCTCAAAGCGCTCTTCACGCTGGACAGTGACGGGGGTTTTGATGCGCTACGCGCTGCCATTGCGCGCCTGAACACTGGTAGGAACTCGAATAGTCCTTTGGTCGGCATGGATGCCATCTATGTCGACAAGCAGTTCTTGATCAAAGAAAGTATCCGCGACGCCTGCGTGGCGCTGCACGCGCCCGTCACCGCGCGCCGACTGGTCGATCCAGATGTTGTGAGAGAGATTAACGCGCGGGTCAGAAGGGCGACGAGGGGCGCGATACCGTCCATCATCGACGGCCCACTGAGCGGCTCCGGGATGGTGCTTGTCAATGCGCTCTACTTTAAGAGCTCATGGCAACAAACCTTTGAGACTAAGGAGACGCGGGATACGGATTTTCATCTCGCGGGTGGCGGCATGAAACCCATTCCAATGATGCAGGGCGGGATCCAATTGTTATCTGCGGCTCAGAAGGACGCTTTTGCCGCCGTCCGATTGCCGTACGAGGCAAATGGCTACTCTCTGATCCTGGTCGTCAACCGCGAGAAGCCCGCTCAGATCGCGGAGTTTCGCCCCGTTGTGCGCTGGCTCGCTGGGATTGGCCTATCAGACTACAATGTAACGTTGTCGGTTCCACGATTTTCGTTCAACGGCGGCGGTGACCTGCTTCCCGCACTTGACGCGATGGGCTTGGCGCCAGCACGCATGCGGCCACATGCCTTTGCCGGACTTTCTGATGCCCCGCTGCAAATCTCTGCGGTGCCGCACAAGGTCGCCATCACGGTCGATGAAGGCGGAACCACGGCGGCTGCCGCGACCGCTATCGAGGCGCCGACGGGCACTGCACCTGAACCCATCAGCATCCGGTCTCTCGACTTTATCGCCGATAAGCCGTTCATGTTCGCCCTCCATGAAGACAAAACAGGTCTCACCTTGATGGTCGGCTATGTCGGCGATCCTGGCGAAACGACATAAGTGGACTTCAGCAGGAACAAAAACCGAATGTAGATGAGCGATACGGGCACTGAGATGTCGCCGGCAGATTCCCAAGCCTGTGTTTTGACAACCAGGTGATTTCAAAATCGATTCGATTGCACGCATGAAGCAGGGGGGCGAACCCAGTTTTTTGTTCCCAGCGCGGATGCCCCTTCCATGTCATGTGGACGCGGGATCCTACTAAGACAATCTCTTTTTCCTTGGAGACAGATCAATGGCCTCAAAACAAGGTCGCGAAGTGGCACGCACGCGCCGCACCCTTCGGGTTATACTGTACCCCGTGCTATGGATGGTCGCAGGGGCATCTCTTGAGTTCTTGGTATTTGTGGTGATCGGCATGCGTCAAGATCATGTCACACTGCAGAACGATAATCGCTGTAAGGAAGATCTTGTGGCGATACATGCTATGGTTGACGATACATTTAAAAAGCTCTCGCTTGATGAAAGCAAATTCCCTGGGATCCAAAACAAGATCACGTTAATGCAAAACACCTGCACCAATCAAGATGTGAAAAGCGCGGAAGCTATAGGGATCGACATTGCAATGACCCTCTCGTTTCTCAGTGATAGTGCTCAGGTGAAGCATGCACCAAAACATGAGTAAACGTTCAACAAACAGCACATGCGCGCTGAGGCTCTGGAGCTCATTCCAGTGAAGGCCGTCTTCACTGATCAGCCTCCCAAAATTTGTTGTGCCATCAAGACTATGTTGCAGACGCTCGTTGTAGCCTTCATCATGATGCGTTGCTTGTCACGCCCTAAACGACCTTAACACGAGCGGCATCCATGGCGCGCGCTTTGGCCGCTGCCAGGTCGGGCTTGCCTGATCCAAGCATCGGGACTTTGTCGATGACAAGAACCTCGCCTGGCACCGTGAGGTCCGACATTCCGGCCTTTCGGGCCGCATCGATCAGCGGCTGTCGCCGCGCGTCGGGCTCGGTTGTCAGCAGCACCACCCGCTCACCCTTCCGGTCGTCAGGGCCTTCACCTGCTTTCACGCGCTCCAAGACTGAAAGGTGCGTGAGTTGCCTGCCGAGCGACATCATCGCCTTCGTGGTGTTCTGCCGGCTGCGCTACCGGCTGACGCTACGGGACCTGAGCGAGATTATGGCGCTGCGCGGGATCGAGATAAGCCACGAGACCGTCCGCGACTGGGAGGTGAAGCTGTTGCCTATCATGGGTGACGCGCTGCGCAAGCGGCGTCACGGGACCGGTCGCGCAGCCGGCGTCAGCTGGTATGTTGACGAAACCTATCTGAAGGTCCGCGGCCGGTGGTGCTACCTCTACCGGGCAATCGACCGGGACGGAAACTTGATCGACGCGATGCTGAGCGAGCATCGCGACATGCAGGCGGCCAAGGCCTTCTTCCGCTCAGCCCGGGCGACCATGGGCATTCGGCCGGATCTGGTTATGACAGACGGTCATGGCTCCTACCCGAGAGCGATCCGCATCGTGCTGGGCAAGACCGTGCAGCACCGGACCAGTGTCTATCTGAATAATCGCCTTGAACAGGACCATCGCGGGATCAAAGGCAGGATCCGATGTATGCGGGGCTTCAAAAGCCACGAGGCTGCCGATCGCTTCTGCCGAGAACATGGGGAACTCCGCAATCTTGTTCGCCTTCGTCGCCGTCACAACCAGATCGTCTCCGCCTCTCTCCGCCGCGCCCGCTTCGCCAAAGCAACCTCCATTGCGCTCAACATCATGCAGAACGCGTAGATCCTCGTGCGTGCCGCGTAGAACTTCAGAATGCCGGCGCGACACCTGACAGAACCGGCCATCCCATAATCACACTTCTCCGCGTCGGGGGAATCGCCAAGTCGCGCTTTGTCCACGCAACCTAATGCTTGCTGTAGACCTCGCCGGTAACAGGGCGTCGGGCATGGTGAAATACAATTTATCATGCAGGAGGCTGTCTTGAAACGTTGGTATGTGCCTTGCCTGCCCTTTGGGGCTCCGGCACCGCGTCCAGATGCGGTTCGTCAGCCGCAGGCCCAGTCGAGCCGCATCTGATCAAGGTCGAGCTGGGCAGTGCCGCCGCCGAAGTTGAAGCCGCCCATGGCTTCCTCGAACTCGACGTAGAACGGGCTGAAGCCGGGTTCCGGGTGGGCCTGCACCGGCTGCATGGTGCCGCCGATGTGGTTGGGTGCCTGCCCCTGCGCCCAGGACTCCAGTTCGACTTGGCCAGAAGCATCCCGGCTCCAGATCGACTGGTAGCCAGCATGCGTCGACTCGCTCCAGCCGGCAGGCGGCGCAAGGCCCGCATTTGGATCGTGCGCCCGCAGCGTCCAGCGCAGCGCAACGTCGTGGGCCAGGTCACCGGGCGGTGCCTCCGCCACCCCGCTCGCCGCGGCGGCACCGAGTTGCATCCAGCGCGGCAGTGGCGGCTGTTCGGGGTGGCCGCTCCCGGGCTGGAGCGGCGGATGGCACAGGCGGCCGGCGAACTCGGCTTCGGTCAGCCATAGGACGGCGTAGGGCTCACCCAGGATGTCCTCCATACGGTATTCGTGCGAATGCCGGCCGGTGCGGTGCAGCCACACGGGCCTCAATGCCGGGTCTGCAGGTGGCGCAGGTGCGTCCCAGGCCGCCGCGACCGCCTTGCTCTCCGCGACGCTGTCCCCACACCAATCGGTGCCGAACAGGCTGACCGCGACCAAGTCGGGTCCCTTGACCCGGTGATCAGGCGGCAGCTTCAGGGTGAAGGCGTGGCGCATGGGCTGCCCGGTCCTGGAGTCCAGCGGCCATTGCTCTGGCCGCAACCCAGGCGGCAGGCCGTGGCACCAGCCGTGGTTCCCGGCGGCTCCCCGGTCGGCCCGATGCGGCAACAGGGCGAGGTCGTAGGCTTTGGCGTGGCGCGGCCAGGCCTGTTGCGTGTTCGGCTCGGGATAGACGGCGCCTGGCCACAGCAGGTCGAAGCCCAGCAGCCGATTGTCCTTGAAGCGCATGTGGAGCGTTGCCGTTCGGTAAGGCCGTCTCGAAGCCTTCGATGCCGGGCGAGGCCTGTTCCGCGCTGACCACCGTGCGAGGGTAAAGTTGCCGCACCGCGTCCAGCGCCATGCCGGCGTGCAGACCCTCGACGACCAGGTCGGACGGGAAGTCGCGGTAGAAGCTGACGCGGCCGAGCAGGCCGGCCTCGTCGACCTGGGCGGCAAACCCCGGCACGCCGGACAGGAACACCCGCCCAGCCGTGTCGGCCGTCGGCGGAGTCCAGGCGGGTCCCACTATCTCAGCCAGCACCTGCAGCGGCATCAACGGGCGCAGGCGAGCAAGTGCGGCGTAATCCATTGTGGTGATCCTCGGGCGGTCTGACACCCTGTGTAACGCCCTAAAACACGGCATTGCCAGGTGTCACGCGGGGCTCTGTTGCAAACTCCGGTGTTTTTACGCGCAGGGTCCCACGATTGGGGCTTGCCTGTCAGGCCACCTCGATCTCCATCTGCTTGCTGACGGGCCGGACGGCCGCGGCCAACGCAGAGGCGCCAAGACTGAAGGCGCGCTCGACAATGCGGGCTTCGCCACGGATATCGCGCGTCAGATTAAAGGCCGACGCCTGCCCTTTGCGAAGCGCGCGCATCACCTCGAAGCCCTTGATCGTCGCGTATGCCGTCTTCAGCGTCTTGAACCCTCTGACCGGTCGAATCAGTTGTTTCAGCTTTCCGTGGTCAGCTTCGATGACGTTATTCAAGTATTTGACCTGTCGGTGCAGCGTTTTCTTCGGGCACTTGCCCTCCTTCTTCAGCTCGGTCAGCGCCACGGCGTAGGTCGGCGCCTTGTCGGTGTTGATGACGGCAGGCTTCTCCTCCCACTCCTTCAAGCCGTTCAGCGCCTTGCCAAGAAAGCGCTTGGCCGCCGCCGTGTTGCGCGTCGGCGAGAGATAGAATTCGATCGTGTTCCCATGCTTATCCACGGCCCGGTAGAGGTAGTTCCACTCGCCTCGGACCTTCACGTAGGTCTCATCGACGCGCCAGCTCGTCGAACGCGGCCCCCGCCACTGCCAGCGCAGCCGCTTTTCGATCTCAGGCGCATAACTTTGAACCCAGCGGTAGATCGTCGAACGATCGACCGAGACGCCGCGCTCGCTCATCATCTGCTCAAGGTCGCGGTAGCTCACCCCATAGCGGCAATACCAACGGACCGCCCAGAGCACGATCTCGCCCTCGAAATGGCGTCCCTTGAAGTCCGACATGGCCCCATCCTCTTCTGATCGGCGCCCATCCCGCCACCCAAAAGTTGACTTTGCAACAGAGCCATATCGACGCACTGTTCATGGCCGAGATCGATTGGGACCTCATAGCCACGCACGCGCGATGTGTTCCAGGTGGTGTTGTCGATCCAGGCGGGGCGGGTCAGGCCGTCCGTGCTGCTGCGCAAGCTCGGCACCTACAACCGACGCAGCTTGCACTACCGGGCATTCCGCGAGATCGGCCGCGTTGAACGCACGCTGTTCCTGCTGCGGTTCATCGCCGACACGGACATCCGGCGGACGATCCGCGCCGAAACCACCAAGATCGAGGCCTTCAACGATTTTCTTGACTGGGTCTCGTTCGGCGGACCCTTGATCAAGAGCGGCGATCCCGTGGAGCAAGAAAAGCAGCTCAAATACGCGAGCCTCGTCGCCAATGCGGTGATGCTCTCCGACGTCGCCGACATGACCACCACGCTTGCCGCGATGGATGGTGACGGGCACGTCGTCACGCCTGCCCTGGTCGGCTGCCTCAGCCCTTACACGCGCGAGCACCTCCGCCGCTTCGGGCAATACGTCCTTGACATGGGCGACTTGCCGCCGCCCCGCGAACCGCAACCGCTGCCGTTTGAGACCGCCGCGTGAGGATTTTTGCACGTATCCTCAACCGACCTCAACTCTGCACTATGGCCTTGCCCTCGCAAGTCCGCGCGACATGCTCAAGCGGGTTCCAGTCGTTGACGCAGCCGGGAACCGTCGACGACGGCTGATTAAGATCAGCGACACTATCTGCATAGGCCGGCACGCAGCAGGCCAAAAGCCAAATGCCGATGACGGCCAGTGAGCGCATCGTCTGCTCCTAGGCGGCTTGATCGGTACTCGGCTTGTCCTCTGGCGCTCCGTCATCGTCCTGGTCCGTGGCATCTCCCGGGGTAGCGTCCCTGCGCCCGACGATCTTGCCGCGGTCTGCCTTGTAGTGTTCGATGCTCCATCCCTCGAAGGGCTTTTGCAAGTGCAGTACGCTACCGTAACAATTAATAGGCCGGGTTGATGCGTCGATCTGGTGATCCCTTCGGATACCCAACGCGGGCTATTTCTCGCCCGACTAACAGATCGTCATACCCTCACCTCGACTGATCTGCCCACTGCAAACTGGATCGTTTTTTGGTAGAGTTTTCCGTGCCATTCTTCCCTGGCTGGGAGGAGCGGAGAACGATGAAGGCATCGAAGTTTTCGGATGCGCAGAAGGCATTCATTCTGAAGCAGTGAGCCGACGGGATTCCTGTGACGGACATCTGCCGGAAGGCCGGGATCAGTCAGGCGACCTACTTCAACTGGAAGAAGAAATACGATGGGCTGCTGCCGACGGAGATGCGGCGGCTGAAGCTGCTTGAGAACGAGAACGCAAAGCTGCGGAAGCTGGTGGCCGACCTGTCAGCACTTTTTGCCCTGAGCAAGCATATGCATACCGCGGAACCACGCGCGCATCCGCAATTTGGTGTCCTGTAGGATGGTGCTGGCGATCCGACGGCTGCCAGCAGGTTGCGACCCGGTGGTGAGCTGGCAGAAATAATGTTCATGGCCGAGCAAAAAACAAAGGTTCATCGGCCCGCATGTTATTTGTGATCGACCGCTTGATTGCGTCCGGCACCGAAGGTTCGTCGACGCCAAAAGTCCCGAGCCGACCCAGCGCGGCCCGAATGTCGATCTCGGTCCCGATAAAGTCCATAACAACGCGTGCAGCAACTATAGACCGGGCAGCGCCATGACTCACTCCGATCGTCATGCCGTGCAGCCGCTCGAGCAGCCGCCCCTTGGGATAAAGGATCATCGTTGCGACCTCGCGCGCTGAACCCCGCTGAAAGTCTGTTGTGAAGAGGCGGTCACCGAGAGTGCCGACGATGCCGCGGTACGTGATGAAGCGCACCGCGCTTTTGCCTTCTTCGTCCTCGCCCGAGTAGCGCTGCTTAACGGAGGAGACGAGCACATCATCTCGATAGGACCACCGCGCCAGTTCTCGCTTGATGCGCTGAGTGCCAAGATAGGAATAAAAGTACTTGAAGTAGTAGCCTTGATACTCCGAAAGGCTCCGGGCGGCGGCGCCGGACGCCGTTTGCAAGAGCCCAACAGGTGGCGCGAATTTCTGCTGCGCGTCGGACCTCAGCTTAAACGACTGCACGAAGACACCATGCGGCGCTAACAGTTCATCCTCTTCCAGCCCGAAAAAGGTGCTGATTAGCCTGTGGTTGTGACGCGAGGGAGATGCTGATCCTGTCAGGTAGCGATTGAATTGCTGCCGATTAACTTTAACGCGCCGGCAGACCTCAGACACCGAGCGATAGTGGTCGCAGCAGAACTGAAGATTTGCGCAATAGTCTATTTTCCGCAGAGAGATTAACAGGCGGAAAGATGAGGCTGCATCGGTCATGGCGGGTCTCACGGCGACCTGACGCTGAAAGCGCGTAAGGTCGCATAATATGGACCACATGCTTTCTGTGGAGTCAAGCGTGGCCGTATGTCACCTTAGTCCGTCGGTGACGGATTTCAGAACACCTCGCCGAACTAGTTCCTCGTCTTTCCCGGATAGGCTTTTCGGGTTGGCTGCAATGGTCGTATCGGAGCCACCCGCGATGAGAAGCAACGGAAAGTTTGCGGTGACAGGACTGGCGTGGTTCGTAGCCCTGACGATGGCGTCGCCGATCCTGGTCATGGCGCTGACCGCGTTCAAAAACGTTATCGACGCAAACCAATTTCCGTTGATGCTGCCGTTCGTACCGACTCTCGATAACATCGCCTCAGTCTTTGCGGACGCCAGTGTCACACGAGCGCTTCTCAACAGCGTCGTCGAGTCGTTCGGGGCGACCTTTCTGTGCTTCTTGCTGGCGGTGCCCGCCGCCTACGCGCTCGCTTTTCATATGACGAAGGGGAGGAGCCCCGTTTTGCTCGGAATGCTAATGACGCGGTTCATGCCAGGCATTGGCATGGTTATTCCCATGTATCTAATTTTCAAAGCGATTGGGCTAATCGACACACAGTTCGGGTTAGTTTTAATATACACATCGCTCAACCTTCCGATCGTGACCTTCATGGCATATTCCTCCATGCGTGATATACCTCGCGAGATCCTCGACAGCGCAAGTATCGACGGCGCCACCGTCGGGCAGCAATTCTTCATCATGGTAATCCCGTTATGCCGTCCGGGCCTTTACTCGGCAGCGCTCGTTTCAATCGTCCTGTGCTGGAACGAGGCTTTCTGGAGTATTCAGATGACATCTTCTAAAGGAGTCCCCCTTAGCGCCTATGTGGCAACTCTCTCTGGCGATTCATCCATGGCGAAACTCTCCGCCGTTTCCCTGATAGCTACTGCTCCGATGTTGCTGATAGGCTGGCTGGCGCAGCGCCAATTCGCGCGCGGTCTGACGTTCGGTGCGGTGAAGTAAAACGAAGACTTTGTGCTTCAGAAGGTTCTGTCGCAAATTTGGCCGACCGATCCGCTTGGTGCATGTTTGCCGGCGAGGGTTTCAGCGGCGAGCATGTGATGATCGAGTTCAAGGCCAGTCACTTCGAGCGAGTGTGGTGCATGGACCATGACATGGTGGCCTGAGGTAGGATGACGTAGGGCTATTTCCGTCAGTGTATGGAGTGAGTCGTCGTGCCGTTCAAAGCCAACGCCGAGCGTCGCCATCACATCCCAAAGCAGCAGCACCGGGCCACGAACTCTGCAGCCTACGATGCGGCCCTGCGGCAAAGAGGCAGTCTGACCGTGTGGTTTACCGACGCGGCGATCGTGATGTGGAAAGCCGAACCGCGGACTACGCGAGGTGGCCAGCCGCGCTATTCGGACCTGGCGATCGCCACGGCGCTGACGTTGAAAGCGGTGTTCCGCTTGGCCCTGCGGCAGACCGAAGGGCTGATCGGCTCCATCATTGCCCTGCTTGGTCTCGATCTCGCCGTGCCGGACCACACGACCTTGAGCCGCCGGGCCGAGGCGCTGGACGTGGTTCGTCCGCGACTAGGCTACGGTCCCGTGCACCTGCTGGTGGACAGTACGGGGCTGAAGCTCTGTGGCTCCGGCGAATGGCTGCTCGAGAAGCACGGCACGAAGACACGGCGGTCCTGGCGCAAGCTGCACATCGCCGTGGACACCGACACTGGGCAGATCGCGGCGGCGACGATCACCACCAGCGACATCGACGATGCCTCGCAGGTCGGGGCGTTGCTCGATCAGGTGGAAGGCTCGGTCGCGTCGTTCACCGCCGACGGCGCTTACGACCAGGACGGCGTCTATGGCCAAGTCGCCGCCCGGCATCCCGAGGCGTCCGTCATCGTCCCACCACGATCCAGCGCCGTGCCGAGCGACACAGCCCAGACGGCACCGACCGTGCGCGACCGCCACGTGCAGGTCATTTCCGAGCGCGGCCGCATGGCCTGGCAGAAGGCCTATGGCTATCACTGGCGAGCCCTGGTCGAGGCTGACATCAGCCGCTTCAAACGGGTCATTGGGGGCGGGCTACGATCCCGGACTAATCGGCGTCGAGCAACCGAGGTTGCCATCGCCGTGAACGCACTGAACCGGATGCTGGAACTCGGGCGCCCGGAGTTCGTGCTCCTACCGTAACGGAAACACAAGATGGTCGGGCTGCAATCGCTCGCTGATCCATGCAACACAGTCCATCGCTTTAGTAACGTCGTTGCCGCTCGATAGCTTTCTGCGCTCGTCCATCATCCAGCGGTGCAGGTCGGCCACGATAGGTTTGCTCAATTCCTCGCGCGCGCTTTGCCGCCGTTCAGCACTGCATCCGTTGATGTCACGCTCGATGTCGAATAGCTTGTCGATGCGTTGAACCGCTTCCAGGCAGAGCGGCGATATCACCGCTTGGCTCTTTCCCTGTGCGCGGCGCCGAGCCGCTGATTCCACGTCGGCCAACACGAAGAACTTGCGGCGTGCGTGCGCCCAACACCCGGCTTCCAAGATCGCGCCGGGACTTCGGCTGGCTTCGTACAGCTTGCCGTAGCCGCCATAAGCGTCGGCCTGCAGGATGCCGGCATATCCCGCCAGGTGGGCTTGCGGATGTTGCCCGCCGCGATCGCGGGAGTAGTAGAATACGGCAGCCGGCGGTGCCGGGCCGCCAAACGGCCGGTCATCACGCACATAGACCCAGGCGCGGGCGATGGCTGGCTGATCGCTTCGCAGTCGCGGCAGGTGAATTTCTCCCGCACATTCTGGATCACCTTCCAGCTGCGCGGGATCACCTCCAGCGTCTCGGTCACGTCCTCGCCAAGTCGGCGGAGTCGCGCGCTGCCGCAGCACAGGCAGCTGACCGGTGCGGGCTCGACCACGCGCTCGCGCGGCAGGTGCTCGGGAACGGCTGGCGCGAAGGGCGCTTGCGGGCGAAGGCCGCCACGTTTGTCGTGCATGCCGCCGCCTGCTCGGCGGCAATCTCGTCCTCGGTCGCTGTCGCTTCCGCCTCCTCCAGGCCGAGCTCCATCTGCTCGATCAGCCGGGTCGTACGTTCGGAGCGATGGCCGTAGAGCGCATGCCGCAGCTTGGCGATTTGCAGCTGCTGGTGGGCGATCAGCGCCTGGTCTGCGGCGGCGCGTGCGCGCCCTGCCGCCACTTCCGCGCGCAGTGTGTCGATGTCGTCCGGCAGAGGTTCGGAGGTAAGCGACCGGTGATGGCCGCCTTGTCCGAATGAAGGGTTTTCGCTCTCTTCTGTTGTATGGACAGCGAGAGAATCTCAACCACTGAAGCTGCGACTGTGGCAGCCACTGTGGCAACTTCTGAGTCTCGGATCGAGATCGTCTCTGAACGACGGCCAGCTTATAGCGCGGCCTTTCGCGCACGGGTCGTGGCGGAATCATCTGGCCCAGGGGTCCGGGCTCCAGACTTAGCGCATCGCTACGGTATCCACGTCAGCCTCATCTATCGATGGCGCCGGATGGCGAAGGCACAAACGATGGTGACATCCTCTGTCCCATCGCGGCGCAGGCGGCCGGACACCGTAGAGGCGGCCCCCGTGGAGGTGCCGGTCACCTTCATCCCGCTCGGGATTGTCGGACCTCCAAAGCCCAAGGTTCAGCCATCTACCGAGGCCCGCGGCACATCGACGCTCGGCATGGACATTGCCAAGGTTTCGCGGCGGCCCCGGGGGGCCGTTCCGCGGCGCGACAGGGATGAGCGACCGAGCATCATCGAGATCGACATGGCGGGCGGCACGACACTGCGGGTGGATGCGACCGTCGATGATGGGGCGCTCCGCCGCGTGCTGGCCGTGCTGCGGAGCCTATCGTGATCCAGGTTGCCGCGGGCACGCGGGTCTACCTGGCGTGTCGTCCTGTCAGCATGCGCTATGGGTTCGATGGTCTCGCGGCCCAGGTGGCACCGATCCTGGGCGTCGATCCCTTCTCGGGCCATGTCTTCATCTTCCGCGGCAAGCGAGCCGACTACCTGAAGATCCTCTACTACGATGGCTCGGGCCTGTGCCTCTTTGCCAAGCGGCTGGAACGCGGCCGCTTCATCTGGCCGCCGATCGTCGATGGCGGGATGGTTCTGACGCCCGCCCAGATGGCTCTCCTGATCGAGGCGATTGACTGGCGCCGGACGGTCGCACCGGAGGCGCCACGCACGCCGGTCGCGGTTTAGCGGAAACTGCCTTCGCCGCGCTGAAAAGGCTGTACCCGAGTGGCCGGGTCCGGTACAATGGTGGCATGTCCCTGGCGAGTGATCCTCTCCCGACAGATCCAGATGCGTTGCGGGTTTTTGCTGAAACCCTGCAGGCGGAATTGGCGCGCAAGGACGTCGAGATCGCTGCCAACGCGGCAGAAATCCATGCGAAGGCGCTCCATATCGAGAAGCTGAAGATGCAGCTCGCCAAGCTCCGGCGGGCACGGTTCGGACAGTCTTCCGAGAAGCTTGACCGAGACATCGAGCAGCTCGAACTCCTGATCGGCGACCTCGAAGAGGATGCGGGCGAAAGTGAAGCCCGGGCCAGAGCGGCTGTCACGGCCCTGCATGGTCGACCTGGTGCCGCCGAGCGCAGACATCCGGTGCGCAAGCCGCTGCCCGAGCATCTACCCCGTGAAATCGTCACCCACGACCCAGTCGGGGTTTGCCCGGGCTGCGGCGGCACCGTGTTCAGCCGCATCGGGCAGGACGAGCGTGATGTGCTGGAATACGTCCCATCCAGCTTCAAGGTCATTCGGCATCTTCGCCCCAAGCTGAGCTGCAGGTCTTGCGAGACGATTGTCCAGGCGCCGATGCCCACGCTGCCGATCGAGCGCGGGCGCCCGGGGCCGGGACTGATCACCCATGTCGTCGTGTCGAAATACTGCGACCACATCCCACTGCACCGCCAGGCGGGGATCAGCCTCCGTGAAGGGGTGGAACTGGACCGCTCGACACTCGCCGACTGGATAGGACAGGCGTTGTTCCTGCTGGCGCCTCTTGCCGAAGCCATCGGTCGTCATGTCCGTGCGGGCGTCGCTGTCCATGCCGATGACACTACGGTTCCGGTGCTCTCGCCGGGTCTGGGCAAGACCAGGACGGGACGGCTCTGGGTCGCGGTGCGGGACGAGCGGCCCTGGGGATCGGATGTGCCGCCCGCGGCATTCTACCACTACTCGGCAGACCGGAAGGGCGTCCATGTGGAAGCGTTGCTCGGCTCCTATCGTGGGTTCCTGCATGCCGACGGCTACGGCGGATTTACCCGGTTCTACAAGCCGACGACCCCACTGGGTGACGCCCCGCTGGTCGAGGTCGCATGCTGGAGCCATGCCCGGCGGCACTTCTACGACGTGCACCATCAAACGGGGTCGCCGATCGCCCTTGAAGCTCTTCACCGGATCGCGGCTCTGTTCGCCGTCGAAGGGCACATCCGCGGAAAGCCGCCCGACCAGCGCGCCTTCGCAAGGCGAGAACACGCCGAGCCACTGTTGGAGCAGCTCAAGCAATTCCTCGAAACAGAGCTCCTCCGGATCAGCGGCAAGAGCTCTCTCGCCGAGGCAATCCGCTACACCCTGTCACGCTGGAAAGCGCTGACCCGCTACGTCACGGATGGCAGGCTCGAGATCAGCAATAACGCCGCTGAACGCGCCATGAAACCTCCGGTCCTCGGAAGAAAGAATTACCTGTTCTGCGGCTCTGACGCTGGCGGACAGCGCGCCGCCTGCATGTACACGATCGTCGAGACGGCCAAGATGAACGGCATCAACCCTCAGGCCTATTTAACCGATATCATCGGAAGGATCGCCGACCATCCTATTCACAGGATCGATGAGCTTCTGCCATGGCGATGGAAACCATAATCCAACGCTGAAGCCGATCAAACCGCTACGACCGCGGCCATTGGCCGACGCTTACGTTCGGAGCAGACTTCCATGTCGCCGATGGAATCATAAATATCGTCGGCTGACTCGCGAAAAATGCGGCGGTCCGTGATTATCCCGCGCAACTCGGCCGGAAGGTGTGTCGCGGGTTTCGCCAATCAATTCCATCGAGCATGTAGGCAAGTTGCGAGGCCGAGATCCCCACCACGCCGTCCGTCGGCGTTGGCCACACGAAGCGGCCCTTCTCCAACCGCTTGGCATAGAGCGACATGCCGACGCCATCGTGCCAAAGGATCTTCACCAGATCGCCGCGCGCGCCTCGAAAGACATACAGATCGCCGGCATGCGGATCCCGCCCCAGGGCCTGTTGCACCTGCAGCGCCAGGCCGTTCATGCCGCGCCGCATGTCGGGGCGCCCAACCGCCAGCCAGACCCGCACGCTGGCAGGGAAGGCGATCATCGCCGCTCCAGCACATCAAAGACAAGTCGCAAGGCGCTGGCTTTTGTTGTGCTACCGACGCGCAGCCGGTAGCCGCGCGGCAGCTCTATCTCGATCGCGTCAGCCACGTGCGACGGCGCGACACTGGGCGCCGCTTCCGGCTGCACAACAAGCGGCAGAAAACCCGCGTCTGTCGTGTGAGCGGGGAGAGTGAACTGCCGCCGCCAGGTGAAGACCAGATTGGTGTTTACGTTATACTGCCGGCCAATCACCGAAACCGACACGCCCGGCACCGACCCCGCTGCCACGATCTCGCGCTTCAACGCCTCCGGCCAAATTTTCCGCCGGACATTCTTCTTAGTGTTCATTATCTCGCTAGTGGACACTATCCCGGCAACCCCCAAACCTTAAACGGTCGGGATCCTGCAGTAGGATGCTATCGCCCGACTAGGCGCTCTCGGCGGAGGGATACCCTAAACCCAGCACTCCACCGCAAAAACTGGCTCAACGATGTCGCAGGCCGCCTATAACCCGCCTTTGCCCAGCTCGGGCTGCCCCTCCCCGATCGGCTGCACATCGCCATCGACTTCCCACGCACGGGACGACGCCAAGGCGATAGCACCTTTGAAATCCTCATCAGGTCCGGACCTAGCGGAAGCGGAGGATGCGATCGCCTTGCCCGTCGTGGTGGCGCTGGCTCAAGGGCTGGTCCAGGCCGCCAAGGTAACGGTATTCCTGATGGTGGCCCTTGGTATCGGTCTGATCGGCAAGATGCGTGACACGACCCAGGTCCTACCTTCTTGGCCGTGGTCGCGCCTATCCTCGAAGCGGCGGGTCGCCTTCCTGCGCTTAGCCAAGCTTGACATGAATTCGTTTATAAACGAATATTGCGCGTGTTTGAGATCCGGCACTACCTCACCCCAGACGGCAAGGATTTGCTCGCCGACTGGCTGCGCAAGCTCCGCGACATACAGGGCAAGGCTGCGATCATTCGCCGTCTTAACCGCTTGGAACAGGGCAATTTCGGTGACTGCAAGCCGCTGCGCGATGGGGTCTATGAACTGCGGATTGATGTCGGTCCAGGCTACCGCGTCTATTATGCTCAATCGGGCAAGACGGTGATGCTGCTTCTGTGCGGCGGCGCCAAGCGGACGCAGGCCCCCGACATCACCCGTGCCTGCGCCTATTGGCGCGACTGGCAAAACCGAGCTGATTGAAGGAGTAACGCTGATGAAGGACCGTAGCCACGACGATGCCATGGCCGAGCTATTTCACAACGACCCGGCGATGGCCGCAGCGACCCTTGACGCGATCTTTGCGGATGGCGACCAAGGTGAACTGCTGGTGACGCTGCGCCAAATGACCAAGGCGTTCGGCGGCATCCCAGGAGTGGCCAAGTCGGCTGAGCTTAACCCGACCCAGCTTTACCGCACGCTCTCCGAGAAGGGGAACCCGGAGCTGCGTAGCCTGAATGCGCTCCTGCGCACGATGGGCCTACGGTTGGCGGTGCAGCCCATTACCCAGCCAGTGCCACACGTCTGATGCAGTCGCAGGGCGCAATTTGGTTGTCCCCGTAGCTTTCTCGCTCGGAAAGGTCGGTCGGTAGCGCCGGCTGTGTCGGTATGGTGCTCGGCAATGCGCAGGCTAGTCCGATGCGCCTGCGGATGCAGGCCATCCAGCACGTAGAGCGCCTCACTGGACGTTAACTAGGCTCAGGACTCATTGATCAGAGGCAGAAGATAACGGCGGCGGCGATGCAGATCGCCGACATGAAGGTGTGGGCGCAGCGATCGTAGCGAGTGTGGATGCGCCGCCAATCCTTGAGCCTGCCGAACATGTTCTCGATACGATGACGCTGACGATAGAGGGTTCGGTCGTGCGGGATCGGGATTTTGCGGTTGGCTTTGGACGGGATGCACGGCGTGATCCCGCGTGTTGTCAGGGCTTGGCGGAACCAGTCGGCATCGTAACCTCTATCGGCCAATAAGGCTTTGGCCTTGGGGAGCGCGTCAATCATGAGCGCCGCGCCCTTATAGTCGCTCATTTGGCCTTCGCTGAGCAGCATGACCAGCTGCCGTCCTTGGCCGTCGCAGACAGCGTGGAGTTTCGAGTTCAGGCCGCCTTTGGTGCGCCCGATACGTCGGGGAACAGGCCCTTTTTTAAAAGGCTGGCAGCCGTCCGATGCGCCTTCAGATGGGTGGCATCGATCATCAGCCGATCAGGCTTGCCGCCCTTGGCCGCCAGCGCCGCGAAGATGCGGTTGAAGACGCCGAGGCGGCTCCAGCGGATGAACCGGTTATAGATTGTCTTGTGAGGGCCATAGTCCTTCTGAGCGTCGCGCCAGCGTAGGCCATTGCGAATCACGAACATTATGCCGCTGATCACGCGTCGGTCATCGACCCGCGGCACGCCATGCGATTGCGGAAAATGTGGCTCTATCCGACGCATCTGCGCCCCGGACAACCAGATCAGATCACTCATGGTGGCACCTCCCGATGCCACCATTGAATCAACATATCGCTCGCTCAGCAATTTAATAGGTCCTGATCCTAGATGACTCGGGTGTGCACCGGGCCGGACTGGGTCGTCTGGAGCACGACGCCGGGATCGATCCCGTATGTTGCGTTGATGTCCCCGCGGGGCCCGGCCCGACCGCCAGCACGGAAGTATTGGCCATCACAGGATGGCGTCGGTGCAGTGGCCCCAAATGGCAGAGATGGCGTGCCCATGGTGCGCCTCAACGGTGACGGCACGGCCTGAAGCGAGTTGTCTTAGTTGACGTGCCACTGCGCCACGTTGACGAGGTGATGGTAGCTGAGGTCTCGGGTCGCGTCCACCATGCGCTCTAGACCGAGGTCGGTCCCGTCGACCAGCAGCGTGGCATACAGGAGGACCGGCGAGAAGATGTTCGAAAACGTATGCTTAGCCAAGGTGCGTGGCCCGTATGGCAAGGCTTGGCCGATTCCGGTCTGGCAGGTTCAGGGCGGCGTCGGTCAGATAGCTGCCGTGCACGTGGGTTGGTTCCCAGAACTCCCCTGCCATGAGGGGCACCCGATAGCTGCGGTGTGACGGTGTCACACGCCCAACGCCGTGGATGTCGATTGTAGGGGCTCGCCCTCGCCGCGCGCCGGACTAATAGGGCGGCTCATGGCTTCGCTATTCGCAAAGCTGGTCGCCAGGGCATCGACGAAAACCCGTACCTTTGGCGAAAGATGTCGAGCCGACGGAAACATGGCGTAGATCGGTGCCGAGGCGCTGGCCCAGCCATCCAAGACCCGCTCCAATCGCCCGGCACGGATGTCTACCGTGACGTCGATCGCTGATTTAAGCGCAATGCCATGCCCTGCCAGCGTCCAATCATGCAAGGCATCGCCGTTATCCGTGCGCAACCGTGTCCGCGTCTCGATCTCGGCCACCTTCCCGTTCGGTCCAAACACGGCCCATGGCTCCTCGGACCGGCCGTAACGCAGGCAGGGCAGCCGGGACACCTGGTCGGGTGTCGTGGGCCGCCCGTGGGCATTCAGAAAAGCTGGTGAAGCCACCAAGACCCGGCGGCTATCGGCGAGCTTTCGCATGACGGCGGAACTGTCGTCAGGCGCTCCAATGCGCACTGCCACGTCGATACCCTTATCGACGATGTCGACAACGGTGTCCGACAGCAGCAACTCAGGCGCTAAGTGCGGATAACGGGTGACCAGGTCGCTCAACACGGGACCGACGTTGCGACGCCCCAGGGAGACGGGCGCCGAGACCCGCAACAGGCCAAACGGCTCCTCTAGGCCCCCTGCCAAACGGGCCTCGGCAGACGCGACATCCTCCAAGATCCGGTCGATTGCGCTCAGCAAGTCGCGTCCCTCCTCGGTCGGTGAGAGCCGCCGCGTGGTGCGGGTGACCAGCCGGGTTGCAGTCCGCCGTTCCAGTGCGGCCAGGCGCTTGCTGACCACCGCAACGCCCAGGCCCATTTCCCGCGCGGCGGACGAAAGGCTGCCGAGGACAATGATGCGTTGGAACGTCCGCAATTCCATCAGATTATCGAGCATCGATTATCTACCCATGGGAAAGGACTCATGTCTTTTTCCGCGCATTATATCTCAACAGCGATAGTGCAATCTTGCCTCATGATGCAAATCGCACCACTCCTGAGCCGCCGTTCGGTCATGGCATCGATCGCCTTCCCGGCGACCGCCGGCGCGGGACCACTCCAAACGAGGACAACTGACATGGTTTATCAAACCCAATTCTGGCCTGACGGCGCACGCCTGGCGGTCAGTCTGTCGCTGATGTTCGAAGGCGGCGGCCAGCCGATTTCAGGGGCTGGGGGCGTGATCCGGGACCCAATTGAAAAAGGCGTGCCTGACCTGCCGACCAACGCGTTCTTCGCCTATGGCCATTACGAGGGTGTGCCCCGCGTTCTCGACCTGATGGACAAGCATGGCATCACGCTGTCGTCGTTCATGATCGGCAAGGCCGTCGAAACCTCCCCCGACCTGGCGCAGGAAATCGTCCGCCGGGGGCATGAAGCCGCAGCCCACGGCCGGATATGGTCGCACAGCTATGATCTGCCACAGGACCAGGAAAAGCGTTTCATCGCGGACAGTGTGGAGACCATCCACCGCATCACCGGGCAAACCCCGATCGGCTGGAATGCCTATTGGATGCGAAATTCGATCCACATCCTGGAGACTTTACAGGATCTCGGGTTCCTGTACCACATCGACGAGCCGAGCCACGACGAGCCGTTCATCATCCCCGTGCGTGGGCGCGACTTCGTCACCGTGCCTTACACATTCCACATGAACGATATCGTATCGTTTCCCTTTGAAGGCTGGGATCCGGCGGCGTACGAGCAAGCCCTGCGTGATGAGTTCGACCAGCTCTACGAGGAGGGGGCCAATCGCCGGCGCATGATGGTGATCAGTCTGCACGACCGCATTTCAGGACATGCCGGACGGGTGAGGGTGCTGGACCGCTTCCTGACCTACGCCAAGAGCAAGCCCGGCGTGTGGTTTGCCCGCAAGGATGAGATCGCCCGCTATGCCCTGGCCCACCGCGACACCACGCCCGTGTTGCAGCGGGGCGCGCCGGATGTCACCGGCCTGCCGGGTCCCACTGCCTAATACGGGGGACCACATCATGCTCGACCACGTGACCCTGCGCACCCGTGACCTGGAGGGCACCCGTGCCTTCCTTACCGCGGTGTTGGATCTGGAACCCGGGTATCGCCCCGGGTTCGCCTTTCCCGGCTACTGGCTCTATGCGAATGGCGACCCCGTCATGCACCTCATTCCCGGACATGGCGGCCCCGTCGATCGCGGCGGCGAAACCATCGACCATTTCGGGTTCCGCCTGACCGACTATGATGGCCAGCGCCGTAAGCTGGATGGGTTGGGTGTCGATTACACCACGATGGATTTGCCCGAACTGGGTGAGCGGCGCCTGTTCCTCCATACGCCGACAGGCATTTTACTAGAATTGGTGTTCCGGGAATCCCCCGTGGCAGCAACCCCAAAATCCGGAGACGCGACATGACCCGGGATAACCTGTCCGCACGCGCCATCCTGGCGCTGGCCGCACCCGTCTTGTTCATGACGGCGGCCCACGCGCAGCCATTGAAAATTGACGACATCGTGGTCGCCACTTCGATCTCCGCCGCACAGCAGGCCACGGCAGAGAAGACGGCCCGGCATTTCTACGAATTCTGGAACACTGGCGATGCCAGGCTTTTGGATCAAGCCATTGCACCGGGCTTCGTCGATCACACCTTGCCGCCCGGACGCCCGCAAGGGCCGACGGGTCCGGCCTATGCATCAAGCCATTTCCGGATGGCGGTGCCCGACTTGCAGGTAGAAGTGCAGAAGATGGTCATCGCCGGAGATTATGTGGCGGTCCACATGGTCTTCACCGGGCACTTCACCGGCGTCTTCGGCAAGGTTCGTGGCAAGGGCCAGACGATCCGTTTCATCGCTACCGATCTGCTGAAGCTAACCGATGGCCGGGTGACCGATAACTGGCACATCGAAGATAATCTGACGCTGCTGCAGAGCATGGGCATCGCCAAGCTATCGGGCTGACCAGCCCGAAAGGCGGCGCGTCCGGCCCGGACGCGCCGCCTCACGTCTTTAGGGGGTGAGCACAGGCATGCGGCCTCGCACGCTCTCGCGACCGATGGCCATGCCCGTGGGCATGGCAACGCCGGTCAATTGCTCCGATACGTCCCACAGACGTGCCGCCACGTCCTCGTCCTGCGCGGCTGCTGCGATCTTGGCCCGCTTAGGCGGCCCCTTGAGTTCAAAAAACCAGTCCGGTCCGTAATAGGCGGCGCCTGCCGCATCGGGCGACGTGGCGGCGAACAAAGTGGGCAGGGCCCCGTCGGCGGCCGAATGGCTGATCAGTGGCTGAACGAGCAGGTTGAGCTTCGATAGGAAGGCGTCCTTGCCCGGCCCATTGGGAATCAAGTCGGTGCGGGCGTAACCGGGATGGGCGGCGTTGCTCATCAATCCCCAGCCCGCGGCATCGCTGCGCCGTTGCAACTCCAGTGCGAACATTAACATCGCAAGCTTCGACTGGGCATAGGACGCCCAGGGTTTATACGACCGGCCCCGATGGAGATCATCGAACCGGATGACCCCGCTCCGATGGGCAAGGCTGCTCAGATTGACCACCCGCGGCGCATGTCCCTGTTGCAGTAATGGCAATAGTCGCGCGGTCAGCGCGAAATGACCGAGGTAGTTCGTCCCGAACTGGAGTTCGAATCCGTCCGACGTCGTCTGCCAGGTCGGTGGTGTCATCACCCCGGCATTGTTGACCAACAGGTCCAAGCGGCGACGCGCGCCCAGTATGCGATCGCTGAATGCCTCGACCGAGGCGAGACTGGCCAGGTCGAGCCGTTCAAAGGCGATCTGCGCGGACGGTATTGCCGCCTTGATACGCGCGACCGAAGCCCTGCCTTTTTCGGCACTCCGCCCGGCCAGGACGACGTCACCGCCCGCTTTCGCCAGGGCCAAGGCAGTCTCGAAGCCGAGGCCACCCGTCCCCGTGACGATGGCCGACCGGCCGTGCTGCGGGGGGATGTTCATCGTGTTCCAGGTCGTCATGAAGGCCTACTCCATTCGGTGGTGATGTCTATATATGCACTAAGTGCAATATTGCAATCAAGGAAATTCTGTGATTAAGATGCGGCATGACACAGGACCTCCATCTGCCGTCTCCGCCGCCCGAAGGCATCCGGGCGCGAAAGCAACGTCAGACGCGGCAGCGGATCGCCGAGGCCGGATTGCGGCTGTTTTTGGCAAACGGCTTCGATGCCACGACGCTGGACGCGATAGCGGAAGCTGCCGATATTTCGCGCCGGACTTTCTTCCACTACTTCGAATCGAAGGAAGCGATCCTCGTCGCCCTCGAAAGTGAGGCCGAGGCGGCGTTCAAGGTGGCCCTCGCCGACATGCCTGCCGATGTCGCCCCGCTCGACGCCGTGCGGGACGCATTGATGGTGATGATCTCGCAGTATGAAAGCGATGAGGCGATCGCCATTGATCGGCTTATGCGTTCGACAGACGCATTGCTGGCCCGCAAGCAGGCGAATTATGAACGTCAGGAGCAGGCGTTGTTCAATGCTCTGGCAGAAAAATGGCCAAGTCCGGCGCGGCACCCGCGTTTGCGCATGGTCGCCCTAGTCGGGATCGGTGCGATGCGCCTGGCTGCCGAGCAGTGGAACAAAGAGGATGGCTGCCAACCGCTGAAAAGCTACTTGGTCGAAATGTTCAGCCAATTGCAGGCAGAGATTACCCTCTAAGTCAGCTGTCTCGGTTCCCACCCTAAGCCGACCGGGTCGCTTCCACGACCTGTCGCCGTTCACGTCCAACCGTGCGGAACGGTCCGCCTCACTAAACGAACGACGGCTGCCAAGCCTCTCGTCTGACGCCGCGAACCGGCACCTGAGAGCGCGTGCCGCCGTCGCAAGCACCCTGCCGGCCGGGCTGGAACTCGCGCGGGAAGGAGCTGTCATGATCGAGCAGGAAGAGGACGACGGGCCAGTTCTTCTCAGCTTGAACAGAAGCCAAGTGTAGCGCGGCGATCTGGACCGGAAAGAGCGTCAATCAGGACTGGAAAGTGCAGTCGCGGCAAACGATGATTGACGCTGCACGACAAGAGGGCAAGAGCTTTTTGATTTTGCCCCGCGTCAATCAGATGGAGTTTTGATTGACGCGCGAGTGGGTGGCCGTCCGGGTCCGGCTTTTCGGTCGATCGCCGCTCTTCTTCTGAAGCTTTCAACGTTCATCTCGAAGATGGTGGCGTGGTGGACCAATCTGTCGACGGCGGCCAAGGTCATAGCTTGGTCGGGGAAAATTCGTCCCCATTCGCCGAAGGGTTGATTGGCGGTGATCAGCATGGATCGCCGCTCGTATCGCGCGCTGATGAGTTCGAACAGGACGCTGGTCTCGGCCTGATCCTTGGTGACGTAAGCAAGGTCATCGAGGATGAGCAGATGATACTTGTCAAGTTTGGCGATGGCCGCCTCGAGTTGCAGTGCTCGGCGGGCAGTCTGGAGCTTTTGGACAAGATCGGTCGTGCGGGTATGCAGGACGCGCCATCCGTTCTCGACGAGTGCGAGCCCCAGTGCCGCACCAAGATGGGATTTGCCTCCGCCAGGTGGGCCGAAGAACATCAAATTGGCGCCTTGGTCGAGCCAGCTATCGCCCGCCGCCAGGGCCATGATCTGAGCCTTGCTGACCATCGGCACCGCGTCGAACTCAAAATTGTCCAGGGTCTTTCCCACCGGCAGGCGGGCTTCCTCGACGTTACGTCGAATGCGCCGGTTCGCGCGTTCCGCCATCTCATGCTCGGCGAGCGACGCGAGGAAGCGTGCCGCTGGCCAGCCCTCCTTGTCGGCGCGCGCGGCGAAGTCGGGCCAGATGACCTTGATGGTCGGCAGCCGCAAATCATTGAGCGCCAGCGTGAGGCGACCAGTGTCGATGGCGTCTGCGCTCATGCGGCTTCTCCCACGACAATGGTGGCAAGTTCGTCGTAGGCGCTGAGGGGCATGTAGGTGACGACGATCGCGGGCAGCGCCGCGGCATCGGGCGTGAAGACCCCTCTCAGGACGCTCATATCGGGCAGGATATCGGCATCGAGGTCTCGCGTGAGACGCTCGGCGAGTTCACCTTCGCAGGCTCGGTCATGGGCCAGAGCCAGAAGATCGACCACGGTGCGGCAGGCCACACGTGCCGAGACGGTGGCCAGCAGAACGTCAAAAGTTCGGCGATAGGCTTGGCGAGGAAAGAGCTTGTCGCGATAGACCAGCCCCATGAGCGCCATCGGTTTGCGCCTCAGCGAATGGATCAGATGACGATAATCCACGACGTGATCGTGGGCCCCACTGGCATGGGCGCGGCCCCGCGGCATGGTCATCTGCAGGGACGCACCAAGATAGACGTCCAGACGATCGTCATAGAGCCGCGCCCGTAGCCGATGACCGATCAGCCGTGACGGCGTGCTGTAGAACACCTTGCGCAGGACGAAGCCGCTGGAGGAGGTGACCGTGACGATCGCTTCCTCGAAGTCGATCGTCCGACGCCCTGGCAACTCCCGCAAGGTTGCTCGCTCGATGTCGATGCGAGCGCCGTACTTGGCGTTGTGGCGACCGCTCACCTCATCGATGAAGCCGCGATAGGCCGTCAGGTCGACGAAGTCGCGTGAACCGCGCATGAGCACACCGTCCTCGACAGCCTTCTTGAGGTGTCCGTGGGAACTTTCGATCGATCCGTTCTCATGAGCGACACCGGTGTTGTTGCGGGTCGGCTCCATGCCGTAATGCGCGCAGAGAGCGTCATAGCGCGTGGTCAGGTCCGCCCGGGCGCCGTCATCGAGGTTGCGAAAGGCCGCCGACAAGCTGTCGCTGCGATGTTCACTCGGAGCGCCGCCCAATGCCCAGAGAGCGTTCTGAAGTCCTTCTGCCAAGGCGACGTAGCTCTCGCCGCCAAGAACGACATGCGCGTGCTCGAAGCCCGAATAGACCAGGCGGAAGTGATAGAGGCGGTGATCCAGCGGCTCCCGGGCGATGGTGATCGCCAGATCGGCCATGTCGGTGAAATCCGACAATCCCATCCTCCCCGGCTCATGGGTCTGGCGAAAGATCACCTCCTGCTCGGGTCCATGAAGGCCGCGCCACCCACGGATCCGGCGTTCCATCGTCCGGCGCGTGCCGAGATAGCGTCCCGGATAACGACGGTTCATCTCCTCGATGATGGCGACTGACCTCAGGCCTGGCGCGGCGCGCAGCATGGGGACGATCTCGCTGTCCCAGATGTCGACAAGGGGGTCGGGCCGCCGCCGTTCCCGAGGAGGCTTCCCAACAGGTCGCAGGCGCAGCTCCTTCTCGAGGAGATACGCGGTCGCCGTGCTGAACCCCGCCTTGGCGCCAGCGATCGCCGGCGTGTGGATGTCACGAAGCTTCATATACAGCCTCCTCTGGCAGTCGGTGAGATGGCGGCCGGTCAAACATGGCGTCCTTCATTGGCGTGAAGTCGCTGTTCTAACCGGTCGGCCTCGGCTGCCAGACGGTGCGACCCCTCAATGGGTCGCCCCGCCACCGGTGTTCTCCCTTGGTCAGGCTACGCCCTCTCTACGGGACAACACCGGTGGCCATTCTTATCCTGATTGACGCGCGTTCTGGTCCAGATCGCCGCGCAGCAAGCCAAGCGAGGTTGGCCATGCAGGGTTGAAGATCGGTCAGCTGAGACTGCCAAACCGACAGACAACTCATGCGTAGACCCAGGAATAGCGTGCCGCACCTCACCCAAGGGGTTCCACCGTATTCATTCTTGATTATATTGAAGACGAGTACGCAAGGAGGATGCCTTGACCCGCCAAACCACGATGACGGTTCGCCTGAGTGGAGCGCTTCATGATTTCGTGCAGGCGAACATCGGCGAAGATGGTGTCTATGAGAACGTCAGCGAGTATATCCGCGACCTAATCCGGCGGGATAAGGAACGCATGGAACAGGACGCGTTCGATCGTCTCAAAGCCGAGCTGACACATGCGTTCGCCGCAGCGAACGAGTCGTATCAGCCCCTGACCGCGGCTGAGGTCATCGCGCGCAACCGGCGCTGATCCGGCCATGGCGGTTCGGGTTCAAGAGGCGGCGTCCCATCGTCTCGACGAAATCTATCGCTACACGCCCGACCGCTGGGGCCATGAGCAAGCGGACCGTTACATCACGGGCCTCTTCGAGGCGTTCGAGGACATTGACTCCCACGCGGTGATGTCGCGGCCGGTTCCGGCGGCATTTGATGTCGATGGTTTTACGTTCCGCTACGAGCGGCATGTTGTGTATTGGCGCCGACTCTCGAACGGAGACATCGGTATCGTCACGATCTTACATGAGCGCATGCGCCAGATCGCGAGGTTTCAAGAAGATTCCGAATTATGAAGTCGCCCGGCAAGCGCGCCAAGGTTACCACGGCACTTACCGGACTTGGAGGTCTGGAACACCTCGGCCCTGAAACATGTGGGGCACGGCGTTAGCGAACTGAAGATCGATTTTGGCCCCGGCAACCCCCAACTCTCCAGTCTCATGGCGGTTTTGCAGGCCCTGAAGCAAGAGTTCAGCGTTGGCCTGACGGTCCAAACAGAGCCGATCCAGCACGTCCGCAAAGCAACAAAAGAAGCGGTTCGCCCGGCACTGCCGGCGCGCGCCCGGCGTCGTGCAGCAGCGTAGCCGGTCGTTGCGAGGTTAGAAGAAATCCATAGTCGCATTTACATCAGGAGAGTCCACACCCGACAAGATGAGACGTTGTGGTGCTTATCAGCCGGAGTCAAAAGAACATCCTAATGGCACATACGAGTTGCCGATTTGCAGCTTCGATCTTGTCTATTCGCTCGTTAGGTTCGATTTAGACGTAGCCTTTAATTTTCGCTAGAGAGCTTTAGAAGGACAGATTGCCTTCTTTCTGTTCTTTTGCCCTTATAACGCTTGCTGCAATCAAAGCAGTTCCACATTGAGCGCACCTTGGCAGCAAAGCGGCGGCGCGCGAACGATAACCACCCTGAAGCGCACCCAATTAGAAGACAGCATGGTCTCCACGATCGATCGAGGCTCCGCTCGCGATGACGCGATCATAGAAGTCGAAGAGGGTCTCCGATCCAGTTGCAGGTGTCGCGGCCGGGTCGTAGCCGCCAGTTGCCGGGTCCAGAACCAGCATGGACTCTGTCGCGTAATAGCGTCCGATGCGGGCCAGTTCCGCCTTCTCTGCCAGCGACGGCAGAACATGGCCCAGCGCCCCAAGAATCCAAATGATCGCGTCTAACAGCGCGAGCGGCACGCGACGGAACTCCGGTGTGCGGTTTAGCAGGGTGAATAGATGCTCACCCTGCTGCTTCGGAGTGACGGGTTCGCCCGGCCCTCCTATCGGTAGCACACAATTGTGTCGGCTTTCCTCGTCGAGACATTCTGCCAGGTAACTGCCCAGATCATCGTCGCTGATAGGTTTGCAGGCGGTTAAGGTGCCATCACCAAACATCAGGAAAGGCTTGCCCTTTTTCAGTCGATCGATCTGCCCGGACAATGATTTGAAGAGGGCAGTTGGCCTGACGATGGTGTAAGTAAGACCTGACTCTATGAGCGCGCTCTCGAACGCCAACTTGGCGTGTTGAAATGCCAGACGCGGCTTCTGAACGCAGATTGCGGACAGCAATACCATGTGCGGTACACAAGCCGCCTTCGCGGCCGCTAACGCATTCATGTTGGCGCTATAGTCGACAGCCCACGCGTCCTTGGGCGCGCCGGAGCGTGAGGCAAGGCATGATATTATAGCGTCGAAGTGTTCACCACGTATGCCGTCGCGCGCCAGGGAGTTAGGATCGGTTATTTCGCCAAAACGTAGCTCAGCAGCCTCCGGGAGCGACCTGACGAAGTTGTCATGCGCGCCTGCGCTACCTGCGCTCCCGAGGCCCCGCACAAAGCAGACTACGTCATGGCCGCTCTGAATCAGAGCACGTACGGTCCCGCGTCCGACCGTACCTGTGGCGCCGAGAACCAAAACGCGCCTTGGATGGCGAGATCGCCGGGTCATTGACAGCTTCGGGCTCCTTTCGTCGCTCACGGTCTGTTGGACATTGGCAGTGGTCAGATTGTCAAAACACAAGAGGATTAAAATCTTCTGGGCCAGGACGTGATCAGGAAGGGGTGATGCGTAGGATGTTATTGGGCGGGTCGATCGTTCTGGTGATCGTCGTAGGAGGCGCGCTTTGGTGGTTCCATACGCCAGACGAGCCGCGCGCCGTGCTGGAGGCCGAATACGCTCGGCCCCCGTCAATGTCCTGAACGTCGCGGGTACCCGCCTCCGACCGTCCTGCCACCGGGACGATGGCGGTCACCTTGGGCTCGACTTCCGTCAATGTGCCCTTCTTATCCACCACCAGGGTCTCGACCTTCTCCATGCGCTCAAGCGCCTCAGCGGACTTGATCAATATGCCGACACCCGCGCCCTTACTGATGTCTACGCCGACTGACATCGGAGCGGCCAAACCCAGGGCGCAGGGGCACGCGACGAAATGGACCGAGACCGCGGCGATCACGGCATAGGACATGCCCGGTGCGGGCTCCCAGATTGCCCAGGCGATGAAGGTGGCAACTGCTGCCGTGACCACGGCTGGAACGAAATAGCCGGACACCGTGTCGACCATTCTCTGAATTGGGGGCCGGGTTCGTTGCGCCTCCGCCACCATAGACCACGAGGGGGGATATGGCTGCGCATTTCCAGGATATAGACGGGCAAGGCCAGAGCCAGCCCGATCCGGAACCGTCGGGTCATGTCGGCTAGTTCAGCGTTCTCTCCGACCTCTGCCGTCATGCTGACTAACTCCAGCGTCATCCCGCAGATCGGGCACTGGCCCGGCTGCGGCAGTCAGATTTGCAGATGCATCGGGCAGGCGTAGAGCGCTCGCCTTGGCCGAATCCGACTGCATCCTTGGTTTTGCGGCGCGGGTCGGCGCGTGTTCCATGCGGGGCCCTGTCTGGCAACCAGCCGCTGTGGCCGAACGGCTGAGGCCCTTCGCTCTGCGGTCGCCTTTACCGAGTTTGCGGCGTCGTACGATCGTTCTCGCTAAAGAAGCGCCGCCCATAGGCGAGCAGTTGGGGGTCGGTGATCTGAGCTAGAACTCGGACGCCGACAATACGGTCTGCGGTTAGGTGGGCATGGTCTCGCATATAGGTCATGAATTCCGTCTTCGCTGTAGAGGGCCCGACGAGCAGAACGGCATGCGCCCCGTCCATTGCCTTGCCGACATCGTTGTAGAACGCGGGGTCCGATCTGATATGCGTGCCCGATGCACTGCCGGACTTAATGTGAAGATGGCGCGGCGCGTCCACCGGTCGAGCGACCTCTTCATCGGCGGCCGTCATGCTGAAATGTATGATGCGGGCTTCATGATGATCTAGCCAAACAACGGTGTGAAAATGCGGTGCCGCATCTGTTCTGCCGGCTTCTCGCGGTGTCTCGTGCATAGTGTGCATAGTTTGCTCGATTAGTTTGAGTGGGCGAACGGTCGTGGTTCCGGAATCTCTGATTGATAGCGCGTTAGTCTGTGAGGTGAATGACGCCCAACTTAGTGGATGGGCTTGGCGGGCGGTGCTCGGGGTGCCAGAACCGTGGTGCGTTGAGGAAGCGCTTCATCGTCCGCTCGATCCCATCAAGGGCCTTGTGCCTGCGGTGGTTGGTCCAATGCGAGAGGGCATCGACGGGTGACGCGAAGCCTGCGGGGTTGCGACGCAGGAGAGCTTTGGCGAGTCGTTGCGTTGCCACCGCATCGTTCGCATTCCCGAGACCCTTCAGCACCGTCCCACAAAGCTCATGATAGGTGCCTGCGGAGGCCGGATCGTACAAACCGGAGAAGCAATCGCCGTCAAAGGCAAGCTTCTTCATCGCCTTCCGCAGGTCGTGAAGGTGCTCGGCGGACAGGTGTCGGAAGCCTCGGCCGCGTTTGATCGCCTTGTCTTGCACTCTATCCAACAGCGCAGGGGCAAGGCCGCCGAGGCGGTCATCAGCAGGCTTTTCCCCTCGCACTAGAACAGGCGGGATGACGACAGTCTCGAGCCATTTGGTCAGATCAAGAATAAGGGCTGTGAATGGCGGATCTCGCAAAGTCGCACGAACGTCGGCGTGGGCGACAAGGCGTTCAAGGCTTGCGGCTTCGGCAAGCCCATCGAAAACCGAAAGCGGTAGCGCAGTCGTCGCGCAGGGGAGGGTTTCCAGGCAGAAGACGTCCCAGTCGCGTGCTAAGCCAAGAATGCGGCCTACGTGTCCTAATCGTCGGCTGAAATCATCGACAGAGGGCGCATCCAAAAGGGGTTTGAAGAGGTCGATTGCGGCACGTATCCGACGGAGAGCAGCCCGCAACTGGTGGAGACCCTCAGCATCGTCCCGCAGCGTCGGGCCGATGTTTGCGATGAGATGACCCAGTGCCTCTCGGAGAACGACGCGCAGTGCATCCGCAGGCCGGAGGTCACGGTGTAGGGACGGGAGCACGGCCTTTCGTGCTCGGTCTGCGGTTCCGTCCCTTAGATGCCAGCCGCGCGCTGCCTTGCTTTGGGTCAGAAGCCACATCGGTGCCAGCGATTGGATCTGAGCGGCCAAGCCATACATCGGGCCAACGGCGCCGGCCTTGAGTTCAAGCTCCAGTTCGCACACGGGCTCGGCTCCGTGACTTGCGGCAATATCTCCCTCGTCAATCGCGATCTCAATGACAGTACCGTCTTCCGACTGGAAGCGACGCGTCGTCCGGTCAATATGAGTGACAAAGGCGGGTTCAAGACGTCCCTCAATGCCGGGGCGTAAGGCGGCCAACTTCGCGATTTTCACAAAGACGCTGAGGTCGGGCTCATCCTGATTGATCTCCCATTCCCATTCGGACCGATCGGCGGCGATTCCACTGTGCGACGATTCGGACTTGACGGTTTGAACGCGCCGATCTTCCTCGCGCCGAACACGCAGGCTGAATTTCTCACGATTGAGGAGACGATCGGGCGTGTCAAAATAGGTCGTTACCTGATGACGCTCGTCGGGCCGCATCTTCGCGAAGATGGCGCTCTTTTCAAGGATCGGCCTGCTCCCCGGCAAAAGTTGGAACTTCAACTCAACCTCACGAGGGCCCGGCCCATGAGGCTCCGGCGCATCAGGCGACAACAATGTCGTCCTCGACGCTTGTCACACCGGGCGCGGCCCAAGCCGTAGCCCAGGCCACATCGCGATCACGCGGCGAGTGTGTTACGCCGGTCAAACGGACCGCGCTTCCTTCGGCAGTGACGTGGATGCTGTGATTGTCCGGAAGCCAGGAACGATGCAAGGCATCGCTGATGCGGCTCCCGATGTTGCTTGCATCCACAGTCGGAGCGACGAGAATGAGATTGGACACGCCGACAACACCACTCAGCCGGTGGACATCCTGCTCTGCCGCTTCCTTCTGAAAGTGCCAGTCCACCTTCCCCGTCAGGTTTACCCAACCTTGCTCCACCTTGACGAAGACCGCGTCCCGAGGGACCGAAACATCCCAAGCCAATCTCTCTAGCGCGGCAGCAGCGATCTCGTCGTCGCCGCGTTTGCGTTCGAACGGCAGCCATACTTCGATCTCCTCGGCAACGGCCTTGACACCCTTGACGCGGCGCGAAGCGGTCTCTGCCGCATGTTTCTCGGCATAGCTTTCGACATGCCCGGTCAAGGTAACGACACCCGCATTCGTCGTCACACCGATATGGGCAGCTGTGACGCTCGGGTCCCAGCTGAGTTCAGAAAGAACGGCCTGCTGCAATTGAGCGTCCTGAGACATGGCAACCTCGATCTGTTGAGAGCGAATGGTGAGAATACAATACATCGGAGCCGGCCGTTCGGTGCAGCCTCGGAAACTACTTAGGAAGCAGGCGGAGCTGACGGTTTCCGGCGGACTGGAAAGACCTAGGTAGATTCCGAGGCTATCCCCGCAATGTTGATGGCCGCATCCTGTCCACATCGATCCTGGGTCGCGCTCATCGTTATCCAGCCGCAGGGCCATGCCGCGTTTCAGCGACAAGCCTCGTTTTAGGATGAACGCCATGGATGTCCCGCTGCCTGAGGTCAGATCCGCGTCTGAGCTCGCGACGCCGACCACCTCCCATCCTGAAACGCGAAGGCTTGGCCTGCTTCTCCTCAGCGGCGTCGTGGTCGGGTCAATGATAGGCGGCGGTGCCTTCAATCTGCCCCAGAACATGGCGGCCGGCGCTGGCCTTGCGGCGATCATCATCGCCTGGATCGTGACCTTCGTCGGAATGTACTTCCTATCGAATGGCTTTCGCATCCTCTCTGACAAGAGGCCGGATCTCAAGGCGGGCATTTACTCCTATGCGCAGGAAGGCTTCGGCGCATTCGCTGGTTTTCAAATGGCATGGGGCTATTGGCTGAGTGCCGCCTTCGGCAATGTCGCCTTTGCCGTGCTCATCATGCAGATCCTTGGCTACTTCTTCCCGGTCTTTGGAAACGGCCAAAACTGGCCTTCGATCATCGGCGCGTCCGCGCTGATCTGGGTCATGTGTTTCGTGGTTTTGTCCGGTGTCAAACGCACTGCGGCGCTGAACGTTCTCGCTGCAATCCTGACGATCACGACAATCGGATTCGCGCTTCTGCTCATGGCCTACTACCTCAAAGGCGGCCAGTTGACGCTCGATTTCTGGGGCAGACAAAATCATCTCGGCAGTCTCTTCAAGCAGGTGAAGAGCACGATGCTCGTTACACTGTGGGTGTTCATCGGCATCGAGGCGGCGGTCGTTATCTCCGATCGTGCCCGCAAGATGTCTGACGTGGGGCCCGCGACCTTCATAGGTCTCGGCGTCTGCACGTTGCTCTATTCGTTGCTCTCTATCCTGCCGTTCGGCATCATGAACGGCCACACGATCGCGGGACTTGCCAATCCTTCCTCGGCCTATGTGCTGTCATCCGTGGTCGGGCGCTGGGGCGCCGTCTTCGTCAATCTTTCGCTGTTGATTTCCGTTCTGAGTTGCTGGCTGGCCTGGACCATCCTGGTGGCGGAGCTTCCGTTCCAGGGCGCGAAAGGTGGGGTCTTCCCCCGGTTTCTTGCGAAAGAAAATCGCTTCCACGCCGCCGCGCCGTCTCTATGGGTGTCCAGTGTCATCATGCAGGTCACGCTGTTCGTGGTGCTGTTCGCACATAATGCATGGCTGTGGTTGATCGATATCACCGGCGTGATGATCCTTCCCGCCTATTTCGTCAGCACCTTGTTTCTGACGGTCTACGCATCGGGGCCGGCCTATGTCGCCAGTCACTCCGAGGGTCGGCGCACTGCGATCTGGACGGGAATTCTGGGCTCGGTCTACGCAGCCTGGCTTCTTTATGCTGCGGGGCTTGAATTCCTCCTGATGTCGGCAATTCTTTTTGCCCTCGGTGTGCCAGTCTTCTACTACACACGGCGATCCCAGATGCTGAAACAACCCGTCTTCAAAGCGCGTGAGGCCGTGGCTGTCGGTTTGCTCGCCGTCATAGCAGTGACAGCAATCGTCTTGTTCGCGGTCGGGATCGTGACAGTCACCTAAAAACGACAGCGCCTGTCTCACCCGCGCACATCCAGAGGATCATAGGCATGTCGTTCGAAGCACTATTCCGCGTCCTGGTTTGCAGCCAGGTGGTGAAATCGGAGTCACAGGAAGGTCAGCATTTGCGCGACATCCTGATGGAGCTGGGCAAGCTGGGCTACGGCATCGTACAGACATCGACCGTTGAGGACGCTGGCATGGCGATCCGAAGCGACGCCGCCCTTGGATGTCTTCTGCTTGAATGGGGTGACGGCGCTTGGCAGCGGGATATGGATAGCCTGGTCGCGCTCATCCGGGCGCGCGGGTTGGAAATGCCAGTCTTCCTTGTGGTCCGCCGCCACCGTCTTGAGGATATTCCTCTGGGCATCTTGGATCAGGTCACGGGCTATGTGTTCCTCGACGAAGACATCCCGGATTTCATTGCCAAGAACTTGTCCAGTCATCTCAAGATTTATGGGGAAACACTGAAGACGCCGTTCTTCGGCGCGATGGTAGACTACACGGATGCTGGTAATCAGGTCTGGACCTGTCCCGGCCACAATGGCGGGATGTTCTATTGGAAAAGCCCCGTCGGCCGTTTGTTCGTGGAGCATCTTGGCGAGGCGATCTTCCGCAACGACCTTGACAATTCAGTTGTGGAGCTCGGAGATCTTCTGACCCATGAAGGGCCGGCGCTCCGCGCCCAGAAAGAGGCCGCGCAGATCTTTGGGGCCGACCGCACCTACTTTGTGCTGAATGGCACTTCAACGTCCAACAAGGTGGCACTGGGCGCCCTGATCGCGGAAGGTGACCTCGTTCTTTTCGACCGTAATAACCACAAATCGAACCATCATGGTGCCCTCATCAATGCGGGCGGGATCCCCATCTATCTTGAAACGGGCCGGAACCTGTATGGCCTGATCGGCCCGATCGATCATGCCGCCCTGTCCGAGGGCAGTCTCCGCGACCGTATCAAGGCCCACCCCCTGATCAAGGACGAGACTGCCTGGCAGCGGAAGAAGCCATTTAGGGTCGGGATCATTCAGCAGTGCAGCTATGATGGCACGATCTACAATGCCGAGATGCTCTACAAGAAGCTGAGTCCACTCTGCGATTACATCCTCTTCGATGAAGCCTGGGCCGGTTTCATGAAATTCCATCCCGTGTTCAAGGCGCATTTCGCCATGGGCATCAGCAATCTGTCGCCTGAGGATGCGGGGATCATCGCCACACAATCCACCCATAAGCAGCTCGCCGGATTTTCCCAGGCTTCCCAAATCCATGTAAAGGACTCGCATATCGAGGGTCAGCGCAGACGCGTTTCGCATTCGCGCTTCAACGAGACCTTCATGCTGCACGCCTCCACCTCACCCTTCTATCCGCTCTTCGCGTCGCTCGATGTGGGCGCGCAGATGATGAAGGGAAAGTCCGGGGAGGCGCTGTGGGACGACACGATCCGACTAGGGATTGAACTGCGCAAGAAGCTGAGGGCGCTCGGCGCCGGATACGCGGTCACCGCGTCCAACCCGAAGGACGGATGGTTCTTCGATCCTTTCGTGCCCGATTTTGTCACGACCGATCACCCGGATGGAAGCCAGACATGCGACCGCTGGGAGGATCTCTCAACAGACAGGCTAGCTTCGGATCAAAGATGTTGGGGCCTCGACTTGGGCGGAACCTGGCACGGCTTCGCCAATATGATTGCTGACTATGCGATGACAGACCCCAATAAACTGACCTTGCTCACGCCAGGCCTGAACCGCAAGACTGGCGACTATGAGGCCCATGGAATTCCGGCAGCGATTCTCGCGGAATATTTGCGTGAGTGCAAAATCGTTCCCGAAAAGAACGACCTGAATAGTATTTTGTTTCTTCTGACACCTGGAATGGAGGCGTCCAAGGCGGGGACTCTGCTCAGTGCCCTTGTAAGTTTCAAGAAGCTTCACGACCGCAACGCCCCGCTGCACGACGTCATTCCAAACTTCGTCGCGCGCTATCCAAAGCGCTATGAGAGCGCGGGCCTCTATCATCTTTGCCAGGAGATGCACGACTTCTATCGGGACCGTCGGGTTCGCGATCTACAACATGACCAGTTTCGCGCAGAGCATTTTCCCATGATGGCCATGACTCCGCGCGCTGCCATGCAGGCGTTCATCCGTAACGACATAGACTATGTTCCGCTCAGCGAGATCTCAGGCAGGATCGCCGCGACCCTGGCCTTGGTTTATCCGCCGGGTATCGGGGTTATGGTTCCGGGCGAGCGCTATGGAGCGAAAGCACAACCCATGCTGGATTATCTTCTGATGTTTGAGGAGGCGGCAAATCGCTTCCCGGGATTCGATAGTGAGATTCAAGGTGTCTTTCGGGAAGCGACCGCGGAGGGCGAGATTCGCTTCTTCACTTACGTGGTCCGGGAATCATAACTCGGGCCTGGCCCGCACGTAGAAATTGACACAAGTCACAGAGGATCACGGTCATCACAAACACTCTCGGCGTTCATTCGGAAGTCGGCGTTCTGCGTGAGGTTCTGGTTCACCGGCCAGATCTTAGTCTCACGCGGCTCACACCAGGAAATTGCCGCGATCTGCTGTTCGACGATGTGCTGTGGGTCAAGAAGGCACGCCAGGAACACGACGCCTTTGTCGACACGCTCCGCGAACGCGGGGTGGTCGTGCAGGAGTTCGGGGCCATGCTGGCCGAGACCATGGCATATCCCACTGCGCGTGCCTGGCTGCTGGATCGTCGCGCAGGCGTAAGGCAACTGGGTCATGGCACGGCCGGCGAAGTAAGAGCATGGCTGAACGAAATGCCAGCGGTCGAGCTCGCGACCTATCTAGTGGGCGGCATCGCGCGGGCGGAGCTCCCGCAATCCGCTCATGGGCTGTTCACAGCGACGCGAAGCGAGCACGAGTTCATTCTACCACCTCTACCGAACCAATTGTTCACCAGGGACAGTTCGTGCTGGGTTGGAAACGGTGTCTTTATCAACCCGATGTTCTGGCCGGCACGACAGCCGGAAGCCATCAATATCGCAGCCGTCTATCGCTTTCATCCGCGCTTCCAGAATTCGAGCCATGTGAGTTACTTGGATGCCTCGGACGAGCATCTGGGCGCCATGACCCTTGAAGGTGGCGATGTCATGCCCATAGGGCCGGACGTCGTTTTGATCGGTATGGGTGAACGGTCGACCCCTCAGGCCGTAACCGAATATGCGCATCGACTATTTCTTGCGGGGGCCACCAAGCAGGTGATCGCGGCGCAAATGCCGCGCGACCGCAGTAACATGCATCTCGATACCGTCTTCACCTTTTGCGACCGCGACCTCGTGACGGTCTTTCCTGGCATAGTTGACGGTATCAAGCCGTTCTCACTCTTCCCGTCGAGCGATGGCATCGATCTTCGCGTCGTGGCGGAGACGCGTAGCTTTCTGGAGACCGTCTCGGCCGCGATCGGGGTTCCGAAGCTGCGCGTGATCGCGACCGGCGGGGACAGCTACGAGGCGCAGCGGGAGCAATGGGACGACGGCAACAACGTGGTCGCCGTGGCGCCGGGGGTGGTCATTGGCTACGACCGGAACGTCTACACCAATACTCTGCTTCGCAAGGCCGGGATCGAAGTGATTACGATCGAAGGATCGGAATTAGGCCGGGGGCGTGGCGGCGGGCATTGCATGACCTGCCCGCTCAGCCGCGACCCGATCGAACATTTCTGAAGGACACGCCAATATGGCCATCAATCTACGCGGACAAAGTGTTCTCGCATTGGACAATTTCACGCCGGACCAACTGCGCTTTCTTCTCGATATGGCGAGGGACCTCAAGGCCGCAAAGAGAAGCGGTTTCGAGCAACCGCGCCTGAACGGCAAGAACATCGCCTTGATTTTCGAGAAGGATTCCACACGTACCAGAAGCGGTTTCGAAGTTGCGGCCCATGACCAAGGTGCGCACGTGACGTTCATGGGGCCGAGCGGCAGTCATATCGGCCAGTCCGAGACGATCAAGGATACGGCGCGTGTTCTGGGCCGGATGTTCGACGCGATCGAGTTTCGTGGCTTCGCGCAGGCGGATGTGGAAACGCTGGCGCAGTATTCCGGCGTTCCCGTCTATAACGGTCTGACGGACGACACGCATCCGACTCAGATTCTAGCGGATTTCATGACGATGCGCGAGTTTACGCATAAAACTCTTTCCGACATCCGTTTCGCATTTATGGGTGATGGCCGCAATAATATGGCGCGTTCACTGGCGGTCGGTGCCGCGAAGATGGGCATGGATCTCGTCATCGGATCGCCGCCGTCTCTCCGGCCAGAGGCGGCCTTCATCACCCATATCGATGACATTGCTAGAACGACTGGCGGAACCGTCCGGTTCGAGGCCGATGCGCGGCAAGCTGTGAGCGGTGTGGATTTCATCTACACGGATGTGTGGTTGTCGATGGGCGAAGACGCGGCACGTTGGGGCGAACGCATCGAGTTGCTCAAGCCTTTCCAGGTCAATGCGGCCTTGATGGCGGCGACCGGCAATCCCGTGACCAAATTCCTGCATTGTCTGCCATCCTTCCACAACACTGACACCGTGATCGGTGCTGACATGGCCAAGCGCTTCGGCATCACGGCGATGGAAGTCACCGATGAGGTCTTCGAATCACCGGCCTCGATCATCTTCGATCAAGCTGAGAACCGGATGCACACCATCAAGGCCATCCTTGTCGCGACTCTGGCCTAACCGGATGAGGATCCTTGTCGCGCTCGGCGGAAACGCGCTGCTGCCGCGTGGGCAGCGTCTTTCCGCCTCGGCCCAGCAAGTGGCGGTGCGCGTCGCGGCCAGGGTGCTAGCGGCGGCGGCGGCGGGAGGTCATCATTTGATCATCACCCATGGAAACGGCCCGCAGGTCGGTCTGCTCGCTTTGCAATCGGCGGCGGGCCCCTCCGACGGCGCCTTGCCGCTGGATGTCCTCGATGCGGAGAGCGAGGGGTGGATCGGCTATGCGATTGAATTGGAGCTCCGTAACGCCATGGGGGCGGGGTCTGCGCTCGCAACGCTTCTGACGCAGATCCGCGTCGATCGCGCCGATGCAGCTTTCGGCGTGCCGACCAAGCCGGTAGGACCAGTTTATGATGAGGCAACGGCGCGTCGATTGGCGACCGCAAATGGCTGGTCGGTCGCCCCCGATGGCGCCCACTGGCGCCGTGTTGTGGCCTCACCCCGGCCAATCGAGATTCTGGAACTTGCTTCGATACGCCTCTTGGTGAAGGCGGGCGTCACCGTGATCTGTGCGGGTGGCGGCGGTATTCCGGTCTTCGTTGATGCGGACGGGCGGTTCACAGGTGCTGAAGCCGTCATCGACAAAGATGCCTCCAGCGCGCTGCTTGCCGAACAGATCGGCGTGGAGTTGTTCGTTATGCTGACTGACGTAGAGGGCGTCTTTCTCGATTACGGCAAGCCGAACGCGCAGATGATCCGCGATACGTCGCCCGATGCCTTGGAGGCGGAAGCCGCGTCCTTCCACGCCGGATCCATAGGCCCAAAGGTCGCGGCTGCCTGCGCCTTCTCGCGGGCCACCGGATGCCGCGCGACCATCGGCGCTCTCGCTGACCTGCACGACCTCATTGGAGCCACGGCGGGCACCTCGATCGCCATGAGAACCGCCACGACGCCCTCTGTGGTCGAAACGCCGCCAAAGACGGCAAAAGATTTCGCGGCATAGGTATTTTCCGATCCTGGATGCGAGGCCGGCGCCTGCATAGCGTGCCGGTTGCTCCGTGCGCAGGGCTGGTCAGAGAGAGGAAGACAATCATGGCGAAGTCGCTTGCCGCCCACTCTAGTGGATTGAATCTAACGCTTGGTGCCCACGCCTGACCGCGGCGATGATCTTTTCTGGGTCTTTGGTCCAATGGAAGGGGTGCGGATCGGCGTTGGTATCGGCGACGAAGCGGTTGATCGCAGCCTGCAGTGAGACGAGGGAGTGGAACACGCCACGTTTGAGGCGCCGTTTAGCGAGCTTGGCAAAAAAGCCCTCGACGGCATTGAGCCACGAGGCCGAGGTCGGCGTGAAATGGAAGGTCCAGCGTGGATGGCGCTCCAGCCAAGCGATAACCTTCGGGTGCTTGTGGGTGGCGTAATTATCCATGATGGCATGGACAAGTTTCCCCGCAGGGACCTCCGCTTCGACAGCATTGAGGAAACGGATGAACTCCTGGTGCCGATGGTGCTGCATGCATCGGCCGATCACGCCGCCCTCCAAAACGTTCAAGGCCGCAAACAACGTGGTCGTACCGTTCCGGATGTAATCGTGTGTCATGGTGCCGCAGCGCCCCTTCTTCAGAGGCAACCCCGGCTGGGTGCGGTCGAGCGCTTGGATTTGGCTCTTTTCGTCGACCGAGAGGACGACGGCGTGGGCGGGCGGGTCGACGTAGAGACCGACGATGTCGCGAAGCTTGGCGGCAAACTGCGGATCGTTGGAGAGCTTGAATTGGCGGAGCCGATGCGGTTGCAGACCGTGGGTGCGCCAGATGCGTTGCGTGGCGCTCAGACTGATCTTGGCGGTCTTGGCCATGGCTCGCCCGGTCCAATGCGTCACCTCGCCGGGCGGGGTCGTCAGCGTCAGCGCCACAACCCGGTCAGCGACATTCGATCCCAGTGCTGGGACGCGCGAAGGCCGGGTCTTGTCCCGCAGGAGCCCGTCCACGCCAGCCTGCATGAACCGCTCCTGCCAGCGCCACACCGCCGTTTTGGCCTTGCCTGTTTGCCGCATGATCTCGGCCGTGCCGTGACCCGCTGCTGTCAGAAGGACGATCTGAGCCCGCCAAACATGTTTCTGTGGGCTATTGCGGTCTGTCACGATCAACTGAAGCCGGGCCTGGTCAGCTGGGTTAACTTCGACGACGATGCCTGGGCGCATCGTGCCAGACTCGCACGTCCCAGCCGCCGTTGGAATCTCTAAACGGACTCTTCCGTCAGGTTCTATCCACTAGGTCCCCGGACGCGAAGGCCGCCTCAGGCTCCGACGCCAAGGACGACTTGAAGGCGCTCCCGATGAGCGAGGTCGAGACGCGGCTGGGCTCCTCTCCCAATGGACTGACCCAGGCCGAAGCCGCGAAGCGGCTTATCCAATACGGACCGAACGAGATCGAGGACAAGAAGACCAACGTTTTCCTGAAGTTCCTCCTGTATTTCTGGGAGCCGATTCCCTGGATGATCGAGATCGCCGTCGTTCTATCAGGCGTCGTTCGGCATTGGCCCGACTTCATCATCATCCTGCTGCTGCTTTGCGCCAACGCGGTCGTTGGCTTTTGGGAAGAACGGGAAGCAGGCAACGCCATCGAAGCTCTGAGGGCGAAGCTCGCGGTTAAGGCGCGGGTGAAGCGGGATGGAAAATGGTTGACGCCACCGGCGAAGGAGGTGGTACCAGGCGACATCATTCGCCTCCGGCTCGGCGACATTGTGCCAGCCGACGCCCGGCTGATGGAGGGCGACGAGGTCTCCGTCGACCAAGCGGCGCTCACGGGTGAATCCTTGCCGGCTTCGAAGCGTTCCGGCGACGCCGTGTTCTCCGGCTCGATCATCCGGCGTGGTGAAATCGATGCCCTCGTCTACGCCACGGGCGGCAAGACGTATTTCGGCCGAACGGCGGAGTTGGTCGAGACCGCCCACAGCGTCAGTCACTTCCAAAAGGCCGTATTGAAAATCGGCAATTATCTGATCTTGCTGGCCGTGGGGCTCGTGACCGTGATCATCGGCGTTGGCATCTATCGCGGCGATCCCATCCTGACAACGCTGCAATTCGCCCTTGTGCTCACAGTTGCCGCGATTCCGGTGGCGATGCCAACGGTGCTTTCGGTGACGATGGCGGTGGGTGCGCGGCTGCTTGCCAGGAAGCAGGCCATCGTCAGCAAGCTCGTCGCCATCGAGGAACTAGCGGGAGTAGACGTGCTTTGTGCCGACAAGACCGGCACCCTCACGCAGAACAAATTGACCTTGGGCGATCCGTTCGGCATCGGCGCTGCAAAGCCGGCGGATGTCATCCTCGCGGGCGCCTTGGCGTCACGCGCGGAGGACAATGATGTCATCGATCTGGCGGTGTTAGCTGGCCTGAAGGACGAAAAGGCTCTGCTAGGCTATGACGTGCAGCATTTCCAACCCTTCGATTCTGTCCACAAGCGGACTGAGGCTACGGTGAAGGGCGCCGACGGGGCGGCTTTCAAGGTCACCAAGGGCGCGCCCCAGGTGATCCTGGCGCTCGTGGCCGACGCCACGGCGGTGAAGGATGCGACTAACAAGGCTGTCAATGACTTCGCTGCGCTGGGCTTCCGGGCGCTAGGCGTAGCCCGCGCGGATGGCGGTGGCGACTGGAAGTTGCTGGGGGTACTGCCGCTCTTCGATCCGCCACGTGAGGATGCGAAATCCACCATCGCCACGGCGCGGCAGATGGGCGTGACCATCAAGATGGTCACGGGGGATGCGCTGGCCATCGCGCGGGAAACCGCTAAAACGCTCGACATGGGCGCCAATATCCTGGACGGCGCCAGCCTCGGCGACCCCAAACATCAGGAGACGGCCGAGGTCGCGAAATCCATCGAGGATGCGGACGGCTTTGCCCAGGTCTTCCCGGAGCACAAGTTCCACATCGTCGACGTCCTACAAAAGCGCGGACACATCGTCGGTATGACGGGCGATGGCGTGAATGACGCCCCGGCGTTGAAGCAAGCCGATTGTGGCATCGCGGTTTCCGGCGCCACGGATGCAGCCCGCGCCGCAGCGGCAATCGTGCTGATGACGCCGGGACTATCCGTGATCATCGACGCGATCAAGGAAAGCCGAAAAATCTTCCAACGGATGAACAGCTACGCGATTTACCGCATCGCGGAGACGCTCCGCGTCCTTCTGTTTATGACGCTAGCGATTGTCGCATTCAATTTCTATCCGCTGACGGCGGTGATGATCGTGATGCTCGCGCTGCTCAATGATGGCGCCATTCTTTCCATCGCCTATGATAATGTCAAATACCGGAACCAGCCGGAGGCATGGAACATGCCCGTGGTTCTGGGCGTCGCAACGGTGCTGGGTCTCGTCGGACCGATCGCCGCCTTCGGGTTGTTCTACCTGGGTGCTCGTGTCGTCCATCTCGACCATCCGCATCTGCAAACCACGATGTATCTGATGCTGTCGATCGCCGGCCATCTGACGATCTTCCAGACCCGGACGCGGGGACCCTGGTGGTCGACACGCCCAGCCTGGATTGTGTTGATCGCGGTTTTCGGGACTCAAACGATCGCCACATTGATCGCCGTTTATGGTGCCTGGATCGTGACACCGATTGGATGGCGGCTGGCAGCCCTTATCTGGGTCTATGCCATCGCGTGGTTTCTTGTGACCGATCCGATCAAACTCCTCACTTATCGCGTTTTGGATCAGTTCGGTGCGACTGCTCGCACGGCGGTCAAAGCCAGGACGGTTGACGCTGCCAAGACACTCGATACCGCCGTACCGGCGGAACCCACGAAGACGAAGTCCCCGACCCAAACAGACGCGGTGCCGGCGGCAGCGAAGCTGGTGGAGACCGTATCACCTGCGCCGAAGGCTGCCGCATGACAAGCTCAATGGAGAACTTATATGAAGATCCATACAAAGCACTTTCGTGTTCAAGAAAGGGAAAAGCTTGACCTTAAAGAGCGACCCACCATCGTCGATCCCGTTTACGGATCTAAAGACGATTACGAGACACTGCTCGCCAAGCATACCAATCGGCTGAGCACCTTGCAGCAGGTGCATTATGCGGCTGGCAAGCATGCCGTGCTATTGATCTTCCAGGCGATGGATGCAGCCGGCAAGGATGGCGCCATTCGGCATGTGATGTCGGGTGTCAATCCGCAGGGCTGCCAGGTCTTCAGCTTCAAGCATCCGAGTGCGACCGAGCTGGCGCATGACTTCCTTTGGCGCACGACGCGCGATCTGCCGGAACGAGGTCGGATCGGCATCTTCAACCGCTCTTACTATGAAGAAGTGTTGATCGTTCGCGTCCACCGCGACATCCTGCATAGCGAGTCCATTCCGGATGTAGCAGGCCATGACCATAAGCTTTGGCATGATCGCTATCGCTCGATCACCGATCTGGAGCGGCATCTGCATGCCAATGGTACGCGCGTCGTCAAAATCTTCCTCCATCTTTCGAAGGAGGAGCAGCGTCGGCGCTTTCTCTCTCGGATCGACGAGCCCGATAAGAATTGGAAATTTAGCACAGCCGATGTCGAGGAGAGAAAATTCTGGGGTCAATACCGGAAGGCCTATGAGGAGTGTCTGAGTGCCACGAGCACAGACGACTCGCCCTGGTTCGTCGTGCCCGCAGATGACAAGCAAAATGCCAGGCTTATCGTCTCACAGATCGTCGTGGACACGCTTGAGTCGCTCGACATGAGCTACCCAAAGGTGACGCCCGAACGGGTCTCTGAACTGCAGACGATCCGTGCGGAACTGGTCGCCTCGGCCAAGGATGAGGGATGACCAGACTACGAATCAACTCGAACGCGGGGTGCTCTAGGTAGTTTCCGTGGCTGATGTTGCCCGTTTCGAACTGCTATCGGTCAATGCCGACGCAACTGGCGCCAACCCTAGAGGAGAATCCGGATGAGCAATCGTTTTGACGTTTCCGAAATAGCAGCGCAGGGCTCCGACGGCAGAATGACGCCGCCCGCGACGACGGAGGAGTCGAGCCCCGCCGACCGCCTTGAGACCGACGTCATGCCGGAGTTGGGTCAAGCTGCCTCTAAAGGTCCCGGCAATCGCCGCAGCCTGTTTCGTCGCTGACGGTTTAAACTCCGATGTTTCTAACGCGTATTTTCCGCACCGCCCGCATTCCTCCTCCGTGGCAGGACAGTGTCCCAATTCGGAGCGAGTTATTCGGGATCGAACGTCTGGAGGAGCATGCGCGGAGCTTGGCTGCTGATCAGCCCGTCGCGGCAAAGAATGTCGGTGGACCCGGCCTTTCCAATCGGTTGCGTGACAATGCGGCATTCCTCTTAAGCGCCAGCCAGGTATTGGCGCTCAACGATGGCGGCCGGCGCGAGCTGACGCCGGCCGCGGAGTGGCTAGTCGACAACTATCATCTGGTTGCCGTGCAAATCCGCGAGATCGGGGTCGATCTGCCGCCAGGATATTATCGACAGCTTCCGAAGCTTGCGGACGGTCCGTTCAAAGGTCTTCCGCGCGTGTTTGGCGCGATGTGGTCCCTGGTGGCTCATACCGACAGCGATATCGAGCCCGAAACGCTGCGCCGCTACCTGATCGCCTATCAGGACGTTCAGCCGCTGACGATCGGTGAGCTATGGGCGGTTCCCATCACGCTCCGCATCGTCTTGATCGAGAACTTGAGACGTGTGGCCGCGATTATCGTCAGCAACGGGGCGTCGCGAGACTTGGCGAATGAACTGGCCGACAGGCTGCTGGGATTTGGTGGTCATACGGCTTCGCCCTGGTCCGAGGTGATGGGGTCGTTGCGGCCCATCAGCTCGCCGAATGCGTTCGGCGTACAACTCGCGCATCGCCTGCGCGGCCGCGACCCGAAAGGTGAGCCAGCGCTTGCCTGGCTCGACGATCAGGTGGCGCGGCGCGGTTTGCAGGTCGAGGCCGTGGTTCATGACGAATTGCAGGAGCAGAGCGCCTTTAGCGCGACGATCCGCAACATCATCACCAGCCTGCGCACGGTCGCTGCCCTTGACTGGAGCGAAGTGTTCGAGGCGCTGTGCCCCGTCGATCTCGTGCTGAGCCGGTCGACTACCTTTCGCGGCATGGATTTCCCAACCCGGAATTTGTACCGAAACGCGATCGAGCATCTGGCGCGGGGCGCGCGTCTGGATGAGACGGAGATCGCAGGTCGTGCCGTCGCACGCGCGGAGGAGGAAGACCGGACGTCTCCATCGGGCGACCGGCAGTGCGACCCCGGCTATTCTCTGATCGCGGGTGGGCGCCGGTCGTTCGAGCAGTCAATCGGCTTTCGGCTCTCACTTGGCGCGTGGATTGGCCGGATCTGCCGGGACCTTGGCCTGATCTGGTACGGCGGCTGCGTGGTCGGTTTGGCTGCGCTGTTGCTGCTCGCTCCCCTTTGGGCGCTGAGCACGCTGGCCGTCAGTGGCGCGTGGCTCCTGCTACTCGGTTGCCTTGGCATCGTGCCAGCCTCGGACGCGGCCGTCGCCTGCGTTAACCGTTTTTCCACCTGGGCATTCGGTGCCAGCCCCTTGCCGGAACGCGATCTGCGCGGCGGCATACCGGCGTCCCTTCGCACCCTCGTCGTCGTGCCGACGCTGCTGACATCTCCGGGCTCGGTTGCGGAGCTGGTCGCGCGGCTGGAGGTCCACCATCTTGCAAGCTCCGATAACGCGCTGCATTTCGCCCTTCTCTCCGATTGGACCGACAGCCCGGCCGAGCGGGCCGAGGGCGATGAGGCGCTGCTGGCGGCCGCCGCCGACGGCATAGCGCAGCTCAATCACCGCTACGGCCCGGCGACCGGCGGCGACCGCTTCATCCTTCTCCACCGCCGCCGCGTCTGGAATGCGGGCGAAGCGAGTTGGATGGGATGGGAGCGCAAGCGCGGCAAGTTGCATGAGCTGAACCGCCTGCTGCGCGGCGCGACCGACACCAGCTTCCTGCCGCATCGCCCGGTTCCCGAGGGGGTGCGCTACATCGTGACCCTGGACTCCGACACCCGCCTGCCGCGTGACGCGGTCCGGCGCCTCGTCGGCAAAATGGCGCATCCGCTGAATGCGCCGCGTATCGATCTGGCATCCGGCCGCGTGGTCGAGGGCTATGCCGTTTTGCAGCCACGGATCACGCCGTCGCTGCCCATGGGCCAGTACAGCTCGATCTTCCAACGCGTCTTCTCCAGCCTCGACGGCATCGACCCCTATGCAGGCGCCGTCTCGGATGTCTATCAGGACCTCCTCGGCGAAGGGTCCTTCGCGGGCAAGGGCATCTATGACATCGATGCCTTCGAGGCCGCCTTGACGGGCAGGGTTCCGGATTCGACCCTGCTCAGCCACGACTTGTTCGAAGGCGTCTTCGCCCGCGCCGGCCTCGCCTCCGACATCGAGGTCGTCGAGGACTTCCCCGTGGGCTATACGGTGGCCGCGATGCGTCAGCACCGCTGGGCGCGCGGCGACTGGCAACTGCTGCCCTGGATCATGCCTGGCGGCGGCAAGCTTCCCGCCATCGGCCGCTGGAAGATGCTGGACAATCTGCGGCGTACGCTCTCCGCGCCTGCTTTCGTCCTTGCCCTCGCGGCCGGCTGGCTTCTGCCGTTCGGGCCGGCGCTCGGCTGGACCGCCTTCGTGATCGCAACCCTCGCGCTGCCTGCGCTGATCCCCCTCCTCGGCGTCATCACGACTCGCCGCAGATGGGTGACGTGGCGAAGCCATCTCGATGTCGTCGGCCTCGGGCTTCGGCATGCGGCGGTGCTCACGGCGCTCGTCGTAACTTTCATTGCCCATCAGGCCGTGTTGATGGGCGATGCGGTCCTGCGCACGCTCGTCCGCCTCCTCTCACGCCGCCGGCTGCTGCAGTGGCTGACGGCAGCACAGGCCGGGGCTGTGCCTAATCTTTCCCTCGCCGGCCACTACCGCAAGATGGCCGGCGCGCCTGTGGTCGGGCTGCTCATGGCCGGTTTGGCGATGGCGGCGCACCAATGGGTCTGTCTTCTGGTGGCGCCCTTCGCGACACTTTGGATAGCCTCGCCCGCCATTGCCTGGTGGGCAAGCCGCTGTTCGGGAGTCCAGCCGATGCCGATCGCGGCCGACCTGCGCGCCCTCCGCCAACTGGCTCGCCGCACATGGCGCTTCTTCGAAACCTTCGTGACGCCTGCAGACAACATGCTGCCGCCGGACAACTTCCAGGAAGACCCGATGCCCGTCCTTGCCCGACGGACTTCGCCGACGAATATCGGCCTCTACCTTCTTTGCACCGTCAATGCCTACGACTTCGGTTGGACCGGGATGACCGATGCCGTCGACCGGCTCGAAGCGACGATGGCAACGCTTGCACGCCTGGCCCAATTCCGCGGCCATTTCTTCAATTGGTATGCGACCCAAGATCTGCGCCCGCTCGAACCCCGTTACGTCTCCACCGTCGACAGCGGCAATCTGGCCGGCCATCTGATCGCGCTCGCCAATGCCTGCCGGAGCTGGGGCCGCCTGCCGAAGAGCGCTGCGAGCGACCTTACGGGACTGATCGATACGATCGGCCTGGTTTTGGAGGAACTGGCACAACTGCCGGCAACGATCGCGGCCCAGCGGGCTTTGGCGCCGATGTTGGAGGCTTCGCTGCGAGATTTGGCGGACCGCATCGGGCGGCCACCCGGCCATCCGAGCACCCTTGCGGATCGGCTGTCCGCGCTTACTCCCTCTCTCCAGACCGCGACCAAATTGGCTCGGGATCTCGCCGCGACCTATGAGGACGGCGCCGCCGCAGACGTTGTCTTCTGGACAAAGGCGATCGGTGAGGCTGTCGCCAGCCTGCGTCGCGATCTCGATCAGGCGGAGGGTGCGCTGAACCCGCGTCTCGCGGCTTTGGAACAGGCCGCGCGGGGCATGGCTCTCGCGATGGACTTCGGCTTTCTCCGCCGCGAGGAGCGCAAGCTGCTCTCAATCGGTTATCTGGTCGCTGAAGGGACACTCGACGCCAATTGCTACGACCTGCTGGCATCCGAAGCGCGGCTCGCCTGCTTCATCGCGATCGCCAAGGGCGATGTGCCTGCGCGCGAGTGGTTCCGGCTCGGCCGCACGATGACCCCGGTCGATGATGGCGCGGCTCTCGTTTCCTGGTCGGGTTCGATGTTCGAATACCTCATGCCGTCCCTGGTGATGCGCGCGCCGGACGGAAGCCTGCTGTCACGGACGAACCGCCTCGCGGTGCGCCGGCAAATCGAATTCGGCAAGTCGCGCGGCATCCCCTGGGGTGCATCGGAATCCGCCTACAACGTGCGCGACCTCGAATATACCTATCAATATTCGAACTTCGGCGTGCCGGATCTGGGCCTTAAGAGTGGCCTGGACGATGAATTCGTCGTCGCGCCGTATGCGACGGCACTTGCGGCGATGGTCGATCCCCATCAGGCGGTGAAGAATCTTGGCCGGCTCGCCGCAGATGGCGCGCGCGGGCGATACGGATTCTTTGAGGCGCTCGACTACACGCCGGGGCGCGTACCGGAGGGCACGACGGTCGCCGTGGTGCGAGCTTTCATGGCGCATCACCAGGGCATGTCCATCGTCGCCATCGCCGATGCCACGCTGAACGGTATCATGCGCACCCGCTTCCATGCGGATCCTCTCATCCAAGCAACCGAACTGCTTTTGCAGGAGCGTGCGCCCCAAAACGTGACAAACGTTCGCGTGTTACCGGCCAAGCATAAGCCCGTCGTCCGGGCCCGCGACATCGCGTCTACCGGCGGCAGACATTTCGGCGATGCACACACCGCTTCCCCACGGACCCACCTGCTCTGCAACGGTCCATACGCACTGATGCTGACTGCAGCCGGATCCGGTTACAGTAGATGGCAGGACATCGCGGTGACCCGCTGGCGCGAGGATTCCACTCTCGATGACTGGGGCTCCTATATCTACCTTCGGGACGTCGAGAGTGGGCGCGTCTGGTCCGCCGGTGCGCAACCTGTTGGCGCGGCGCCCGATGCCTATAGCGTCGTGTTCAACGAAGATCACGCAGAGTTCTCCCGCCGGGACGGCACGCTCATCACGAAGATGGATGTCCTGCTTTCGGCTGAAGAAAAGGGTGAAGTGCGCCGTATCACTATGAGCAACTATGGTCCGGTTGCACGGACGATCGACATCACCTCCTATGCCGAACTGGCCTTGGCGCCCCAGGCGACGGATGTCGCTCACCCGGCCTTCGCCAAGCTGTTCGTCGAGACTGAATACCTGGCCGATAGCGGCGCGCTGCTTGCGACGCGGCGGCGCAGGACGCCCGAGGAACCGGAAATCTGGGCCGCGCATCTGGCTGTGGCCGATGGCATCCCGCAGGTCGAGACCGACCGCGCGCGGTTCATAGGCCGTGGCCGCGACCTTCGCGACCCGGCGGCCATGGATGACGACCAGGCCCTATCCGGCACCGTTGGTACAGTTCTGGACCCGATCTTCTCCATCCGGCGTCGCATCACTGTCGCCCCTGGCGCGACAGCGCGGGTCGCCTTCTGGACCTTGGTGGCCTCCTCACGCGAGGAGATCGTGGCCTGTGTCGATCGCCACCGCGACGTCGCGACCTTCGACCGCGCGGCCATGATGGCCTGGACCCAGGCGCAGGTGCAGTTGCACCACCTCAGCATCACGCCGGCCCAGGCCGACGTGTTCCAGCGTCTTGCCGGTCACCTGCTGTTCGCGGGGCCGGCCCTACGCTCCGCGCCCGAGCGGATACGCGACGGTAGCGGAACCCAGTCGGGTCTTTGGAGCCAGAGCATCTCCGGCGATCTACCAATTCTTCTCCTGCGGATCGATGACGTTTCGGATCTGGGTGTCGCGAGACAGGTTCTGCTCGCGCATGAATACTTCCGGCTGAAGCGGTTCGCGGTCGATCTCGTCATCATCAATGATCATCCTCCGTCCTATGCGCAGGAGCTTCAGGGCGCCTTGGAAGCGCTGATCCGCGCGCAGCGAAACATGGACGAAAAGCCGTCGATCACCTTGCTGCGGGCGGATCTCGTGCCGAAACAGACCCGTGATCTGCTGGCGGCGGTCGCGCGGGTCGTCATCGCGGGCGACCGTGGCCGCCTTTCCGAGCAACTCGATCGCGCCGAGCAGACTACCCTCGCAAGTCAGGCACCCGAACCGTCGAAGCCGAGCCGGCCGCTGGTCGCCGCCCCGGCGCCGACCCTGCCGCTCGAACTGTTCAACGGTTTGGGCGGCTTTGCGGAGGAGGGCCGAGAATACGTCGCCATCCTCGGGCCCGGACAGACGACACCGGCGCCCTGGGTGAACGTCATCGCCAATCCGGGCTTCGGCTTTCAGGTCGCGGCGGAAGGAAGCGGATTCACCTGGTCGGGCAACAGCCGCGAGAACCAGATCACGCCCTGGTCCAACGATCCCGTCAGCAACCGTACGGGCGAGGCGTTCTACCTTCACGACACGGCAACCGGCGCGCTGTGGTGCCCAACCGCCGCGCCGTGCCGCGACCCTTCGGCGACCTATGTCGCCCGCCATGGCCACGGCTACAGCCGCTTCGACCATACTGCGCAAGGTATCGCCACCAGCCTGCTGCAATTCGTGGCACCCGAGGACCCGGTGAAGGTGTCGCGGCTGCGACTGCGCAATCTAACCCGCGCGCCAAGATCCATCTCCGTCTGCGCCTATGTCGAATGGGTGTTGGGTGCTTCACGCCCGGCGACCGCCGCCTTCCTGCAAACGGAGATCGACGGCGAGACGGGTGCGCTCTTTGCCCGCAATCCGTGGAGTGCGGACTTGGGCGGACAGGTCGCGTTCATGGATCTCGGCGGCAAACAGACAAGCTGGACCGGAGACCGGCGCGAATTCCTCGGCCGCAACGGCTCGCTGGGGGCGCCGCGCGGGGCAGTCGGTGCCTTGTCCGGCACCGTCGGCGCCGGCCTCGACCCCTGTGGCGCTCTGCGAACCATGATCGAGCTGCCACCGGGCGGGGAGGTGGAACTCGTTCTCGTGCTCGGCGCCGCGATGGGCGGGAACGCCGCGCGCGCCTTGGTCGCACGCTATCGCACCATCGACCTCGACACCGTGCTCGCTGCCATCCGCAGCCAATGGAACACGGTGCTCGGCGCCATCGTCGTCCAGACACCGGACCGCAGCATGGACATCATGCTGAACGGTTGGCTTCTGTATCAGACCCTTGGGAGCCGTATCTGGGCGCGCGCCGGTTTCTACCAGGCGAGCGGCGCCTATGGCTTCCGCGACCAGCTCCAGGATGGTTTGGCGCTTTGCGCCGCTCGGCCGGACCTGGTGCGACAGCACCTGCTGCGCGCGGCGGGACGCCAGTTCGTGGAGGGCGATGTCCAGCATTGGTGGCTGCCCGAATCCGGGCGCGGCGTGCGGACCCGCATCTCGGACGACTGCGCTTGGCTGGCCTATACGGTCGCGCATTATGTCGGGGCGACGAACGACACAGCCGTACTCGACGAACCGATCAACTTCCTGGCCGGACCGGTCTTGAACGCCGATGAGCACGACCGGTTCTTTCTGCCCGATACCCATGTGAGCATCGGCTCGCTGTATGAGCATTGTGCCCGGGCTCTAGATCACAGTTTGGCTTTGGGCAGCCACGGCTTGCCACTGATGGGAACGGGCGATTGGAACGACGGCATGAACCGGATCGGCGAGGCCGGCCGGGGTGAGAGTGTGTGGCTCGGCTGGTTCCTCCATGCGGCATTGACCGCCTTCATTCCGCTGGCGGAGGCGCGGTCGGATACAGTGCGGGCCGCCGCGTGGCGCGCACATGCGGTCGCTTTGCCAGAGGCGCTGGAACGATGCTGGGACGGGGACTGGTATCTGCGCGCCTATCATGACGACGGTTCGCCGCTCGGCTCGCATACCGACGCGCAGTGCATGATCGACTCGATCGCGCAGTCCTGGAGCGTTATCTCGGGCGTCGCGCCGCCAGACCACGCCATGCGTGCCATGGCGTCGCTGGACCGGCATCTGGTGCGCGCCGACGAAAGGCTGCTGCTCGTGTTGACACCTCCGTTTGACCGGCCAACCGTCGATCCCGGCTACATCGCCGGCTATCCACCCGGTATTCGTGAAAACGGCGGCCAATACAGCCACGCGGCCATGTGGGCGGTTCTGGCGTTCACCGCCCTGGGTGACGGCGACAAGGCGGGCGCGCTCTTCGCCATGCTGAATCCGATCAACCACTCTACCACGCGGGCCGATGCCGAGCGCTACAAGGTCGAGCCCTACGCCGTCGTCGCCGACATCTATTCCACCGCGCCACATGTCGGCCGCGGTGGCTGGTCCTGGTACACCGGTTCCGCAGGCTGGATGCAGCGCGTGGGCGTCGAAGGCATCCTCGGCATCCGCATCCGGGGTGCGTCGCTGTACATCGATCCCTGCATTCCGCAGGCATGGCCGGGCTTCACGGCAACGATCACCTGGCATTCTACGCGCTACAGGATCATGGTCGAGAATCCGGCCCACGTCGCAAAAGGCGTTCGGTCGCTCACGCTCGACGGCACGACCCTGCGGGAAGGGTCTGCGGTGCCGCTGATCGAAGATGGCCGCCTGCACACAGTGCGCGTGACGCTCGGCGCGACCGTCACGGAGCAAGCCGCGTAATTCTAACCCGCGTTGACGATGACTCTCCCACGTTACGCTCTAGGTAATTTCCGAACCTGCCGGTGAGAGAGCATAAAGCCTAATTCCTCGACTCGCGGTATTGCACCGCAATGAGGACTCTAGGGATGGACGACTTCATAGTTCGCCTCAACATAGAACGATTCGTTGACTTGCTGAACACAAATATTGATGCTGAAAAGCGAAAAATTCTTATTGAACTCCTCGCTTTGGAGCAGAAAAAGTGGGTCTTGTTGCAGCAGCAGCCGATTTGGTCGAATGCGGCATCACTCTTCTATGCGGCTCGCGCTTCGCGCCAGGAGGCGATCGCCGCGAGCGAGCGATCCGGCCGCTCGGTCACAATCGCAAGCTGCCCCGGATAGACGACGCCGCCATCACCATCGAGGGAGATGAGATCGCCTTCGTTCAGGACAATGCCGCCAATCGTGCACTGGCGGCGGGTCATGTCGATGTGCAGCTCGGTGCAGGCGACCAGGCACACCTTGCCAAGCTGACGCGCCACCACTACAGCGTGGGAGGTGCAGCCGCCGGATGCGGTCAGGATACCGACGGCGAGCGCCATGCCCTCGATATCCGTCGTCACAGTGTCCTGGCGAACCAGAATGGCGGGTTTGCCCGCTTCTGAAAACCGTTTGACGCAAGAAGGATCGAGCGCGATGACACCGGTCGTCACACCCATGCTGGCGACCTGGGCCCGCGCCAGGCTTTTGGGTAAGCATGCGACGATCGTGATGTGGATCACTGTCGCGAGATCAATCCCGCCAAGCTGCGACAAAGCCTGCGTGGGCGTTACAAGCGCTTCGTTTACCATGTCCACTGCGATGACGATCGCGGCCCAGTTCGTGTGTTTGGCGCGGCGCGCCTGAAGCAGGAACAAGTCTGTGAACCGGCGTGGAAAAGGGCTCTGACGTAATTTCGCTGATGAACGGTGTCATGCCGGACTGATAAGCGGTGCTTCGAACAGATCGAGATTTGCACGGCCACACATCTGCCGCTTCATCAGCTTGAGCCTAGTGATCTGACCTTCGGTTTGGCCGTTCGATCAGAGTCCGCTGTCGTCCGCTGCGTCGGCTCGTATCCAGCCTATCCTGCGCGGTTCATTGCCGAGAAGAGCATCCAGAAAGCGACCTACCGATCGCTACACGATCCTGCGTGACCAAAGGGCGGATACGCTGCCTGGCGTCGCGCAAAAGCCAAGCCCAAAGCGTAACCTCAATCGACGCGCCATCGGTCATGAGGTTCTGAACCGTTATCCATAGATTTAGAACTCGCCAGGAAATGCGACCGTCGTGCTAGCTCAGGCATTTTGCGTGCTCGTCGCCTTTACCGAGGAATACATGGTTCGTTCTATCTTTAAAGAAATTGGCTGCAACGTCCAGCCCGCCTTCTTTGAAGAGCGATCAGTCGTGTGTGGTTGCCCCTTGTCTTGGGTCTCGTGAATAAAATTGATCGCTACGGGTCAGAAAACCTTTCCCTGTCACGCTTAGACTGATGGATGTAACCCCATCCTGCCGCGCGTCGAGACACAGAGTTCCGTGATGAGAGGCCGCAATTCTCGACACGATGGCCAGACCCAGTCCAGCCCCGCCCGGGACGGCGGCGCGGCCGCGCTCGAACGGCCGAAGGAGGCTTTCCCAATGTTCAGGTGCGATCCCTGGTCCGCGATCACGGACAGCGACCATCCCAGAGAGCGAAACCACAATCTCGACTGTGCTGCCTTCTGGCGCGTAGGCAATCGCGTTCTCGATCAGATTGGTTATGGCAAGGGTGAGTGCTGCCTTATGACCGCGAACCAAAACGGCCGACTGTGCGCCGAGCAGCGCAAGTTCGATGTTCCTCTGGAGTGCCAGCGGTACCAGGTCGGCCACTGCCTCCGTGGCAAGGATTTGCAGATCGACCTCCTGAGACACGTCGAGTGGGAGGCTTTCGAGCCTGGTCATGCCAAGAAGCTGCCCCACAAGCCGCGCCATCCGATCGACGTCGTGTCGGAGAGGATCGACATCTTGAACATCGCTGAGCGTATCAAGGCGCGCGGTGAGGACGGCCAAGGGTGTCCGCAGGCCATGCGCCGCCTCCGCCATGAATATCCTCTGGCTGGCGATTGTCTGTTCCAGCCGCATCAGGGCCTCGTTAACGGCGGTCACAAGCGGCGCCACCTCACGCGGTAGGCCCGCCACGGGTAGGCGAAGACCCGGCCGAGATGCGCCCACGAACGCCGCTGCCGCGGAAACACGCAGCAGCGGCTTAAACGCCCGCCGAAGCGTGTAGAGGCTGACGAGGGCTGTCGCCGCGCCGATGGGCAGCAGAAGCCATAGAGCGCCGAAAAGAAAGTGTGCCATCAGGCTGTCGAGGAGGACCGCCGTCTGCTCACGCCCCTGGAGAACAACCACCCAGCGGCCGCCTGCTGGCTGCGCGTAGCCCACCATGCCCTGAGGGTGGCCAAGCACAAAAGGTACTCGAAAAAAGCCCGCGCGCAGCGGGTTCCGCAAATCGGTCAGCGCCTGAACTGCTTTCGCGGGATCCGATGAGGTCAGCAGCTTCTGCCCGCGGCCGAAGACGAGAAAGAGGTTATCACCGTCGGAGAGCCGAAACGGTTCGGTCACGGTGGAGGGCAGACCGAATGGAGCATGTCCGCCGTCGTCTGGAGGGAGATGGGTCACGACAAGCCTTACCTGCTGCTGCAGGGCAGAGTCATCAAGGTCGTGGAGCGTCGCGATGGTGCGCCAAGCCACCGCTGCCGCAGCCAGTACGATGGCGAAGAGCATCAATCCTGTGAGCCGCCACGCCAGACGGATTGACAGAGACCAGTCAACCTCGACGACCCGTGCCATCAAGTCCCCAATGCCATCAGATAACCCACGCCCCGGACGGTGTGAACGACGACCGTGGCGTCTGCCTCCTGCAGCCTGCGACGTAGACGATGGACCAGAACTTCGAGCGCGTTCGGACTCACCTCGGCGTCGAAGCTATACAAATGCTGCTCTGCCGCCTGCCGCGTGACCACAGTCTCCTGTCTGCGCAGCAGCAGTTCCAACATCGATGTCTCCCGGACGGACAGGCCGATATCTCGACCGGAGACCTTAACCTGGCGGGATGTCGTTTCCAGCAACAGGTTTCCAAACGTCAGCGACACCCCGAGGGCCGCGTTGGGTCGCCGCAAAAGAGCGCGGATCCGAGCGATAAGTTCCGGCATGTGGAAGGGCTTGACCACGTAGTCATCGGCACCCGCGTCAAGGCCAGTCACCCTGTCCTCCAGACCGTCCCGCGCCGTCAGGATGAGGATCGGCAAAGTCGAACGACCCTTTCTGAGCGTTTGAAGGAGTTGAAGACCACTTCCGTCGGGGAGTCCGAGGTCGAGAATGCATGCGTCGTATGACGTGAGGGCCAGATGCTCCCCAGCGGAGGCCATGGTCGCTGCGACGTCCGCGGCGAACCCACCGCGTTCCAAAGAGGCGCGGATCAGTATGGCAAGCTCTCGCTCATCCTCGACAACAAGAACACGCATCGGTGGAACCAACCCCTTTAACGTCTCTTCGCATCGGAAGCTTACAAGGGCCTTACAACGCGCCTCCCCGGCTGACAGGTTGCTGTAAGCTCAACACGTCACATTGCCCAGCACCACATAACGGGTTGGATAATGGCATCTATCAAAGCGCTCGTTTTAAGGGGCTCCCTTCTTGTTGGGGTCGTTCTGGTGCCCGTCGTGGCTTTTGCCGCTCTGCAGCTCTCTCCGATCATGCGGATTTGGCACACCAACGAAAAAAGCACCGAAGCGATGCTCTCCGGTCAAAAGCCCTATGACGAAGGCCAAATCCGTAGCGCCATCCAGATCTACATCGGCGATGCCAACAGGGTCGCTGGACGTATCAAGGGGAACAGTTCCGCGGCTCAAGACCTGAGGGCACGGTTCCTCAGTTTCGCGTCGGACGCCAGCTCCGCTTTTAAAGACAGCCCGAGCCAGACCGTATTGGAAGCCAGTTTTGCGCGCATGACGTCCGACTGTAGCGCCTGCCATGCCGTCTACAAAAACTAAGGACGCTCTGATGAACGACATGAGAAATCCCAATTTGCAACTCCGCGATCCGCGCCGTGACGTCTTTACGGCAGGTGTGTCGACCAAGGGCGAGCGTAGTCTGTCTCGTCCATCGCACCTGACCCGCGTGATTCACCTGCTGTTGCTCATCGCGGTTCTCAACCAGTTGATGACCAGCCAATTTATGGAATCGCCTCTCCCTGGAGACTCACCCGGTCTGCTCTACACCCTTCACGAATATGTTGGTCTTGCGAGCTTTCTGATTGTCTTCGGCTTTTGGATATGGGCCCTTATCCGTAACGGCGAGACGCGGATCTCCAGACTCTTTCCGTGGTTCTCCGTTACCCGCATTTGGGAGGTCTTGACGGACTTTCTGGATCAACTCCGCCACCTTATCCGTCGCGATCTCTCCGACGATACCAGCGGGGCAATGGCGAGCGCCGTCCATGGCCTCGGCCTGCTCATTGTCACCGCGATGGCGGTAACGGGGTCTTTCTCCTTCTTCGCGCGTGGGTCTGCCCTCGCTCACACCGCTCTCGCTGTCCATAGCCTTATGGCGAATCTAATGTGGGCCTACCTCATCGGCCACTCAGCCCTGGCCGCTCTTCATCACCTGCTCGGCAGTGACATCCTTACCCGCATGTTCTGGCTGCGACGGAACGCATTCTGGCCACGCTGGAGGCCCTGACTATCACTATCGGCATCTTTATCCGCGTCAGAAATGCAGGAAACTCACTATGAATACCCATCTTGAATTGCCGGTGAACGCGAAGGCGCCAATAATTGTCGTGGCTAATAATCTCGGCTGGGCAGCGATGACTAAAATGCGGTTGGGATAGTTTGTTGATGCCTCTTATTCGCTCAAGCTTCTGCCCACCGCCAGGGCCAGTTGCTGTGACGGTTCCCGCGCGAGAGTATAGGCGCCGCCATCAGTTTGTCGCTTCCAATCTCACCGGATATTGGGCTTACGGGCCGGGTCTTTGTGGACGTCGGTGCGCTGTCCGGTGTTAAGGAGACAAATGGCCCAATCTATGGCACCCCTGCGCCGCGCGTCGCTGCTGGCGTGGGGTTCTCGTGGGATACGCCCTTCGGGCTCATCAACATCGATCTAGCTGATCCTCTTCTGAAGTACGGCGGCGACAAAACGCAAATCTTCCGCTTTGCATCGGGAAAGCCGCTATTTGAACAAACAAGGCAGAGGGTTCGCACCAGCGGACACAACAATGAGAACGACTGAGGCAGCGGTTCAGGCTCGCAGAGGAGCGGAGATCGCCGTCAGGGTGCTGTAAGGTGAAGCTGGCATATTTGTCCGGCTTTTATAATGGGGGTTGGACATCATGCTGCTAAAGCCGCTTTTGGCACTCTTCTTGGCTGCCGCTGCCGTCTGGACCCCCTCTGCCGTTGCGGCTGATGCCGGACGCGGGAAGTTGGACTATGGCATGTGCTTTGGCTGTCATGCCATCGGGCCCCACGCCCGGGTGAAGGTCGGGCCGCCCCTCAACGGCGTCGTCGGCCAGCGGTGGGCGACTTACCGCGGCTACGATTATTCCCCTGGACTTCGCGCAGGCGGTGCCGCCGGCAAAACCTGGACCGTCGCGACTTTGAACGATTGGCTCAAGGGCCCGAGGGACATGGTGCCGAGCACGAAGATGGGCTTCGCGGGGATGACCAATACCCGAGATCGTGCCGACGTGATTGCATATCTCGATCAGTTTGACGCATCCGGCCACAAGAAATAGGTCGAAAGGGCCCGAGTCCGGCGGCCCATATACTGGATACTGGCCAAGTTCTGAAGCCCTTCCTGCGATCCGCACCTTACGCGCGACCGGGCGCGTCTCGAAAGGACATCATCGTGACCGATATGATCCACGACAAGATCAATGCCGAGACCTTCGAAATGACGGGGAAGTGCCCGTTCGGCGGTGATCGCATCGGCGGTTCGTTGGGGACGCCGCCAACTCTCTCCGAATGGTATCCGGATCGGCTGAAAGTCGAGTTACTCTACCGGGCCGGGCAGCGAGCCAATCCGCTGGGCGACGATTTTGATTATGCCAAAGCCTTCAACCGCATCGACCTCGATGCTCTGAAGCAAAGAATCAAGGCATTCCTGACGTCGTCGGTGGCGTGGTGGCCGTCGGACTATGGCAATTATGGCCCACAGATGATCCGCATGGCTTGGCACGCAGCGGGAACCTATCGCATCGCCGATGGGCGCGGCGGCGCCGGTGACGCACTGCAGCGCTTTGCGCCGATCAGCAGCTGGTGGGATAACGGCAATACTGACAAGTCGCGTCGGCTGATCTGGCCGATCAAGCAGAAATATGGCAGTGCATTGTCCTGGGGTGACCTGATGGTGCTCACCGGCAACTGCGCGCTCGAGATCATGGGGTTCCCGACCTTCGGCTTTGCCGGCGGTCGCCGCGACGCCTGGGAGGCGGATAATAGCACCTATTGGGGCCCGGAGGTGTGGGACCCCAAAACGGCGCCGTCGCCTGACAGCATGGTGACGCGCGACAAAAGGTGGCGGGGTAAAAACGGCGACGAAGACTACGACCTCGAGAACCCGCTTGCGGCGACGCATCAGGCGCTAATCTACGTGAATCCTGAAGGTCCATATGCCAATGGCGACCCGATGGGTTCGGCGCGCGACATTCGCATCGCCTTCTCCCACATGGCCATGAACAATGAGGAGACGGTAGCACTGATCGCCGGCGGTCATGCGTTCGGCAAGAGTCATGGCAAGGTCACGGCAGACAAGGTCGGGCCGCCGCCGGAGATCGCGCCGATCGAGGCGATGGGTCTCGGTTGGCAGAATCCCGAAGGCACCGGATTCGCCGAATATACGATGACCAACGGCATTGAAGGAAGTTGGACACCGGACCCGACTAAGTGGGACAATACCTACCTTGAGAATCTGTTCAAATTCGAATGGGACCAAACTAAGAGCCCAGCGGGCGCGCTGCAGTGGACGCCAACCGACCCGGACGCACCCAAAACGCCGGATGCGCATATCGTGGGCAAGATGAACCCGCTGATGATGATGACCAGCGATATCGCGCTGAAAGTCGACCCCGACTATCGCCATGTGTGCGTGAAGTTTCTCAACGATTTCGATGCGTTCACCCAGGCTTTCTCCAAGGCGTGGTACAAGCTGACCCATCGCGACATGGGGCCGCGTGAGCGCTACCTTGGCCCCGAGAAGAAGAACGAGGACGATCTGCTATGGCAGGATCCGATTCCACCCCGCGATTTTGACCTGATCGAAGGTGCAGACATTGCCGTGCTCAAGCAGTCGGTCCTGTCTACAGGCATGTCAGTCTCCGATCTGGTGTTTACCGCATTCTCGGCTGCGGTGACCCATCGAAGCAGCGATAAGCGCGGGGGCGCCAATGGCGGGCGGCTTGCGCTAGCCCCGCAGAAAGACTGGGTCGTCAACCGTCGGGCCGTGCCGGTGGTGGCGGCACTGCGCGAACTGAAAGACGCCTTCAATAGCAAGCAGACGGGAGGCAAGAAGGTATCGCTCGCTGACCTAATTGTGCTTGGCGGCTGCGCCGCGCTCGAAAAGGCCGCGGCCGAAGCGAGCGTCGTGATCACGATTCCTTTCACCCCGGGTCGCCGTGATACGACGCAGGAGCTCACCGATATCGAGATGTTCGAGTGGTTGAAGCCCGTGGCCGACGGGTTCCGCAACTATCTCGACGAGCAGATCGAGGAAATTTCACAGGGCGTCGCTCCCGAGGAAATGTTCCTCGACAAGGCTCAGCTCCTGTCGCTCACGGCACCGGAATGGGTGGCCCTGGTAGGTGGCCTCAGGGCCATGAATGCCAATTATGACAGCTCCGGTCATGGCGTCTTCACAGATCGTGTTGGCGTGCTGACCAACGACTTTTTCACCGTGCTAACTAGTATGGACTATGAGTGGAAAAAGGCGGACGCGAGGGGCATGCTGTTTTCTTTAGAAAATCGTTCGACGAGGCAAACGCGGTTCACCGCGACACGGTCCGACCTCATCTTCGGCTCCAATAGCCAGTTGCGTGCGGTTGCTGAAGTTTATGCCAGCAGTGATGGTCACGAACCGTTCGTGAGGAACTTCGTTCAAGCGTGGGACAAAGTCATGATGCTTGACCGATATGACTTGGGCGTCTGAGGCCTATACGATCGATTTCGGAATGATCGACCCCGCCCGTGACGTGATAGATTTCCATATAGGGGGTCCTGCCTGGTTCTCGTTGATTGATCCCCGTGGCGGGTCTAAGCTAGGCAAGAGCGTGGACGGCAGAGCCACCTCAGACGGCTTCGAATTCCAGCACGACGCGCGACGGTACGTCGCCATGCTCCAGTCTCTCGAAGACCGTGTTGATCGCGGAAAGCGGCTGCACTTCGATGTCCGCTTTGACGCGACCTTCGGCGGCGAAGGCGAGCGCCTCCGCCATATCCTCGCGCGTGCCGACGAAGGAGCCGCGGATGGTGATGCAGTTGGCCACGATATCGAACAATGGCACGGGGAATTCGCCGGGTGGCAGGCCGACGAGCACGCAGGTGCCGCGCTTGCGGGCCATGCCTATGCCCTGCTTGAAGGCACCGAGCGAAGGCGCTGTGATCAGCACGCCATGCGCCCCGCCAGAGGTGCCGTTTCGTACGGCTTCGACGGCGTCGGGCGCTCTGGCATTGACCACAAGGTCGGCGCCCAGGCGCGTTGCATGGGCAAGCTTACCGTCATCGATATCCACCGCGCAGACGTTCAGGCCCATGGCCTTTGCGTACTGAATGGCGAGGTGACCCAATCCGCCAGCGCCAGAGATGGCGATCCACTCACCTGGCCGGACATCGGCGACCTTGATGCCCTTGTAGGTTGTGATGCCTGCGCAAATGAGGGGTGCGGCTTCGCGCGGGGCGAGGCCCGCTGGAATATGGGCGACGTAGTTAGGATCGGCGAGGATGTATTCCGCGAAGCCGCCGTTTTTGGTGTAGCCGCCGAACTGCGCTTCACCACACACCGTCTCCCACGCTGCCAGGCAATGCTCACAATGCCCGCACGCGGAATACAGCCAGGGCACGCCGACGCGGTCACCTTCCTTGACGATGGTGACCCCGGCACCGACCGCGACCACACGCCCGATCCCCTCATGGCCGGGGATGAAGGGCAAGGTCGGCTTCAGAGGCCAGTCCCCGTTCGCGGCATGAAGATCCGTATGGCAGACGCCGCAGGCTTCGGTTTTGACAACAATCTGTCCGGCTCCGGGCGTGGGGATGGCCCATTCCTGGAATACCAGAGGTTTGCCGAAATGTTCGACGACGGCGGCGTGCATCGTGGTGGCCATGGGAAGCTCCTTTGATATCTTTATGGGAGTGGATCGATGGAGATTTGCGCTATGCGGCGGCGGCCAGACCGAGACCGCGGACCGCTTCGATCATTTTGATCAGCACCGCTTGCGCATCGCCATAGACCATGTCGCAATTGTCGCCGTAGAACAGCGCATTCTGGATGCCGGCGTAGCCCGCGCCCTGGCCGCGTTTGACGACATAGACTTTCCGCGCCTTGTCGGCGTTCAGGATCGGCATTCCGAAGATCGGCGAGGTCTTCTCGGTGCGCGCCGCGGGATTGACGACATCATTGGCGCCGATGACCAGCGTCACGTCGGTGGTGGCGAAATCATCGTTGATGTCTTCGAGCTGGAAGATCATGTCGTAGGGCACACCCGCTTCGGCGAGCAGCACATCCATCTGGCCGGGCATCCGCCCAGCGACTGGATGCACTGCAAAGCGTACAGAGACTCCGGCGGCTTGTAGAAGCTTGACGAATTCGTAGAGCTTCTGCTGCCCTTGGGCGACGGCGAGCCCATAGCCCGGCACGATGATGAGGGAACTGGCGTAGCGCATGAAGATGCCCGCATCCGCCGCATCGACGGGCTTGAGGCTGCCCTTCATCTCGCCTTGCTGTTCCGTTTGGATCGCGCCGAAGTTCGTGAAGAGAATATTGGCCACGGATCGGTTCATGGCCTTAGCCATTAGGAGCGTCAGCAGCGTGCCGGCGGCACCGACCACCATGCCGGCGATCATGAGGGCGGGGTTCTGCAGCACGAAGCCTTCGAGCCCGACGGCCATGCCGGTGAAGGCGTTGTAGATGGAAATGACGACGGGCATGTCGGCGCCGCCGATGGGCAGGGTCATCAGAATGCCGAAGATCAAGGCCAGACCGAAGAACAGGCTAATGAGGTGTCGCGTGGCGATGATCGGCGCCGTAGCCGTCTGGATGGCGAAGACTATGTAGCCCCCAACCAGGATCACCATCAGCAACACGAGAGCGTTGAAGGCTTGCTGCCCCCTGAACCGCAGCGGTTTATCGAGAACGCCGTCAAGCTTGGCCCAGGCGATCAGCGAGCCCGACAGCGATACGGCGCCGATGAGCGCCCCGAGCAAGGTCACGACGGCAGTCGCCAGGCCCTGCGTGTGTTGCCCGAACAACTCGATCGCGGCAATCGCCCCTGCGGCGCCGCCGCCCATGCCGTTATACAGCGCCACCATCTGCGGCATGGCGGTCATGGCGACACGCTTGCCGCTCCACCAGGCGATGGCACCACCCAGGAGAAGCGCTACGACGGCCAAGACCACATTCACGGCCAGGAAGGGTTTCGCCGCGTCGCTGACGTTGAAAATGTAAAGGAACGTGGCGAGGATCGCGACGGCCATGCCGATGCCGGCCACGAAGATGCCTGACGGCGCCGTCACCGGCGAAGACATGCGCTTGAGGCCATACATGAAGAGGAAGGCCGCCGCGAGATCGGCGATGCGGATGGTGAATTGGGGAAGGAGTGTAAGCATCGCGACTACTCGCTCTTCCGGAGGGTCCCGTCGGACTTTTCCGCGCTCGGCTGGAACATCGCGAGCATGCGGTCCGTGACAGCGTAACCGCCCGCCGCATTGCCCGCGCCCAAAAGAACGGCGAAGAACCCGATCGTTTGCTCAAGCACGCTGCTCGCATTGAGAAGGGCGTAAAGGCCGCCAACGACCACGATGCCATGCACGAAGTTCGAGCCCGACATCAGCGGCGTGTGCAAGATCGCCGGTACGCGCCCGATGATCACCCAACCCGCGAAGGCCGCGAGCACGAAGATATACAAGGCGACGAAGCCGGTGATGACGATCTGGTGTGGCATGTCGATGTCCCTTTCCGCTCAGGCGGCTTTGGTGGCGGGTGTGGTCTCCGCGTCTGTCAACCGCCCGTCATGGGTGAGTGCGGTCTTGGCGAGAACCTCATCCTTCCAGTCGATGGCGATGACGTTGTCCTTCATCATGAGCGCCAACAGGTTGTATTGGTTCTTCGCGTAGAGCTCGCTCGCATCCTCCGCGAGCAGAGACGGCACGTTCAACGGCGCGACGATGGTGATACGCCCGATACGCGTTGTCTCACCGGGCCGCGTGTCCTCGCAATTACCGCCGCCCTCGGCCGAAAGATCGACGATCACTGCGCCCGCTTTCATGCCCGCGACCTGCTCGCTGCTGATGAGCTTGGGCGACGGACGACCGGGGATCGCGGCCGTCGTGATGATCAGGTCCGACTGCTGAATATGTGCGGTCAAGGCCGCCGCGACCTTCGTCGCCTCCTGTGGATTGAGCGCGCGGGCGTAGCCGCCCTCACCACGCGCATCAATGCCCGTCTCGACAAACTTCGCGCCCAATGACTGGGCTTGTTCCCGCGTCTCCGGTCGGACGTCATAGCCTTCGACGACGGCGCCGAGGCGATGGGCCGTCGCGATCGCCTCCAGCCCAGCCACTCCCAGACCTATCACCAGCACTTTCGCGGGACCGATGGCACCGGCCGCCGTGGTAATTTTGGGCAGAATTCGGGCGAGATGGGTCGCGCCGAGTTGCACGGCGTAATAGCCTGCGAGCGCCGATTGACTGGACAAGGCGTCCATAGCCTGCGCCCTGGAGATGCGCGGAACGCGTTCCATCGCGAAGCAGGTAATCTTTCGCTCCAGGAGCCGGCGCACGAGCGCCGGCTCCTTCTCTGCATAGATGAAGGACATCAGGATAGCGCCCTCCTTCATCGCATTGACGACATCGAGGGCGGGTGGCTGCACGGCCAGAACGACATCCGCTTCGCGCAGAAGCGCGTCGCGGTCGTCTATGAAGACCACGTCCTTGAAATCGGCATCCGTCAGCCGAATAGCGTCGGCGGCATGAGATTGCATGTGCACCCTGCCGCCGAGTTTGATGAGCTTGGCAGCAACAGACGGCACCAGCGCCACGCGCCGCTCGTGCGGGTGCGTCTCTTTCAGTATGGCGACGTTGACATACATGCTCATCCGCTCCGCTCAGACGGGCGCTTCGAGGGCCGCGTAGCGAACCAGCTTCTTGTTCACGAATTCCTGAATGCCCATGTCGCCGAGTTCACGGCCATAGCCAGAGTCTTTGATGCCGCCGAAGGGAAGTTCCGCGTCGGACCAGGAGATGTTGTTGATGAACATCATCCCGGTTTCGACGCGGCTCGCCACGCGCCGGCCCCGTGCGATGTCCTTGGTGAAGACCGATCCGCCGAGGCCGAAATCGGAGTCGTTTGCGAGGGCAATCGCCGCATCCTCGTCCTTGACCCGAAAAAACATGGCGACGGGGCCAAAGAACTCGTCCCTGAAAGCCGGGTTCTCAGGCGCCACATCCGTCAGGATCGTCGGTTGCATATAGCTTCCCGCCCGGTCAACGCGTCCTCCTCCCATGACGAGTGTGGCGCCATGAGCAAGGGCGACATCGACCTGCTCAAGAAGTTGCACAAGGGCCGATTCGGAAGACAGCGGGCCGAGCGTTGTCTTTTCGTCGAGGGGATCGCCGGCCTTCAACGCACCGAGCGCCACCTTGAATTTTGACAAGAATGCGTCGGCGACACTTTCCACGACAATGAAGCGTTTGGCGGCGCAACAGGTCTGGCCGCCATTATACATCCGGCCCCATACTGCCCATTTCATTGTGTGCTCGAGGTCGGCGTCGTCCAGCACGATAAAGGCGTCGCTGCCGCCCAACTCCATTGAGGAAGGTTTCAGGTTCTGGCCGGCGCGCGCTGCAATGCTTCGCCCGGCTGCGACGCTGCCGGTGAGGGCGACTCCCTTGATGCGCGGATCGTCAATGACGCGGTCGGACTGTTCGTGCGAGATCAACAGGTTGGTATAGAGGCCCGGGGGGGCGCCGGCATCGGTCCAGAGCTTTTCGAAGGCGATGGCGCATTGTGGCACACAGGCCGCGTGCTTCACGACGAGCACATTCCCCGCCATCAAATGCGGGCCTGCAACGCGGGCGAGCTGGTAATAGGGAAAGTTCCAGGGCTCCACGCCGAAGATCACGCCGATCGGGCTGCATTCCATATGGGCTTCTCCGATCGTGGGATGAAGCTCGTCAGGCGCGAGGAAGGTTTCGGCGTTCTTGGCGTAATAGGCGAGAATGTTCGAACTGAACTCAACCTCCCCGCGCGCCTCGTTGATCCGCTTGCCCATCTCCAAGGTCATCGTATGCGCGAGGGTTTCGACCTGCTCATGCATGAGCACGGCTGCCTTGGCGACGATCACCGCGCGCTCGGCATAGGTCTTGTGACGCCATGTCTGGAAGCAGGCGGCGGCGATGGTCAGTTTGGCTTCGAGGTCTTTGTCGGTCAGCGTTTCGAAGGTCTTGAGACTCTTGCCATTGAACGGGTTGACGCTTTCATAGCCCATGAGACGGATCCTTTATGATGATTTTAGCGGGTTGTATTCGTGCGGGCGGGGGCGGGGGCCTTAGCCACCACGACCATCGCCGGGCGGAGCAGACGGCCATGCAACAGCCAGCCGGATGAAAGGGTGCGAATCACGGCACCCGGCGGCAAATACTCGTTTTCTTCCTCGGCCATCGCCTGGTGGAGATTGGCATCGAACAGACGCCCCGCAGACACCTCGCGCTCGACCCCATTTCGCTTCAGCATGGCGCAAAAATTGCGTTCGACCGCGCTGAATCCATCGCGGAGAGTCGTCAAAAGAGCGGGTTCACCGGGTTTTGGTGCTGGTAGCGTATCGAGACCACGCTGCAGAGTCTCGACGCCCTCGACCATGTCCGTCGCGAATTTCTGAATGGCGTAGAGGCGAGCCTCATCGACATCGCGGCGGGCTCGGGTAAGGACGTTGGCGATCTCGGCTTCCGCGCGCATCCACCGGTCGCGAAGCTTGGCGATCTCTTCGGCCGGCTCCGGCGTCGGTGCGATCATGCCGCCTTTGCGATCATCGTCGATAGTCGATGTAGTCTTGGATGAAGCGTCATGGGGAACTCCGTCGATGGAACGAGGTGGCGCGTGCCACCTCAAGCGTCGAGCAGGGTTAGCGAGCGTCCCATTCACGCGGAAGGATCGGAAACTACCTACGCGTCCCATAGAAGACCGGGTGGCGCGGTCAACGGGGCCAGACGGAAGCGCTAAGTAGTTTCCGATCCTTACGGTCTAGAAAGAAAAATCCTAGTTTTGCGCGCGTGCAATCTGTTCGATTGCATTGGCGGAGCCCGCAGCATCAGACCCACGGAGTAGGACCATCTCCATTCTTGTCGCCGACCATATTTCGCACGTCGAGTATCTCCTGGCTTTGGCCGGTGCGATCGTGGGGGTCGGCTTTTTGGTAACGCGGTTCACGCTTCGCCATAGGCCGGTCGGACAATTCTTATGCCAATTGGCGACCGTCATTGGCTTCACGGCAGTGCTCGTCTCTGCCGGCGTCATCCCGATCAGGCCGACCCCGGTCATGGATCTGACCCTCACCTACCTCATCATAAGCTTCTTCAAGATCGTGTGGTGGCTCGGGGCAGCCTGGCTGGTGGCGGGTTTTGTCCACGCGGCCCTCATTTTCCAACGCAAACCGGTGGAAACGCAGTTCCTACAGGACGTTTGCTCGGGTTTCATTTACGTGAGCGCGGTGTTTGGCATCATCGCCTATGTCTTCGATACGCCCATCAGCGGCTTGCTGGCGGCGTCGGGCGTGCTTGCCATCGTTCTTGGACTAGCGCTTCAAAGCACATTGGGGGACGTGTTTTCCGGCGTCGTCCTCAATCTCGCGAAGCCGTATCGGTCTGGCGATTGGATCACCATCGACGGCGGTTTAGCAGGGCGAATTATCGAGACCAACTGGCGGGCAACGCAGATCTTGACTCAATCGAATGATCTTGCGGTCGTCCCCAACAGCATCCTCGCCAAAGCCAAGATCGTTAACGCAAGCAAGCCTGCGGGTGCCCATGGCGTTACCATCTCCGTCAGGCTCGATCCGGTGATGGCACCGTCGAATGCCGTAGCGGTGTTGGAGACGGCGATGTTGAATTGCACACAGATTTTACGAGTGCCCGCACCGGCAGTGGCGATCCAGTCGTTGGACGCGATCGCGATGCAATGCGAATTGCAGTTCTTTGTGTCTGCCATAGAGAGCGGCGCTAATGCTCAGAATGAGGTCTTTGATCGGATCTTCAGGCATTGCGCTTCGGCTGGCATCCGGCTGGCGCCTCCGACAGGAAGCGCATTGGCTCTACCACCTCAAGATCGATCGCCGGACATCGATGATGTGCCACGCCGAATGCTGGACCGCCTGTCGGTCTTCGCGTCGTTGTCGGATGACGAGCGACTTGCTCTTGCGCCCAAGATGACGCGCAAGGTCTACAAGTCGGGAGACGTGCTGATCGAACAGGGGGCGATATCCCCGGCATTGTTCATTCTTTATTCTGGCGTTCTCGTGGTGCTGAAGAAGCATGAAGACAAAGAAAGTGAAGTGTTTCGGCTCGCGCCTGGCGAATGTTTTGGTCAGGCGAGCGTCTTGACGGGCGCTCCCAATAGTTTTCGGGTCACCGCTCTTATAAAGTCAGTCGCCTATGAGATACTGCGGGAGGATCTGGGGCCGGTTCTCCAGCATCGTCCGGCCATTGCCGCTGAACTTGGCAGGATTATCGCAAAGCGGGAGGCCAACGGGGCCAGTCTGCTCCACGCAGGCGATGACGCCCGAAAGCCCGTCGCGGGCCTGGCAAAGCGGCTGGCAGGCCGCATAAAGACGCTTTTCGGTCTCGAGTCCCCTATGGAATGAGTACGGCAGCGCCTTCAAATCGACCCGCCCGCAGATCCACCAGGGCCTCGTTAGCCTGCACAAGCGGATAGGGGGTCGTCTTGGTCCGGATACCGATTGTGGGCGCGAGTTTGAGAAAGGTCACGCCGTCCTGCCGCGTGAGGTTGGCGACCGAGACAAGCTGCCGCTCTTCCCACAACAGGCGATAGGGGAAGGCTGGAATGTCGCTCATGTGGATGCCGGCGCAGACGACGCGACCGCCCTTGCGGACCGCCTTCAAAGCCGGTGGCACCAGATCACCGAGGGTCGCGAAAATGATCGCGGCATCGAGCGGCTCCGGCGGCATTTCGTCGGAACCGCCGGCCCAGCTCGCACCCAGGCTGCGGGCGAAAGCCTGATTGGCTGCGTCTCCGGGCCGGGTGAAAGCGAAGACCCTGCGGCCCTGCCATACGGCGACCTGCGCCAGGATATGGGCAGCGGCGCCAAAGCCGTAAAGGCCGATGGCCTTGCCCTCTCCCGCGATGGTGAGCGACCTCCAGCCGATCAAACCGGCGCAGAGCAAGGGCGCGAGTTCCTCATCGCTGCCATCCTCGCCCAGGGGGAAGGCGAAGCGCGCATCGGCGATCGTGGAGGTCGCGAAGCCGCCGTCGCGGGTGTAGCCGGTAAAAAGTGTGTGGTCGCACAGATTTTCGTGCTTACTGGTGCAATAGGAGCAGACGCCGCAGGTATGGCCGAGCCAGGGGATGCCGACGCGCTCGCCAAGGCGCAGCCCCTCGACGCCCAAGCCCAGAGCATCGATCCGGCCGACGATTTCGTGACCGGGTATCATGGGCACCTGTGGATCCGGGAGTTCGCCATCCACGACGTGCAGATCCGTGCGGCAGACCCCGCAGGCACCAACCTTCACTCGGATCTCGCCCGGGCCCGGCGCGCGGTCGGGAAACTCGGTCAGCTCCAGAGGGGAGCGTAACCGCTTCAGAACCATGGCGTGCATCACGCATCTCCGACGTTGCCGCCCAATGTCTCGGAAGAAAGGGGCCGACGGCAGGCTCGGAAACTACTCAGGCCGCTCGGGGTGGCACGCGAACTCGGCAAACCGGACCACTTAAGTAGTTTCCGAGGCTGCCCGAGCGGGAAGCGACGTGGCAACAATGTTTCTTTGTCCTCGTATGGGCACGCAGACATGAGGCTTCACGCAGCAAGGGAGAGCCGGCCGTGGCAGATCGCAATGCGGAGAATCTTGGTCATTCGGCCCTGAATGCCTTTCTCTATGCTGAGGCGGGAACGGATTTTAACGGCTCAACTGTGACGATGCTCTCGGTTCTCGCGCGCATGGACAAGGACCCTTGGGAAGAAGCCGGCCGACTGGCGAGGATGCCCAAAACGGCTCTTCCAGAAAATCTCGCGCGACTGATCGGCCGCACCCCCCTGTCATCCGTATCCTCTGCGGATGCCCGCGCGAGGGCTGCGAGGCTTGTCCTTCTCCTGCCCGGTCCAGCAGGGGCTCTGCAAAGCCCCGGCATCGTTGCCGTTGATATCACCACTCGTCAAAGCTATGGGCCGCTCATTCTGATCTTTTGCGCGCTAGCCCTGGGTACGTCGATGAGCCTGCTGTTCACGCAACAACAGGCGGGGTCGATAACGGCGATGACGCACCAAAGCCCGAAACAGGCGACGCCGCCAAGTCCTCAGCTTTCACGGTAACGCGACCGAGGTCGCGAATTGCCCGCAACCACGAATATCAGGATCATTGCACCATGCTGTTGGTCGCCGCGGCGTTCAAAGGTTACGCCATCAAGGCCCAAGACGGAAAAATCGGTGTCGTTGCTGATTTCCTATTCGATGACCGGAGCTGGAAGCTACGCTGGCTCGTGATCGACACAGGGAGCTGGCTGTCGGCGCGTAAAGTGCTTGTTCACCCATCCGCGATCGTCAAGTCAGATTACGATCGGGAGGAACTCGCGGTCGCGCTGACAATGACTCAAGTCGAAGAAAGTCCTGATATCAGCGCTGACGCCCCTGTATCACGGCAGATGGAACTCAGCCTCTATGATTACTACGGCTGGAACCCGATCTGGGGTGGCGGCGGCTTACTTGCGACGGGCGACGGAATAGGCGCCGGCGCGATCGGTTCTCCGCTATCGTCACCGCCATTTTTTACGGCCAACACGGCGTCTTCAAGCGAAGAAGACGAACATCTGGATCCACACCTCCGCAGTGTGTCAGCGGTCATCGGCTACCATGTCCACGCGACCGACGGTACCATCGGTCACATCGAGAATCTTCTGATCGACGATAAGGCCTGGGCCGTTCAATACATGATCATCGACACCAAAAACTGGTGGCCTGGCAAGCACGTGCTGCTGTCACCCTACGCCGTGAGCGGAGTCAGTTGGGAAGACCGCGAGATCAGGCTCAATGTCCTGCGCGAGAAGGTCAAGACCGCGCCGCCATGGAATCCTGACGCCATGATTGAGCAGGCCTATGCTGAGGGGCTGCATCACCATTACAACTGGCCCGGCCAGAGCCTGTACTAAAGCGATCAATCAACGCCTTGACACAGCGCGCTCGATAGCAACGCGCAGGTCCACCTCTCGAAACGGCTTGTAGAGCATGACCGCGTCGGGGTTGTCGGCGACCCTGCGCTCGCCAGTCATGAAAATATAAGCAACCGGGCCAGCGCGGAGAACAGCCCTCATGGTGGAGGTTCCGTCTCCTTCGCGCAACTGGCGATCGACGATCATGAGTTGCGGCTTATCGCGAGACGCAGCCGCGATGGCGGCCATTTCTGTTGTTTCTAGACCGCAAACTTCATGTCCGAGCTCTACAAGCATCTCCGAGATCAGTGATCCGATGATAAGATCATCCTCAACGACGAGAATACGCAAGGATATCATGCGCGATCGACGCCCGGCCTTGGGAAGAACGACGCGCGACGGATGCGTGCGATCGCTGACTGCGGGGAGTGAAACCGTGTCATTTTGCCGCGTCTATGGTCGGTGTAGCCCGGTTATCCGTCATGAGATTTTGTAACTCAGCAAAACTGAACTAAGATAGCTTCGGAAACTACCTAAACGCCCTGCAACATTTGCGGGTCCACGTCGCCACTCAGTGCGAGCCCAAACGACAACGGAACGTCACGCTCTCGCATGTCGCGCGGAATAGGATGAAACATGACGCTACGCATGCCGCGTCTTCCGCCCAAGGATCACTCCGCCAACGGCGAGGTGTCCGAAACCGCATTTAACGGCCGCGCAATATTGGATGAGGCGAAGGTTGCTGTAGGACAATCGGCCGATCTTGTTATCGGCATTGGGGCTTCAGCGGGCGGATTGGGGGCCTGCACGAAGCTATTGGATGCGATCACCGCTGACACGGGGATGACCTTCATTCTCATCCAGCATCTCGATCCAAATCATGAGAGCATGATGGTGGAGCTTCTTTCAGCCCATACCAAAATGACGGTCGTACAGGCTGCGGAAGGGATGGCGCTTGAGGCGGACCATCTCTACGTCATTCCCCCGGGAACCTACCTCTCTATCGTTGAGGGCGCCTTTCATCTTTCCCGCCCGCCGAGCCGTCACGGGGCGCGCCTGCCGTTCGACCACCTTTTGCAGTCACTCGCGGAGGCGTTCGGGCCGCGTGCCGTGTCCATTATCCTATCCGGCACAGGTGCGGATGGAAGCCTGGGCTCCGGCGCGTTGCGGGAAAAAGGGGGCCTTACCATTGCCCAGCGACCCGCCGAGGCGGGCTACAGAGGAATGCCGCAAAGCGCAATCGATACGGATGTCGTCGATCTCATCCTTCCAGTCGCTGAAATGCCCGCCGCGTTGCAAGCCCGGCAGGCGAGAGCATCGGCCAAGGGTTTTCAGCCGCCTTTGAAGGATGTTCCTGAAACGGATTGCTTTGACGAGATCGTCCTGCTGCTCCGCACTCAGACGGTCTATAATTTCACGCTCTACAAGCCAGGGACGCTGCGCCGGCGCATCGAACGGCGGATGGCCATGCTCGCCATCCCGCGCGGGGAAATGGGCCGGTACTACCACAAGCTCTATGATGACGAGGCGGAGCTCAATCTTCTTGCGATGGATCTCCTCATCAACGTCACCAGCTTCTTTCGAGATCCGACTGTCTTCGACACGCTTTCGGAAAGTGTCATTCCGGAGATCATTCGCCATCAGCCGGCCGGCCAGACGATTCGCATCTGGGTCGCCGGATGCAGCACGGGTCAGGAGCCGTACTCACTCGCAATGCTGTTCCGAGAGCAGCTTCTCGCTGCGAGATCGGACCTGGGTTTGCAGGTCTTTGCCTCGGATGTCGATCCAGAGGCCGTAGCGACGGCGCGCGAAGGCTTTTATCCGCTCACTATCGAGGCGGATGTATCGGCCGATCGCCTGGCGCGTTTCTTCTCCAAGGAGGAGGATGGTTATCGCGTTTCGGCCGACCTCCGCGCGTCTGTCGTTTACACGGTGCAGGACGTGCTCGCTGATCCACCGTTTTCGCGACTCGATCTTGTGTCGTGTCGAAACCTTTTGATCTACCTGAGCCCCGAGGCCCAGGAGCGCGTCATCGCGGTCTTCCGGTTTGCTCTCCGCAAGAGTGGCATCTTGCTTCTTGGAACGTCGGAGACCATCGGCAGCTCAGAAGCCAAGTTTGAGATTATCTCGAAATCTGACCGACTCTACAAGTTCCTGGGTGCTGGGAGAGAGAGTAGTTCCACCTCGGCGCATGTCGCCGGTGGCGCGCTCCGATTCCGCCGAAGAGCCGGCAAGGAATCGCCGCTATCGAGACAGGAGTCTATCGTCGAACTGGGGCAGCGCCTCGTTCTCGAGCAATACGCACCTGCGGCCATTTTGATCAATACGAAACACCAATGTCTGTTCTCTGTGGGCCCGACTGACCGCTATCTGAGGGCGATTCCAGAGCAGCCGACCCATGACCTGCTCGCGATGGCCCGACCGGAGGTACGGTCCAAGCTGAAGCTGGCCATCAATCAAGCAAGGCGCGAGAAGGTGCGTGTCATCATGGCCGGAGGTCGCTCCAAAGCCGCGGCAGGCTCGGGCTCGTATCGCATCGACGTGCAGCCCGTGACGAACGCCGGGGAGGACCTGCTCCTGGTTTGCTTCATCGAGGGCCCGGTGGTCGAACATGACGCTGGTGCGCGTCTCGCTGCGCGGCTCGACGGCCCTGACGCAGGTTACAAGCATGACCTCGACGCGGTAGGGCTCGAACTGCGGAACGCCTTGCGTGATCTCGAGATCATGAGCGAGGACCACAAGGCGATCGACGAGGAAGCGCTGTCGGCAAACGAAGAGTTCCAATCGACGAATGAAGAGCTTCTTGCCTCGAAGGAGGAGCTTCAGTCCCTGAACGAGGAACTGACGGCGCTTAATAGCCAGTTGCGTGAAACCTTGGATCGCCAGCGCACAACCGCCGACGATCTTCAGAACGTCCTCTACAGCACTGACGTGGCGACCATCTTCCTTGATGTGCACCTGAATATTCGCTTCTTTACGCCAGAAACGCGATCGATCTTCCATGTCATACCAAGTGATGTCGGCCGTCCGCTCGCGGATCTCCGATCACTCGGCCCCGAGGCATCGGTGACGGTCGATGCGGAAGACGTGCTAAAAAGCATGACACTCGTCGAGCGCGAGATCGAGGGTGGGAATGGCGCTTGGTTCCGCCGGCGCATCTCTCCGTATAGGTCGCATGATGGCCGCGTGGAGGGCGTTGTCATCACCTTCACTGACATCACAAAGCGGATTCTAGCCGGCCGGGCCTTAGAAGCGGCCAAGCAGCAGGCCGATATCGCCAACGTTACGAAGTCCCGGTTCCTGGCAGCCGCCAGCCATGACCTTCGACAGCCATTGCAGACCCTCACGCTGCTTCAGGGTCTGCTATCACACACGGTCGAAGGAGAGCGCGCGCAGCGATTGGTATCCCGGTTGGATGATACGCTAGGCGCGATGGCGGGCATGCTGAACACCTTGCTGGACATCAACCAGATTGACGCCGGTGGCGTCCATGCCGAACTACAGAGCTTTCAGATCGACAAGGTTCTGACACGTTTACGAGAAGAATTTTCATATCATGCGCTGGCCAAGGGCCTGACCTTGAGCGTTGTGCCGTGCGGGCTGTCTGTTAGGGGTGACGCCAACCTGCTGGAACAGATCATCCGCAACTTTATCTCCAACGCCCTAAAATACACCAAGCACGGCAAAGTCCTGGTCGGCTGCCGGCGGCGTTCCGGACGCCTGAGCATAGAGGTTTGGGATAGCGGCATTGGCATCTCCGAAACTGCGTTGAAATCGGTGTTTCAGGAGTATTTCCAGGTCGATAATGCGGCACGGGAACGCAGCCGCGGCCTTGGCCTTGGCCTTTCGATCGTGCAAAGGCTAGGCGCTCTTCTCAAATGTCCAATTCACGCGCGCTCCGCGCTGGGCAAGGGTTCGGTATTCACGATTGACGTTGAGCTTGCACCGATCGGGTTGACTTCGATCGCTAACAACTCAGAAAATGATGTTAGCGCTTCAAAGTCGGCGCGGGCGCACCTGGGTAGGGCAATCTTGGTCGTGGAGGATGATCCGGAAGTTCGTGATTTGCTCGCGCTATTATTGCAGGACCAAGGCTATGAGCCAACCACCGCAGCTGACGGCATTGCGGCCTTAGATGTATTGGCTAGACGGGAACTGCAACCGGACCTCATCATTACTGACTACAACCTTCCCAACGGGATGAATGGGCTAGACGTCGTCGAGCAGATCCGAAACGCCTTAATACGAGCCGTGCCCGCCATCATGCTGACGGGTGACATCTCCACCGAAACGGCGATGCGCGTCACCCAGAGTGGTTGTATACAACTGAACAAACCCGTAAAAGCCTCAGAATTAACGCGAGTCATTCAGGTCCTACTGACTTCACCGGCGGCAACGGCGATGCGGCCGCACTCTGAACCGATAGACACAAGGCGCGATCCCGACGGACCGGTTGTCTTCGTCGTCGACGATGATGCCTCCGTGCGCAATGCGATGCGAGACGTGTTGGTTGAACATGGCATCGTGACGGAGGTCTTTAGCACGTGCGAGGCCTTTCTCGCCGCCTATCGCCCAGGCCGCGAAGCCTGCATCGTGATCGATGCTTATCTTCCTGGCATGAGCGGTCTTGCGCTTCTACAGCGCCTACGCAGCGACGGCGACCTATTGCCGGCGATCATGATCACCGGCAATAGTGACGTACCGATGGCGGTGCAGGCGATGAAGGCCGGGGCTTCCGACTTCATTGAAAAGCCGATCGGACATGACGAGCTTATTGCGAGCGTGGCCCGTGCGCTCGAACAAGCGGGAGATACGAGCAAGCGGTCTGCCTGGCACGAGGATGCGGCTTCGAAACTCGCTGGACTCACCACAAGGCAGCGCGAGATTATGCGATTGGTCCTTGCCGGCCATCCCAGCAAGAACATCGCTAGCGACCTCGGTATCAGCCAGCGCACCGTGGAAAATCATCGGGCGTCTATCATGGAGCGGACCGGTACCAAATCGCTTCCTGCTTTGGCGCGTCTGGCGCTCGCGGCGGCGTCGGTGGCGGGTTCCGGCGCCGACGGAAGCTGAGTCACGCCGTCATCGATCCGAGAGCAAGAGGCGCTTTGCTTCGCGGCGGCGGCGTGTTTCTCACCCCAGGCGCATGAGGTGCGATGTTTCGTTGATGCAGCGCACACGCCATGACGCTTTTTGAGAGAGAAGGACGCTGATACCACAAGGTGCAACGTCCAGGGTCGCGTAGCGGGCCAGCGGCAGTCCAAGAACGTGCAGTAACAGCAGCCGGATTATGCTGTCATAACTTACGAGGAGAATGGTCGAACCGACGCTTGCCGTCCGGGTGACGCTGAGCGTGACCAGAGCGCGGTCGGCTGCGGATTGAAGACTTTCACCGCCCGGGAACTGGGTCTTCTCGGGATTGGCCACCCATGTGTCGAAGCCGAGCGGCTCGCTTCGCCTGATGTCATCATGGGTTTGCCCCCGCCAAAGGCCATGGTCGATATCATTCAGTTCAGACGCATAATTCACGGCGACTGCCTGCGACTGCCCGAAGATCGCGGCTGTTTGCGCACATCCCCGGAGCGGGCTGCTGTAGATTGCAGCGGCTACGCCCAGATACAGGAGGTGATCACGGGTCAGTTCCGATTGTCGCAATCCACGTTCGGTGAGAGGCAGGTCTGCTGAACCTCGAAAACGTGGGGTCTCTATGCCTTTGACTTCGCCGTGGCGGACCAGGATAATACGCGTTGACGATTTCATCGCGGCACCGAACGGCGGGCGATGCTCGCAGCCACCATTGCAGGACGCCCTGGCGGTGCCCCAGTCTCGGTCGAGGCTATGAGATTGCAGAAGTTTGGAGAGTTCTTAGGCAAAGCGTGACTTTCGACTAGTGTTGTGGCCTGCGTGACAGTCGTTTTGTCGGCAAGCCTAAGATTGATTGAGAGTATTTCATCCTGGCATCAGGGTGTAGATTCGGAAATTACCTACATGAGTCCGTTGGCGTGAGTTAGTAAGATCATGTGCTACGCCTGCGACCATCCTCGCCATCATGTGTTGAGTATCCATGCCGGCTCGCCACAGACCCTCTCAGACTGCGATTAAAAAGCGGCGACCTAGGTAGTTTCCGAGGCTACCTGCCGTGGCCGACCCATGACACTTCTCTGGCATATAACGGGCCAGCTTCGCTGCAACGTCGAAACGGAGCGGTCGGAGTTCGTTCGCGCATTGCATCGAGGATGACAGCATGGATTTCCTACGGCATCTCTTCGCCAATCAACCGCTGATTGCTCTCTTCGCCACCATCGCCATAGGTTATCTCGTAGGCCGGATCAAAGTCGGAAGCTTCGTTCTTGGCGGTGTCGCCGGCACTTTGCTGGTGGGAGTTATCATCGGCCAGTTGGGCGTCAACATCGACCCCGGCATCAAGACGATCTTCTTCGCCTTGTTCATCTATGCGGTCGGTTTTCAGGGCGGCCCGCAGTTCTTCCACGCTCTGAATCTGCGTTCGCTCAATCAACTCGTCTCGGCGTTCGTCATGTGCTTCACGGGCCTCCTCTGTGTCATCGCGGGGGCTTGGATGTTTGGATTGGATCGCGGCATGGCAGCCGGCCTTGCCGCAGGTGGATTGACCCAGTCGGCCATTCTCGGGACGGCGGGGGATGCGATCTCCAAATTGGGCCTTTCTCCAGCAATAACCAAAACTATGCAGACGAATGTCGCGGTCGGTTACGCCGTCTGTTACATTTTCGGCTCGCTCGGTCCGATCATCATGGTGACTTGGTTCTTCCCCATGATCATGAAGTGGGATATCCGCAAGGAAGCCGTCAAGCTTGCAAAGGAGCTATCTGGCGGCAAGGCGGAACTCGAACCTGGCCAGTTTAACGCCGTCAACGATATCATCACGCGCGTCTATGAAGTCACACGGGACCGCACGGCCATCGGCAGAACGACCTTGGAACTCGATAGGCAATTCTCGGATGCCTCAGTCGAGGGTGTTTTTCGTGCCGGCAAAATGGTCGAGATGAATGACACGACAACGATCGAGCTTGGAGACGCCGTCGCGATGACGGGACGGCTCGACGCATTCAAACTGTCGGACACGGTGTTCGGTCGTGAGATCGCGTCCCCGCCCGGGTTCTCGATCGTTGAGGAGAACCGAGGGATCATTCTCACGAACCGCGTATTAAGTGGCCGGCAGATTAGCGAAATCCACGATCATGCCACGATCGACACGCGTCACGGCGTGTTTCTGACCGCGGCGAAGCGCATGGGGCGAGACCTGCCCTTGTTGAGCAAGCTTCAACTTAAGACCGGAGATGAGCTGCATTTCACGGGCAGCCCGTCCGATCTCGACCGCGTCCAATCGAAGATCGGCTACAAGATTAGTGCCGCGGTCGTGACGGATTTCATATTCTTCGGTCTCGGCATGATTGTCGGCACGCTGATCGGCATGTTGGCCTTCAAGATATGGGGCGTGCCGATTTCCATAGGCAGCGGTGGCGGTTGCCTTCTCTCGGGCCTGCTATTTGGGTGGCTGCGCAGCGTGCATCCCAGGTTTGCCGCCCTGCCGATCGGCGCGTCGACCTTCCTGCGAGATTTCGGCCTGGCCGTGTTCGTCGGTGTGGTCGGGATTGGTGCCGGCCCCCAGGCCCTGACGGCCATCGAACATTATGGCGTGACGCTGCTGCTCCTGGGTGTTGCCGTGACACTCATCCCGCAGATCGTGACGTTCTTCTTTTCCTACTTTGTCCTGCGTATCAAAAATCCGATCGAGGCACTGTCGTGCGTTGCGGGTGGGCGGAGCGCAAATCCCGCCTTCGCTGCCTTGCTCGCCAAGGCGGGGAATGGCACGCCCGTTGTGTCCTTCACAGTCACCTATGCCGTCGCGAATGTCTTCCTGACGCTGTGGGGACCGGTCATCGTCGGCATTATCACGAAGAATGCAGGACCGTAGTCGGCTCATCCTTAAATCAATGGAGTAACGCCATGCTCGAGAATCTGTACCGTCAATATGCAAAGCTCAGTCCCTTCGAGTTGAAGGATCAGCTGATCGCCATCGCTTCGTCTGACGCGGAACGCCTGATGCTGAATGCCGGCCGCGGCAATCCAAACTTCTTGGCGATGCTCCCCCGGTTGGCGTTTCTGAGCCTGGGTGAGTTTGCAATGCTCGAGGCGGAACGGTCGTACGCCTATCTCGACAGCGGCTTCGGCGGCCTGCCGGAGCATGACGGCATTGTCCAGAGATTTGACTCCTATGCGGCGGGTCACGCCGGGGCAGCGGGTATCAAGTTCATTCGGTCCGCAACGTCCTATGTGAAGGATCAGCTTGGCCTGAACCAGGATGAGTTTCTATTCGAGTTGACGAATGCCTTCCTGGGATGCACCTACCCGACACCGCCACGCATGTTGCCGCACACGGAGGAGATCGTGAAGGCCTATCTGGCGCAGGAAATGTTCGGCACGGCACCTCCGGCCGGTGACTTCTCCGTCTTTGCGACGGAAGGTGGAACGGCCGCGATGGCCTATATCTTCCAGACACTCAATGCGAACGGTCTGGTGGGCCACGGCGACAAGATCGGTATCGGAACGCCAATCTTCTCACCATACCTTGAGATTCCGGTCCTGGCCGAGTTCGGTCTGGATGTGGTCGACATCCGCTTGGACCAGGGCGACAATTGGCAATTCCCACTCACTGAGATCGAGAAGCTACGTGACCCGAAGGTCAAGATCTTCTGTCTCGTCAATCCGAGCAATCCGCCATCGACGAAAATGTCGGATGCAGCGCTGGAACAGCTGGCGCAGTTCATCAAGACTGAGCGGCCCGATCTCTTCATCGTGACAGACGATGTCTATGGCACCTTCGCGGACGACTTTGTCTCCGTCTTCGCCAAATGCGCTCGCAATACCCTCTGCGTTTATTCATTTTCAAAGTTTTTCGGTGCAACCGGATGGCGTCTCGGCGCGATTGCGTTGCATGACGACAATGCCTTCGACGCGGCCCTGGCAGCGCAGCCCGAGGACCAAAAGCAGCGCTTGGACGCACGCTACATCTCATTGAGCACGAAACCGCGCGAGATTCGCTTTATCGATCGTCTCGTCGCGGATAGCCGCGCCGTTGCGCTGAATCACACTGCGGGTCTGTCAACGCCACAGCAGTTGCAGATGGCCCTCTTCGCCCTCAACGGGCTGATGGACCGGGATCATCGCTACAAGGACGCGGCCAAGCGCTTGATCCGGCAGCGGCACCAGACGCTTTACCGCAATATGGGTATCGTCGTGCCGCACCGGGCGAATGATGTAAACTATTACACCTTGATCGATCTTCAGGATCTGGCTGGAGTGCTGCATGGGCTCGCGTTCAAGACATGGTTCATGAACAGCGACCTGGGGACCAGCTTTCTCTTCCGCCTCGCACAGGAGACGGGTGTCGTTCTTCTCCCCGGCAACGGCTTCGAAGTGGTCGACACCTCCGCCCGTGTCTCACTCGCCAACCTGACAGAGAGCGAATATGCGTCGATCGGACGGTTCTCAAGGCAGATACTGGACGAGTATTTCCAAGACTATAAGAGCACCAATGCGAAGGATGTTGCCGCCGCCACAGTTTAGATTGGAATACGAACGAGCGGGTAACAAAGCGGCGGCGTTCTTCTGTGGCGGAGACCAATGCCTGCAAGCGCCGCATTCTATCCCGTACTGCGCGCGTCATCTTGGCGCAGCCCAAACGAGCTTGGCACAAAGAATGCACTCGCCCGGGATGGGGAGCGGAAGAATCCTGGTCAGACTGACGGTAGCCCATGGCTATCAATCGCGACACCTCGACGTCACCGTCGGCAGGATCGAGGTGACGGGCAAACCGCCGCGGCGGTCTGCCCTCGCACCCAAGGGTGCGCAGTCGGCTCGACTTCAAGGACGTTCTGAAAGTGCCTGCGTTGGAAGCGGTAGTATTCGTGATCGCGATCCCTCGCTTTCGGAGTGCCTCCGCTATGCGTTAAGCCCGCGCCCCGAATCAAGGCGGAAGACTACGCATTTTTCGCCGGCGTTGTGACCGAGGACAAGTTCCGCTTTGTCAAGGCGCTACAGGCAGACTCGCATATCGTCGGCATGCGCGGCGATGGGGCCAACGATGCCCCGGCGCTGAGGCAGGCGCAGATGGGGATCGCCGTTTCCACCGCAACGAATGCCGCGAAGGCGGCCGCCGGGATCGTACCGACCTCCTATGAATCACGCAAACTCGTTCCTGAGAATCCCTAGAATTCTAGAGACAATAAGAATCTACCAAAGTAGTGCTAGGTTCAGGACTTATTGATCATAGCCATTGCCCTACGGTTACTATAATCGTGAGAATGATTATCCTGATTTCGCTAGAAAGAGGATTTGCCTGTGGTTAAGATAACCGAGGCCAATGCGATCAGCCGCAGATCTATTATCGCAGGAGCTGCAATAGGGACCGCGATGCCTTTCGTCGCTTTGGCGGCTAGCCCACCGACTACGGCAACCACACCCGGAGCGTCTAACGGTGCCGGACAGTCGTCCGTGCCCGCCTCATCCAGACGCATTTCGTAGAGACCGAGTTCGCAGCGTTGCGTACTGTTGTGCTTGCGCAATCTCAGTTGCGACTTCCGGATGCCAGCCTTTTCACGCCGGAGCAGCTCGATGCGGAGATCGCCATCATGCCGAAGGGCAAGCGTGCTCTCATTCACTCATTGATGGGCAAGGACCATGCGATTGCTATGCCCGAACGGCAGGCGCAATGGGAAGCCGAACGAACCGCTTTCAAAGCGGTCCTCGAGAAGCACGGCGTAGAAGTCTTTCGTCCCAGACTTTTGACTGAGTATGAAAAGGCTGCCGGTGGCAAGCAGGGTTACAGCAACGACTTTGTCCGTGATCCTTGGTTCACCGTTGGCAACTACGTTATAGAAGGCTCGCTGATGTTTCCGCAGCGTCGGCATGAAGTACTCCCCAGCCGCAACATTATGTACGCTGAGGTTCTCCCGGCAGCTTGCACCTATACCGCCTTGCCACAACCCGAGATTATGCCGCTCGAAGTCGATGACGGCGGGCCTGGGCCCTTTCTTGAAGGGGGAGACGTTCTGGTCTACGGGCGCCACGTGTTTGTTGGCCACTCTGGCCGTGCATCCACCCTGCAGGGCGCCGAGCACCTACGCAAGCTGTTGGCACCGTCCGGCTACACCGTGGAATCTGTGTTGATGAAGCCCGATATCCTCCATCTCGACTGTACGATGGGGATGGTGCGCGAGGGTCTTCTCGCCGTCTACGCCGACGGGCTACTCGACGGCGTCCCGAAAGCGCTGGCAAACTGGGAAAGGATTTCCGTGAGTCAGGAGGAGGCAGCGAACCTCGGTACGAACGGTCTGCCCATCAGCCCGACGGTTTACGTAACGGACCCATTCTTCAAGCGGATCGGCGATGAGGTCGCGAAGCACGGAATCCGGGTAGAATACGTAGATTTCCAAATCTCGCGAGGTTTTGGTGGTGCATTTCGTTGCAGTACGCAGCCCCTTTGGAGAGAGACCGTTTAGGACGAACAGAAATCGTAACTGAGCACACCGGCCCGCGTGACGATGCATCCGGGCCGATAGCGGTGCGCCTTGGTGTAGGTAATGCGCACGCTGATTGGGCCAAGGATGCGGCCGCCGCTAGACGAGAGATATCGTCTCGCTCTAGACGATCGCCCGCCAATGACGGGGGGACAAGCCAGCCGTTGCGACCTGATTAGTTGGCAATCTTCCAAGCGGTGTCGGTCTTGCACCAATTAAGCTTGTAGGGCGTGTTATCCGAGCTGGTGCCGGTGCGGAACGTATATTCGTATAGCTCGCAGTGCATTCCTTTCTTTTCGGTCTTCTTGAGAATCGCGGCTGTCCCCGAATGCCCTGTTTTTGGGTTGGACCATGCGCCTGTCTGCTTTCCGCCCGGCGTCAGCGTGTTGCCTTCGATCGTCAGCATCTGCATGTCGCTGGCACTGAGCTTCTTGGGCAGGTAATATGCCTGCGCTATCGCGGGGGCGGCGAGGGCAAGCAGTCCGAGCATTGCGGCCATCGTCGTAAAGGACTGACGCATGATGGTTGGCTCCGGAAAGTGGATGTCGATTAGGCTGTCCTTATGGGTGATTTCTGCACACAGCAATCGTGGTGATCGTCATTATCTCACTGCAACGGGCTTGGCGAGTGGGCGACCAACGGCCTCCAATTGCACCGCATTCGACGTTCGAATTGTATCGCAGATATAAACGCATGTTCTGCTGAGAAAACGCGTCTCTCGCCGTTCGAGAACCTCCTAATGCGCGATCAAGAATTCCCGGCCCTGCCCAATCCCACTCCTAGCAGCGTACCGAGGTCAGGCCCGGGTCACGTGGCGGAGTGGCAGAGGCGGTGATGCATGCGCACGGCGCCACCGATTCATTATGGAGCGTTGTCCGCAATCAAGACTTAACGACTAGGTTTCAGTTGCGGTTTGGCGTTGCCTCATGCACTGCTACAGATCGTTGTTCATGTTAGCGGTGCGTGCTCTTTTGAGGACGCTCGGCGTAATGCCTCAGCGATAGCCCATCTCAAAAGAGGCACTCATGAAGTACTCCAAGCGCGCGGCCCTCGGCCTTTTTCTTCTGGCGCTTGCGGCGGTATCTTCCCCGGGGACAGCCAGTGCGACCTCATCTGATCTCACGGTCGTGCAAACTGATAGTGGCGCCGTGCGTGGCCTGCGCGAAGATGGCGTTATCGCCTTCAAGGGCATTCCGTATGCGGTCTCGCCAACCGGGGCGCTCCGCTGGGCGCCGCCGCAGCCGGCGGCTGCCTGGTCCGGCATTCGCGACGCTACCCATTTCGGCAGCGGCTGCCCGCAGCTTGCGCGGTATGGCCTCACCGAGGCCGGCTATAATGAGGATTGCCTGTCGATCAACGTGACTGTGCCGTCCCCCAAGGGCGCATCGATGAGCGCGAAACGCCCGGTCATTGCTTGGATTTACGGAGGCGCCTTCGTCGGCGGCTCGACCGCCATCTATCCGCTGGCGCATATGGCACTGAGCGGCAATGCGATCGTCGTGTCCTTCAACTATCGCCTCGGAGTGTTCGGGTTCATGGCGAGCCCGACCTTTGACCGGGCCAATGATGGGTCCTACGGGTTGGAGGATCAGCGCGCCGCCCTGGGCTGGGTTCAGCGCAATATCGCCGCCTTCGGCGGAGATCCGAAGAACGTTACAGTGGCGGGTGAATCTGCGGGCGCAGCCTCGATTTGCATGCATATCGCGGCGCCGGGAGAGACGAAGGGCCTATTTTCCAAGGCGATCATCCAGAGCGCCAATTGCACTCAGCATCTGCGCACGCTGACGGAGGCCGATGCCGTCGGTGAAAAAGTGGCCACGCTGGTCGGCTGCGCAGATGGCGTGGGTGAGCTTGCCTGCCTGCAGGCCAAGCCGGTGAAGGACCTGCTAAACGCGGCGTCGAAGGTGGCGGGCAGCGACATTATGATGTACGTGCCGTCTGTGGGCGCAAGCGGCGTGCCTGAGCAGCCAGCCGAAGCGCTCGCGAGCGGGCGCTTCCTGCGCGTGCCGATCATCAATGGCGGCAACCGGGACGAGCTTCGGCTCTATGTCGCCTATGCGGTTCAAGGCGGCAGCATAATAACGCCGGCGAATTACGCCGCCGTGCTGCGGAGCGCTTACGGCGACAAGACCGACCGTGTGCTGGCTGAATATCTGCTGTCGCATTTTTCGTCGCCGGCTGCCGCCGTCGGCACCGTGATGTCCGACTATCGCCAGGACAACGGCCTCAACAATTGCGGCTTTCAAGAAACCGGCAAGCTAGCGAGCGCCTATGTGTCCGTATTCCAATATGAATTCGCCGATCGCGATGCACCACCGGTGACGGACAATCCGGGTTTCGAAATGGGTGCCGTCCACTCCTCCGAACTGCCGTATCAATTCCCGCGCTTCACGAATACGACGAAGTTGAACGGTCCCGCGCTCGCGCCGGGATCGCAGCATCTGGCCACAGTGATGATGGAATATTGGACGAGCTTTGCCGCGACCGGTATGCCTGCGGCTAAGGGTGAGCCCGCCTGGGCCCCCATGACCTCCACCAAGAAGATCATGCGCCTCGAACCCGGAAAGGTCGGGTATTTCGATGGTGCGTCCGCCCATCACTGCGCCTTCTGGCAGCAGCTCTATCCGACAAGCCTGCAGCCCTAGCCCGGACCATCCCTCATATCCATGCGCTGTTGCTAACGTTCTTTCAGGGGCAATTACTTTTTAGCGCCACGCAAGGTTTTCGAAAGCAGTTGGCCGAAGCGCTGGCGGTAGATGCGTGCGAACTCGCGGCGCTGCTACGAACCGAGACTAGTCGAAACCTACCCCCACATACGACGGGCGATGTCTTTCTCCTCGGCGCCGACGGCATCGGCATAGATGGCGGTTGTGGAGAGCTGGGCGTGGCCGAGCAATTTCTGGACAAGGTTAAGGGAGATGCCGGCGGAGACTGCCGCCACCCCGAAGCCGTGCCGGAGCCGCTTGGGTGAGGCGTGCGGCCCAGAGAGTCCGGCGCCTTCCATCACGGCATGAACCTGACGCCAGGCGGTCATCCGGCTCCAGGGCCAGAGACGGACATCGCGGCCTTTGCCGCGTTTGCTCGTAAGCGAAAGCGCAGCCCCACGTTTCGGCGCTGGTTCCAATTGAGCATCCTGCCAATTGATGTTGGTGGGGCAGTGCATGACTGACGGGAACGAAAGCTCTTATGAGCAGTCATACGACGGTCGTATGAGCACTCTTCCGGACCGCGTCGAGATGCTTGTCCGGCCGGAGCGTCGGCGGCGGTGGACCTCGGCGGCCAAGCTGGCCATCGTCCGCGAGACCTTGGTGCCTGGTTCGGTGGCGCAGGTCGTAGCCGACCGGCATGGCATTGGCACGGGGCTGATTTATACGTGGCGCAAGCAGATACTTCGAACGGCGATGGCAGGCTTCGCCACGGTCGAGACCCAGCCTGAAGCTGCGATGGCGTTGCCGAGCACCTGCCACGACACACCGGCGACGCCGATGCCGCCGCCATGGCCGGTAGCGGAGTAGGCTGCGGGCGTGATCGAGGTCGAGCTGCAGTCGGGTGTTCGGCTGCGTATCGGGTCCGATGTGGACGGCACGCTACTGCAGCGCGTGCTTGCGGCGCTCGCGGCGCCATGATGCTGCCGCCGGCACGCGCGTGTATCTGGGATGCGGGTTCACCGACATGCGCAAGGGTTTCGACGGATTGGCTGCCCAGGTGCATACGGTGCTGTCGCTTGATCCCTATGGCGGAGCGTTGTTACCGCCGGTAGCCACGTGCGGCGACCTCGCGCCGCTCCGCCACCGCTGCCGATCCACAGCCCACACAGTTCATCTCGATCCCAGCCGTCGCTGCCCCTTGCAAACACTAGGGCAGCCAAGCACGCGCCACCAGATCGGTCTCTGGCACAGGTTCTGACAGAACCGGCCAGGGTCAGGCCGATCTCCTCCGCCCTCAACCCGACAACCCGCCGTTCGAGCCTGCCGACTTCAATCGTCTCCACGTCGCCCCAGCCAGTCTTCGCCTCGAGCTTAACGAACTATTCCATGACCGCCCTCCTATGTCGCAGAAAGAAGCGATCGTCCCTGACCCGGCGTCAGTCTGACCAGGATCTTTTTTGCTCCCTGGAGATCATACGTTGCTAGGCTTACGCTTAGCTTTTCGACGTTATGCCCGATGTCCGGTCGACAAAGGGGCAGCTTCACAGCGCCGTATTGCCAGCATAAACCATCTGCCGATTACCGATGCCGAGCGGCTGCTCCATTTGCCGCTCGGCCACCCTCCGGACCTCACAGGCCTCGGCCAGTAACTGATCAGGTGGCCGTTCGCCGTTCGCTGACTGGGCGAGTTTTGACTGGCCGCTGGGCTGCAAGCAACGAGCGGACGCGCGCGACCTCGGGACCGGTCACGCGCAAAGGCGCATAACCCAAAGCATCGTTCAGCAGGCCGATATCCCTCGCCTCGGACCCCCAGAGCGGATGTAGCGCCGTCACCATCCCATTTTCGGCGAAGGATGTCCGATCACCAGTGTCGAGATAGGTTTCACAAGTCAGTCCTTCAGCGAAAAGGACATCATGGGTTTCCAGCTCAATATGAAAATAGGTGATTCTGTCGACGGGCATCAGCATGATTGTTTTGCCGTTGACGAGGTGCTTCACCGGGATCAGTGAACCCGCGACAAAGACCGCGTGATCGGGCGACAGCATGAGGTCGCGCAAAGGCAGGTCGACGCCGAAAGCGCCAGACTGAATGCGGACGGGATACACGGAAGCGGGTCGCCCGTGGCGTGCACAATCGACCTCGCGCGAGCCGAGCCAGATGATCGGCCGCAGGGCACCGCTGATGGTGACGACAAGATCGCCGACGACAAGAGCCTCGACGGCGATATTGCCGCGTGACGTGTGAATGCGGGTGCCGGCGGCGAAGCAGGCTGGGGCATCCAGATTGACGACGGTCTGTGTCAATGAGGCGAGCGAGCCGATGACATTACCGGTCGAGGGGTCGAATAGTTCGACCGTGAAACTCTCATCGCGCGGGGCGGCGGCGTCTGCAGAGAGCTGGATGGAGAAGGCCTCGTCTGAACGCGTCGTACCCGAACTGAAGCTCAGCGTGCCGGAGGTGGCACCCGTGAAATCCCGCACCAGAGGGGCACCCGTGCCGGTCACGATCTTCCAGTCCACGGTACCGGTGTCAGGGGCCGTGCCGTTCAGCGAGCTAGCCTCATACGTGAAGGTGGTCGGCGTCGCGCCGGAAATATTGACGGTCGAGGCCTGGCCCGACAGATCCGTATTGAGTTCGAGAATGCGGCCATTGATGGTGAGCGTGCCACTTTCCGTGCCGCCATTGTTCAGAATATCGTTGGTCGCGGTGCCGTCGGCGCCCGTCACGCCTGTAGTGCCGTCATTACCGTCCTTTCCAGCCAGACCATTGGCGCCGCCGGACGCGCCCGTTCCGGCAAGGCCACCGACGCCGACATCACCCGGCGTGCCGCCTTTGCCGCCCGTGCCGCCTGTCGCGCTGTCATCGGCCAATACGGCCGCGCCGACGACCGCGACCGTGCCAGTATTGAGAATCCCGCCGACGGCAGAGCCGCCCACGCCGCCGTCAGCGCCGGTGCCGGCTGCGCCGCCATTACCGCCAGTACCACCGTTGCCACCAGGAGGCGGAGCAGTGCCAATGCCGACCGTGAAGCCGCCTTTTCCGCCACTGCCGCCGGGCTCACCCGCGCCACCACCACCGCCGTCGCCTCCATCACCGCCGGTCGCGATCCCGGTGATGACGCTATCCTCAAGCGTGAGATTGCCGGTGTTAAGGATGCCGCCGACAGCGTCGGCACCATCCGTCCCGCGGCTGCCCAAACCGCCATCGCCGCCGATGCCGCCATTGGCGCCGTTGGCACCCGCACCAACCCCCGATCCACCGTCGCCGCCGTAGCCACCGTCGCCGCCATCGGCGCCGTCAGCCCCTTTGCCGCCGGTGGCGCCGCCGGCCACAGTGGAATTGATCAGTGTCAGTGTACCATCATTTTCGATGGCCGGCGTGCCAGAAAAGGCGACACCGCTCGCCTCAGTCGCGTCCCCACCCGGATCAGCGTCACCGCCTTGCGTTCCTGGCCCTCCGGACACCGGGCCATTGGAACCAGGCATGCCCGCGTCACCATTATCGCCCTTCTCAGCATTCGACGTCGCCGCCAGACCGGCGCTGGAGTTGACGATCCGCATGTTGTCCATGGTGACAACGCCGCTGGACTGGATGATGACCGCGCCATCAATCGTAACGCTGGCATTTGTCTTTGCGTAGTCCCCGTCGATTGTGACCGTTGGGTCGATGGTCAGCGGCGAGTCCAGCGTGATGCTGGTAACGCTCGATGCAAAGGCAATCGTGTCGCCAGGGGCTGTCGCCGCAAGTGCTGCGCGGAGAGAGCCCGTGCCGCTGTCGTTGGAATTCGTGACTGTAATCACGGCCATGGTCGCTCCTCTCAATGTTATTGAACTTTAGCAAGGCAAGACCGTCAGTTGCGCTGTCATTTGAATGGGTGAGCAGCATGATACAGTTTATCCAAATACTGCGGCACCGTAAGGCTGAAAGCTCGACAGCATGAACGTTGATGGCCCACCGCCGCGCCGGAATAAGCTAGAATGATGCCGTCGTTGAGAATCTTTCCGATTGCATTGACCGCCGTCCTTCGCAACCCGTTCCCGCAGTGAATGCCTCTTCGCCAACGCAGATCGTTTGCCAAGAGCGTGAGTCGCTCTGTCCATCCAATCCAGTTGCAGGTGAGTGGACTAACGATTGGTTGTTCATGCAATAGGCCAGGTCCATTGCGGGTTAAAGCCTCGAATGGGCGCATCTTAGCGAGTGGGTATGACGAGAGATATTGGACCTTGGTCCTAAGACTGTCTTAGGACCCTCTAAATTCGAGGCCCTGCTGCAATTTTTTGCGGTGGGCGCGTTAAGCGGCCAATCGGGTCAGGTGGCTCGTTACGCTGCCGTGAGATCAAGCTATTCGCGGACAAGCTGGACCACCTCGGCTAGGGCCGAGGCGCCAAGACCGAAGGCGCGCTCGACAATGCGGGCTTCGCCGCGAATGTCACGCGTGATGTTGAAGGCCGATGCTTGTCCCTTGCGGAGGGACTGTCAGGAATTCCGTGTCTGGGGCCTGGTTCACTGATAAGGCCTGGGCTGTGGTAAAGCGTTCGCCGAAGAGGATGGCGAACGGAGCTTTGGCCATGGTCCACTCACGTGCGGGCATGATCCATGCCTTCTCAGTTCGGTGCAACGCTAGAAAGAGCAGCTTGATCGCGGCCTCGTCGTTTGGAAAATGACCCCGGGCCCGAACCGCGCGCCTTAGCTTGGCGTTGAGCGCTTCTATAGCGTTGGTTGTGTAGAGGCTCCGACGCACCTCTCCAGGAAAAGTATAGAAGGGAATGACCTCGACCCAAGCCCGGCGCCAACTCTGCACAATGGCCGGGTATTTCTGGCCCCAAGGCCCCGCCTCGAAGGCATCAAGCGCTGTCTCAGCCGCGTCGTAGTCAATGGCCCGGTAGATATCCTTCAGGGCGGTGGCGACGGCTTTGCGGTCCTTGTAGGAAACGAAGTCCAAGGAGTGCCGCAATAGATGAACGATGCAGGTCTGAACCGTGACCTCCGGAAAGACGGCCCGGATCGCCTCAGGAAACCCCTTCAGGCCATCCACCACGGCGAGCAGGATGTCCTCGGTGCCACGGTTCTTGAGCTCGTTCATGACCCGCAGCCAAAACTTGGCACCCTCGTTTTGCTCAATCCAGATGTCAGTTTCTGTTAACTAGGTCCTGCCTGGTTCTCGGTGCAGTTCGTGACGAGTTAGGAGAAAATGCTCTGAGATAGGGAAGGAGATGAAGATGAAAGCTATGTTCGCCTTCGGTCCCGGAATCCATGTGCCGGGCGCTGAGCGAGTGGGTGCGGAATGGGTCGTCTCCGTGTCTGCGCCTGGCGACGGCCTGTGTCCGGCCTGCGGTTGTCGCTCCAACGCTCGGCACACCAGTTACTGGCGGCTGCTACGAGACCTTCCAATGCATGGCATCCCGGTCGTCGTTCGCCTTCGGGTCGCCCGCCTGCGATGTCGCGCGGCCACTTGCGACCAGAAGATAGTTGCCGAGCAGCCGGCTGGGCTAGCTGAGCCTCTGGTCCGACGCACATGCCAGGTCGTCGACATCCTGCAGGCGCTGGGGTATGCCGCAGGTGGCAAACCCGCTGAGCGCATCCTATCAAGGCTCGGTCTTCAATCAAGCGATGATACCGTTCTGCATCATCTCAAACGTCGCGCCCGCGCCAGATCACCGCGAGCCTCGCTCCGAGTGGTCGGGATCGACGACTGGTCCTGGACGAAAGGGCAGACCTACGGAACGATCATGGTGGACCTGGAGCGGCGACGCGTGGTGGACATCCTGTCAGACCGAAGCTCGACCAGCACCGCAGCCTGGCTGCGTGCATATCCGGGAGTCGAAGTCGTCAGCCGCGACCGTCATGGTCTTTATGCCGAGGGGGCGCGTGATGGTGCCCCGCAAGCGGTCCAGGTTGCCGACCGCTTCCACCTGCTGCAGAACTTGCGCGAACGGATCGAGCAGCAGTTGGGCCGCTTGTGCAGACCACTTCGACGGGGCGCCTCCGTCGCGGCCGAAGCGGCAGATACCAGGGCCGGTCTCCACGGCGTGCGGGAAGACCTGTTTACGAAGGTTCGTGCACTCTACGACGCCGGCAAGACTGCAACGACGATTTGCGAGGAACTCAGCCTCAGCCGTCGACGCGGTGACCTGGCGATTGCGTTGCGCGGTGGCAGTCGCTCGAGCCTCACCCAGCGGTCTACGCGTCGGCGGCTGAGGCGCGTCAACTTAGCCGAGACGGGCACTACGCCCAAATTCTCTGCAGTTCACTGCGATGGCGCCCGATGGTGAAAGGACCCGATGAACATGACTGATGGTGTTATCGCCCAACCTACGCGAGATCGACATCTCACCTCGCGGGCTGGCGTTGATGGTTAGAAGTGTAGGCATGGCTTCTCCTAAAACTCTGGCGCTGCAGGTGTTATGCAAAAGGGCTTCCGCGCGCTTCGCGGCATGGGAGCCGCGGGTCGCCGCCTTCAGGATTCAGGCAGCGATCTGACTTGTGCCAGCTTGGGTCGCAGGGACTGCGCTTGACGTGATGAATCCCTGCCGGGCGGGGTCGTTTGCCTCCTATCTGCTCGTACCCGACAAGCCGCGAGGTCTACGCCGCGTCGATGATAGACGCGTGCTGCGCATGACGGGCATATCGCTGACAAGCTGATCGGCCACCTTGGCCGACGCACCATTGTCCGGGCAACCGAGGCCTAACTCTGGCATGTGGTTGACCTATGCCGAGAAAATGCTAGGCCGTCATGGTGTGGCTCCACGCCAAGGCAAGCCAGCTGGCGGGGCATGCACCGCCAGCTCCTGCCAAGATTACGCTGCTTCAGCGGCAAGCACGACCGGAAAGTCGATCTCGGTCCCGGCGACGATGTTGAGGAGGTTCGTAAAAATATTCTCAGCCACGACCGCGATGATTTCGACGATCTGGGCGTCGGTGAACCCGGCAGCCCTGACCGCCTGCAAATCGGCATCGCTGACATTGCCGCGTTGCTCATTAATCTTGACGGCAAAGGCGACAGCAACATTAGCCTTGACGTCGGCCGAGGCGCCCCGCCGGTTCAGGGCAATTTCGGCGGCATCGATCTTGGCGAGGTTCAGGCCGATATAGCTGTGCGCCGAGAGGCAGTAGTCACAGGCGTTGCTCTGCGCGATGGCAATCGCAATCCGCTCGCGGGTTTTGAGGTCAAGCGCCTTCGTCAGGGCGCCATTCAGGCCAAGTAGGCCCTGCAATGCCGCTGGACTCAGCGCAACCAAGCGAAAGCTATTCGGAACCACGCCAAGCTGTTTCTTCACAGCATCCAGCATGGGCTGCGAGGCGGAAGGGGCGGTCTCATAGGTAGGAACGGTAATGCGCGACATGGGTCTCTCCTTGATTGAACCGCCACTTGCGGTGTGGCCAAGGTCTAGGACTCACCTGTTGGTGCGATAATCCACTAAGTTGGCAACACTTTATTGCTGTTTCAGCAATTATAAATATTCGATTGCGCGGTAGTCGGGTGGCCTTCACATCGCGAGCTCGCTTTCCTCCATGTTGGGATGGGGCGAGGGTGGCCGGGTCGAAGTCGTTAAGGATACGTCGATCCGGTAAACGCCTTGGCAAATCGGATTTCGCCAACGCTCCGCGGGCGATGGTGACGATGTCGGCGCCGTCGCCCGGTGCCGCCACCGCCTGCGCGATATTGTGCAGACCACCATTGGCAAAGATCGCGGCCTTGAGGGCGTGGCGCTTGGCGAGGCGCATCAAGGACGGACCGCCCGGCGTAAATGCCGGCTGCCACGCCTCATAGCCGGTCACATGGATGAAGTCCGCGCCGGCCTCCGCGAGGCTGCCAAAGATGATTTCCGCATCGCGCTCCGCATCGGCCCATTTGTGATGGTAATCGTTCACCTTCCCCTGGGAGATGCGGATGCCGATCGGAACGCGGACACCGACCCTCGCACGCACCGCATTGAACGTTGCGAGGAGCGATTGCAAGTGCCTCCCAGTCGCGCCTCCCCATCGATCCGTTCTGGCGTTGGTGTAGCCGGGCAAAAACTGGTCGAGAAGATAGCCATTGGAGCCATGGATTCAACGGCGTCAAACTCAGCAATGTCGATCGCGGACCCTGCCGATTCAGTAAAGCCGTTTTAGGGCGTCGGGGATCTCCGCTTCCGTAATCGTTTCCGGCACGGCGTCACGGTCCTTGCCGTGATAAAATACCATTTTGTTCGCCCTCGGTTGAACGGTTGAAGGCCCTACCGTGGTGTCAGAGAAGCGATTGCCCTGGCTGAGGGCGCCGGCATGCATAAGCTGGACGATGGCGAGTGCGCCGTGATGCCACTGACGACCGGCTTCCAAGCATTGTCTTGCGCTTTGTCAGTCATGCCGGGCTGGTATGCTTAGCCCTGCGTTGATGCCTGATCTGTATAAATGCCTTCGGTACTAATCGTGCCGAAACCATCTCGCCCGAAACGCTCGTAGTAACGGGTCATCGTCTCGGTCGCACGTCCATCCTTGGTCGCGGAAATGCGCGTCATCGGCGCGACCGCGAGTATCACGGAGCCCTAGATCCGGTCCAGCACGCTTCGCAAATAGGCAACGTGGATGCCCAGCCCCGTAGCGGGTTGGCGAACGCGATGACGGAGTAGCCTTCGCGCTGGAGCCGGCAACCACTTAGTGTCGGCTCGACGCGTCTTCGAGAGCACCGTGCACAAGCACGATCGTAGGCTTGCGCAGGGCGCGCTCGGGTGGTTTCAGGGGTAGGACGGCAATGCTTGTATGGGTCTCTCCCATGATTGAACCGCAGTTGTGGCGTGACCTGAGGTATAGGACCCAATCGCTAATGCGATAATCCATTAACTTGACAAGTTTTTATTGCTGTTTCAGCAATTATGTATGGACAATCTCGAAGCGATGCGCATTTTTGTCTCAGTCGCGACCCAGGGGAGCTTCACCGAAGCGGCTAGGCGCATGCGTCTCTCGCCTTCCGTTGTTACCAGGTCCATCTCACAGATCGAGGAGAAGCTAGGCATAATGCTACTCAACCGCACCACCCGATCGGTGCAGCTGACTGAACGCGGCCAAATTTACCTCGAAGACTGCAGACGAATCCTGGAAGATTTGGAGATGGCCGAGCGGCGGGTCCGCGGCGAGGATGCGAAGCCACGCGGTACCGTGCGTGTCACGGCACCGGTCCTATTTGGGCGCTTGTACGTATTGCCGATCGTGAATTCGCTTTTGCACAAGCATCCCGCTCTTTCCGTCCATCTCACTTTGTTAGATCGCAACGTCCATCTCTTCGAGGAAGGTGTCGACGTTGCAGTTCTCGTCGGCGAGCTTGCCGATAGCAGCATGATCGCGCTCAGGCTGGGCCTCGCCACCCCGGTCCTCATCGCCAGCCCCGGCTATCTACAAAATCGCGGCGTGCCGGCATCGCCGGCTGCCCTTTCATCTCATGATATCATACTGTTCGAAGGGATCGGTGCCACCAATGAATGGCCCTTTGGCGCAGATAAAAAAACAATACGAGTGGCGCCTCGCCTCGTTGTAAACGGTGCCGACGCGGCGATCACAGCTGCAGAGGCTGGTGTTGGCATCGCGCGAACGCTGTCCTACCAGGTCTGGGACGCCGTGCGCGCCGGGCGTCTCACCCTTGTTCTGCAGCAGTTCACGCCGCCACCTCTGCCGGTCAGTGTGGCCTACCAAGCGCGACGTATTGCATCAGCCAACGTAGCCACGTTTGTCAAAGCAATGCGGGAACATTTTAAGGCCAATCCTCTCGTTCAGTTTGATGGAGCGTAGGCAACTACTGCAAGAACTACGTCAATGGCGTTTCCGATGTCCGGTTGCAGAAAAACCCGCTGGGTTTCGCGTATGGCCGGAATGAGGCGCTAAGGTGCCGGAAAACTGTGGCACGGTGGACACGTATGGCACCGCTTTAGAGCGTCAACTCGTTGCCCTAGAGTTTGTCAGGTTTTGATTGAGGCATAGCCGGCGCGGCGAAGGTAGGCAGCGCACTCGTCTGGTGTGAATGTGCTGAGAAGTGTGCCGACCCTTCGCCAAGTGGCCTCGACGGATCGTTCGCCGGCTTTTCGCAGAAGCGTTTTGAGCTTGGCGAACATCATCTGGTTCTGTCAGACGTCGCGCCAGTGGGCGCGACCTGGCTGGAGGGGGTCGGTCATCGCCGGCATGAGCGCGCCGTATCAGGTCGGCCAAGAGGCTGCCATCCAGCAGGTTCATCAACTTCGCTTCCGGCTACAGTGCCGCAAAGGCGGCCTTGATCGGTGGCGGGGAATGCCGGAGGGCTTGGATCAACGCGATACGCATGACTAATCCTGCTTCTCTCTATGATTCGTCTGTTGCATCTACCAAAAGACTTTGCAACATTTGAAGCATGTCCAAGCATGCCGTCGCTTTGCAACCACCCCTCGACCTGCTTCGGCAAGCCATGCCGGACCTGCCGCCGCGCCTGCGGGAGGTCGGGCGGTTCCTTAGCGGACATGAATTCGATGCGGCCACACGCTCCATGCGCGGCCTGGCCGCTGCAGCGGGAGTCAATCCGGCTTCCTTCACTCGGTTGGCTCAGGCCCTGGGCTACCGCGGCTGGGACGAGTTGCGGGATGCTCTGATCGAGGCACGAAGGCCGGGAACAGACGCTCCCTTCTCTGGCCGGCTGCGGGCTGCCACCGGCGAACCCGCGCAGGATTCCGCGGCGATCGCGACCGCGCTGATCGGCAGTGACACCGCCGGGCTGTCTCGGGTGGCGACGGCACCGATCGCGGCCGCCGCCGCCGCGCTGCACGCAGCACCCCGCGCCTGGATAGCGGGCTTCCGCTCCTGCCGTGCCGTAGCGGAGTTGCTGCACTACCAGCTTCGGCTCTTCCGACCTGACGTGGTGCACCTGGTTGGCAGCGCGGGTCCGGAGGACCTGGACTTCGGGGCCTTTCGTGCCGGGCACGCTGTCGTAGTCGTCGGCTTTGCGCCATATTCGCGAGCCAGCGTGATGACGGTGCGTGCGGCTCGCACCGCCGGTTGCAGAATCATCGCGATCGCAGACACGCCTCAGGCGCCGATGGCCGAGGGTGCCGACCACCTGCTCTTATTCGAGGCTGCATCCAGTCCCGGCTTCTTTCCCAGCCTGACCGGGGCGGTTGCCCAGGCGCAAGCCCTTGCTGCCGGCAGCTTCGTGCTTGGCGGCAAGGGGGCTCTGCTCCGGCTGCGACAAACCGAGGCGCGCCTGGCCGCCCACTCTCAATACGTCCCGGGTCCGGAGTCCATCGAGCCATGATCACCGATCTCCAAATCCAGCCGGCCGATCGCAGCCGCGTCCTGCATCGTAGCCTTCGAGGCGCCCCGCCGCCGGTGGCAACTGGCGGTCAGGGTGTCTGGCTGCACGGGACGGAGGGGCGGCGCGTGCTGGACGCCTCTGGCGGTGCTGCCGTCAGCTGCCTTGGGCACGGCCATCCGCGCGTGGTGGAAGCGATCCAGCGCCAGGCCGCCACCTTGGCCTATGCCCATACAAGCTTCTTCTCCTCGGAACCCGCGGAGGCCTTGGCCCAGGCGTTGGTTGGGCACGAGCCCGGCGGCCTGTCCTTCGCCTACTTCGTGTCCGGCGGTTCGGAGGCCATTGAGGCCGCGTTGAAGCTAGCGCGCCAGTATTTCGTGGAGATCGGCCAACCCGGCCGCGGCCACGTCATCGCCCGGCGGCAGAGCTACCACGGCAACACGCTGGGCGCCCTGGCCGCTGGCGGCAACGCCTGGCGGCGGGCCCCCTATGCCCCCCTGCTGTCGCACGCCTTCAGCCATGTCTCGCCCGCCTTTGCCTACCGGGAACAGCAGGGCCATGAGACAGAAGCCGATTTCACCGCGCGACTGGCCGCTGAACTGGAGGCCGAGTTCCAGCGCCTTGGTCCAGACACCGTGGCCGCTTTCGTGGCGGAGCCTGTAGTGGGGGCTACCGCAGGCTGCGTCACGGCGCCCGCCGGGTATTTCCAGGCGGTGCGCGCCGTGTGCGACCGTCACGGAGCGTTGCTAATCCTGGACGAGGTGATGTGCGGCATGGGCCGCACCGGCACGCTGCACGCTTGGCAACAGGAGGGCATCGCGCCCGATATTCAGACGATCGCAAAGGGACTGGGCGGCGGGTATCAGCCGATTGGCGCCGTTCTGGTGTCGGACCGGGTGGTGGAGCCAATCCGGCAGGGCTCCGGCGCCTTCCAGCACGGCCACACCTACCTGGCCCACCCGGTCGCCTGCGCTGCCGCCCTCGCGGTGCAGCAGGTCATCCAGGAAGACGGGCTTCTGCATCAGGTTCAGGAACGCGGCACCCTGCTAGAACAACGTCTCACCGACCGGCTGGGCAACCACCGCCACGTCGGCGACATTCGCGGCCGCGGCCTGTTCCGCGGGATCGAACTGGTGGCCGACCGTGCTGGCAAAACGCCGTTCGACCCGGCGCTCAAGCTGCATGCCCGCATCAAGGCCGCAGCCTTTGGCCGCGGCCTTGCCTGCTATCCCTCGGGCGGCACTGTGGACGGTGTGCGCGGCGACCACATCCTGCTGGCGCCGCCATACATCGTCACGCCCGACGAGATCGACATCGTGGTGGATCGCCTTGCCCATGCCATCGACGATGCCCTGTCCAGCCTGCCGCATCAGGAAACCCGCGCATGACGTCCACTCTACTCGCCACCGTCGCTGGGCTGGCTGTCCTTGCTTTCGCGGCGCCGTCCAACGCGGCGACGCTGGATGTGGTGAAGTCGCGGGAACTACTGGTATGCGGCGTGAACACCGGGACGCGACCGCACGCGCCGGCCCCCATAGAGGGATTCCTTAGAGGTGCATCCCGAAAGGCCATGTCAGGTGCATCCCGTCTTAGCCGGCCATACCTTTAAATAAGAATTTTTGTGATTTGTTCTTATTGTGGCTATGCTAGTTCTAACAAGGGGTGCTTATCATGGCCACGATGACGGTCTCTCTGCCTGATCCCATGAAAGATTGGATCGAGGCCCAGATCAAGCAGGGCGGATACGCCAGCGCGAGCGATTACGTGCGTGATCTTGTGCGCCGCGACCGCGCCCGGCGGGAACAGGAGTTTACCCTTGAGGAGCTACGTCAAAAACTGGCCACATCGAGGGAAAGCGGCGTCAGCGACCGAACAGTTGATGACATCTTTGCCGAGGCGCGGGAAATCGCCAAGGCGCACGGTCTGATGCATGAATGAATATAGGCTCACCACAGATGCCGATGCCGACCTGCTGGATTTGTTTTTACACGGGCTTGAGACCTCTGGGGGGCGTTGTCAGGTTGTTGATAGAAGCTTGAGTTTCGGTACAGAGATTTGCCTAGTCATCTGAATGAAGGGGTGCGGGTCACATCCTGCCAGACACGAAACGCGGCGTTTCGGAGGGAGCGGTATTCATCGGCTGGGATAAGATGGCGGCTAAGTTGAAAGTGATTATGGATGCGGCTATGGGCGGATAGGAAGCGCTGTGCCTGCCGTATCGACTTGAAACGCTGCATCTGCCGTTCTTGTCGTCGCGTCGGCTGGTGCGATACTTCCGCCCTGTTGTTGAGATAGCATCCCCGTGGGCCGATGTCCCCACCCAGTGACGATCTCAATCTCTCACCCAAGCATCGACTTGAGGAGCACCTCAAAGCGAAGCGACCATCAGGTGCGGGCGACATCGCCCGAACGTTTGCGCCGCAACAGCGTGAGTAGCAATTTCAAGAACGGGTCCATTACGTTCACGTCTCGGCTGACGACCGAGAAGGCAGCGCAGAAGGCATAGCGCGCCTCATCGATTTCCCACAGCAAGTGGTTCTTCACATGCGGCAAAGTAACATGTCTGGGAAGAAAACCGATATACTTGCCTGAAAGGATAAGCAGGGTCGCGGCCTCAATCGTTCGTGCAAAGACATGAGGTTTGAATCTTTGCAGATTAGCAAAGCTGGGATAATCCAAGGCGACAAGGGGCAGGTTACACACCTCCTCGTCCGACAGTGCATCCGACGGCCGCCCGAATAGCGGGTTGCCGAGACCGCAGAAAAGCGATTCCGATTCATCATAGAGTTTTTCGTAAAGCAGTCCCGGCCGTTCGGCCGGAAAGGGTCCAACAATGACATCGAGTTCGCCCTGCAAGAGCGAAAGTTCGAGATCAGGCGGTGAGCCGACGCTTAAATCGATGACTACCAAAGGCTTTAGACTTGAAAACTCGCGAAGAACGTCGGGCAGGCGAAGCATGGTCTCGGTCGCGAGGCCGTCGACAACGCCGATATTGAGCGTCCCTTCGGCGCGACCCGCAATATCCGATACCTGGTTCCGAAACGCCTCCAACTGGCCGAAAAGGGTTCGAGCCGCCTTGTAAAGGCTATCCCCCTGCTCGGTCAGCTTGAACCCGCTGCGCCCGCGGAGGCACACGGTGCAGCCGAGCCGGTATTCCAGGTCCTTGATATGCTCGCTCAAGGTCGAAGGTGAAATGTTGAGACGCGCTTGAGCGCCGACGTATCCGCCTTCTTCAACCACCGCGATGAAGACGCGCAACAGCCTGATGTCGAAATCGGCCAGTGCATTCAGGCGACTCAGTTTCGCGCGATCTGCCATCGGTTCAACACTCAGCCGCTCGGACCTATGACTGCTTCTCATCGGGGCGTCTGCCTCAATCCATTGGGGCAACGGCCAGCAGCCGCTTGACGAGATCGACGTCACTGGAAGCTGCGAAACTCGGTTCAACGAAGATATGGTCAGTTCGTATTAGTGCCGCCCGGCCTTGTCAAACAGCCGCCCCCCGCACGAAGCGTTGTCAGACGTGCGGCCCTAGACATTTTCATCATCGAAAACCGCGAACCACCCTTCGCCGATTGCCGAAACAAAAACGAGCCGCGGTATGCCACGCTGTAAGCCTACCCCAAGCGGACATTCTAGGAGATCACGTCGATGCGTTCCTTACTCGCACTCTGTCTGGGCGCCTCCGCTCTGGTGGCTTTGGCCCTGTCGCACGCCGCTCAGGCCGCGGATGCCGGTGTGCTGCATATGTTCAACTATACAGACTACACATCACCCGACATGATCAAGAAGTTCACCGCCGAGACCGGTATCAAGGTCACGATCGATACCTATGATTCGAACGAGACGCTGCTCGCCAAGATGAAGGCAGGCAATGGAGGTTACGATATCGTAGTGCCACAAAATGATTTCGTACCGATCCTGATCGCGCAGAAGCTGATCCAGCCGGTGGATGTTACGGATATGGCGAACTTCCATAACCTGGAGCCGCGCTGGCAACATCGCGTCTGGGATCCGAAGGCGCAATATACCGTGCCGTGGCAGTGGGGCACGACATCCTTCGTCTATGACACCAAAGTCTATCCCGGTCCGGTCGATAGCTTCGCAACCTTCTTCAATCCGCCAACGATTTTCAGGGGCCAGGTCGGCCAGCTCGGCTCACCGAGCGAAGTCATCAATATGGCACTGATCTATCTGCATAAGCCCTATTGCAACGAGGACCCGGCGACGCTGAAGCAAGTTCTGGCCTTGCTGGAAGTGCAGAAGCCCTTCGTGAAGGTCTACAACTCCGACGGCATCTCCGATCGTATGGTGTCGGGTGAGACGACGATGCATGCGGTGTGGTCCGGCGATGCCGAGCGCGCCCGCGTGCAGAAGTCAACGCTACGCTATGTCTATGCCAAGGAAGGCGGCCCCGGCTGGATGGACAATCTCGCCGTCGCCGTTGGCGCGCCAGATTTGGAGAACGCCAAGACGTTCCTCAACTTCATGATGGACCCGAAGAACGCCGCCCTGGAGACGAGCTACACGGGCTATCAGAACGGCGTCGCCGGCTCGGGCCAATTCCTCGACCCGAAGCTCGGCACCTCGCCGGAGTTCAACCCGCCGGCGGATTACAAGATTTACTTTAACCACGCCTGTCCAGCCAAGGCCACCAAGGACTATGATCGCATCTGGACGCTGCTGCGAAAGTAGTCGCTTCGGGCGGATCGACCCCTCGGAATAGCCCGCGGCCCAATACGCGCCTTCCTTTTTGATTCGACACGTCTTGAGGTATGCCATGAACCGCTCGCCCGAGGATGTCGCCACGTCGGATGCTGACTGGCTGCATGAATCGGTTCATGGCAATTACGCAGAAAAGGCGCCGTCGGACTCGGCCGGGCCTGCAAAGATATGGGCCTATACCGATAAGATTTCCTACTCGCCTGGCGATAATATTCGGATTGCCGTCAACACGAACGTCGAGCACTATTCAATAGAAGTCTTTCGCGACGGCATTCTTCGCCATATCGTTTATGAGGCCTCAGGGTTGCCGGGCCGCTGGTCGCCCACACCGGATGATTGCTCGGCATCCGGGTGTCAGTGGCCCGTCTCCGTAACCGTTGCGGTTGCAAATGGGTGGTCCTCCGGCGGCTATGTGGTGCGGGTCTCGGCCATGCGTGCGGAGGAGATTGCCGCCTATGAGCATCTGTTCATTCTAAGACCCGACAAGAGCACGCATGATCCCACGCGTTTGCTGCTGATAGCCGCGACGAATACCTGGACCGCTTACAATGACTGGGGCGGGTCGAACCATTATCAGGGCTATTGCGGCCCAAACCGCGATTGCTTCTCTCCAAGGCTCAGCGTTCTACGCCCTTACGCCCGAGGCTTTGTCAGCCTGCCGGAAGACGCACCGCGCGCTGTGCTCACGGATACGCCGGCGCCTATGACCGAGCCGCGTTATCCACATATGGAATGGGCCTACACGCACGGTTACAGCAAGAAATACGTGTCGGCGGGTTGGGCAAGTTTTGAGCGCCATTTCGTGCTTTGGGCAGAAGCCGAAGGCTATGGGATCGACGTGATTTCACAAACCGATTTGCACCTTGATGCCGATGTCCTAGCCAATCACCGTTGCGTCATCATGGTCGGGCACGACGAGTATTGGTCTTGGGAAATGCGCGACGCCATCGATCGGTTCGTCTCGGATGGAGGCAAGGTCGCTCGTTTTGCGGGTAATTTCATGTGGCAAATACGCCTGGAAAGTTCTGGTGCAACGCAAGTCTGCTACAAATACACGGCTGTCGACGAGGATCCATTGATGCAAAGCGGCCCTCGCCATTTGGTTACGGAAGCCTGGGAGGCAAAAGAGATCAACCGACCCGGATCGGCCACTTTCGGTCTCAACGCAACGCAGGGCATGTATGCCAGCTGGTCCGGATGTTCTCCAAGAGGGGCCAAGGGCTTCCCAGTTTATCGGCCCGAGCATTGGGCATTCGCGGATACGGGGCTGTATTACGGCGATATCTTGGGGCGTGACAGTGCCATATTCGGCTACGAGGTGGATGGCATCGGCTACGAGATTCGAGGCGGCTTGCCCTTCGTGATGCCGGCGGACACCATACCCGACGGTTTGGAAATCCTGGCCCTTGGCCTGTCATCAACGATTGAAGAGGGGCCCACGATCATTCCCGGTCGTTCATTCCTGGGGCGTGAGGATGCGGCGTATATAGCCGCGATTCTCGCAGGCAATTCCGATGACGAGAGTATCGAAAAAACCAAGCGAGGATGCGGCGCGATCGTCACCTTCACGCGGGGAAAGGGTGAGGTCTTTCACGCGGGTAGTTCGGATTGGATCATGGGCCTGTCGCGGAACGATCCTATGGTCATAAAAGTGACGAACAATGTTCTTCGTCGGTTTCTGTCTGCTTAGGCGGTTGTCGCCTATGAAGCCGCTTCGGCAATGACCAAGGCAACATTATTCCGATGCACAGGCTCGTAGGCATCGATATAGGTCAGCGTGCCGGCCGCGAGATCCTCTGCGACGAACTCTGAAAGACTGAGGGCGGCGAGGGCCGGTTCTGTCCGGCAGCGCTGCAACCGCTCGATATAGCGGGCAGTCGCCGCGATCAGCGCAGGCGGATAGCCGCCTTGCGCCATCACCGTCGGGTCGCCGTGATTGAGCAGGATGGCGGAGATCGGCCAGGACGCCATCAGACGCAATCCGTCTAGATGCTCCGCCAGACGCTCCGGCTCGGCCACGTAGGTCACCGTGTCCTCCAAAGTATCGCCTGCGAGCAGAAGGCCGGTTTCGGGCATGAACAGCACCGTGCCATCATGGCTGTGGCAATCGACATGGCGCAGTTCGACGGCGATCTGACCCACGGTCAGCGACAGTCGGTCTTCATACAGCTGGGTCGGCATGATGATCGGAAAGATCGGCGGCTCACCCTCCTCCAGCGCCGCCCGATTGTCCTCCAGGGCGCGCGCCGTCAACGCGTGGGCGATAATGGCGCAATCCGCGAAGGCTGCGTTGCCAGCGACATGATCGGTATGCCAGTGGCTCATCACGACACGCATCCGCGTGACGCCCATCCCTTCGAGATGACGACGCACCAACGTCGCATGCGTGATCGACATATGCGTGTCGTAGACCAGCGCCTCATCACCATCGACGATCGCGAAGCTGCTGGTTCCGAGGCCATAGGCCCAGTCCAACCAGGTGGGTGATTCCGCAGGCAGCGTATCGCCCGCAACCCTGCCGTCATAGAAAGCCAGAACATGCGGCGCCGGGCTGAAAATACGCATGGTCTCGCCATGGCGCGCAGGATGGTGGGCGGACATCGTCTTTGCGCCTTTGATTGCGGAGGAGACCAGGCGCCTCCCCTCCCATAGACATGAACACGCCCCCGCCTTGACCTCAAGCCGGGGCTGGCGGTTCTCATCGTCGAAACCGCGAACACGCCTTCGCCCATTGCCGAAAGAACATCGGGCCAGGATGTGCCACAGCGGGCCTCGGATGGCGCGACGTCGTGCCGATATAACGCGGACAGGTACATGCACATCGCCTTGGATACGACCAAAGACGCGCGGCCATCTCTGGTCAGCAACGAATACTCGCGCCTGATCGAGGTCGCGCTCTGCAAGCCGACCCATTATGATTGGGCAGCGGAGAACGCGATCGTCGCCGCTTCAAAGGCGGCTGGCGCGTCTGCGGATCGTGCGGCAGCGGAGGTCCAGCATGCTGGGATGGTTCAGGCTTTGGAGCAGGCCGGCGTCGCCATCCATTATCTGGAGGCCGATCCTTATTTGCCTATGCAAACCTTCGCGCGTGACAGCGCCGTGATGACACCCTGGGGGCTTCTCGTGTGCCAGATGGCGCGTCGGGAGCGTCGTGGTGAGTGGGTTGCCGGGGAACGCCTCGCCGCGACGCTGGATCTTCCGATCTGGCAACGCGTGACGGCAGCGCCGGTTGAGGGAGGGGACATCCAGGTCATGAGGCCGGGCGAGATTCTCGTCGGCGTCAACGAGGTTCGCACATACAGGAAAGGGGCTGAGCAGGTCGCCCACTGGGTTGCAGAAATGGGTTGGACCGCGAAACTCATGAGGGTGCCGGCGCATTTTCTTCACCTCGACGTCCTGTTCACCGCCCTGACCGACAAGCTCGCGCTCTGCGCCACCGATATTTTGGAGGCGGAGGACGTTGCCTGGCTACGCGAGCGGTTCGAGCTGATCTCAGTCGGCTACAGCGATGTCATGCGAATGGGCTGCAATGTGACGGCACTCGGCGACGGCCGCGTGCTGTCGGCCGCACAGAATGGAACGCTCAACGCCAAGATGCGCGCTCACGGGCTGGATGTAATGGCACCGGATCTGGAGCAGTTCGTGCTCGAGGGTGGCTCGACGCATTGCCTGACCATGCCGCTGCGGAGGGCCGCGTGACCCCTTCGACCACGATCGTCGGTGCGCGCTTGCCCAAGGTCGCCTACGGCAAAGGCGGCCACATCTACGATGTCGACGGAAAATGCTATGTTGACGGGTCTGGCGGTCCCGCAGTTTACAGCCTGGGCTACGGGAATGAGGAGGTGATCGAGGCGATCCATCGGCAGCTCACGCGGGTGATGCATGGCTATCGCTATACCTTCACCAGCGATCCGCTCGAAGAACTGACCGCGCTCATCGCCGCGCAATGCGGTGCCGATCTCGATGAGATGGTCTTCGTGTCGGGGGGCTCGGAGGCCGTTGAGTCCGCCATGAAGATCGCATTGCAATACCACTCCGGTCGCGACGAGAAGACTCGCCGGCGTTTCATTTCGCGGCAGCGGTCCTGGCATGGCAATACATTGGGGGCACTGTCCATCTCCGGTTTCGAGGAGCGGCGCGACGCCTATGAGGGGGCGCTGCTGCCGTCTTGTCTACTAGCGCCGGTCAACGCCTATCGGCCGCCGGCAGGCCTGACGTCGTCCGACGTCGCGGCTTTCTGCGCCGGCGAGTTGGAGCAGGCGATCCTGCAGATCGGCGCTGCGCACGTCGCGGCCTTCGTGTTTGAACCTGTCGTCGGTGCGGCGGGCGGCGTGGTGCCGGCCCCCCAAGGGTATGCCGCGCGGGTGCGCGAGATTTGCGATCGGCACGGCGTTCTGATGATCGCCGACGAGGTGATGTGCGGCAGTGGGCGAACGGGCCCGTTTCGCGCCCTCGCTCACGATGGCGTTGTCCCGGACATCATGGCGATCGCCAAAGGGCTGGGCGGGGGATATCTGCCGCTGGGCGCCGCGGTCTACCGCCGACCGATCGGGGAGGTTCTGCGCCAGCGATACGGCGGGCCGCAGACCGGGCACACCTTCACCGGCCACACCACGGCCTGCGCCGCCGGCGTCGCCGTGCAAACGATCATGCGGCGGGAGGGACTGTTCGATCATGTCAGGGTGAATAGCGAAAGGCTGTTCGGCCTGCTGAGGGCGGCGCTCGGCGGAATAGACGCCGTCGGCGACATTCGCGGCCGTGGTTACTTCGCCGGCATCGAGCTGGTGGCGGATCGCGATACCAAGATGCCCTTCGATCCGGCGCATAAGCTCTTCTCGCGGGTGCGGCAGAGGAGCCTGCATAATGGCCTAATCTGCTATCCGTCCGGTGGCAATGTCGACGGTGTGGCTGGCGATACGATCATTATCGCCCCTCGATACAACGCGCCGGATACGGAGCTCACGGAAATTGCCGAGAAATTGGCGATTTCGATCAAAGAAGCCCTTGTCGAAATCGGAGCTGCTTAACGTGGCAGCCCGCACGACAATCATCACCTGCGCCATCACCGGCTCGATCCACACGCCGAGCATGTCGCCCTATTTGCCCTACCGCGAGGAGGATATCATCGCGCAATCCATCGCCGCAGCCTTGGCCGGCGCATCGGTGCTCCATCTGCATGTCCGCGATCCCGAGACCGGCCAACCGAGCGCCGATCCCACGCTCTTCGCGCGTGTCGTCGCGCGGATCCGGGCCGGCTGCGATGCGGTGATCAGCGTAACGACGGGCGGTAGCGCGCAGATGAGCCTCGACGAACGGCTAGCGGCGCCTCTTGCGATCTGTCCCGATCTATGCTCGCTCAATCTCGGCTCGATGAATTTTGGCCTGTTTCCGATGGCCGAAAAGGCCCGCGACTGGCAATTCGATTGGGAAAAACCGTTCCTCGAACGCTCAAAGGACGCCATCTTCCGCAATACCTTTGCCGACATGGAGCGGATCATCGGGTTGCTCGGCGAGCGCTGCGGAACGCGGTTTGAATTCGAAGCCTATGACAGCGGGCAGCTCTATAATCTCGCCTATATGCTCGATAAGAAGATCGTGACCGGCACGCCGTTCGTGCAGTTCGTCATGGGAATCCTGGGCGGGATTGGCGCAAGCGTCGAGAACCTCGTCTTCATGAAGGACACGGCAACCCGGCTGTTTGGCGACGCCATCGAATGGTCCGTCCTTCCGGCGGGAAGAGCCCAGATGCGGCTTTGCACCGTCGCGGCGGTCATGGGCGGCAATGTGCGGGTCGGGCTTGAGGATAATCTCTGGTCCGGGCCGGGCGCATTGTCGACATCGAACGCGGAGCAGGTCGAAGCGATACAGCAGCTGCTCGGCACCCTGTTCCTCGAAACGGCATCGCCTGACCAAGTCCGGCAGCGTCTTGAACTCAAACGAGGATGAACGCCATCAAACGCCTTCAGGCGATGCGTGACGGACGAGCGCCGCTGCCGCCCCTCTACGATACGCTTGGCCTCTCCGTGACATCGGCGACCTCCGGGATCGTTGGACTGGCCCTGCGTCCCTCGGAACGGCTCGGAAACCCCTATGGGAAGGTGGGCGGCGGCGCCTTGGCGACAGCGCTGGATACCGCCGCCGCCTGGGCCTGCGACACCGTGTGTGGCGCCGACAAGATCTGCACGACGGTCGAGTTCAAGACCAATTTCTTGAGGCCAGTTCTGCCCCACGACGACATCCTGAATGTCATCGCCGCGGTCATCCAATGCGGATCGCGGATCATGGTGGCGGAAGCACGTATGTCCACTGCAGGCGGTGACCTTGTCGCGATTGCGATCGTGACATGCCTGGTGATCGACCGCCCTGGCGCCCCGCATTTTCCTCACGACCCACACCACGAAGCCCGGACCCGAGACGAGCGAGCACAGTGAGCATCCGAGTTCGGCGTTCAATATTTTCTCGATTCCAAACGGCGAAGGGCTCCCGATCTCCGCGACTGTGAGCAGCTCGTCAAGAGGCGCGCATATCCAATGGATCGCGCTTGACATCAAGTGTGCTGCTCCGATTTTTTTGATAAAATCCGGGACGGCACTTGATTATCTTTTTGAAGGCGGCGCTAAAAGCGCTTTCGGACCCATATCCTACCGTGCTTGCTATCTCTGCAATACTGGACCTTCCTTCTTGGAGAAGATCACAGGCAATCTGCATACGCCAATTTGTGAGATAATCGATTGGTGAAACCCCAACGAGCATCTTGAAATTGAGAGCGAAGCCGGCTCGGGACATTCCTGATGTCATGGCCAATGTCTCTAGTGACCAGTCCATCCTGTAATGGACGTGAATGGCTTCCATAGCTTTGGATAGTTTTGGATGTGACAAGGCAACCAGCCAATTCTTGTCTCTATGGGTCAAGGCAAGATATAGCCGTAAGGTCTGCAAAAAAATGATCGGTGCCAGATAGCCCATCATCAGGGAGTAACCCGTGCTCCGACCCTGGAATTCTGCGACGAATCTCTCCAAGCTCCAACGCAGGACCGCAGCCTGATCCAAATGTGCAGGTATGTGAATAATTGCGGGCAGAGATTTCAAAATGATATTTGAGAAGTGGCCCTCAAATCTGAACATAGTCCCAATCGAAATTACGTCTCCACCGCCGTTATAAACGGCGACGCCGTTATCCCCTCTGCTATGAGCCAGCAATTGAGAAGAAATCTTCTTTTTGGCCTTTAGATCCTTGGCGAGGACGAAGCTTCGGCTCCCTGAGATGAGGAAGCAGTCGCCCGTCTTTAGATGATAATGCTGCTCCTCCCCTTCGATGGCGAGCCAGCATTCGCCTTTCGTAATGACCTTGAAGCTCAGAGCGTCGGTCGGAGGAAACTCGATCGCCCATGCACCGCCGGCATCAAACGCGCCAGTGGCGAACGCTTCCAGCTTAAGGCGCGACAAGACGACGGACAGAACGTCGCTTGCGGATGCTAAACCAATCCACATGATTGAGACGCCCTAGCATAAAATATCGATTAACGCGCATTTTAAAACGAGACTCTGGCTAGCATTCTAGACCCCGAAAGAATCCAGGGTAGGGGACCGATCATGCGCGTGTTTATCACCGGAGCCACCGGTTGGGTTGGGTCAGTTCTGGTCAAAGAATTGGTCGAGGCAGGCCACGAAGTCGTGGGACTCGTGCGCTCAGAGGACAAGTCGCGAATTCTGTCGGCTTTAGGAGGTGAGCCACTACTGGGTTCGCTCAGCGATATCGATATTCTCAAGAAGGGGGCTGAGGAAACGGACGCAGTCATTCACACTGCCTTTGGCCGGGGCCTCGGGCAACCTACCGCTTTTGCAGAAGCGGCGAGGGAAGATCGCCAGGCCATCGAGACATTCGCCGACGCTTTCCAAGGATCTGACCGACCTATCCTTGTCACGGGCGGGATCGGGGTCACGGGCGGGATCGGCGTGCCGCCTCATGGGCAGGTATTTACAGAGGAAACTTCTCCCGCTCCCATTAATCCTGCGTTTCCACGCGCTTCGGAGCAGGCGGCAGCGGCCTTGGCGGATCGCGGTTTACGCGCGGCTACTGTGCGCCTACCGCGCTCCGTGCATGGTGCGGGAGAGGCCCATGGCTTTGTCCCCCAACTGATGGCGCTGGCGCGTCGAAAGGGAGTGTCTGGCTATATCGGCGGAGGCGAGAACCTTTGGCCGTCCATTCATAGGCTCGACGCAGCGCGGGTATATCGTCTCGCCCTTGAGTCCGGCGGCAATGGCGGTCCCTTTCTTGCGGTCGCCGAAGAAGGGGTTGCATTCAGGCGCATCGCCGAAGCCATTGGCCGCCGCCTCAATCTCCCAACAGTGTCCATAGCGCCTGATGATGCAGCCGAGCATTTCGGCCCCTTGGCGATGCCTGTCCGTGGTAACGGACCTGTTTCCAACCTGCGAACCAAGGAGCGCCTCGGATGGACGCCTCGAGAGCTCGATCTTATCGCGGACATTGACCAGAACTACTCTGTTCTGTGATTGCCTGCAGCAATGGATGTTCTCCTTGGGCAAGGTGTAGTCCAAAGCTCTTAAACATCCTCTTCCCTTGGGCGTGCGGCTCGCCCAACAAGGGAAAGGAATAAATAGTGAGTTCATACAGCGAAGCGGCAGGCTCCGGAAAGCTGAAAACAGGCCTGCTGACCTCCTGTATCATCGTCGCCCCCCTTGCTGCTTAGCGCCCCGACGTGCTTTGGCGAAGACTCGGTCGGTGGCCATGAACCGGTCGATCATTGGCACGATTAGCTTGGCGTAGTCGGTTATGCGGTCTGGCGGAGCAGATGACGACCGGGATCAAGGAAATGCATAAGCGTATCGAGCAGGGGAGCGACAAAGGGAAACCCACGCTACGGCGGATACTGGCGACGCATGAGGCGGTGCAGGATGGGAGCGGCATGCGGGGTGGTGAACTAGCCACTTGACCACCCCGCTATGGAGGCTACGCAGGGGGCCGCTATGCTTCCCTCGACGTTTACGACAATGGTCCATCTTCACCCATCGTCTCCACGAACAACGCCATGTTCTGCCGGCGCCGGTCCACAACCAGGCGGGTTACGTCGGGCCGGGCGTAATGCCCGGCTTGATCGAAGTTCTGCCGCTCGCGCCGCACCTCGCGGTGGTCCAAAGTCGCAACGATCAGGTGCTCCCTTCCCGTGACCGGCTCGACCACCCACTTCCCGTCCGGCCCGGCAATACACGACCCGCCATCGGCCAACACGTCCGGGCACCGCTCCAGCATGGCAGCTGCCGGGCTGCCTGGCGGCACATCCTCGCGCCGCATCAGCCCGGACACTGCCAGCACGTAGCTCCGCCCCTCTCTTGCCAGGAAGCGAGTGGTGTCGACGGTGTTGCGGAGGCTGCCCGGCCACAATGCTACATGCAGGTCCTCGCCCTGCGCATAAAGGGCGGCCCGCGACAGCGGCATCCAGTTCTCGTAACAGTTTAAGCCGCCCACAGTGAACGGGCCGACAGGATGAACCTGCAGCCCGTGCCCGTCACCTGGTGCCCAGCTCAGCCGCTCTTCATAGGTCGGCAGCAGCTTGCGGTGGACCGAGCCGACCTTGCCATCGGCGCCGATATGGATGCGGGAGCAGTAAAGGCTGTGTCCACCACGGTCCGCGGGGCGCTCAATGGTGCCCAGCATGACGGCGATGCCGAGCCGGGCGGCGGCCGCGCACACGCCATCCAGGTGCCCCGCCTCCACCTGGACGGATTGATCGAGGTAGTGGGCGTGTATGTCCTTCTGCAAGCTGGACTCAAAACGCGCGCCATCCGTGTGCTCGAGCCAGAACGGGTAACCTGGTACGAGCGCTTCGCCAAACGCCACGAAGCCGCAGCCCGCCGCGGCGGCCTGTTCGATCCAGTCCAGCACTTTTGCGAGCGTGGCGTCGCGGTCGAGCCACACCGGGGCGATCTGGGCCAGGCCCACTGTTAGCTTGTCCCTCGTTCCTGTCGGCATGGCCTTGTCTCTCCATCGTGAATGGCTTGCCGCGGGATAAAAGATGGATCAGCATCGGTCCAATTAATCGTAGTGATGGATATCTATCGTGTTTCCTAATGTTAGTCTGGTGCAGCTCCGGTGCTTCCGTTCCGTCGCCGAGCAGAACGGTTTCACCGCTGCCGCCGGCCAGCTTTGCATGTCGCAGTCCGCCGTTAGCCAAGCCGTCGCGCTACTGGAAAGAACCCTGAATACGCGGCTTCTGGTGCGTGGGCGGGACGGTACAAGCCTGACCGCCGTGGGCGTGGCGGCGCTGGCCGAAGTGCGGGCGGTACTGGCTGCCGTCGAGCGGCTCGCGGCCTGCACGAGGGACAGCAGGAGCCTGACCGGGACACTTCGCATCGGCGTTGTGCAGAGCGCGGCTGTGCGGCTGCTACCCAGTTGGCTGCAGCGGTTGCGTGCCGAGCATCCCGGCATAGGGGTCACGCTCTACGAGGGCACTGATCCGGAGATCATGGGTTGGGTGCTTGCCGGCGTCGTCGAAGTCGGCGTCACAAGCCTTACCCACGCCGACTTGGTGGCGCGAACCGTGTTCGAGGACGACTACGTGGCCGTGGTGCCCGACGGGCACGCCCTGGCAGGGCAGGCAAGCGTCGGTCTGCGACAGCTCGACGGCCAGCGCATGTTGCTATCGGCGGGCGGGTGCGAAACGCTGATCGAGGAGCTGCTGGCCGCTGCGGCGAGCCATCCGGAGATCGTGTGCCTCGTGCGGGACAACGCGACCCTGGTGAGCATGGTGCGTGAGGGGCTTGGACTGACGATCATGCCGGAGCTTGCCGTGCCAATGGACCGAAGCGGGCTGGAGGTCCTGCGGCTGCGGCCACGGCTGCGCCGCACGTTGCACCTGCTTACCAGGCCGCTGGACGCGCTCGGGCCCGTTGCCATGGCGTTCACAAGCCTAGCCATAGGCGCGGACTGCCCAAACTGACGGGATGCGCGGTCATCTTTCGCCGGCACATCAGCTTTCGGGTGTGCACAGCCAACACCCCATATGACCGAGTTTAGGCGCACAGCCGACTATCCACATCGAAGCAAATCTTTGAAATAGCTCTACGTCTTCTCCATTGTTCATCCGTGGAATCCCTTCGACTACGAGGCCGAGGATGTTGTCCTCTATGCAATGGGATTTTTGCATGAGTCCTAAAACCTGGAACAAACGGTATCGACCCAAGATGGCCATGCAGCCGTTGCATAGGTCCTCTCGATAGCGGATATTTTGGCGAAAAATCAGTGAATGTGAATTTCTGAAGTGCCCTCGGCGTCAAGTGCTTTGGCAAAGAATGCCGCGGCCATCGTGGCAGTTTGGCGATGGACCGCCGCCCGATCTACTCCAGTTGCATCCTCGCAAATGGTTGCAAGATGACTCGTCTCAGCAAGCGAACAAGAATCCAGAAAAGTGATGATGGCGATCTGGCGCCGCGGCAAACCGGATGCGCTGCTCCACCACTCGGACCAGGGAAGCCAATATAGCAGTGAGAAGTTTCAGAAGCGGCTGGCGGATCATGGGGTCATCTGTAGTATGAGCCGATCCGGGAGTGTCTGGGACAACGCGGCAATGGAGAGCTTCTTCTCTTCACTGAAAACCGAACGGACAGCTCGCAAGGTGTATCGCACCCGGGACCAGGCCAGGGCCGACGTGTTCGACTACATTGAGCGGTTCTATAACCCGCGCCAACGCCACTCCACCATCGGGTATCTCAGCCCTATGGAGTTCGAGCGGATCAAAGCGTCAGCTTGAGCTGCATGTCCACGAAACCGGCAGCAGCTCACAGAACAGTCAATGTCGGAGAGGTGCTGAACGCGATCGTCTATGTACTCTCGACAGGATGCCAGTGGAACGCCCTTCCGTCCGACCTGCCGCCTCGGAGCACGACTTGGCACTATCTCGACCTGTGGGATTGGGACGGCACGATCGAGCGCATTCACGAGGCTCTCTACGTTCAGAGCCGAGAGAGCGCCGGTCGAGAGCCCAGTCCGACGACAGCTATCATCGACGCACAGAGCGCCAAGGGCGCCGTAGAAGGGGGCGTTCGCTTGATCCCTGCGGTTATGATGCGGGCAAGAAAATTCTCGGGCGCAAGCGGCACATCCTTGTCGACACGCTTGGACTGCTCCTGAACGTGGATGACCATGCGGCGAGTATCCAGGATCGCGATGGCGTGGAGACGCTGTTACGGCAGGCTCGACGGCGCTTTCCGGTTCATACAGCGCGTCATCGGTGACGGTGGCTACCAGGAGCCAAAGATGGCGGCGATGGTGACACGCACAGGCGCCTAGACCTCGGAGATCGTGAAGCGATCCGACCAGCACCGCTTCGTGGTGTTGCCGAAGCGCTGGATCGTCGAGCGAACCTTGGCGTGGATCAGTCGAAACCAGCGCTTATCGCGAGACTACGATTGCCATGCACGCAAGGCCGCAGCCTTCATCATGCGTTGATACTTCTCGGATGGGCTCTTAGTCGCTCTGCCGCTCGACCAGGGTAAGCGGCCACAACTCGCCGACCGAGTCTGCGCTACCTCCCAGCCGGGCGAGCAGAAGTTCCGCGAGGCGTCGCCCAAGCGCTACGGTGTCCAGGCTGAAACAGGTTAAGGCCGGAACGAGGAATTCCGTCATGGGCGTGTCGTGCACGCCGCCAATGACGGCGACGTCCTGACCGCAGCGCAGGCCGAGCTCCGCCAGGCGTCGGTAAATCCCGACGGCCATGCCGCTGTCGATGGTGAGAATGGCAGTGGGATGCGGCGTGGCGTGGAGAAGCTGCGTCGCGATGGCATAACCACCTGCCGGCGTCACCTCTCCCTCTGCCACGAGTGCCTTGTCAAACGAAAGGCCGGCGGCTTTCAGCGCCCGACGGTAGCCTGCGAGAAAGAAGCGTTTTTGCATGAGCGTATCGGCCGGTATTCCGATTGCGATCTGTGTGTGCCCGGATTCGATGAAGCGCGCGGTTGCAATCTCTGCCGCCCGCTCGAAATCGAGATCGATCCAGGGATGGGCGCCCCCCGAACGACTGCGACCGAGGGCCACGAAGGGGAGGCCGACCTCAGCCAGATAGTCGAGCCGCGGGTCCTTGGTCCGCGTCCAGGGCAAGATCAGCGCGTCGACCTGGCGGCGCTGGATGATACGCCGCAACCGGGCGAGTGGGTCCCGGGTCGCGCCTGGTTGGTCCGGCATGATGACGAGGTCGTAGTCTCCCGCGCTCAAAACCTGCTGTGTGCCATCAAAGAGGGAGAGGAAGAAGGGTTCGCCATAGGCCTCACGCCCCTCTGGAATTTCCCAGAGCAGGCCGACATTGTGCGTGGCGCCCTTGCGCAGACTGCGGCCCGATTGCTGTGGCACATAGCCAATGGCATGCGCTGCTTCGATAACCCGCTGCCGCGTCTCGGGATTGACGTCCGGCCGGTCGTTCAATGCGCGCGATACGGTGCCGATGGAGATACCAAGTCGCGCCGCGAGGTCGCGGATCCCGGATGCCCCCTGTCCAGACAGAGGGAGGGGGAGAGGATGCGACGTCTTCATGCCTGGCACGATGGAACCTTAGCTTTGTATTGACTTCCCGACCACCCGGATCCTATCGTCGTAAACGTTTACGGACCAGTCTCCGCCGAGGGTAGAAGAGATGGCCAAACGCCGAGGGGAACGTCAGGATGACTGTGCGCGCGGTTCTGGCCGGGTGCGGCGCCATGAGCGCCGGATGGATTGAGGCGGCTCAGGCCATTCCCGATCTGTCCATTGCAGGTTTCGCCGATCTCGACCCAGCCCGGGCCGAAGCCGCGGCAGCACGCTGGGGGCGACGCGCACAGATCGGCACGGATGCGGCCGCCATGGTCGATGCGCTGCGCCCCGACATCCTTTTCGACGTGGCAGTGCCTGCCGCGCGCCATGCGCTCGTCTCCCACGCCCTTGCCCGCGGGTGCCATGTTCTCACCGAAAAGCCGATGGCGGAGACGATGGAGCAGGCGGCCGACCTGCTGCTCCGGGCGCAGGCGGCGGGCCGCATTCATGCCGTGATCCAGAACCGCCGCTACATCGCGCCCATCCGGCGCATTCGCAGGTTTTTGGCGTCCGGCGTGCTCGGCCCCGTTACCTGCCTGCATTGCGACTTCTTTCTCGGCCCCCATTTCGGCGGCTTTCGGGAGGTCATGCGCCATGTCCTGCTGCTTGATATGGCAATCCATACCTTCGACGCGGCGCGATGCATGTCCGGCCTCGACGCGGAAGCCGTCTATTGCAGGGAATGGACTCCGCCGGGGTCCTGGTTCGACCATGAGCCCGCCGCCGCCGCCATCTTCGAGCTCACAGGGGGCGCTGTCTTTACCTATCGGGGCTCCTGGGTCGCGCAAGGTCTGGCCACGAGCTGGGAAAGCGCCTGGCGAATCCTGGGCACCCACGGCAGCCTGGTCTGGGACGGGCATGAGGATATCCGCGCGGAGATCGTGGGTCGGCCCCGGTCGCATCTGTTCGACACCGCCCAGCCCCTGGAAATACCGCCTCTCGCGACGGGGGATCTGATCGGGGGCCATCTCGGGGTGATGCGTGATTTTGTCGCGGCCGTGCGTGGCGGCCCAGCCCCCGAGACCCGGGGCGAGGACAATATAAAGAGTTTCGCCATGGTCATGGCCGCGATCCGCAGCGCGGAAAGCGGCACCCGCGTGGCGGTCAGGGTCTGAACAAAAGGGACAGGTGATGGATCTGCGCATCGGCACGATGGTGAAATGCAATACGGGGGATGTCGGCGCCTATGTGCGCCAAATTCTGCCCTATGGTTTCGAGAGTCTCCAACCCTTCTTCTGGCAGAGCCTGAATGGCGCGGATCTGCCGCGCCTCGCGGGTGAGATATGGGAGGCGATCGGGGATCGGGACGTCACGATCTCAACACTCGGTATGTTCGGCAATCCGCTGGAGGATGGACCGCTTGACCGTGAAACGCTGGAAGGATGGAAGACCCTTATCGATCATGCCCATCTCTTTAGCGCCACCACCATCGCGGGCTTCACAGGTCGCATCCGGGGCCGCCCGATCGAAGAAAGCCTGCCGCGCTACAAGGACGTCTGGGGGGATCTCGCGCGTCGTGCTGCGGATCGCGGGCTTCGCATCGCATTCGAAAATTGCGCCATGGACGGAAACTGGGCCTCCGGCGACTGGAACATCGCCCATAACCCCGATGCCTGGGAGCTGATGTTCAACGCCTTGCCGGATGAAACGATCGGACTTGAATGGGAGCCCTGCCATCAGATGGTCTATCTGATCGATCCCATGCCGCAGATCCGCAAATGGGCGCCGCGCATCTTCCACGTCCATGGCAAGGACGCGACAATCCGGTGGGAGGTCATCCGCGAACATGGCGTCTTCGGCAAGCACCCCTTCGTTTTCATGCGCACGCCGGGCTTTGGCGACTCGAATTGGACCGATGTCATCTCGGAACTTCGGCTTGCCGGTTACAGCGGATCGATCGACATCGAGGGCTGGCACGATCCCGTTTATCGCGATGCGTTGGAGATGACAGGACAAGTGGCTGGCCTTCGCTATCTCCAGGAATGCCGCGGCGGTGCCGTCATTCCCAATCCAGCCTGACGTCAAGCGCCCTTAAGAGGCGTTCGCGTTCAACGATGCTGAAAAGGAGGAAGTTATGTCTCGCCTGAAATGCCTCGGCGCCGGCCTCGCCTGCGCGGTTGCCTTCGGCTTTGCCGCCGCTCCCCACGCGGAAGCGGCGCACGTCACTCTCAATGTCTGGACCGTCGATCTCGAGAACCAGTACATGTTCCCGCTGGCGAAGCAGTTCGAGACACTGCATCCTGACATCACCGTGCGCGTCAAGCATGTGCAGTTTCAGGACATCAATAACGACCTTGCCCGCGCCGGCATCACCGGCATCGTTCCGGATGTCAGCTACATCGACAATCCCTATGTCGATCTTTTCCGCTCTCGGGGCATGCTGCTCGACCTCGCACCCATGATCGCCCAGTCCAAGGTTATCGACCTTGCGAAATTCTACCCTGCCCCGCTTGCCGCCGTTCAATATGGCGACAAGATTTACGGCATTCCGCGCGGCGCCAATACGCTGGCGCTCTACTACAATGCCGACATGTTCAAGGCGGCCGGGCTTGACCCGAACAAGCCTCCGCAAACATGGGCGGAGTTTTACGCCGATGCCAAGAGGCTCACCGATCCCGCTAAGCAAGTCTATGGCCTTGCCTTCTCGGCCGTCGCTTCCGAGGAAGGAACATTCCAGTTCCTGCCGTGGATTCAGATGGCCGGCGGGGATTACAATCGGCTCGATACACCAGACGATGTGAAGGCCCTGCAATTCTGGCAGAGACTGATGGACGACAAACTCGCCTCCCCTGATACGCTGGTGCGCGGCCAATATGATTCGACCGCGACTTTCAATGCCGGCGATGCCGCGATGGCGATTTCCGGCCCGTGGGAATTGCCGCGCATGGCGAAGGACGCGAAGTTCGATGTCCGCGTGGCGCTACTGCCCACCATGACGGCAGGCGGCCCGCATGTCTCCGCCCTGGGTGAAGGCGACAATGTCATCTTGGCCAAATCGGCCCATCCGAAAGAAGCCTTTGCGCTGCTCGAATTCCTCAACAGCCAGATGCCGAAGGTGTGGAACAAGTCAGGCTTCCTGCCCGTGGAGAAAGTGACCGTCGATCATCCGAACTGGCCGACGGAATATGCGCTCTTCCTACAGGCGCTACAGACCGCGCGAGTGCGTGGGCCCAGCCCACATTGGGCCGACATCTCCCAGGCGATTCAGACCGCAATCCAAGCCGCGCTGACCCATCAGGCAACTGCGGCGCAGGCGCTTGCCACCGCGCAGCAGGCGGTGGATGCGGCGGCCAGCGAATAGGCGCCGTGCGGAAGGGCCGGTCATGGGCCGGATGATGGCGCGCTTTCGGGATGGCGGAAGCTTCGAGGTGGCGATGGTCGCGCTGGCACTCGCCTATCTCTTCGTCTTCGCAACCGTGCCGATGCTCTACACCATGCTCATGTCGGTGCAGAAGATCGACATGTTCACCCTCGGCTCGCTGGCGCGCCCCTTCGTGGGCCTGCGCAACTATGCCCATGTGCTCGCCATGCCGGTCGCCTGGCGGGTGGCGACGAATACGGCGATCTTCGTCTTCCTCTCGGTTTTCTTCCAGCTCGTGATCGGCCTGGCATTGGCCATCTACTTCCGGCAGAGCTTTCCCGGGGCCGCGACGCTACGGGGCCTGTTTCTCGCGGGATGGGTGATGCCGGCTCTTGTCGTCGGCGCCATTTGGCGGTGGCTGCTGGCGGGGGATTTCGGCGTCGTCAACTATCTGCTGAATTCCCTCGGCCTGATCAAAGGGCATATCTTCTGGATCTCGGATCCGCATGTCGCCCTTTACTCGCTCGTCATCGCGAATGTCTGGCTCGGCATTCCCTTCAACATGCTTCTGCTCTCGGTGGGCCTCGCCGCCATTCCAGAGGATGTCTACGAAGCCGCGGCCTTGGATGGCGCGGGCCCGATCCAACGCTTTCTGTTCGTCACCGTGCCGATGATGCGGGCCACGCTCGGCGCCGTGCTTTCGCTCAGCATCATCTTCACGCTCCAGCAATATGATCTTGTCGCGGCGCTCACGCAGGGCGGCCCGTCCAACGCGTCCAACGTGGCGCAATACTGGTCCTGGCAGCTCTCGTTCGAGACCTATGACATCGCGGGCGGCAGCGTAGTCGCCGTGCTCATGATCCTGGTCGTGATCCTGGTCGCCATTCTCTACGTCGGTTCCACCCGGTTCGAACAGCAGGCGTGAGCACGGTGAAACGCTGGCTTCTTCTCGGCTTTGGCCTTGTCATCACGGGTATCTACCTGTTTCCGCTCTACTGGATGTATGTGAGCGCGCTGAAATCGAGCGAGGATCTCTTCGCCTATCCGCCGCGCTTCCTGCCGCACCATATTGTCTGGACCGTCGGTCATGTCTTCGTGCAGCACGAAATGGCGACCTATCTCACCAATTCTCTCATCATCGCGGGCGGGGTCACTCTCATTTGCATTGTGCTCGGCACGGGCTGCGCGCGGGTGCTGGCGCGCTACCGCAACCGATGGGTGGACGTCGCACTCTTCGCCATCCTGATGATGCAGGTTTTGCCGTCCTCGCTCATGGTGACGCCGCTCTTCGTCGGCTTCAGCGAAGCGGGCCTGCTGCACACGCCACGCCTCGCCGTGATCCTCGCCCAGGTCGCGAAGGTAATGCCATTCTACATCGTTCTGACGCGCGCGAATCTCGGCCAGATCCCGGTTGAGCTGGAACAGGCCGCGATGGTGGATGGCGCATCCCGCATCGGCGCCTTCTTCCGCATCATCCTGCCGCTGGCGCGCAACGGTATCCTGGTGACCGGGATTCTCGTTTTCCTTCAGAGCTTCGGTGAATACGTTTATGCGCGTTCGATGATCTCCGAGGATGACCTGCAGACGGCGACAGTCGGCCTTGCGGCCTTCCTCGGTCCTAATACCAGCGATTGGAATGGGTTGATGACCTACTCGGCGATCTATGTGACGCCGATCCTTATCGTCTTCGTGCTGCTGCAGCGCCGTATCGTAAGCGGGCTGACGGCGGGGGCGTTGAAATGATTGCATAAATGAAGTCGCATGCATGACACGTTGTGTAGATCATGCGGACACGGCTCCGATCGATCGTCCCGATAATCGGCCGGTCGCGGCCGGCGGCGATGGCGATTATTGGCGAAGGCGGAGCCAAACTTCAGACACCATCGGCCGGATGCTCCCGTATGAGACGATAACCCCATTAGAGGGCGGTCGTGCTCGATCGATCGAGCGCAGACAACAGGGGAAAGCAAGCGTCCTGTAAACATAAGTCGATATTTCTTTGTAAGATTTGGCCCAAGGAGGGCCATGTACATCAGATGTCGAAGTTGTTAACACAGTGCGCGTCGCTGCCGGTATTTGGACTCGGGGCTGCGGGTGCTCCACTGGCCTTCGGCGGCCTGTGAGAGGGCTGGCAATCGCCGGAGTGGTGTGGTCGTGCGCACCTTCGCGATCATCGAGGGAGCCCGATCCGACGACTGTGACCGAAGCGCCATGGTGCTTTCTCAACGGCCCGGCCGCGACACGATCCCTGAGCACAGCGCAGGATGCGGCCGTGCCACTGGCTATCGGGGGGCGTCGGCCTGCCCTCCGGCAGGAGCAAGATTAGAAGCTTTCCGAGCCACTAATCTCGTCCGCAGCGCATACCTGCGCCATCGTGACTTCGCGATCGCCACATTTCACCCACGTAGTCAGCGCTGCGGCGACGTCACTGACTATCGAAAATCGTCGGCCCCTAGGGGCGCAGGGTCTTGTCAAAGGCACCCTGACCTCACCGCTAAATCGCCGGCTCTCAAGCGGGGCTCCATGCGACGCGGAGAATCCCACAATGAAGTCACCAACCTGCCACACCGAACGGCCGGCATCTTTTAAAGGTTTCGCTCCCGCTAAAGCCGCGTCCGAAGCGGGAGGAAGCGAAGAACCGCGAAATCTGCAGTGATCTACACATGAGTGTTCCTTTGCCTAATAACGGGTTGGGCTGAAGCAGTGGCCGCACCACTTAACTTTATCTGGAAAGCCTAAGTTGACTGCCAGCCGAGAGGGATCGGATGTCCAGGCCTTTGGAAGATAGAGCGCACGGTCAATGAAGGCGTGCCCCTTGCCGGATACATAGGAGGCAAACACACCGATCTGGCAGTTCGTAATCTTGCCCGCAGACCGTGGATATTGTCGCCCCACGCCGCATGAGGCCTTGCCTGTTTGAGGAAACCCGTCTCATCGATCACAAGGACCGCATTATCATCGGCTAGATGCTCAATCACATGCTCCCGGACGATGTCGCGCAAGGCATCGGCATCCCATCGACCGCGACCTAATATCGCTTGCTGTCGCCAGGGCCCTACGTCGCCCGCCGCCTCGGCTCGCATCCAGCCCGTCTTGCTAAGCTGCGGGGGGCGGGCGCCCGGACCAATGTGCCGGGCGATGGCCCTAAGCCGGACTAAAACTTCGTTGCCGCCTCCAGGCCAAAATCCTGAATGCGCGTCTGCGCGTTGAACTGACCGGCATAGGATAGCCTGAGATCAACGCCGCCCCGTGTCGCCACGCTCAACTTCAGACCGACGTCGCCCATCACCCCGTTATCGGGTGCATAACCGATAACCGAAGGCGTCTCGGCAGGAACGTCCTGGAAGGCGGCCGTCACCGTCGCGCCGCCACCCGCAAGCCAGCCGCTGGCGCCGATCTGGAGGCTGGATTGCACGGGTATGCCAAAGATCGGCACCATGCCGCTCAGCGCGACGGCGGCAGTGCCGCGCAAAGCCGCCGTCGTCGTTCCATCAACGGACAGATTAAGCGCACCAGCGCCGCTTTCCGTGAAGGACGGCGAATCCATTCCGATCACGCTCGCTTCCACAAGCGGCCGGATCTCCCATCCTGCGACGGGGAAGCCGTGCGACAGGCGACCGGTGGCGGTTGCAAAGGCAATAGTCTGCGAGCCGGTCGCCGTCGCGCCTGCCCCCTCGGCAACGCTGCGATTCATCTGCAGTCCTTCGGCACTGGCGCTCAGCGCGACAGCGGCGTCGATCGGGCCCAGGCTATGGCCGGCCGTAACGCCAGCATCACCCAGCCAACCCTGGCCGCTTGCATACCCGTTCAGAGAATTCGTCAGATAGTGCAGACCGGCGCCGAACCCGACTTTCCACCCGTCAGCCAGAGTTGCAACACCACCCAGGCTGGGTCCGGCGCCGCTCTGGGAGAAATTCGTCGCGGCGGCGGTCGAATGATAGAGACCGCCGGACGTATCCAGCCAGAAGACATGGCCGTCATCGGATTGCGTGCGGAAACGTGCGCCCGCGCCGCCATCGAACAACAGATCATTGTAACCGAGCGCGGCGTAGGTCATGGCGACACGGCTGGCGGCATAGGCTTGCGGACTGAAGCTCTCGTAATCCGCCTCAAGCGCTGCTTCCGTGGACGCCTGCTCCATATCCACCAGCGCCGCGTCGATGGGCAGCACCGATGTTTCCTCCTCGGCGATCGCCGTGATGGCATTGGCCACTGAATCGGCGGCGGCGTTGGATCTCACCCCATGCACCGCATAGTTGACCTGAACCTGAGCTTGCACGCTATTGCCGATAGTCTGCTTGTTGAGAAAGGTAATGATCGCATCAGCGCTCGATCCGGTGGATTTATCCACAAGCGGGTTCGCGGCTGTGAGCAGTGTGATCGTATCGGTGCCAGGGACCAACAACGCCCCGCCGGGAATTGCCGCGACGACGAGCTTCCCGCTCAGCGCGGTTTGGCCATTGACGATGATTTGGGATGACTGCACCGGGCCGGGCACAGCGCCCGCATCGCCCAGGCTTATTCTCAGCGTGCCAGTGCTCGTATTGTCGAGGGTCCCGGAAATGGTCGTGGTCTGAAGGGCGGTACCGCCACCGGGCAGGATTGTGCCACCATTGATCAGTGTCCCCGCCCCAAGATCAACCGTCGCGGCGGTATTGAGAACACCCCCGGCCTGATTGTTCAGCCTGTTCGTGCCGGCGCCTAGATTGATGAGTCCAGTGATCGTGCCGGAGTTGTCGATCGTGTCGTTGCCCGATCCTGTGAACAGCGCCTTCTGTCCGGAAATCACGCCGGTCGTGCCGATTGTGATTGTGTTGTTATTGCCGCCGCTCACCACCATGGCCGTGCTGGTCGGAGCATCGGTGAGAATCTGTCCGTTGATCGTGGCGTCGATATTGCCATTGCCACCCGGCCCCATGCTCTGCAGCAGCACGCCCACATCATAGGTGCCAAGAGCCTGGACAACGCCAGACTGCGTCAGCGTGACGTTGCCGCCAGTCCCGGACCCAAAGCCCAGGCTGCCCAGAAAACCTGCCCCATCGGACAGGCCGAACAAGCCGCCACTACCGCCGACGCTTTGCGCCAGGATGCCAACGGTGCCAGAGCCGGTCACAGTGATCGTGCCGCTGTTGTTGACGGAAACATTGCCGCCGCTGCCGCCCGCGGAAGTGCCAACACTGCCGAAGGTAAAGGACAGATCAGGGATGGTGACGAGCGGCACGTCCTTTTCTTCGAGACCGACGGAATAGGCCCCGGCAACGCCGCCGCCGCCGCCCACGCTCTCCGCCATAATGCCGTAGGATGCCGTTCCCGCGGTCGCAATCGCGGCACTATTGCTTACAGTGACGCTGCCACCATTGCCGCCATTACTGCCAAGCCCTGGCAGCGTGATCTTGGGTGATAATACCGCCACACCGTTCCCGCCCGTACCGCCGCCGCCGCCCACGCTCTGGGCAAAGATCGCCGGCGCGTAGCCGCGGTTTGTCGTGATGTCTCCGGTATTGACGACGCCTACCGAGCCACCCGAGCCACTCGAGCCGCCAAACCCGCCGATCGAAAACCCAACAGCCGATGTGGGGGCAGAGATCGGCGAACTCGTGTCGCCGCCATTGCCGCCGCCGCCACCGATGCTCTCCGCCATAATTCCGATCGCGGAATCACCGGTCGTGACCAGGGTGCCGCTATTGTCCACGGTGACGGCACCGCCATTGCCACTGCTGCCGCCCTGACCGCCGACATTGACCCGGCCGGGAAGCCCGAACCCGCCATCGCCGCCGCCACCACCCACCGATTGCGCCTCGATCGCGATATCTTCCGTGCCGGATGCTGTAATCGAGGCTGTGTTCCTGACACCCACGGATCCACCGGAACCGGAAGAGCCGCCGCTGCCGCCGACATTGATCGAGACCGGATAGACAGAGCCTTTGCCTGTCACGAAGTTCGCGAACGACAGAAACGAGAGCAATTCTGACCCGTTGGCTGACAGATCTCCACCGTTGCCGCCGCCGCCGCCGACACTTTGTGCGTCAATGCCGCGGGAATTGGCGCCGGACACTGTGATCGCGGCATCGTTTGAGACCGAAACTAGGCCGCCATTGCCGGAGGCGCCGCCTTCTCCGCCGATAGACACTGAAACAGCGAAAGTCTTCCCCGCTTCCGGATTCCCCGGCGCCAAGAGGGCGAGGATTTGGGCGACGCCCCTGGCATCGCCACCATTGCCGCCGCCGCCGCCGACACTTTGCGCCAGGATGCCGTCAGCGCTGCCACCGCCGGTCACGATTGGCGCATAGTTGGCGACGGTGACGGTGGAACCTTGGCCGGCAACGCCCCCACTCCCGCCGACCGCGAAGGATGCGCTACCCCCGCTCTGCGTCGAGACGAGGCCCGAGGTGGAAGATGCCAGGCCGCCATTGCCGCCGCCACCGCCCACGCTTTCCGCCAAGATGCCGTTGGCGCTATTGCCCGCCGTGCTCAGGGCGCCCGCGTTGGTGACGAACACGGTGCTGGCGTCACCCCCTTTGCCGCCCTTGCCGCCGACCGCGACGGTAAGGTTCGCGGCAAGGTAGCCGCCCGAGTAGCTCTGCGCGAAAGCGAGGCCGCCATCGCCGCCGCCGCCGCCCACGCTCTGCGCCACGATATCGCTGGCCTCTTCGCCAAAGGTCTGGATGGCCCCAGATTGGCTGACCTGGACCGGGGCGCCTGTGCCTCCACCGCCGCCAGCACCACCCACGGTCACATTGGCGCTCCAGGAGGATTTGCCGCTGATCTGAAGCGAGCCGGCGCTCCCGCCATCGCCGCCGCCGCCGCCGACACTCAAGGCGAGCAGGCCGAACCCACCTCCTGCCGGCGTCGAGGCGGTCGATTTTGGCAAGGTGATGGCGCCGCTGTTGAAGACGGTGACGGCATTGCCATTGCCGCCGCTGCCGCCCGAGCGCCCGACCGTGACGCTCGTCGTGAGTGACGAGCTTGCGCCGAGCGAAACCGTGCCGGAGAAGCCGGCATTGCCCCCGCCTCCGCCTTCGCTAGTGGCGAGGATGCCCGAAGATTCCGGGCCAGCCACCGTCACCGCGCCCGTGTTTCGAACAGTGACCACGCCGGCATCGCCCCCGGTTCCGCCGCCGCCGCCGATGCCGATGGTGATGCCTTTGGGTGAACTGCCCGCGATGATGTTGCCAGCGATCGCGAAACCGCCGGAGCCGCCACCGCCGCCGATGCTCGAGGCAAGGATGCCATTGGCAACGGCGCCGCTGGTCTTGATCGTGGCTGCGTTGGTGACGGTGGATTGACCGCCGTTGCCACCCTGCGCACCGCTGCCGCCGACGGCCACGCCGAAGCCTCCCTGGCCCATGGCCAAGTTCCCTGAGAGGGCGAAGCCGCCGGAGCCGCCGCCGCCGCCGACGCTGATGGCATCGATGGCATCGGATAGGGCCCCCTCGGAGGTGATCGCCCCCGTCGCATTCACGCTCGCTCCTCCCCCAGCCGCCCCGCCGGCGCCTGAGCCGCCGATCGCGGCGTTGCCGCTGAGCGTGCCGCCACCGCTGAGGCCGAGCGCGAATCCGCCCGTGCCGCCGCCACCGCCAATGGAGGTCGCGCTGATCCCGGCCGAGGATGCCCCCAAGGTCTTGATCGTGCCGCTGGAGGTGGCAACGGCCGAACCGCCGGTGCCGCCGCTGCCGCCGGAACCGCCGACCGCCACGCCGAGTGTCGCGGCACCGCGACCGAGAGACACTGTCCCCGCGAACCCGCCAGCGCCGCCACCACCACCGACGGACGCGGCACTGACGCCCGGAGAGTCCCGCCCTGCCGTGGAAAGCGCGCCGTCGAAGGAAGCACTGGCGGATCCGGCGGCTTGACCGCCGCCGCCACTGCCGCCCACCGCGGCACTGAGTGCCGCTTGGCCTCCCAGGGCGGCCACAATGCTGACGCCACCATTGCCGCCGCCACCGGCGATCGATTCCGCCAGAATACCGGCAGAATCATCGCCCTTCGTCGTCACGGTCCCTTGGGCGTTCGCGATGGCAGTGCCGGAGGTGCCACCATTGCCGCCGCTGCCGCCGATGCCCAAAGCAAGCGCGCCCCCGATGGACCCGGCGCCTGCGATGGTCAGGCCCGCATCGCCGCCGCCGCCACCTTCTGACTCCACCTCCATACCGGGCGAGAAATTGCCCTCAGTCGCAATGTTGCTGCTGTTCGCGACCCAGCCGACGGCAGCATTACCGCCGTTGCCGCCGCCGCCGCCCGAGCCGCCGACCGCTACGGCCGCGGAAGCGTTCGTCGACAAGGCGAGGCTCAGGGTAAGCCCGCTCTGTCCGCCGCCGCCGCCCGCCGATTGGGCCAGAAGCCCTGCGGCATCGTCCCCGGCGGTGGAGATATCGCCCGCTCCGGTCATGAGGATGGAGCCAGCGTTCCCGCCATTGCCGCCGCTGCCGCCGACGGCGGTTGACACCGCGATATTTCCCACCGCGGCGCTCGCCGCCCACCCCCCCGCGCCGCCGCCACCGCCGGTTGATTCCAAAGACACGCCCGTTGACCCGTTGCCCTTGGTCGCGACGTCGATTGGGATTAACGCGCCGGAGTTGTTGACAAAAATATTGCCACCGTTGCCGCCGCCGCCGCCGCTGCCGCCGACCGCCAGCGAAAAGACCGGGCCGACAGACACGGACGAACCACCCGTGCCGCCACCTCCGCCGATCGACTGCAACTGAAGCCCATCCGATTCCGCGCCTGTGGTATTAAACAGCGAACCGGGTCCCCGGGTCTGGAAGGCGATATTGCCGCCGTTGCCGCCACCGCCGGCATTGCCGCCGACATTGACAATACCCGCGCCACCGCCACCGCTGCCGCCACCGCCGCCAACCGATTGCGCCAGCAAGGCAGGGGCGTAGGCACCGCGCGTGAAGATCTGCGTGATGTCGTAGCTGTTGATATTGCCAAACCCGAGGGAAATCGTGCTGGCATTGCCGCCGCCCGCACCGGATCCGCCGACCGTCGCGATTCCTGAAGAGGAGCCGCCGGCGCCGCCGCCACCGCCGATCGACTGTGCTTCGATTCCGACCGACCCATCGCCGGTCGTGGAAACGATGCCATGAAAGTTGACATTGATGGGACCACCGTTTCCGGACGACTGACCAACACCGCCAGTGACGGCAATGCCGGATGCATTGCCACCATTGCCGCCGAATCCGCCGATGGACTGGGCCAGAAGCCCAATCGACTGGTTCTCAGTCGTGATGACCGTGCTGGCCAGGTCAACCGCGACATTGCCGCCGCTGCCTCCGGTGCCGCCGCCACCACCGCCGCCACCCACATTGCCATTGCCTCCGGCGCCGCCCAGACCGCCATTGCTTTGGGCCAGGATGCCGAGGGCACCGACGCCGTTCACTCTGATCTGGGTATCGTTGATCAGGCTGACCGCAACGTTGCCGCCATTGCCGCCATCGCCACCATGACCGCCACCGGTGGAGAGGTTCCCCGCCCCACCCTTGCCGCCATTGCCGCCATCGGAGATCGCCGCCAGCCCGACAGCATTGGTTCCGCTGACATTGACCGCAGCGTTGTTCGTCGAGACAGAGACGGCGCGGCCAGCCGCGCCGAGCCCACCGATCCCACCGCCGGCGCCCACACTGCCACTGCCCCCGTTTCCCCCGGCACCCCCGGTAGATTGCGCGAGCGTGCCGATCGCCTGATTGCCGCTGGCGGTGATTCGCGCGCCGGTCAATGTCAGAGACACGGTACCGGTCTCCCCGCCGCGTCCGCCCTCGGCCCCACCGCCACCAAGCCCGTTACCACCGTTGCCGCCCATGCCGCCCCGGCTCAAAAGACGCACGGCGATTGAACCGGATGAGGCAGAGCCCGAAAACGCCTCGCTCGGACTGCCGCTGTTATCCCCTGCCGCTCCGCTACTCGGGATAAAGCCAAAGCTGCCGCTGCTGCCGTTGTTGCCGATACTCGTAAAGTCGAGTGCCACGCCACCTGTGTTGCTGAAGTCGCCGACGCAGACCCGCACATTCCCCTGATTGGAACAGGTTCCGGCGTCGGCCCAAGCCGGGACAGCCCAAAAGACAACACAGGCAAGAAGCTTCCGGCTCATTTTTGTTTCCTAACGGACGTCTAATTAAACGAGGCATAATGCTGTGCCATCTTGATCCTGAAATCTTAACGAAAAGGTGCAGCATCGGGCCGGCAGGTTATGAAGGTCGAAACCCTCGGTGCCGCGGTTGCGTTGCCAATCGGCTACGGACGCGCGCACAGAGCTGACGATTCTATATCGTAATACCTCGAGGGCAGTTAGGATGACCGTCCCGCCTCATCCCGGATTTAATTGACTGCCGGTCCCGGCGGTTTGGCGCCGATGCCACGCTCGACGATGCGAGCTTCGCCGTGACTATCGCGCGCGATAGTGGAGGCGCATCTCTCCAGGCTTCATGCCAAAGGCGCGCTTGAACATTCGGTCGAAGGTTGAATGATCAGCAAAACCGCTTCGGACTACAATTTCGTTGATCGGGAGATGACGGTAGCAGCCCGCGTTGAGCATCTGCCTTGCATGCGCGAGACGCGCCTGCCAGATGAATGCCGATACGCTCTCGCCTTGCTTGGCAAATGCCCGGTACAGCACCGTTCGGGAACACTTCAAATGTAGTACGACAGAGTGCGGATTCGTTACGAAATTGACGCAGTCGCGGGCGATATATGTCTTCGCTGCGGTTCTGTCGAAAATTTCCAGAGTGACTGCGTTTTCATGGAGGAAGTGGATTAATCTAGCCGGCCAGTGAGTACAATTGCTGAGCAGGACGTAATTTTTCTGTTGGGCGCAACTGCCCTTTGCGGATCATGTGCATCATCTCGATTCCGGCGATGGTGACGGCCGCTGACCAAAATGACTTGAACCCCAGCATCGGCCGGGTCAGCCGTTTGATCGCCCGGTGATCTTGCTCCACAATATTATTGAGATACTTGATCTGTCTGGTCACGATTTCCGCGTCGTGCTCAGCATTATACCCGCGATCGCTCATCATCTCCTCGAGCTGGCGGTAGCTGATCGGATAAGCCAAATACCACCGCACACCCCACAAGATGATATCCCGTTCTAAGTGACTGCCCTTGAAGTCGATCGCCATCGTCTCGTCCCGAACACATCGTCATCCCATCATATCGCAGGCGACCAATCCGCAAACTTGCGACAGAACCATCAATGTTAGTGGCGGCGGTCCAGCGGTTCATTCTGCTGTGGGGGGTCCCACCAAGGCCGCGCTGTCACCTGCGGCGATGGCTGCGGCTTGTCTAAGCATGAGACAAGCAAAGATCGTGTCCCGGGGCGTGGTGTCGGAAGGTGTTATTGAGAAGCGTTGGCTGCTTGTTCAGCCGACCAATGCTAGCATGCTGACGATGGCATCATCGCTCAGTGGCGCGATTGTTTCCAGCGTCATGTAACGAGCCCGCTGCACCGACCACTCAACATTCACGCTGGCCGCCGGTTCCCCCCGGAAGTGGACGGACTAGGCCGCTCATCCGCGTCAGCGAGCAGCCAATCTCGCAACGCGTCGATCAAGGCCCGCACGCGGGCTGGCATGTGCGAGCGGGTTGGGAAAACGGCCCATATTCCCACTTCAAGCGGTTTAGCGTCAGCGAGGACGATGCGCTGCAATTCTCCGCGTGCGACCTGCTCGTGAACGTCCCAATACGTCAACATGGCGATCCCGACGCCGGCGATGCAGGCTGCTCGCACCGCGTCGACGGTGCTGGCCGAGAAGGGACCACTAATCCGAACGCGGTGCATCTCGCCGCCCCGCGTGAATGGCCAATGGTCCATGGCATGAAGCTTGATGCAGGGGTGGCTCACCAAGTCGTCTGTCGTGATGGGCTGTCCGAAGCGTGCGACGTAGCCCGGCGATGCGATGAGAATAAACGGATTGTCGGCCACCCGTGTCGCGATCATGTCCGACGGTTTCATCTCCGCCACGCGGACGGCCACATCCAGTCCCGCCGTCGCAATGTCGATGACTCCGTCGCTCAAGGTCAGGTCAACGCGTAGCGCGGGGTTGTGGGCAATTAACTCGGCCACTACGGGCACGACGACGGCGTGGCCGATGACGTTCGGTGCGGTAATCTTCAACACGCCCGAAAGGCCCGAGCCGCCGGATGAGACCGCCTCGAGCGCCGAATCGCGAGCGTCCAAAAGGGTCACCGCGTGAGGCAAAAAGGCCTCTCCCTCGGGAGTGAGTGATAGGGACCGCGTCGTGCGGTGGAACAGGCGCGCGCCCAACTCGGCTTCGAGGCCTGCTAGCCTCCGGCTGACCAGCATCGGTGTCGTGTCCATTTGACGCGCCGCAGCCGACAGGCTGCCGACGGACGTGATGGCGCGAAACAGAGCCACATCTGCGAGATCCATATTTTAACGCTAAGCGATATATTGCTTATCGTCCATCCCATCTTCTGCGTCCCATACGCAGGCGCTAAATCAAGGCTAAGCAAGCGCCTGATCCTTAGCTTTGAGCTGAAAGGTTCGGTGTCATGCTTCTGGAGGTCTGGACGATGGACATTGACACTCGCGCGCTTTTCGCGCCGATCGTTACAAACGGCCATACCGTGAAGAACCGCCTCTCTGTTGCGCCGATGACGCGCATCACTGCGACCGAGGACGGCCGGGCAACCGAAACGATGACTCGCTACTATGAGCGCTTTGCGCGCGGCGGCTTCGGGACCGTCATCACCGAAGGCATTTACACCGATCAGGTGTTCTCGCAGGGCTACGCCCATCAGCCCGGCATGACCGACCAAACACAGGCCAATGCCTGGAAGCCGGTCGTCAACGGCATCAAGGCCCACGGCGCGTTCGCCATCGCCCAGATGATGCATGCCGGCGCCATCAGCCAGGCCAATCGCTTTCGCGACACTACGGTTGGACCGTCTGCAGTCCAGCCGAAGGGTGAGCAGATGACGTTCTATCACGGGAAGGGCCGCTACGCCCTGCCGGCTACGATGACGGAGGCGCAGATCGCCGATGCCATCGACGGTATTGCTGGCGCGGCGGGGCGCGCGATTGAGGTGGCCGGGTTTGACGCCATCGAGATTCATGGTGCCAACGGCTACCTGCTCGACCAGTTTTTGACCGACTACACGAACACCAGAGGGGATCGATGGGGCGGCCCCACAGAGAACCGTGTAAGATTGATCCTGGAAACCTTCAAAGCTGTGCGTGCGAAGGTTGGGGCCAAGGTGCCGGTCGGCATCCGTATTTCTCAAGGCAAGGTGAACGACCATCATCATAAGTGGGCGGATCAGGAGCGCGACGCAGAAATCATATTCGGCGGCCTCGCGGAGGCCGGCGCGGACTTCATCCATGTGACCGAATTTGAGGCGTGGAAGCCGGCGTTCGCCGCGGGAGGTCCGTCATTGATGCGCCTCGCCAAGCGCTATGCACCCAAAGCAGCGATCTTTGTCAATGGCGGCCTGCACAATATCGAGCAGGCTGTGGCTGCGCTGGACGACGGCGCCGACATCATCACCATCGCCCGTGGGGCCCTGGCCAATCCTGACTTACCTAGGCGGCTGCTCGACCGAAGCGTCCTCAACAACTTCGATCCGACGATTCTTGGACCGATCGCCAACATCAAGGAGGCTGAGCTGGCGATGTAAAGGCAATTCGATTGAGGCTCGTAAAGCACATAAATAGGAGTAGTTAGAGATGAGTAGCGTCGCAATATTCTGGATGCAGCTTGTAGTGAGTTGCGTCGTCTTCACCATCGTCGCAGTTTGGTATGTGTGGCCGTCGCTAACCAAGCTGCCTCGTAATTCTGCTCTAACGCTCCTGCTCTGGGTGCATGTGCCCCGCTATGTGGGAATGACCTTGTTGGTTACGGGTATGGTCGATCCGAAACTTCCCGGAGAGTTCCTTTCCAGTGCAGCTTACGGCGATCTCTTAGAAGCGGCGCTGGCCCTCGTTGCTATCTTTGCCCTTCGGAGCAGCTTGCGTTTTGCCATTCCTCTGGTGTGGGTGACCAACATATGGGGGTTCGTTGACCTGCTAAACGGAGTACGCGGAGTCTTGCAGTTGAACGTGCCGAGCTTCAACCTAGCTACCTTTTGGTATGTCTATACGTTTTACGCTCCCTTAGTCATTATCTCGCACTTGATGATCTTCATTATTTTGCTCAAATCTAAGTCATGGAAGAAATAAGCTTTCGGCGTTTGTAGCGGATGGCTTCGTTAGCCTCGGTATACCATCACCTGAGTCTGTCAGGCGCTCCGTCCAATAACATCACACCCGGATCACACGCTGGCGGCAGACCAAGACGCTGGGCGCATGCATGATGCCGGCGCTCTCCAGTCGCACGGCCGCACATTTGGTCACGATGAGCCCCGCCGAGGCCCGCTGCATCCTCATGCATTCTAGTCGGATGGCTTGTGACACGGCATGATGCCGCAGGCTGCATTTAGAAGAGTAGCAATGACTGACATCCAAACAACGAACGTCGCGGACTCAAACAAGCGGGTGGTGATCGACCACTTCGAGGGATCGATCAACCGCAGGGAGCCCGATGCGATCTCGAGAACTATCGCGATAGACCGGTATGTGGATCATGATGGCCCTGAAGGTTCCAGTGGAAGCGTCGAAGACGGCATGAGGCGGATGGAAGCGATGTTCGCACGCTTTCCTGATTTTCATGTCGATCTGCTCAGCGTCGTTGCCGAGGGTGATATGGTCGTGGTCCGAGGTGTGTGGTCGGGGACGGACGCCGAGACTTCGATCAGGGTTGCATTCCGCGCATTCGTTCAATACCGCCTGGAAGACGGCAGGATCGTAGAGCGCTGGGCAACTTCGACACCGCCTGATCCAGTTCAGACCCGAGATTTGGTATGGTAGGGTGGTAGACGGGAACGCTAGCCCAGCCATACCGTCGCAGGAGCAGTAGGGTGGTTGCATGGCCTGCCCCCAACGCGTGATGCGGGGTGTCCTGCATCTAACAGGACTTCAGGTGAGGTGGAGGCCGCCATCAACGTCTAGGACGACCCCTGTCACAAATGCGTTGCCAATCAAAAACAATACAGCATCGGCTACTTCATCAGACCGACCAGCCCGTTTCAGCGGAGCGCGGCGGCTCGCTTCGTCGAACATGCCAATGGGCTTGTCGGCCCACCATGGAGTATCGATAACGCCAGGCGACACTGCGTTGACCCGGACAGGGGCCAGTTCGCGTGCAAGAGTCGGGACCATCCGCTCCAGTGCCCCGTTGATTGCCGCCAGACCTGATGTCCCTGGAGCTGCGACACGAGACGACGCCCCCGTGATCAGGGTTATCGATCCACCGGACTCAAGATGAGTCAGTGCAGCTTGCGCGGCGTTCCAATGCGCCCAAAACTTTCCTTCGAATCCGGCCTTAAGATCTTTTTCCGCCAAGCTGGCGAAAGCCCCAGCCCCGCGCCCGCCCGACGCTGCGATAACCAGATGGTTGATGGTCCCGATTTCAGAAAAGACCCGCTCTAAAGCCGTCCGGTCCATTGCGTCCGCAACAACGCTCGTCGCGTTGGGACCGATAATATCGATCGCATATGCAAGCTTCGCGCGGTCCCGTCCGACAATGATCGGACGTAGGCCTCTTAGGTGTGCAGCTTGAGCAGTAGCGAGGCCGATTCCAGATGATCCGCCAATGATCACGATGTTTAAGAGATCTTTAACCAATTCAGCCTCCTTCATTCGAGATATCCAATCTGCCGGTTCATGATTCTACCGCCTGACCGCCAAGGCCGAAGACCTCGTTTGAGTCGTTGACTTCAACCGCGGCATCAGCATCGGTGCTGAAACAATCCCGGTAGGGCCTTCAGCCCAGCGAGAAGCGCACGGTTGGCACGTGAGACAGCAAGATCGGGATTGGCAAGCACCAACAGGGTGATCATAGTCGCTGCCTCCGTAAAAGCATCGACTATCAAAGCCAAACCACATTGGTCAAAATGATATTTGGTATGATATGCTATTCATCGCATGAAGCTTCGTAGGGTCGACCTCAACCTCCTCGTGATCGTGGATGCGCTATTGGACGAAGCGCATGTAGGCCGGGCCGCACTTCGGCTCGGCCTATCCCAGCCAGCTGCATCGAACGCGCTTGCCCGGGCACGGGCGCTGTTCGGCGATCCACTGTTGGAACGGGCTCAACCGAGCGGGCTTCGTCGAACGCAGCGCGCTGATGCAATGCGTGGACCTCTGCGGGCCGCTCTAGCCGAACTGGCGGTCATCGTTGCGGCCGGGCCACCCGAGCTGGCCGATCTTCGCGGCGCAGTCCGGCTCGTCGCGTCCGACGTTCCCGGCGCCGCGCTTGGCGCCGCATTGACGGCTGAGTTAGCGAAGCGAGCACCGGGCATCGACTTAATCTTTCATCCCTGGCACGCTGGTGATGAAGTCGATCGACTTCAACGAGGTGAGGTAGACCTCGCCATTACCGTCGCGTCCACCACCGGCAACGCGCTGCGGACTGAGCATTTCGGCACATATCCTTATAGCGTGCTGATGCGACACGATCATCCGGCTGCAGCGGTCAAGACATTCGACCTCGACTGCTGGCTAGCCTTCTCCCATGTTGTTGTTTCTGGTCGCGGCGACCGGCAGGGGTCGGTCGACGCGGCGCTCGCTCGGATCGGGCGTCACCGACGTGTCGCGACAGTTCTGCACGCTCTGGAGCTATTGTGTGATACGGATTTACTGGGCGCGTTTCCGACCGGAGTGATGGTTAGTTCCGCTTCAGCGCGGCTGACCTCCCGTCCCGTACCAATAGCCCTTGAGCCGGTTTCGCTTCACCTCGTCCGGCACCATCGGACCGACATGGACCCGGCGGTGACGCTTGTCGCCGAGCTGCTGCGCGCGGTTGGGCCACGAGCGCGCGCCAACAGTAGCGTCTGATCGAGACCAGCGTAACGCTGCTTGTCGAGGCGCGCGAGATCGTCATCGCCTTCCAGAGCATGATCCGAAGGAGATGTGAGACCGAACTCGCGGCCGACCTTGCGCGATTTATCGCGGAGCTTAATAATTCTCGGAAGTTGCACTCAGCCCTTAATGACCTCAGGCCTGTGCAGTTTAAGAATCAACACGCCGGCAGACGGTCAAAGACCTAGCCTTAATCGGTCGATCCCCAGGCGCGTACCCCACTCACGTTGCTAAATGAGGAGAAGTTTATCCGCCAGCGCCATCCACCCCGCCGGTTCGCGGATCAAGGCCGCGACATCGTATTTTCCTAGCAACCGGGTGGCGCCACGCTTGGTGAAAATCTCCCAAATCACAGCTGATGCCGGACCCGCGTCCGGGCCGGTTATCCGAGGTGGTGGTGTGAACGCGCGGTCTTCCTGAATGGTCGGCAGTGCCGGCTTGAATGACGTCCGGGATGGGGTCTTGGACGGCAGGCGCTCATTTGGCTGAAAGGTCGAAGACCGGACTGGGGTGTGTCTTAAACCGAAGCCCTGTTCTTGAAACGCCAGGGCTTGCAACTGGGCTGCTGCCGCGTAACAGGCGCCCGGCATGGTCAGCTTGATCCCTGACTTCATCACCGCCGACAGAATGGAGGTCGGGATGGACGCATGCGGAATAACCGACCCCACAAGCTGGGTGCCGCGTACTGCGATCTTGATCGACTTCATGGTGCGGATCAGCAAACACCAGTCTTTAATGATTTGGTCGTTGTTGTGCTGAGTCTTACTGTACTTTTTAGAGATATACTCAATCTTCGCGATATGGACCGCTGTCAATGCAACCGCCTGGCCGTGATAGATGGTGCCGGGAATATTGACCGCTGTGGGCGGCGCGGCGCTCAGCGCACTGCTGACACCCTGCAACACATTGCCGCCGATCTTCTTGTATCGACGGGCTATCAAGTATTTATGCGTGACGGGACTGTCACCTGTTGCGTCATCAATGAGGGGATTCCGCTTCGCGGATGTCTTGCCAACACCCTTTTCCTGCATATCCTGGGCCTTCATGCCATCCAAGCCAATTTTTGGAATGGAGGCGACGGCCTTATAAGCGTGTTCGATGCCATACCCCGATGCGGCCATGCCTGCCGCCAGGGCCTCAGCCAGCAGATCATAAAGATCGAGATCGCCTTGACCGGACTCCTTGAGGGCCCGCGCCTGAGCAGCCTTGTCGGGGAGAAAGCCCGCATGAAAGGTGTGTGGCTTAACAGCGCCCTTTGTAAAGCCGAATTTGTAAGGTTCCATACCCACACTCACTTCTGCTGAGATCACCGGCAGCGGCTTGACGAAACGAAACGCATGAGGCCGCGGCGCAAGACCGCGGCCTCATGCGTCTGTCTTAGGAGGTTTGGGCGGTGGACAGATCGTAGATTACGTGATCCGGGCTGCCCTGCGTGCCGTCCGGGGACATCTGCTTCGTTGTGAACTGCACCTTCGTGAAGTTCAGGGCGAGCGTCTCCCCGGGGCGGTCGCCGCGCGACTGATGGCTGTAATGGCTGATGATGGTGTTCGTCAGAATGAGCGTCAGGTAGATCTCCTGCGCCTCCTTATAGGTGCGCGTGAAGTCGATCTGCACGGTAGCGCCATGGCCCGAAAGCGCCTGGGTCATCAGCTTGCCGGTTGAAATGTCATTGTCCTTATTGACAGTGACTTCATCAACCTGCGGCGCGGTCGATTCACGCTCGGCGGAGGAGCCGACGGCGCTTGAGATGCCGCGTCCGACGCCCCACTGAAAGCCGGTCAGCTCGATCCAGCTCGTGTGCCCTGATTCGGTAACGTCACCGTCACAGCCGGGGAATTGCATATAGATTGCCATGTGAGCTCCTGTTTCACGATACGCGGTTCAGTGCGTATCGAAATGCGCCAGTGGTATCCAAATCGACGGCAACGGTCTCGATCACATGCCCTTCAGACATCTGAGCGAGCATTCGTGTCGATAGTTCCGGCAATAGCGTATCGGACAAGATTGCCTCGATCGCACGCGCGCCGACCGCGCTCTCCGTGCAGCGCAGGGCGACAGCCTCGATCACAGCGGGATCGAAGACGAGGTCTGTCGCGAAGCGCGCGCGAAATCTTTGGCTGATGCGGTCTAGCTGCAGAACAACGATCCCGCGCAGAACCGAGCCATTCAGAGGTTTATAAGGTACGAGCTTAACGCGCCCGAGAAATGCTGGCTTGAAGACTTTCGCCAATTCATCATGCAGCAACCCGGCCAGAGCCTCAGGCGCGGGTGCCGTTTCCTCGTCCGCGTACAGACGCGTGAGCATGTCCGACGCCGCGTTCGACGTCATGATGATGATGGTATTCTTGAAATCAATGGCGCGACCTTCGCCGTCCATCATGTGGCCCTTGTCGAAGACCTGATAGAAGACATCCTGCACGCCGGGATGGGCCTTCTCCATCTCGTCAAGCAAGATCACCGAATAGGGCCTGCGGCGTACAGCCTCCGTCAGAATTCCCCCTTCGCCGTATCCGACATAGCCGGGCGGGCTGCCCATGAGGAGACTGACCTTATGCTCCTCCTTGAACTCGGACATATTGATGACGGTGAGTGTCTGCTCATCGCCAAACAGTAACTCGGCGAGCGCCATGGCGGTCTCGGTTTTGCCGGTGCCGGAGGTGCCCACCATCAGAAACACGCCGACCGGTTTGCGCGGATCGGTGAGGCCGGCCCGCGAGGTCTGGATCGCTTGTGTCACGGCCTTCAGCGCGTGGTCCTGGCCGATAATGCGTCGCGCCAACGCCGATTGAAGATCGAGGATGGTCCGAATTTCGTCGGACCGCATGCGGCCCGTGGGGATGCCGGTCCAATCTGCGACGACCTCGGCCACGGCCTGCGCATCGACCACAGGGAAGACCAGCGGTTGCTCTCCCTGCAAGACACTCAACTGGCTGCGCAAGTCGGTATAGCGGGCGCGCGCGGAACCATCCTCATCGGCCGGGGGCGCCGCGAGCAAAGCCTGCCGGGACGTCCGAAGGTCGTCCACGAGCGTGCGCTCGGACTCCCAGCGCGTGGTGAGCGTGGTCTCGCGTTCGAGGAGCGTGTTCCGTTCTGCGGCCAGAAGGGCCATGCGGTCCCCATGGGCGCCGCCCAGGGCGATTTCGCGACTCAAGACGCCACACTCCGTCTCGATTAGACCAAGCCGCCTGCAGACGTCTTCCAGGGCTGCTGGGGCATTGGCCTGGGTCATCGCCACGCGCGCGCAGGCGGTGTCCAGCAGGCTGACTGCCTTGTCGGGCAATTGGCGGCTGGGGATATAGCGCGCAGACAGGCGCACCGCCGCCGTTACGGCCTCATCCAGGATGGGAATGTCGTGATGGGCTTCCAAGGTGGAGACCAAGCCGCGGATCATCGCTATCGCCGCGGGTTCATCGGGTTCGCCGACGATGACCGGTTGGAAGCGGCGTGTCAGTGCCGCGTCCTTCTCAAAATATTTTTTGTATTCAGCCCAGGTTGTCGCCGCAATCATGCGGATCTCGCCACGCGCCAAGGCCGGCTTCAAGAGGTTGGCGGCATCCCCCGCGCCGGGGGCGCCACCGGCGCCGATGAGCGTATGCGCCTCATCGACGAACAGGATGACCGGAAAGGGGCTCGCCGCGACACCGCGCATCACGGCACGCAGGCGGTTCTCAAACTCGCCCTTGATGCCGGCGCCCGCCTGCAAGAGGCCGAGATCGAGCGTGCGGATAACGGCGGTGGCCAGGGATTGCGGCACATCTCCGGCGGCGACGCGCAGCGCCAAGGCCTCAACCACGGCCGTCTTTCCGACCCCGGCCTCACCGACCAGAATCGGATTGTTCTGTCGCCTGCGCGTCAGGATATCGATGATCTGGCGAATTTCCGTGTCACGCCCGACGATGGGGTCGATCTGGCCATTGCGCGCACGGCGCGTCAGATCGACCGTATAGGTCTCCAGCGCAGCACCCGGTCCATGCGGGCCGGGGGATGCGTCGGGTCCTGTTGCCTCGCCCGGTGCGGCCGTCATCGGCTTCCGGGTGCCGACGGATTCCACACTTCGGGCGAGAATTGCCTCGAGTGATGCCTGGTCGATGGTCGTATCGATGCGGAACAGTCGGGGCACGGCGCGACGCAAGGCGGCGGACAGTTGCTCATCATCGATCAACGCGAACAGAAGATCAGACGAGCGAATCTCGGCGGCATCGCGCCCGATGGATGCCGCGAGCCAGGCTTGTTTGATGAGACGAACAATTTCTGGTGACAACGAGGGTGAGCGTCCGTTGCCGGTCTTCATACCGTCCAGCACGGTATTAAGGTCCGCAACGAGATGACCTTCATCGACATTGAAGTGCCGCAGCACCAGAGGGATGTCCGCGTCCTGCGCTTCGATCAGCCGAAGCAGCCAATGTTCCGGTTCGACATTGTAATGCGTGCGCGACACGGTGAGTCCCGCGGCGGATTCAAGGCTTTTCCTGCTCGTGGCATTGAGTCGTGTAACAAGCATCGACAGGTCCAGGGTCGCCATGGATACTCCCGCATGCGCCGCGTCATGTCACCTAGCGCCTGAAGCGGTCGCGGACTAATTACAGTTGAGTGTCACGTAACACCGATCCCCATCGATACGAGGACGTTATCAGTGAATCAGAAGGTTGATGATGTGACATCGCTCGATGTACTAGCACTGCTGGAACCCTTCGGGCCCGAGGCGCCTTCAGGCCTCGATCCGCGCGCAGATACATCGCCGCAATCGATGTATTTCCGATTGCGTGACGCGCGCGCGGATGCGCGTGCCAGTGAACGTGGCTCCGATCACGATGGACGCAATGCGGGCGCAGAGGGTCAATGGCGTATCGTCGAGGAGAATGCGCGCCGAATCCTCCGCGAGAGTGGGAAGGATCTGGAAGTCGCGGCCTGGATGACGGAGGCGTCCCTGCGTTTACATGGTCTACCTGGCCTCGCATTCGGCGCGCAGTTGATGGCTGGCCTTATGAGAGAGTTCTGGTCGAACGGGCTTTTCCCCTCGGCGGATGAAGGCGGCGATGAGGTGCGCGGCATCCCGCTGGCGGGCCTCAATGGTGTCAGCGGTGACGGCACTTTGCTGCAGCCTCTGCGCATGATCGTTCTTTTTTATCGCCCGGATCAGACGCCGATCACGCTCTGGCAGTATGAGCAAGCCGAAGAGGTCGCGGGCATCGGGGATGCCGCGCGAAAGAAAAAGCGTCTCGCGTCAGGTGTGCTCGTTCTCAATGACTTGGAAAGCGAAGCTCAGCTTCTCGGTCAGGAGCACCTTCGTGCGCTTGCTACGGACGCCGCCGCAGCCCTGGCCTGGTGGCAAGAGCTCGCGCGCATTGCCGAGTTGGCATTGGGTCGTGATGCGCCACCGGCAAGCCGGGTCGGTGCCATTCTAGAAAAAATCCTGCGTGTGGCATCCAAACTGGCGCCGATGACATCGGGCGCTGCGGTTGCGGATATGCAAGGACCGGATACGGGAACGTTGCTGGATCACGAAGATGTGTGCGCAATAGGCGATCTGCCCAATGGAGACGCCAGGCGGCCGGTCACGCGGGAAGATATGCTCCAAAATCTTCTCGTGGTCGCCGAGTATTTCCGGACGCATGAGCCACACTCTCCGCTTGCTTATACATTGGAGGAGGCGGTGCGGCGCGGCCGCTTGTCATTGCTTGAGCTCTTGCTTGAGGTTGTGCCGGATGCCGGAATGCGGGGCGCGATCCTGTCACAACTCGGAATCCGTGCGGCGCAGGAATAGTGGATCGAGCGAGTGTCATGAAAACGTCTCGAACCGCGTCTTAGAGGCGACAACAAACGGTGACGCCGCAAAGCCAGCCATTTCCGGCACCTTGCGTTAACTGACCGTAATGAGTTCGAGTTCTGGACTTAAAATTGTCTTAATCGCTATGGTTGTGTCTGCAGCGAACTGGGCGTTAATGTTTTGGCTCGAACATAATCAAGTCATTCGTCGATCGCGATGATTGGACTATTGTGCTAGGGAAACATCGATGAGCGCCAGTATCCACGAGAAGCTCAGCCGGGTGCGTCGCCCGCGCGTCCATATTACGTACGAGGTCGAGACCGAAGGCGCACAGGTGGTTCGCGAATTGCCTTTCGTTGTCGGCGTGCTCGGCGACTTCTCTGGCGATCCGACCCAGCCCCTTCGGCCCTTGGCGGATCGGAAATTCATTCAGATCGATCGCGATAATTTCAATGAAGTCATGGACCGGCTCACGCCTGGCCTCAATCTCGTTGTTCCCAACAAACTGGTGGATGACGGCACCGAAATTGCGGTGAGTCTGCGCTTCAATGCCATCGAGGATTTCGAGCCGGGGCGCGTTCTCGACCAGATTCCCGCGCTGAAGACTCTGTTGGAGACGCGTAACAAGCTGCGCGATCTCATGAGCAAGGCCGACAGATCAGAGGAACTTGAGCTATTGCTCGAGTCTATTCTCAAGGATGGCGGCACCATGAGCAAGATGTCAGATCAGCTTGACGCGACCGAGGAGCGCTGATCCATGTCGCAATCAAAAGTGACGCCCGGCGCCGAAGTTGCGGCGACCGAGGCATCGGATTTGCTGCAGCAGGTTGTATCTGCGACGCGCCAGACCGAGCCCGATCGCGCCCAGGATCTTGTCCGCGCCCTAATTCAGCAGGCGCAGGCCGGCACGGTGACCTTCGATCGCAACCTCAATCGCACGCTTGAGCGGGCGATTGCCAAGATCGACCAGAAGCTTTCCGAGCAGCTCAACGAAATTATCCACGACCCTCGGTTCCTGAAGCTTGAGGGAAGCTGGCGCGGCCTGAACTACCTCGTTCAGAACAGCGAAACCGGCACGATGCTCAAGATTCGGGTGCTGAATGCCTCCAAACGTGACCTGAATCGCGATCTGACCCGCGTGGTCGAATTCGACCAGAGCCTTCTGTTCCGCAAGGTCTATGAAAGCGAATTCGGCACGCCGGGCGGCGAGCCCTATGGCGCGCTGATCGGGGATTATGAATGGGGCAACCACCCCGATGATATCGAAACCTTGCGCCTGATCTCCAACGTTAGTGCCGCTGCCTTCGCGCCCTTCATCTCGGCGGCTGGCGCCAATATGTTCGGCTTCGACAACTGGTCGGAACTGTCCAAGCCACGCGATCTCGCCAAAATCTTCGACACTGTCGAATATCTGAAATGGCGCGGCTTTCGCGATAGCGAGGATAGCCGCTTCGTCTCCCTCGTTATGCCGCGCGTGGTCGCACGCCTGCCCTATGGCGCGCAGACCAAGCCGATCGACGAATTTGCCTATGAGGAAGCGCCGCTTGATGCAGCGGAAACGCCGCTCGCCATGCCGCATGACGAGTATTGCTGGATGAACGCCGCTTATGTGATGGGCACGAAGCTGACGGAAGCCTTCGCGCGCTACGGCTTTTGTACGGCCATTCGCGGCGCCGAGGGTGGCGGCAAGGTCGACAATCTGCCGACTCATATCTTCCAGTCCGATGACGGCGACATGGATGCGAAATGCCCGACGGAAATTGGTATCACCGATCGTCGTGAATATGAGTTGTCAAATCTCGGGTTCCTGCCCTTGTGCCATTACAAGAACCACGATCACGCGGTGTTCTTCGGTGCGCAGACGGCGCAGAAGGCCAAGGAATACGATCGTCCCGAGGCGACGGCCAATGCGAAGATTTCGGCCCGCTTGCCCTATATCATGGCGACCAGCCGTTTCGCGCATTATCTGAAGGTGATGGCGCGTGACAAGATCGGGTCCTTCATGGAAGCCGAAGATTGCGAAATTTGGCTGAATCGCTGGATCAAAAATTACGTCAATACCAATGACAATGCCGGACCTGAGAGCAAGGCGAAGTTCCCGCTGCGTGAAGCGCGTGTCGAAGTTCGTGAAATTCCCGGTCGTCCAGGGGCCTATCGCGCGATTTCGTATATGCGTCCGTGGTTGCAGATGGAAGAATTGACGACCAGCCTGCGGATGGTTGCTCGCATTCCCGAGAAGGCCTGATTCGTCCTTCATGGTGGCAGGCGCCACGAGTGACGAGTTGCCGCTGCGCGATGTGGTGCTTGCCGCGGCATTTCTGAAACGTGATGCCGATCGCGCAGTCGAGAGACTGGTGGCGTTTCTCGGCGCTGGTGTCAGCGGCCTGATCGACTGGTTTGGAGCCGGCAGACTGGCGGCGACTCGGGGCAATGCAGATTGGCTGCGTGGTGTCCTGGATCGGGACATCGTGGCGATCGATCGGATGATCGCGGCTCAACTCGATGCGATCCTGCACCAACCCAGGTTGCAGCGCTTTGAGGGATCCTGGCGCGGTCTGGATTGGCTGGTCAGTGGCATCGATCCGAGCTCACGCATTCGGGTGCGCGTGCTGAATATGCGTTGGGCGGAGCTGTGTGACGACTTGGATCGGGCACCCGAGTTCGACCAGAGCAACTTGTTTCGCAAGATCTATGAGGATGAGTTCGGCCGCCCTGGCGGTGAGCCTTTCGGACTTCTGGTGATCGATCATGAGATGAGCCATCGACGCGCGCGGCGTCTTCCGACCGATGGTCGACCGACCGACGATGTGACGGCACTCGCATCCTTGGCATCGCTGGCGGCGGCGGCCTTTGCGCCCGTGGTGGTTGCAGCGTCGCCCAATCTTCTGGGTGTCGATCAGTTTGAGGAACTGGCTTTGTCATTGGATCCGTCTGCGCCTTTGCGGGACAGCGATCATGGACGCTGGCGCAGTCTGGCAGTGAGTGCGGACTTGCGCTTTTTGTGCATCACCTTGCCGCGGGTCTTGGCGCGGCCGGTGTGGATGGCGGATTCCGCGCGCGACGGCTGGCACTATGAGGAATATGCCCCCCGGCCCCAGGATCGCGTTTGGTCTGTCAGCGGCTACGCCTTTGCATCGATTGTCATACGGGCGCAGGCGCAGTTCGGTTGGCCGGCGGATATCAGGGGCGTGGACGCGGATCGTGTCGGCGGCGGGCTGGTGCCGGATCTGGCGCGCGAGCCCTATTCCACCGATCGCCATGGCGCGTGGTGTCGTCCGTCGCTCGATCTGGTGCTGACGGAAAAACAGGACCATCTTTTGGTAGAGGCCGGGATCATTCCGCTCAATCTTCTGCCGCATGGAAGCGAGGCCGCGTTTTCGGCGGTGCGCAGCATGCATGCGCCGCCGGCACCAGATTCGGCGACCCGTGACGCGACGGCAATGACCGCGAATGCCCGGCTCTCATCCCAAATCAACGGGATGCTCTGCGTCTCGCGCTTTGCCCATTATCTCAAGGTCATGGGCCGAGAGATGGTCGGCGCTTTCCTGACGGCGGACGAAATCGAACGCCGATTGCAGGCTTGGCTTGGTAGCTACACGAACGGAAGCAGCCGAGGGGACGCGGAAAGCCGCGCCCGCCATCCGCTCGTTTCGAGCAAGATCAGGGTTGTTCCGGATGTCGCCAAACCGGGAACCTTCGGTTGCATCATCCATCTGCAACCGCATTACCAGCTCGACGATATCGACACGACGTTCCAGCTCGCGACCGAGTTCGTGGTGCCTGGCGCGAAGATGCAGACCTAGCGGCGGCCGCAGCAAGAGGTGACTATGACGGATCAAAGCATGACGACGGCGGCCTCCCAGTCCGCCATGGATTTGTTTCGTGCCGGAGACTTGCGCGAGGCGATCGCCATGGCTGGGTCCGCGGTGCGAGATGCGCCGGCGGACTCCGGCAAGCGGTTATTCTTGGCCGAGCTGCTGCTTTTCGCGGGTGAGTTCGAGCGTGCGGACAAAACCTTGGACGCGATGGAAGCCCTCGACATGTCACTGTCTCCGGGCATCGCGCCGTTTCGGCAATTGCTGCGCGCGGAGACGATGCGCCGTCAAACCTGGCGGGAAGGGCGGTTGCCGGAATTTCTTGGAGAGCCGACGCCGGCATTGACCTTGTACCTCAAGTCGCTCGTCGCGGTGCTCGCCGGAGATGACGCGGCGGCGGCCGAAGCCGCGCAAGACGCCGAGGCGGTGAGGCCCCGGGTGGCGGGACAACACAATGACGTGGCCTTTGACGATATCCGCGATACCGACGACGTCTGCGCGGGCTTTGTAGAGGTTTTGACGGTCTCCGGCCGCTACTTTTGGGTTCCCTTCGAGCGCATCGAAGAAGCGATGTTTCATCCGCCGCAGCGGCTTCGCGATCTGTTCTGGCGGCAATGCGCCATGTCGATCCAGGGCGGACCGGAAGGCGATGTCTATGTGCCCACAACCTATGTCACGTCGTCGCCTGAGAGCGATGGGCTGTTCGCGGTCGGTCGCAAGACGGATTGGTCCGGCGAGGCGTTGATCCGTGGTCGGGGCCAGCGCCTGCTGCTCGTCGGTGACGAGGGTGTCGCGGTCCAGGATCTTGGAACCCTGGTGATCGGATGAGGTCTTCGCTGTGAGGCGCGTGGGCGCAGCCGGCAGCTATGCGGCCTCCCGCCGTGTGCGAACCTCCGTGCTCGACCGCTTGCTGGGTGACAGCGACAGCGATCCGACCGCCGATGCCTTGCGCAGCCTGCGCGACGCGGTGCATCGCGATCTCGAAGCGTTGTTGAACGCGCATCGGCCTTGGCAGAGCGTCCCGGCTCACTTGCGCCATCTCCGCATGTCGAGCTTTCATTATGGCGTGCCGGATTTCACCTCCGGGGCATTGAATCATCATGAGCCGCGCGAAGCGCTGCGGCAGGATATCGAATCGACGATCCGCCGGATGGAACCGCGCCTGGCGCAGGTCCATGTCCACCTGGCAGATGAGCCGGACCGCCTTCGCAGTGTGTTGCGATTGCGGATCGACGCGCTATTGCAAGTCGAACCGATCGTCGCGCGCATCGCCTTCGATACCGTGGTCAATATCTCGACCGCGCAGATGGTTCTGCAACTCAGGAACGGTGTATGACGCATGACTGACGGCCTGCTTCCCTATTACGACCGGGAACTGGCCGCCCTTCGGGAACTCGCGGCCGAATTCGGGGAAGCCAATCCCAAGGCCGCAGGCCGCTTGCGCATTAGCCAAGATGCGGTCGATGATCCGCATGTCGGCCGCATTCTGGAAGGTGTCGCATTTCTGGCCAGCCGCGTGCATCGGCGGCTGGATGACGAATTTCCCGAACTCACCGATGCGCTTCTGGGTATTCTCTATCCGCATTATCTGGCGCCGGTCCCATCGGCGGCCATTGCGCGATTGACCTGTCAGCCGGATTTGCGCGTGCCTGTGGTGGTGCCGCGCGGGACCGCGGTCGAGACCGATCCGATCGAGGGCGAACCGTGTCGCTTCAGCACGACCGCAGAGGTCACGCTGTGGCCGATCGCGGTGGACGGCGCGCGGCTGACCGGCCTGCCGCTCGTGGCCCCGGTCAATACCCAGGCACGCGGCGCGCGCGCGACCCTCCGTTTTGCGCTTACAACCCTCGATCCCGAGGCGAGTTTCGCGGATCTCGAAATTGACCGGCTGCGGCTCTATCTGCGCGGTCCGATCGAGCAGAGCCTGCAACTCTATGAGTTGATCTGCCGCAACGCCGTCGGCGTCGCCCTTGCGGATGGGCCTAATGATGCCAATCCGACATTGCTGCCGGCAGCGGCCATTCAGCCGGCCGGCTTCGCGGATGAGGAGGCGCTGTATCCCTGGTCGTCACGATCTTTTTCCGGTTTCCGTCTGCTGACGGAATATTTCGCATTGCCGGAAAAGTTTCTCTTCATCGACTTTCTTGGGCTTGATGCGCGCACGATGGTGCATGCCCGAAACCGGATGGAGATCTTCATCTATCTCGATCGGGCGATGCCGGAATTGGAACGGTCCCTGCGGCCGGATGCACTGGCTGCCGGCTGCGTGCCGATTGTGAATTTATTCCCGCGCCGCTGTGAACCCCTCGCGCTCACCCACGAAAGCATCGAATATCATGTCGCGGCTGACCATCGCCGCGCCCGCAGCCTTGAGATTTGGAGCATCGAGCGCGTGCGGGAGTTGCACGGTGACGGCTCATCCCGCCCGTGGCGCCCGTTCTACCGCCATGCGCCGCATGATCTTCGTCTCGACGATGGCGATGAGCCGCCGGCCGGTTTTTACAATGTGGTTCGGCGGGAGGCAGCGGCGGCGATCGGTGGCACGGAGGTTTATCTCGCGCCCATGGATCCCGCATTGTCGGTCGATCGCCCCGCCGATACGGTCTTGTCGATCGATGCTATGTGCAGCAATCGCGATCTGCCGGCGCGTCTGCCCTTCGGCGGGGACCAGCCGCGTCTCCATCTGTCGGAGGGGTTGAGTTCCGTGGCCGGGCTCACCTGTCTGACGCCGCCGACGGCCTCGTTGCGCGGCCAACTGCACGATGGCCGGGCCTGGCGTTTGATCTCTCATCTGTCTCTGAGCCACCTCTCCGTCGTCGGCGGGCCGGCGGGGGCCGATAGTCTACGCGAGATGCTGCGGCTCTATGATCCGCATGAGAGTGCCGAGACGCGCAACGCCATCGCGGGATTGGTCGGCGTTACGTCAACGAGCGGCACCGCCCGCGTGCCGGGCGCGCGGCCCGGCGCCTTCTGCCGTGGTCTCGATGTCGAGTTGATGTTCGATCCCAAGCTGTGGACCTCATCCGGTCTTTATCTCATGGCCAGCGTGCTAGAACGCTTTCTGGCGCTGCATGCCACCGTCAACTCCTTTGTGCGGACAACGGCCGTACTGCAGGGCAGGGTCGGCACCGTCGCGCGCTTTCCGCCGCGTGCTGGATCGCGCGTGTTGCTATGAGCGGTTTGGTCGCATGTCCGGCGGCCGATCCGCCGGCGGCGGAGCAGGAGGTCGAGACGCTGCCCGCGTCGCAGTCCGTCGCCGTTGTGCCGCGTACGCGTGCCGTGGAGCCGAGCCTGGTGGAGCGGCTGATGCGCGAGCCGCAGCGTTTCTCCTTCGACGCCGCGATCATGGTGCTGGTGCAGGCTGCGGGGCAGGATGTCGGCCGGGCCGTGCGGTTCCACGCCCCGGTTGGGCTCGCGTTTCCGGCGGCGGATGTCTTGACCGTGCAACGTCATGCGACGGGTTTCCACGCAACTGTCTCGCCCATCGGGTTGACCGGTCCCTCCGGCGTGCTGCCGCGGCCTTATTCCGATTTGGTGGTGTCTGAGCAACGCAAACGATCCCCCGCGCTCGGCGCCTTTCTTGATCTTCTGGCGCAACGCCCGATCGGCCTCTTTGCCGAAGCCGGGTTCAAATACCGGCCAAACCGTGTCGCGGCTGCAGCCGCGCTGTCCAAGACGGCGGAGGCCCGTGACCCCGTGACCGCCGTGCTTTTGGCGCTGTGTGGATACGGAACACCGGGGCTGTTGTCGCGCCTGGGCATAGAGCCCGACCCCATCGCGCATTTTTCGGGGCACTTCGCCACGCATCCGCGCTCGGCGGTGCGGTTGCAGGCGATTGTGACGGATTGGTTGGGGCAGCCGGTTGAGATAGAGCAATTCGCGGGGATGTGGCTGCCATTGCGTGACGAGGAACGATCGGCTTTGCCGGTCACCTTGCCAAACGGCCAGACAGCGCCGTCCTTCAATCAACTCGGCAGCGACGCGGCAGCCGGCGCGCGCTGCTGGGATGTGCAATCACGCATCGTGCTGCGCATCGGACCGTTGTCTCTGCAAGGGTTCCGCGCCCTGCTGCCCAGCGGCCGGCTGTTGCAGCGCCTGGTAGCGCTGGTGCGCGCCTTCCTCGGTTTCGAGACCGCCTTCGCGGTCAATCCCGTTCTCGCGCGCGAGGCGGTGCCGCCTTTGGTCATGACAGCCACGGGCGGTCCCCGCCTCGGATGGGACACCTGGATGCCCTATCATGGCCCGCGTCCCGAGGATGCAGCCGAGGCGGTCTTCGAGGCGGACCTCGTCGAGCGGATGGGGCATTGACGTGGAAGCACGTCTTCCTGACAGCATCGGTCGTTTCCAGGTTCTGTCGCTGCTGGGGCGCGGCGCCATGGGGGTAGTGTACAAGGGGCATGACCCGCATATCGGTCGCGCGGTCGCCATCAAGGTCATCCGTACCGATCTGCTCGCCGGTCCGGACCGCGACACCTATCTGGCCCGGTTCCGCGACGAGGCGAGGATCATCGGATTGTGTGGCCATCCCAATATCGTGGGCGTCCATGAATTTGCCTTCGCCGGTGACCAACCATATCTCGTGATGGAATATATCGACGGCATTCCGCTCAATCGGGCGGTTGCGCGCGGAACCCAGCTTTCGATGCCGGAAGCCGCCCATATCGCCCTGCATATACTGGACGCGCTGAATGATGCGCATGCATCAGGCATCGTTCATTGTGACATCAAGCCAGCCAATATCCTTCTCACCCGCGCGGCACGCGTGAAAATCACAGATTTTGGCATTTCACGCCTGGCGGGCACCGAGCCTGCGGGTGTTCCATTGATGATCGGAACGCCGAGCTATATGTCGCCGGAACAATGCATAGGCGGCGCGGTCGATCATCGTAGCGATTTTTTTTCGCTGGGCGCGGTTCTGTATGAGCTGCTGACGGGGGAGCGCCCTTTCCAAGGGCTCGCCTATACCGATACGATCTTCAAACTCATCAATCAGCCGCACCATCCGCTGACGACGCTCCGCCCCGATCTCCCGGTCGCGGTCGGCGCTCTCATCGACAGCGCCATGGCCAAGAAAGCGGAGGACCGCTTCCCCGATGTCGCGCATTTCACCGAGGCCCTGCGTGCGGTTCCCTTGGAGGAAGATGCGCCGCCCATCCTGTTCGGGATGCGCAATCTGGGCGGTTTTGCGCTCTTCGACTATGCAACGCCGACGCCGCTCGCCACCGGCGACCGCGACGAGATCGACACGGTCCGGTTGACGACATTGCCCGTTGGTGCCCCGGCTGAGGTTGACACCCCAAGGCCTGCGGCCGAGATCGCGCCTATCATGGCATCCGCATTGCCGTTGCGTGAAACATCCGTGTCATCGCGCGCAAAGCGCGAACGGAATTGGCTGTCCACCAGAAGGGCTAAGTCAGCGGCAGCAGAGTTGAGAAAGTCCGCACATTGGCGAGTGTCGACTATCGGTGGTATCGTGACACGCCTCACTGGATCTTGGCAGCAACGGGAGGAGGATTGATCATGTCCGGCGGACAGCTCCAACCGCTTCTGTTGCTGACATCTCCGCTGGGTGATGACACCTTGCCTATCCAGCAGAGCACTTTGCATGGCGTGGGTTTGCATGCGCATGAGGAAATCAGCAAACCCTTCGAGATCACGCTCACCGTGGTGTCGACCGAGCGGGCCATTCAGCCGAGCGAGCTGGTCTATCAGTCCATCGGCTTGACGATTCGCAAGCTTCCGCATGCGGACAGGTATTTTAACGGTATCGTCTATAGCATGAGTGCCGTGGGCATGGCGCAGCGATCGCGCTGGCTCTACCGGTTGGAGATCCGGCCGCGCCTATGGTTCCTGAGCCAGTCGGAGGATTGTCGCATCTTCCAAAACAAGACCGCGCAGGAAATTCTGCAGACCTTGTTCGCTGAGCATAATGTCAGCCCGGTCGAGTTTCGTATCTATGGTGCAAAGCCGGTTCGCGAATATACCACACAGTATAACGAAACCTATCTCGATTTCGCGCAGCGTTTGATGCGGGAAAGTGGGTGGTTCTATGTCTTCGAACATACCAAGTCGACCCATACGCTGATCGTCACGGACCGCAACGAGTCGTTCAAACCCGTGTCGGACCCGCTGCATTGGGTCATTCATGCTGGCAATAACATCGACGTCTTCGATGAGTGGAGTGAAAGCCAGGGCACGGCGTCGGGTGAGGTCATGCTCCAGGACTACGATCCGACGCGGCCTTCCGCGCCGATCTATGGCCAACAGACGACAACCTTGCCGATCGCGGGATCAGGAACGCGGAATATCTTCAATTGGCCCGCTCTGACGCGGGACAACCAGATCGCGGGTGATCGGGCGCGCTTCGGGATTGAGTCCTCCGAAGCCATGTCGTCCCTCCGGCATGGCCATGGCTATGATCCTGAATTCTGTCCCGGCCGTCGCTTCACGCTGGCCAAAGACCCGTTCACCGAAGCCGAAGGCATCGACTATGCGTTGCGGTCGGTCACGCATGATGCCACGGATGACACCTGGATCGGCGGCGGTACACAGCCGCATTATCAGAACGACTTCGTCGCCTTCTTGCAGAAAACGCCTTGGCGGGAACCGGCGCGCAATAGTCGCCCGGTGATGGCGGGCATTTTTTCGGCCGTCGTTCTTGGCAATGAGGGCGAAGAGATTCATGCGGACTCGTTGGGCCGCATCAAAGTGCGGCTGCTGTTCGATCGCCGAAAGGATACCGTGGCGGATATGGCCACCTGGGTGCGGGTGATGCAGCCCTGGTCTGGCAATACCTGGGGTTGGCAGCATCTCCCTCGCGTTGGGGGGGAGGTTGCGGTGTCCTTCATGGATGGCGATCCCGATTCACCTGTTGTGGTTGGGTCCTTCTACAATCAAAACTTCCGGCCGGTCTTCGCGATCCCGGAGGAGCAGACGCGACAAGGCTTTCGCAGTCGTTCCACTTTACACGGCGGAACGCAGGACTATTCGGAACTGTCTTTTGACGATCGCAAGGGCGATGAGCTGCTCTTCATGCATGCGCAGAAGCAGATGACGACCGAGGTCGAGCAGGATCAGAAGCTGACCGTCGGCCGCGATCGTTCCGTGATCGTGGAGCGCGACGAAACCGTGGTGGTGACGCGCAATCACAGTCTGACCAGCGAAACCGGCGAAGTCACCATCGAAGCGGCGGTCGCACTGACGCTGCGGGTCGGTGCGAACGTCATTTCGATGACGCCGACGGGTATCAGGATCAATGGCGTGATGATTGGGATGGTGGGCGATGCGGCGGTATCGGTCACCTCGCCGATCATCGATCTGCAATCCGAGGGGATCGTGACGACCACGGCCGCCGGCATGATCCTGATGGATGCGCCGGACATCTTTTCGACCGTGCCCGTCATTCCGAGTCCGGAGGAGGTTGCGGTGGAGGATGCGATCGTCGATGCCACCGTCACTGCCGCGACGGACGCATGATGTCCGCTGCGATATCCACAGTTGAGAGCGCGCCTCCGGTCGGCAAGCTACGGTCGATGTCGCCCGATTGGATCAGGTTGAAGCTCAAACTTGATGATATGTCACCGCTGATCACGGATCATCCGGGTTCGGCTGTGCTTCTGCGACGGCTTGAACGGGCCGATCTCGCCGACGCCGCCCTCTGTCTCGCGGCCCATGCTTTGCCGCCGCGTGAGGCGGTGTGGTGGGCCTGCCGCTGTGCGCGCCATGCCGTGACGGCGGAGGGACGGCTTCCCGCCGATATCGCGGCGGGCGAGGCGGCGGAGGCCTGGGTGCGTGATCCGACGAGCGCGCATCGGGCACGGGCCTATGCCGCCGCGCGCCGCGCGCAGTTTCAATCGGCGGAAGCCCTGGCGGGCCTCGCGGTCTTTTGGTCGGGAGCTGAGGCGACGCTGTCGATGCCTGCAACCGCCGCGGCGGCGCAACTCAGTCAGACCGTGGAGAACGCAGTGCGTATGGCGAGCTTTCGGGGTGCGCCCCAGGGGCGGCCACTCCGGCTGCATCATTTCCTCGAAAGCGCGCGCGATATCGACCAGGGAGGCGCCGGGCATTTGCCACCGGCGAACGAGGCTTAGATGACGCTGACTTTGACCGTTCTACGCTGCCCCGAAGGTGTGTCACCGGAGACTCGGCACATTGCAGGCGGAGAGTTTTCGGTCGGCCGCGATCCCAAGAATGATTGGGTGCTTCCAGATCCGGACCGCTTTCTGTCCAAGCGGCATTTCGTGGTGAGCCTCGGCACCACCGGTTGGCAAATCATCGATACCAGCACCAACGGCAGCTATCTCAATCATGAGATCGAACCGATCCGTGGCAAGCCGCGCGGTTTGCGGGACGGTGACCGCATTCTGCTCGGCTCGTACGAGATCGAAGTCTCGATGCAGGGCGCGGCCGAAGTGCCGCTCTATGCGCCAGCAACCGCGCATGAAGGCGCGCGGGCCGATGCCACGACCTATGCGGAGGATCGGCTGATCGGTGATCCCTTCGCGGCGGCGCCGCTCGATCCGCTTGGTTTAGCGGTCAACACGCCGATCGGCCTCGCGGCGCATTATGATCCGCTCGCCGTGGGTGAGGCGGAGTTGAGTGCCGATCCCGTCATCGAGGATCGGGGCTTTCTCGACGCCGCCTATCGCGCGCCGGCAGCGGCGGCCGATTTGCTTCCGCGCGATTGGGATGAGGAAGGCGGCCCGCCACTGGCGCCATCGCCATCGCCCGCGCCCATGGCGCCGATCGAGGTCCCGATACAGGCGCCGGTGGAACCGGAAGCGCCCGTGGTCGTGGCGGAACCCGTTGAGCTGAATACCGATGCCGATGCGGCCATTGCCGCCTTCCTGCAGGGCGCCGGTGTCACGCTGCCGCCGGGTGTGGTGCTGGCCGGTGGCTCCGCGGGCACGCTGCGCGACCTTGGCGCCGCTTTTCGCGCCATGGTGCACGGCTTGCGGCGGATCATGATCGCCCGTGCCTCGATCAAGGGCGAGTTCCGCATCGAACAGACGATGATCCGCGCGAGTGGCAACAATCCACTCAAATTCGCGACCGATGACGAAGATGCGCTCGCGGCGTTGCTGAATATCGGTCGTCGCAGCGATCTGACGCCGGAGGCCGCGGTCGCGGATGCGCTTCTGGATATGCGGCTGCATGAGGTCGCGATGATGACCGCCATGCGGGATGCGGTGCGCGATTTGCTTGCCCAATATGATCCGCAGCGTTTGATGGACGCGAGTGGTGGCCAAAGGACCGACGTGATCCCGACGATGCGCCGCGCGCGCGCCTGGACCACCTTCGAGCAGCATCATGAAAACATCCTCGCGGCTTTGACGGATGATTTCGACAGCATCTTCGGCAAGGCCTTCGCGCGGTCCTATGAGCGCGTGATGTCGGAGGCTCAGGCGAGCCAGGACGGGGAAACTCGTGAGAAGGCGGACCGTTTTGGCTGATCGCATCATCTCGCCAAGAAACCCATCGGGAGAGACGTCGTGAGTTGGACCAATCGCGTCGCATGGCAGGAAGGCATGTTCCTCCGGGCGCAGCATTTCCAGCAACAGGATCGCTGGACGGAAACGCAGTTGCGCGGCAGCATCGCCTTCTTGCGCACCCATCCCTGGGGCGTGAGCAGCTTAGCGATCGCGCGCGATTTGCTGAATGCGGGACGGTTCGCAATCGATTCCGCGGCGGGGCTGTTCGAGGATGGCACGCCTTTCTCGATCCCCGGTGAGGCCGATCTGCCTCCGCCGCTCGATGTGCCGGAAACGGCGCGCAATGTGCTGCTCTATCTGGCCTTACCAATCCGCCAGTCAGGCGCGCAGGAAATGGCGACGGCCACGCGCGATGAAGGGCGCTATCGGCCTCGCACCTTCGAAGCCTATGATACCCAGTCCGGCGCGCCGCAGCCCGCCGAGTTGCAAATCGGGCGATTGCGTCTGCGCTATATGCTCGAAACCGATGACCGCGAGGGCTATCTGTGTTTGCCGATCGCGCGCATCACCGAAGTGATGCCGGATCGTCGCGTGGTGCTCGATCCGCGCTGGATTCCGCCCGCCCTGAATTGTTCGGCCGTGCAACCCCTGTCGGCGCTCTGTGTCGAGCTGGCGGGCATGCTCAATCAACGGGGCGAGGCGGTGGCCGCCAGATTGACCGCGCCGGGCCATAAGGGCAGCGCCGAGATCGCCGACTTCCTACTGTTGCAGGCGGTGAATGGTTGGCAGGTCATGATGGCGCATTATGCCGATGCCGGAAACCTGCATCCCGAGGATCTGTATCGGACTTTGTTGCAGATGGCCGGGGAACTCGCGACCTTTACCGATCCGCGTCGCCGGCCCGGCACGTACGCGGCCTATCGTCATGAGGATCTGCAACGCTCCTTCGCGCCCGTCGTCTCCGATATCCGGCGCTCGCTGTCCGCGGTGCTGGAGCAGACGGCGATCATGATCCCCCTGCAGGAACGCCGCCATGGCGTTCGCGTCGGCGCCATCACCGATCGCAGCCTGCTGACGGCGGCGAACTTCGTCCTCGCCGTGCAGGCGGAGATGCCGACGGAATCGCTGCGTCGCCTGTTTCCCTCGACCGCCAAGATCGGTGCCGTCGAGCATATTCGCGAATTGGTGAATGTGGCACTGCCGGGCATCGCGCTGCGCGCCTTGCCGGTGGCGCCGCGCCAGATGCCGTTCTACGCCGGTGCATCCTATTTCGAACTCGATCGCAACTCGCCGCATTGGCAGCAGATGCAAGCCTCCGGCGGCTTCGCCGTGCATGTCTCGGGCGACTATCCCGGTCTGACCATCGAGCTTTGGGCAATACGGAGTTGATGGCGCCATGAGCGACAATCCCTTCTCCGAGACAGATGACAACGAACGGACGATCATCCGGGTGATTCCGGGCGGTCGTCTCGCGCCGGGTGTCGCCATTCCCGATCCGCTTCTGGCGCCGGTCGAAGTCGCGCAGCCCGCCGCCACGTCGGATCTGCGGCAGGGCGAACCCGGCATGCGCTTCGCCGATCTGCCGGAAGGCGCGGGCTCGCCACTGGTTTCGGCGGCGGCCGGTTGCCTCAGCCTGCTTGGGCGACTGCGCAACGCGTTTTCTGTGCCGGAGCCGCGCATGTTACGCGAGCATGCGGTTCAGGAACTGCGCCGTTTCGAGCAGACCATGCGTCGCCAGAACCTGCCGATGGAACAGCTTCGCCCGGCCCATTACGCGCTATGCGCCAGTCTTGACGACGTTGTGCAAGCAACGCCCTGGGGTAGCCGAGGCGCCTGGGCCGATGCGTCCCTCGTGTCGACCTTTCATCAGGAAGTGCGCTCGGGCGAGCGCTTCTTCGATCTGCTGGCTCAGCTTCGGCAAAACCCAGGCAAGTTCCTCCATGTTTTGGAGCTGATGTATCTGTGCATGTCGCTCGGTATGCAGGGCCGATACCGGCTTTCGCCGCGCGGGCCGGCGGAACTCGATCGTGTGCGCGAGGAAACCTACGTTCTCATCATGCGCAACCACGCGCCGACGGAACCCGCGCTGTCGCCGCATTGGCAGGGCGTGGCCGCGCCGTACACGCGCCATCGCTTCGTGATTCCGCTGTGGCTTGCGGCCCTGATTGGTCTCGGGCTGATCGGTCTCGTCTATGCCTGGGCGGCGTTCGGATTGGCGGGCCAGTCCGATCGTCTGTTTGCCTCGGGGCTGACGCTGCCGCCCGGCCATCTGCCCCTGATCAAGCGCGATATGCCGCCCGCGCCGGTGCCGACGGTGCCACCGCCGCCGACCAGCGCGATCAGCGCGCTCAGCGGGTTCCTGCAACCCGAAATCAAGCAGGGACTGGTCAACGTGGTCGGCACGGATGCGGTGCCCATCGTCCGCATCAACAACCGTGGCATGTTCGCCTCCGGCAGCGCGACGGTGGAGGCGCAGTTCCAGGGGCTTCTGCAACGCATCGGCGCCGCCCTCGCAGCGCGGCCGGGTGCTGTTCAGGTGGTGGGCTATACGGATAACCAGCCGATCCACACCATCCGCTTTCCGTCGAATTTCCAGCTGTCCACGGCACGGGCGCAGGCGGCGGCGAGCGTCATTGCCGGAACCGCCGGCCCGAAGGTCCAGATCGACGCTGAGGGACGCGCGGATGCCGATCCCATCGCTCCCAATGACACGCCGGAGGGGCGGGAGCAGAACCGCCGCATCGAAGTGGTGCTTCATCAACCGGGCGCCACACCATGATGAGCCTTGAGGGACTGCTGATGATGTTCGGCAGCCGCTGGGGCGTGAGCTTCGTGGGGCTCGCGATCGGCAGCGCGCTCGTCTGGTATCTTGGGCCGCTGATTCCAGGCCTTCAGGGTCCCTTGGCACGAGGGCTGCTGATTGCGGGCTTCGTGCTCATCTGGGCAGCGGTGAATGGTGTGTTGAGCTGGCGTCGCCGCCGGCGGGACGGGGCGCTGGCGGCCGGCGTGGCTGAGGCGAACCCCGAGGGGCCAGGGACGAAGGGTCGTCGCGCCAGCCAGGCAGAGACGACGGAGGAGGCGGCGCGATTGCGCGACCGTCTGCGCCAGTCCCTGACCCTGCTGCGCAAGGCGCGGGGCCATCGCGGTTACCTGTATGAGCAGCCTTGGTTCCTGATGATCGGGCCGCCCGGCGCCGGCAAGACGACCGCGCTGACGCAATGCGGTTTGCAATTTCCGCTCGCCCAGCCCGACGGCACCGGCGGCATGTCTGCGGGGTCTGTCGCAGGCGTTGGCGGCACGCGGCTCTGTGACTGGTGGTTTGCCGATGAGGCGGTGCTGATCGACACCGCCGGCCGCTATACGACCCAGGATTCTGACCAATCGGTCGATCGGGCCGGCTGGCTCGCCTTCCTCGATCTGCTGCGCCGCACCCGCCCGCGCCAGCCGCTGAACGGCATCCTGGTGGTGATTTCCCTCGCCGATGTCGGAACCGTGCCGGCGGCCGAGCGCATGAGCCATGCGCTGGCAATTCGTAGTCGTATCAAGGAAGTTTCCGACAGGCTAAAGATTCGCTTGCCCATCTATGCCGTCTTCAGCAAGGCCGACCGCATCGCGGGCTTCACCGAATTCTTCGATGATCTCGATCAGCAAGCGCGTCAGCAAGTCTGGGGCATGACCTTCCCGTTGTCGCAGGGTGTGGAGGCCTTCCGCCCGGAATTCCGCTTACTGCTCGACCGGCTGGATTCACGCCTGTTCGAGCGTTTGCAGGCCGAACGCAGCCCCGACCGTCGCGTCTCGATCGCCAGCTTTCCGCTGCAGATCGCGAGCCTTGAAGCGCCGCTGACCGAGTTCCTGCAAGCCGCTTTCGGCGGCTCCAAGCTGGATCCGGCGCCACTTTTGCGGGGCGTGTATCTGACCTCCGGCACGCAGGAAGGCACGCCGATCGATCGATTGACCGGCATGCTCGCCCGCACCTTCGAGGTTGATCAGAAGCGCGCGCCCGATCTGCGCCCGGTCGTCGGTCGGGCCTATTTCATTGGGCGCACGCTGCGCGAGGTGATCTTGGGGGAGGCCTTGCTGGTCACCTTCGACCCTGCCGCGCGCCGTCGCCGCCGGCTGCGCCGCTGGACCGGTTTTTCCACCATCGGCGTGGTGACCCTGGTGCTGTGTCTGTTGCTGTGGCGCGAGGAGGCCGCCAATAGCGCCGCCATCCAGCGCGACCAGACCGCAATCGATACCTACCGCCAGACTTTGGCGAGCGTGCCGCTCGATCCCGTGGCGGATGATGATCTGCCCCGCATCCTGCCGGTGCTGGATGCGGCGGAAGCCTTGCCGCGCCCCGGCGATGTGACGCCGCGCGGCGTCGGCAGCCTGTTCGGCCTCGGCCAGGGCGGCAAGCTGATCGAGACCGATCGGCTCGCCTATCAGCATGCGCTGGAACAGGTGTTTTTGCCGCGCTTGATCTGGCGCCTGGAAGGCCAGATGCGCAGCCATCTCGATCAGCCGGTCTTCCTCTACGAAGCCACGCGCGTCTATTTGATGCTTGGTAACGACGGGCCGCTCGACACAAGTCTTGTCAAGGACTGGATGCAGCTTGATTGGTCAATCCACTATCCTGGTCCCGATATGCAGCCGGCGCGCGATGCCCTGATGCGGCATCTGAGCGATCTGCTCGCGAGCCCGCTGCCGGATGTGCCGCTTGATGGCGCCCTGGTGCGGGAAGCACGCAGCGCCTTCAGCCGCATGTCCCCTGCGGAGCGCGTCTATAGTCGAATCCGCCCGACCGCCTCGGCGGCCGATGTGCCGGCCTGGAGTCCCGCCAGCGCCTTGGGCAGTGCGACGGCAAACCAGTTATTCGTGCGTGTTTCGGGCCGGCCACTGACCGATAGCATCCCCGGCTTCTACACGGCGCAGGGGTTTCAAGCGATTTTGCTGCCGGCGCTGGCGCCTGCCGCGAAGCAGGTGTCCAACGAGCGTTGGGTCTTGGGACCCCAGGCGAATGCCGATGTCCAGCCGACCGGTGATCAGGCCGTGCAATCCATCGAACAAGGCGTGATATCCCTCTACGCGAAGGATTATGAGCAGCGTTGGGATGCGATGTTGAACGATATCGGCATCGCGCCCTTCCATGATCATATGGACACGGTGCAGAAGCTGTATGTGATGGCGTCACCGCAATCGCCGATGCGCGATCTGCTTGTGTCCATGACGCATCAACTCACACCGGCCCATGCGGCTGCGCAGATGACGGCGCAAACCCCGAAGACCAAGCCGGATGCGCAGGCAAGCCGGTTGAGTGCGATTCTGGCACCGACGGCCGCCGCCGCCACCGTGCCGCCACCGCCGCTCGGCCATGAGATCGACGATCACTACGAGCCCTTGGTGGATTTCACGGGTCCGACCGGCCAGGCAGGCCCCATCACCGACGTCTTCCATCTGCTTAATCAGTTGCAGAACGAAATGGCGCAGTTGCCGAATTCCACAAGCCCATCGGGCGTTTTGCAAAACAGCCAGGATCCCGCGCAGCTGCTTTTGGCCGAGGCGGATCGTCAGCCGCAGCCGGTTGCACGCTGGTTGCGTCAGATCGCCGTCAGCGGCACCACCACATTGGCAGGCGACGCGCATCAGGCCGCAGCGACGGCCTTCGTCAGCATGGATGGCCCGTCAAAACTGTGCCATGCGGTGGTCGATGGGCATTATCCCTTCAATCCGCGGGCCCGCAGCGAGGCGCCGCTTGCGAGCTTCACGAAACTCTTTGCGCCCGGTGGCGTTTTGGACACCTATTTTAAGACGCAGTTGCAGCCTTATGTGAATACCACGGGCAGCGTTTGGCATGCCCAGGGTGTGGGCGGCGTCGCGCCGCCCATCACGGATGCGCAGATCGCGCCTTTCCAACAGGCGGTGACGATTCGCGAACTCTATTTCCCGACCGGCGGCGATTTCCCGTCCATGCATTTCACCATCAAACCGGTGTCGATCGATCCGTTGTCAAAAGCGGTTGTGCTGTCATTGGGATCGTCCGACGTTTCCTGGCAGGCGGATGCCGTGAATACAACCAGCGTCACCTGGCCGCAGGACGGGCTGAGCAATGTCAGCCTGACCTATACGCCGCCACCGCCGTCGCCTTTGGTCGAGGAAGGCCCTTGGGCGATCTTCCGCCTGTTCAGCCAAGCACGGTTGGAGCGGGGCAATGGCCCGACCCATTTCTTCGCTACCTTCCGCTCCGGCACCCGGCAGGCAACCTTCGCGATCGAGACGGACTCGGCCATGACGCCGTTGTATTGGCATGTCTTGCAGACCTTCCAGTGTCCGCTCGTGCAATGACCGAGCAGGCTGCAGCCCCCGGATTCTTCGGCAAGCTTCCGTCACGTGGCGATTTTGTGGGCCGTGGATTGTCGCCAGCGAGCATTGCGGTATGGGATGGCTGGATCAGCCAGTCTCTCATCGGCAGCCGCGCGTTGTTGTTGGAGGATTGGGTCGGTTGCTGGATGGTCGCGCCCGTCTGGCACTTCGCGCTGCCCGCCGGGATGTGTGGCCCGGTGAGCATCACGGGACTGTTCTGCCCGAGCATGGATCGCGTCGGCCGCTATTTCCCGCTGATTGCGGCGGTGGAACTGCCGGTGGTGCGGCTGCGGACTGAGAGGGGTGGTCAAGCATTTCACGCGGCGCTGGAGCAGGCCGTGCGCGATGCCTTGATGCGCGATCTGGCGCCGGAGGTTCTGTCCGCGCACCTTGCCGGCATTGCCGCGCCCGATGAAGCGCCACCGATAATCGGGCTGTGGTGGACCGAGGGTGGGGACATGGTCGCCCCCGCCGAATTTGAATGCGCAACACTGCCGGATGCGGTGCAGTTCACGCGGATGCTCCGCGATTGACTGTCGAACTTCGTCACTCGGCGGTCTCGCATCCTGGTGCGGTGCGGCGAGAGAATCAGGATGCGCTGCTATGCCGTCCCGAGATCGGGCTCTATCTCGTCGCGGATGGCGCCGGTGGCCACAGGGATGGCGGCGTGGCCTCTGCGCGCGTGGTGTCGAGCGCGGCGTCCCTTGCACCTGGCGCGACTGCGGTGGAACGGCTGGCCGGCCTGCGACGCAGCCTGAGCCATCTACATGATTGCTTGCTTGATGAGATGGATGCGCGGGCCGATGGATCGAGCACGGCATCCACAGTCGTGGCCCTGATGCTCGATCAACATTTCTTCGCCTGCCTCTGGGCGGGTGATTCCCGGATTTATCTGTTGCGCGATGGGGCGCTCATTCGGCTGACGCATGACCATAGCGTGGTCCAGGAAATGATCGACGCCGGCACGATCGATGAACGTGAGGCGGAAAGCCATCGGGAAGCGCATGTCATTACCCGCGCCGTGGGGGCGGGCAGTGCATCGCTGATGCTCGAAAAGCGTGTCGGGCAGGTGATGCCCTACGACCGCTTCCTATTATGCACTGATGGATTAACGCGCGCCTTGGATGAAGCGTTGATCCGCCGTTGTCTGGAACAGGGGGGCGATGCCGCGCGCACCCTGGTTGCGGCGGCACTGCGGCACAAGGCGCGCGACAACGTGACAGCCGTTGTCGTCACCACCACTTAGACCAACGACCAAGCAGGAAGGATCTGACCTATGCCAACTGCCCCCACCCTTCGCGTGCTGAGCGCGCGTGACGCCGCCAGACCCAATCTCATCAATCTGAGTTTGCATTCAGGCCCAGTCAGGGATCAGGACTGCCCCTGGGTCAAGATCGGCAAGCTGTATGTATCGGCGACGATCGTGGGCGACAATTCATGGCTGCCGCTGATCAGCCGACTGTCGAAAGAGGGCGTGAAACAGTACACGGTCTTCACTGGCCGCCACGGCAATATTCCCAATATCGTCGATAGTGTTGGCAACGCCACAGGCATCTTTGACCCATCCCACACGAAGGAGGACGCGGCCGGGCAGCAAAGAGCGATGGCCGAGTTCCCCGGAGTGCAGATCGCATTGGTGGATACGAGCACAAATGCCCGGTTCCAGACCCAATGGCTGAAGCGAGAAACACGCAATCAGATCTTGAAGGGCCATTCCGTGATCTATACGTGGTGCTATGGGCTATTCACGATGTGCGAGGCACCCTCCGATACTGGGACGCCAGGATACGCCAGCGCGCTGAGAAGCAACCAGACCTACCAAATTGAAAAGACGGTCGCCGATTTGGTCAATGACTATTGGGGCTGGGTTCCGAACCCGATCTGACGCGTGCGCATCCGTCAGTGTCCATCTCCTCCGCCGTCGCCGTCGCCGTCGCCATCGAAATCGCTATCGTCGCTACCAGACCCGAAACCCATGCGTAAGCCGCCCCCCGGACGAGAGACCAGTTGCCCGATGCCCAGGCCAAGCAAGCTCGCACCGCCAATGTCTCCTTCCAGTGCCGGCAGCCACACGTGAATGATGACACCTTCAAGATAAAGCAGCCCGATGGTCAGCGCGATCACGGGTAGCATCGCCCAACCCATCGTCGGGAGGCGAAACTTTCGTTTTGCGACAACGGCAAATCGTAACGCGAAGTGAAAGTAAAGTGCAGCGATGAGCGCCGCCGCAGCGCAATACAGGCTTGCTTGTGTTATCATCGTATCGCGATCATCGTCATTGAAAGGCCGATGTAAATGGGTGTCGAGGTCTATATCATCAAGCCGGGGGATAGTTTGTCCGCCATTGCGCAGCGGCATTTTGGCCGTGCGTCCTTATGGCCCCAGATTTTCGCCTATAACGCGACACGACGCCACGGTCGCGTCGCCACCCTGAAGGACCCGAACAAGCTGCGGGTCGGAACGCGCATTTTCCTGCCGCCGCGCGTGTCTGAACATCCGCCGCATTTGCCGAATAACGTTGACTTTCGTCATCCCGCGCAAGTGACGCGCCCGACCGTCAATGCCGCCACGCAGGCCGCGACGGAAACAGCGGCGCCGCGCGTGCCTGTTCCGCCTCGGCCCCAAACACCGTCCCGCCCGCCCACGTTCCCGACCTTATCCGGCAACAAAGACCGGACACATCTGAACAGCTTCGCCTTCAAATACAATCTCGAGCTTCTTCCCCCGATTGTCGGCGAGAGTGCGGAATTCGAGTTTGAAGCGAAGTTCACCGGCCAAATTTACATCTGGGTCGATAAACAGATCGACCTTCTGACCTTTACCAACACGGGTTTCGAACTTGCGGCGAAACATCAGACCGACAACGCGCTCGTGCAGCTAGTCAATAGCGGAAAAGTCACCTGGAATGCGCAGACGAATCGCGTGACTTACGAGAATCTGATGACCACGAACGCGGTCGGCGCTCCGCCCAATCTCGTCGCGGTCGGCGTCGCCTTCGACAGTGGCAATCCCATGCCCGCCATTCGCGCGAAATTCACGTCGCCCAAGCTCGCCGGCAGGTTGCCGCCGACCATCCTCTATGTGGCCGAAACGCTCACGATCACGCTTGATATCCGCATGAAGATGCACAAGCCGCCGGGTCCTGACGCCGCGCGAGCGCGTAGTTTTGCGACCGTCGCACCCCCCGCTAACAACTTCGCTACCATCGCGCCGCCGCAAAGCCAGACGGGCGTTCAGGTCGCGACCACGGGCGAAACCTCTAAAGCGTGGTGGGATAACCCGACCGTGCTGCTGTCCGGTGCCGCCATCCTGGTGCTCGCGACACTCGCGAGCAATGTCGTGACCTGGGGCGCGGATGCGGAGGTCGACCCTGCATCCTTCTCCGCCGCCAGTGCTATGACCGCCCGGGCCTTCGCCCATTGACCGCCCTGCGCGGGGGCTGGCGCGCGTGTTGTCTGGCGGTGGCACCCTTGCTGTGCCCCCTGCCGGCCTGGGCGGCGGATGGTGGCGCAACACTCCGCGCCGAGATCGCAAGCCGCTGGCATGTCACGGTGATCGAGACCGCGTTGGAGACGCGCATCGTACCCTTGGTGGCGACTTCGCAGAGACCTGTCACGATGCAGGATCTATCGCCGCTGAACGAAGCGGCCTGCCTTCAGGCGGTGGTTACTGCCTTCCAGGCCTATCCCGCAGCGCTCGTCACGTCCCTCGTGGGGCAGGTGGCGCTCGCCGATGGGATTGATGCCTGGAACATTCGGATCGGCGGCTTTCACGCGCCGGGCCTGATCGCGCTGAATTGCGAGGAGGCGAGCGAGAACGCAGGTTTCGACGTGGATTCCCTGCATGACGAAATGGCGGCGCTGTTTCTGTTGAAGGCGCCGCTCAATGATGCGGCCTGGCGGGCCTTCAACCCACCGGGCTTCCAGTATGGCGATGTCGGGAGCTATCGGGCCGAGTTGCGCGACCCCCATGGCCGCGATGGGGATGGGGCGCTGCATCGCAATGGATTCGTGTCGGCGCTTGGTCTCACGGGGATCGAGAACGATTTCCAGACCTATGCCGAGCGGATCTTCGGCCATCCGCACGAGTTTGCTGCTCTCTTACGCGCGCAACCGGCCATGCGCGGAAAAGCGCGGATGGTGATGGATCTTTATGTGGGCCAGGCGCCGTCGCTCGCGACGCAATTTGCGGAGTCAGGGCTGGCGAGCGTCCCTCGTTGACGATGATATCCCACCCTAGTCGAGGTATGAGTTGCTACCGAAACATCTAAAAGATGACCTCTTTCATCGATCTGCTTTTGACAGAATCGCCCGCAGTGTCGACACGTCCAACATCGATTCAGCAAGAAGCTTCTTCAACTTGGCGTTCTCATCCTCCAAGCCCTTTAGCTTGCGGGCGTCAGAGACCTCCATGCCACCGTATTTCGATCGCCACGTGTAAAATGTTGCGTCACTGATCCCGTGTTTGCGGCTTAAATCGGCCGCCGTTGCACCCGACTGACGCTCCTTCAGCACGCCGATGATCTGCTCCTGCGTGAACCTCGATCGCTTCGTCATCCGTCTCCTGTTGATCTGCTCCCCGCAAACTGGATCGTTTTTAGGTAGAGTTTTCCGTGCCATTCTTCCCTGGCTGGGAGGAGCGGAGAACGATGAAGGCATCGAAGTTTTCGGACGCGCAGAAGGCATTCATCCTGAAGCAGGGAGCCGACGGGATCCCTGTGACGGACATCTGCCGGAAGGCCGGGATCAGTCAGGCGACCTACTTCAACTGGAAGAAGAAATACGATGGGCTGCTGCCGACGGAGATGCGGCGGCTGAAGCTGCTTGAGGACGAGAACGCAAAGCTTCGGAAGCTGGTGGCTGACCTGTCGCTGGATCGCGAGATGCTGCAGGACGTGATCCGCCGAAAACTCTAGGGCCTGCTCGCAAGCGCAAGCTGGTCGACGGAATGTGTGGCGAGTGGGATGTCTCGATCCGGCGGGCCTGCCGGGTTCTCGAAGTTGATACCTCCACCTACCACTACAAGTCCCGTCGGCACGACCAGGCCGGAATCGAGGCTAGGATCAAAGACATTTGTGCGACCCGCGTGCGGTACGGCTACCGCCGTGTGCATGTGATGCTCCGCCGAGAGGGCTGGCGAGTGAACGCCAAGAAGGTTTATAGGATTTACAATGAATTAGGTCTTCAATTACGCAATAAGACGCCCAAGCGGCGGGTCAAGGCAAAGCTCCGGGATGACCGGCAACCCGCCACGCAACCCAATGAGACCTGGGCGATGGACTTCGTGCACGACCAGTTGGCAACCGGAAGGAAGATCAGGGTGCTCACGGTGATCGACACGTTCTCTCGCTTCTCGCCGATCGTCGATCCACGGTTCAGCTACCGGGCCGAGCACGTGGTTGCCGCCCTTGAGCAGACCTGCGCCGCGGTGGGCTATCCCAAGACGATCCGCGTGGACCAAGGGTCCGAGTTCATCTCCCGAGACCTCGACCTATGGGCCTATGCCAACGGCGTCACGCTGGATTTCTCACGGCCCGGCAAGCCGACAGACAACGCCTTCATCGAGGCCTTTAACGGCCGCTTACGAGCAGAATGTTTAAACGCCCACTGGTTCCTGACGCTTGCAGACGCGCAGGAAAAGTTGGAGGCTTGGCGCAGTTACTACAATGAGGTTCGCCCACACGGCGCGATTGGCAACAGGTCACCGATCTCACTGCAAAATCCCGATGGCGCACCCAGCCCGTCATCGTGAAAACAGGCCCGAAACTCTACCCTCGACCGCTCCAAAGATTGGGTGCAGAGCACTGTTGGACGGACCCTAACTTCAAAGCGAGGGCATTTCAGGGGGCAAGGTCAGGATCGGTCGTTTGCGAGCCTGATCGACGACTCTCAGCTGAGCGCGACGAGGGTCGGCGTCATCGTCGCTCTGAGAAACCCCGGTCTACGATCGAGATTGGCAGGCAGGCTTCCGTTCAGCATCGCGGCCGTGAGGCGTCGTTCGCGTTCGATGGCGCCGTCATCGCGTTCACCCACGGCTTGAAGGAAGCTCTCCTCACCCTTGTCCAGCACGATGGCGGTCAGGAAGCCGGAGCGGAAGGCGCCCGTATCGGCCGAGATCCGGTTGGCCGTGAAGATCGGGCGATCGCCGATGATCGTATGGCCGTGGACGATGCGGCGGGGGAGCGAGCCCGCGTAGTCGAGAAACTCCTCCCTGATCCAGAGGAGGTCCTGCTCCTCCTGATCCGCGAGGGACACATGGGGTCTGATGCCAGCATGCACGAAGAGATATTTGCCGTCGTCATGCGTCAGCGGCAGGGTGGAGATGAAGTCCACATGGCGACGAAGCCGATCGCTCATCGCCAACCCATCCGTGTCGACTTTGTAACTTTCGATGGTGTGGTCGAAGAGGAACCACGCCCAGTCGGGCACCTTGGATCCCGTAGTGACACTGCGTACGAAGAGATCGTCGTGATTGCCGCGCAGACAAAGAAACACATCCTCGTCGCGCCCCGGCGATCAGACGCTCGACGACGCCATAGGAGTCGCGACCCCGATCCATATAATCGCCTGTGAAAACAATCTTGGCGCGTGCCCCGCGTGCGGCGGCATCGGCCGTGATCATGTCAAGCAGGATGCGCAGCAGATCTAGCCGGCCGTGGATATCCGCCACGGCATAGGTCACCACCCGTTTTGAACTCAAGCGTGTCACTTGCGACTGCACCTTCTGTTTCGGGTTAGATGGCAGACGCCACCTCATCCGTTGCAAAGTTATCCAACCAAATCTTCGCGTGCTTTGGTGGCGAGCACGTCGCAGCGTTCGTTCATCACATCCCCGGAATGGCCGCGCACCCAGCGCCAATCGATTTCGTGGCGCTGGGCCGCTGCCAGGATGCGCTGCCAGAGGTCGATATTGGCCACCGGATCGCCGGCGGCATTCTTCCACCGACGCCGCACCCAGCCGGTGGTCCAGCGCGTGATCCCGTTCCGCAAATACTCGCTGTCGGTGTGAAGAACGACCGTGCAAGGACGCGTCAATGCCTCCAGCGCCTCGGCCGCCGCCGTCAGCTCCATCCGGTTATTCGTGGTCACCGGCTCGGCGCCCGTCAGTTCCCGCTCGACCGTGCCGAATTTCAGGATCGCCGCCCAGCCGCCCGGTCCCGGATTGGGCTTGCAGCCGCCATCGGTCCAGACCTGCACCAAGACGCCCGTCTGTGCGGCGGGCGGCATCGTCTCATCCGACATAGGAGGCGAGCCCCGTGGCATGGCGATGGAAGCGAAGCTTGCGCAGATATTCCATGGGGTCCTTGGGCGTCACCATGGCGCCCGGCGGCCGGTACAGCCAGTCGTACAGCCGCGTCAGCAGAAACCGCAGTGCCGCGCCCTCGGCCAGAACCGGCAAAGCCGCGCCCTCGGCGTCGGTTAGCGGACGCACCGCCTGATAGCCTGAAATCAGCGCCCGGCCGCGCGTCACGTTGAAGGCGCCGTCGGCCTCGAAACACCAGGCATTGAGGCATATGGCGAGGTCGTAGGCGAGGATATCCGTCGCCGCGAAATAGAAATCGATGAGGCCGGAAATGCGGCCATCGAGGAAGAAGACATTGTCGGGAAAAAGATCGGCATGGATCTGGCCGACCGGCAGGTCTTGCGGCCAGGCGGCGCGAAGACGGTCCAGAACGGCGGAAAGTTCGGCGCCGAGATCGGGCGCCACTTCATCGGCGCGGCTCAGGCTGCGCGCCAGCAAGGGCGCCCAGCCCTCAGGACCCAGCGCATTGGGGCGCACCGGCGTGTAGCTGGCGCCGGCGGCATGCAGGCCGCCCAAGGCTTCGCCCAAAGGTCCGCAATGGGCGAGCTGCGGGCGGCGAGGCCAGACGCCAGGCAAGAAGGTGGTGATGGCGGCGTGGCGATCGGCCAGCATGCGCAGCGCGCTGCCGTCCCGCCCAGGCACCGGTTGCGGGCAGGTAACGCCCTGCGTCGATAGATGCTCCATCAGCCCCAGGAACCAGGGCAGTTCGGCGGGATCGACGCGCTTTTCATACAGGGTGAGGATGAAGTCCCCGGTCGTGGTGCGCAGCATGTAATTGCTGTTCTCCACGCCCTCGGCGATGCCGCGAAACGCCACCGCCTCACCGATATCATAGGCGGTGAGGAAGGCGGCCAGCGCATCGTCGGAAACTTCGGTATAGACGGCCATCGGGGGCACTCGCGGTGAGGAGCGCTTCTCCTAAGTACCGCGAGGTCTCCTGACCAGAGGCGGCTTTACGCCGCCTGGCTTTGGCGGGGACGACGGCCCGAGCCGGAGCGGCGACCGCGATGCTTCGGACGCTCCTGCTCGCCGTTTCCACGCGGTGCTTCGGACGAGGCGGGACGGATCGGCACGATATCGGCGGCATGACCCGTCGAGGAGACCGGGCGAGGACCGGCGACCTGCATGACGACGCCCGTCAGCCGCTGGATGGCGCGCAGGAAGCCCTGCTCGCTGGGGTCGCAAAAGGCGAAGGCAATGCCCGAGGCGCCGGCGCGCGCGGTGCGGCCGATGCGATGGACGTAGGCCTCCGGCTCATTCGGCAGTTCGTAATTGATGACATGCGTGATGCCGGTGACATGGATGCCGCGTGCCGCGAGATCGGTCGCGACGAGCACCCGCGCCTGGCCGTTGCGGAACCGCTCTAGGCTACGCTGGCGCGCGGCTTGGCTCTTGTTGCCATGCATGGCTTCGGCCTGGATATTGGCCGTCTCCAAATGCTCGGTCACCTTGTCGGCGCCGCGCTTGGTGCGGGTGAAGACGATGACGCGCTGCATGGCGGGATCACGCAGCAGGTTCACCAGCAGATGCTTCTTGCCCGAGGCATCGACGAAATGGACATGCTGCTCAATGCGCTCCGGCGTCGTCGTCTCACTGGCGATCTGCACGCGCACGGGGTCACGCAGGAGGCTATTGGCGAGCTTGGCGACTTCGGCCGGCATGGTGGCCGAGAACAGCATCGACTGCCGCTGGGCGGGCAGGGCCGCCATGATGGAGCGGATGTCACGGATGAAGCCGAGGTCGAGCATCTGGTCGCCTTCGTCGAGCACGAAGTGGCTGACTTGGTCGAGCAGCAGCTCCTTGGTGCTCATCAGATCCTTGATGCGGCCCGGCGTGCCGACGACGATGTCGGTGCCGCGCTGCATGCGCTGGACCTGCGGGCTACGGCCGACGCCGCCGAGGATAACGACGGTCCGCAGGCCAAGGCCGGCGGCGAAGCGCTTGATGCTCTCTTCGATCTGGAGAGCGAGTTCGCGCGTCGGGGCAAGGATCAGGGCGCGCGTGCCGTACGGGCGCGGGCGAACCTTGCTGGCGAGCAGGTGCTGGATGATGGGCAGGGCGAAGGCGCCGGTCTTGCCGGTGCCGGTCTGGGCGACGCCCAGAAGATCGCGGCCCTTCAGGACTTCGGGGATAGCGCCGGTCTGAATGGGGGTCGGCGTCGTGAAGGAAAGCTCCTTCAAAACGCGCTGGATGGGCTCGATCAGGCCGAGGGATTCAAACGTCGGTGTGGTCGTCGGAACGGAATTGGTCAAAAATGTCTCCACGCCGCCCGAACAGAGTTGGGGCGGTTCGTGTCCATGCTCAACGCGCGATGCGGAGCGGAACGGGTTCGGAAAAAGATCGTTCGGAAAAAGATGAAACCCGAAACTGCTCCGGCAAAAGAACCGAAGGCAGCGGTGGAACGAGGATCACCGTTCGCGCATCCCGCGAACAATCTGGCCGCCTCATACCGCAGTGCGGCATGAGGGGCAACGAATATCTTACGCAACGCCGATAAGCAGAAGCACGATGCCGAGGATGGACACGACCCAGACCAGGGAGCGGACCTTGGGGGTTCCGGCGACATAAAGCGGCCAATAGACTAGGCGACCCCAGAAATAGAGATGCGCGCCAAGCACCGTCAGCAGGGAGTGGCGATGGAGCACCGCCCCCAGCAGCACCAAGGCCGCGAAATAGGGGAAGGTCTCCATGAAATTGGCATAGGCGCGTTTGACGCGCCCTGGCACGCCGCTCAGCGGTTTCTGATCGTCGCGCGGGCTTGCGCTGTAGTCGTAGCCGAGGCTGGCGCTGACGCCGACGCCTGTGGCGAGGCATTGCACGAGGCCCAAGACGACCGCGCAGAGGAGCAGGATAGTCTCAGTCGTCATGAGCGCGGCCTTCAAAATTGGTCTGGCTGTGACATGAGGATGTCGCGGAGGACCGCAAGACACGCCGGGGCGACCTGGGCTAAACCAGGATCATGGGTGCGCGAAGTTTGTGGCGATGGGTGAACTGGGGCTGGCGCCGCTGGGTGATCGGCGCGGCCGCACTGCTGGTGGTGTCAGTGCCGATCCTGTTCCTCGGCGCTGCGAGCGACCCCATGATCCTGTGGAAGATCGTCCATAATCGCTGCGTGGTGGATCAGACGCAGAATGCGCAACCCGCGCCCTGTGCCCGCGTGGATCTCCCGGCTGGCTATGCGATCCTGAAGGATATCGTCGGCGCCACGCAATATCTGCTGATCCCGACGACACGGCTGACCGGAATCGAGAGCCCGGCACTTCTGGCACCCGGTGCGGCCAATTACTTCGCCGATGCCTGGGGCCAGATGGGCCTGGTGCAATCCAAGCTGCCCAAGCCCCTACCCCGGCAGGACCTCAGCCTCGCCATCAATTCCATCGACGGGCGCACCCAGCAGCAGTTGCATATTCATATGGACTGCATCCGGCGAGACGTGCGGGATAGTCTTGCGCGGCACATGACGGCGATCGGCCCGGATTGGGCACCCTTCCCGGAGGGTCTGGCCGGGCATACGTACCAGGCGATGCGGATCCCCGGTGTCGCCCTCGGGGATGCCAATCCTTTCCAGCTTCTGGCAGCCAAGCAGCCGGGCGCCCGTGCCGCCATGGGGCTCCATACCCTCGTGCTGGTCGGGGCGCCCGAGACCGGCTTTATTTTGCTCGACGATCGCGCCGACCCCGCCCATGGCGATATGGGCAGTGGCGAGGCGCTTCAAGATCATGCATGCAGCGTCAGTTCCAAAGATTGATGCCTTGCAGGAGATGGGATGACCACGCGACCTCTGGCCAAAGATGCTGCGATCGACATCGTCGGCCGCATCGAGACGCGCGGTATCGACTTCATTCCAGACTCCGAGCGTCATTCGAAACCGCGGGATCTGGCCTGGGTCTTTTTCGGAACGCAGATCACCTATGGCTCCATCGTGCTCGGCGCGCTGCCGGTCGCCTTTGGCCTGAACTGGTGGCATTCGTTTACGGCGATCGTGGTCGGCACCATCCTCGGGTCCCTGGCCGTGGCCGGCATGGCGATCATCGGTCCGCGCACAGGGACCAATAGCACCGTCAGCAGCGGCGCCTTCTTTGGCATTCGTGGCCGCTATGTCGGGTCCTTCATCACCCAGGTCATTGACCTCGGCTATTTCGCCCTGGTGCTGTGGATCAGCACGCCGCCGGTTCTGCAAGGCCTGCACAGGCTGTTCGGCTGGCCCACCACGGGACCGATCCTGACCGTCGCGCTGATCATCATGGCTGTGATTACCTTGGGTTTCGGCATCCTGGGTCATGCGACGATCGTCGCCTATGAGAAGTTCACCGCTGTGGCCAGCATGATCTGCCTGGCGCTGCTGGTCTATTTCGTGCTGATCCATTGGGATCCGCCTGAGGCCGCGCCAAAACTCATGCTTGGCAGTTTCTGGGCGACCTGGGCGATTGCGATGACCACGCAAATCGCCAATGCCATTTCCTATGCGCCCTTCGCGGGGGATTATGCGCGCTATACGCCGTCCGCGAGCAAGCCGCGCGCCCTGTTCGGCTGGTCGCTGCTCGGCATGATTGCCGGCTGTGTCATCGCCCTGACCTGTGGGGAAATCATCGGCCTCGGCGTGCAGGACGCCAACGCAGTCACGAGCTTGATGATCACGAACGTGCCACTCGCCCTGATCGTGCCCATCCTGGTGATCGGCCTCATCGGCAATGTCAGCAATGGTGGCATGGTCGTCTATAACGGCACGCTCGATCTCCACGCCATCCTGTGGCGCATGCAGCGCGCCCAGGTCGGGCTGATCTTCGGCGCAGTCGGCCTCACCGTGGGCTATGTCGGTCTCGTTGTCTTCAACCTCACGGACTCGATCCTGGCATTGTGTGCGATCGTGACGGTATTGGTCACGCCGTGGATCATGATCAATATCATCGGATGGGTGCAGCATCGGGGCCGCTTCCACGCACAGGATCTGCAAGCCTTTGCCCATCATCGGCAAGGCGGACGCTACTGGTACCGGGGCGGTTTCAATGCCGCCGCCGTCATCGCCTGGGTGTTGGGCGTGGGCATCGGGTTGCTGTTCACCAATACGAGCCTGTTCGTGGGGCCGCTTGCCAATATTGCCCAGGGCGTGGATCTCAGCTTCATCAGCTCGGCCCTCGTCGCCTCCGTCCTCTATCTCGCCATTGGAAAGATTAGCCGCCCATGAGCGATGTCTTGCGCCAAGCACCCCGATCCGTCAATTTCGTTACGGAAGGGATATCGGCGGTGGATGTCATGCCCAGCGAAAGCCTAAGCCGGTTCGCGCCGGTCGATATCGATTTCTATCTTCGCCGCTATCCCGATGTGGGTGATGCCGGGGTGGACCCGACCGACCATTACCTCATCGCGGGTAGACGGGAAGGGCGGCTGCCACGCGACGAGGCGGAGATCCTGCGCGCGTCCCAATTGGTCGATGAGAACTACTATTTCATCAACGGACCCGATGTGCATGCATCGGGATTGAGCGCGGTCGATCATTACATCAACCACGGCTGGGCAGAATACCGTCGGCCCAACGCCTATTTCGACGGCCGCTGGTACCGCGACCGCTATGCGCCGCCCGATAGCATGAGCCCGCTATGCCATTACCTCGTGCAGGGGGAGGCGCTGGGTTATCGACCCAGCCTCTATTTCGATCCGGACTGGTATCGCACCGCCTATGGGATCGCGGCCCAGGAATCTCCTCTCCGCCATTACCTGGAGAACAGACGCGATCGCCGGGTGAGCCCGCTGCCGCTGTTCGATATTTCTTTCTACGTGACGACCTACGCGGCCGAACTGGGGCGGGCTCGCGACATTTTTGCGCATTATCTGACGGTGGGTGCGGCCCGGGAATTCGACCCTTCGCCTTGGTTCAGCGCTACCCAATATCGGCAAACGCAGATGGTGGGCAAACCGCCCCCGCCGGGCGCGCCAGACGAGGTCATGCGTAACCCACTGCTGCACTTTCTGTATAGCTTCGTTATTCTGGCCGGGCGCTGAAAAGAAGGGGGGACCATCTCATGCTGAAACTCTACTACCATGCTCAGAGTTGTGCGATCGCCTCTTTCATCGCCTTGGAGGAGGTGGGTGCCGTGTATGACGGCATTCGCGTGAACATGGGCGCGGGCGATCAGCGCCAGCCCGACTACCTGGCCATCAACCCCAAGGGTCGGGTTCCGGCCCTGGTGACCGATCAAGGCCTTCTGACGGAGACGCCGGCGATCCTCGGCTATATCGCGCAAGCCTATCCGGAGTCCGTGCTTGCGCTGCCTGCCGACATCTTCGCCATCGCACAGATCCAGTCCTTCAATGCGTATCTTTGTTCGACCCATCATGTCGCGCATTCGATGAAGAATCGCGGCAGTCGCTGGGCGAATGAACCCGCGTGCATCGCGGAGATGAAGCACAAAGTTCCGGAGACGGTGACGGCGAGCTTCGACCTTATTCAGGACAGCTTGTTCAAGGGGCCTTGGGTGATGGGTGACACCTATTCGATCTGCGATCCTTATCTGTACACCGTCGAACAATGGATGGTGGGGGATGGCGTGGACCCGGCGCGTTTCCCTGCCCTCATTGACCACAAGCGCCGGATGGAAGAGCGGCCTGCCGTGCAGACATTGTTGGCGGCGCAGAAGGGTTAAGGCGTCACCACATAGTATACGTCACCCGCGGACTTGACCCGTGGGCCCACGGGCGCCCGTGGATGACGGTGAAAACGTCTAAGTCGATCCCTCAATCTCCGCCACCAAAGCGGCCGTCGTGACTTGCCTGCAATAGCCCTTGTTATTGGCGAGTGACGTTTCGTGCCGCTGCTGGCTCTGCGTCACGCAGGCATCGGTCGGAAGCGTCACCAGATAGCCTAGATCGCAGGCATCTCGCACCGCCGAATCGATGCATTGATCGGTCAATCCACCCGCGATGATCAGTGAACGAATACCAAGATTGCCGAGCACATAATGGATATTGGTGGAAATGAAGACCGAGGATGAGGTCTTGGTGATGACGATTTCATCGGGCAGCGGCGCCAGCGCGTCTACCACTTGCGCGTCGTGCGACCCCTTGGGGCAGAACAAGCCGCTGATCTTGTAATCCAGGCTGAGGTCCCGCCCATCCTGCGTCAGGCTGGCGATGACCGTGTACATCACTTCGATCTTCGCTGTGCGGCAGGCCGCTTGCAGGCGCTGCATATTGGGTAGGCCACGCGTTTCCAGCGCGTCGAAGAAATAGCCGTAGCGTGCGTCTTTCGCGGCCTCGTCCATACCGACATATTCGCCGCCGTCCCGCATCACATAGTTCTGCACATCGATAAACAGAATTGCGGCTTGCGACGGCACGATCGGCACGTCACGGCTCAGGCCAAAACTCTTCATCGCAGATCCTCAATAGATGGCGGCATAGCGGTCACAGATATCGCTGGGTTCCAAGTCGGCGAGGGCCGCGATCTCGGAGCGTTTGAACTCCAGATAGGCCGCGAGCATCACCGGCCCGAACCAATCCTGCGCGGCCTCCGTCGCTTCCAGCTGGTCAAGCGCCGCATCAAGCGTGCGGGGCAGTACGGCGATGCCGGCCGCGTCGCGCGCCTCTTCGCTCATGGACCAGAACTCGGGCTGTTCCGGCGGCAAAGTCATGCCCTTGCGGATGCCGTCCAACCCGGCATGGATGAGGGCGCCGAGGGCGAGATAGGGGCTGGCGGCAGCATCGGCGACCCGAAACTCGACATTGAACTGCGCCGCTGCGCGGTCCGGTGCGCCGGGGAAGACCGGTGCCACCCGCAACGCCGCGCCACGATCCTGTCGCGCGAGCAAGGCCCAGACAGGGGCCCAGCGATTGGGCTGCAAACGGTAGAAGGACGCGACCGAGGGCGTGGTGATGGCGGTCAGTGCCGGCAGATGATGCAGGATGCCGGCAACGAAAGGCGCCATGCGGGCGGAAATGCCATAGGGCGCGGAGGCATCATGGGACGCCGGTGTGCGATCCCGGTCCCACAGGCTGAGATGGATATGGGTGCCGTTGCCGATACCCTCCGGCTCGATCATTGGCGCCAGGATGGCTTTGTGGCCGAGGCGATGCGCCACCGACCGGATCATTTCCCGCATGATGACGGCCTCATCGGCGGCGCGCAGGCCCATCGTCGGCTTGATCGTGACCTCGAACTGGCGGGGGCCGTATTCCGGCAGAAAGGAATCCGGCGTGAGCCCGCCCGCCCGCAGTGCGCCGATCAGGCTTTCCCCGAAGACGCCCTGCCGGCGGAAGGAATCGAGCGCATAGCTCGCGCCCAACCGATCCTCGACGCCGGTATAGACGAACTCCTGCTCGAAGGCCGCCTTCACCGTCAGCCCGGCCTCGGCTTCCAGCGCAGTCAGGGCGCGGCGCAGGAAATCGCGCGGGCAGCAGCACCAGGGGCTGCCGTCCAGCATCTGTTGATCCGCGAGGTAGAAATGCTCGGCCGCACCCTCATCGAAGGGGATCTGCACGCCGGCCGTGGGGTCTGGCATGAGCACCACGTCCCCGACCGTGCCGAAGGGCGACGACAGGATGGTGCCGAAGGCGGAGATCATGATGTTGGAGCCGGTATTGCCGACGCCCTGGCGCAGCCGGTGGTCCAGCTCCGCCGCCGGAAAGCCTTTGCCCCTCACCAGGCCTGCGAAATCGCAAGTTCCGACGAAGACGAGTTCTTCCTGCTGCATCGTGCCTCTCCGTCCTGCATCGTCCTGCCACCGATGTTGCGGCTTTTGCGGCGGGACGCAAGGCGGGTTGAGGTTCGGGCCTGCCGCCCAAGATAAGGGCTTCCTGGCATTTGCCGAGCAATGGAGCCCGCCCCATGACCGACCATGTCTATCGCGTCATCGAAGTTGTCGGATCATCCGAGACGAGCATCGAAGATGCGATCCAATCCGCCGTCACCAAGGCTTCGGCGACCATTCGCCACATCCGCTGGTTCGAAGTTGTCGAGACGCGGGGCCAGATCGAGGACGGCAAGGTTCGGTATTTTCAGGTCACGATGAAGATCGGCTTCTCGATCGAGGACGAGCACGTTCATCTGGAGCCGTAGGTTGGGTGGCCGACGACTGCTACTTCGTCATCCGCGCATCAAGTGCGCGGATGACGAAGGAAGAGGCCGCGACGGTCTAGCCCCCTGATCACGCCGTGGGGCAGAGTTTCGCGCGCGGCGTGGCCAGGAGGCTCGCGAAAAGGCGTCTAGGGGCGTAGGTTTTCCTCAAAGGCGCCTCGGGGCGCCACCCAAACGAGGAATGCGCCGATGCCTGCCTATCGCTCCAGAACCTCCACCCACGGCCGCAACATGGCGGGCGCTCGCGCGCTTTGGCGGGCCACGGGCATGGGCGATGGCGATTTCGGCAAGCCCATCATCGCCATCGCCAATTCCTTCACGCAGTTCGTGCCGGGCCATGTCCATCTGAAGGACATGGGCCAGTTGGTCGCCGAGGAAGTCTATAAGGCCGGCGGAATCGCCAAGGAATTCAACACCATCGCGGTAGATGACGGCATCGCCATGGGGCATGCCGGCATGCTGTACAGCCTGCCGTCGCGCGAGCTGATTGCCGATGCCGTGGAATACATGGTCCAGGCGCATTGCGCGGACGCCATCGTCTGCATCTCCAACTGCGACAAGATCACGCCCGGCATGTTGATGGCCGCCCTGCGGCTGAACATTCCCGCGATCTTCGTCTCCGGCGGGCCGATGGAAGCCGGCAAGATCAAGTCTGACGGCACCGGTGGCGCCGCTGTCACCAAGCGCGCCGACCTCATCACCGCTATGGTGGCTGCCGCCGACCCGCGCGTGTCGGATGCCGAGGCCGAGCAGCAGGAACGGTCGGCCTGCCCGACCTGCGGGTCCTGCTCGGGCATGTTCACCGCCAATTCGATGAACTGCCTGACGGAGGCTCTGGGCCTTAGCCTGCCCGGCAATGGCAGCCTGCTGGCGACCCATGCCGATCGGCGCAAGCTCTTCGTGGAAGCTGGCTGGACCATCGTCGATCTTGCCCGCCGTTGGTACGAGCAAGACGATGCCTCGGCCCTGCCGCGCAACATCGCCTCCTTCAAGGCCTTCGAGAACGCCATGTCTCTCGACATCGCAATGGGCGGTTCCACCAATACCGTGCTGCATCTTTTGGCGGCGGCGCAGGAGGCGGAGATCCCCTTCACCATGGCGGATATCGATCGCCTGTCCCGCCGCGTGCCGAACCTCTGCAAAGTCTCCCCCTCCGTCGCCAACGTCCATATGGAAGACGTGCATCGGGCCGGCGGCATCATGGCCTTGCTCGGCGAACTCAATCGCGGGGGCTTGATCCATACCGATCTGCCGACCGTCCATTCCGCCAGCATGGCCGCCGCCCTCGACCGCTGGGACATCGTCAGCGCCGATCCCGAAGGGACCGCCGGCATGATGTATCGCGCGGCGCCGGGTGGCGTGCGCACCGTGGTCGCCTTCAGCCAGGATCAGCGCTTCGCGGAACTCGACACTGATCGCGCGACGGGCGTTATTCACGACATCGCGCATGCCTTCAGCACGGATGGCGGCCTCGCGGTGCTCTACGGCAATATCGCCCTCGACGGCGCCATCGTGAAGACGGCGGGCGTGGATGCCGCGAACCTGGTCTTCTCCGGCCCCGCACGCATCTTCGAAAGCCAAGATGACGCGGTCGCGGGTATTCTGGGCAACCAGGTGCAGGCCGGCGACGTGGTCATCATCCGCTACGAAGGCCCCAAGGGCGGGCCGGGTATGCAGGAGATGCTGTATCCGACGAGCTATCTGAAGTCGAAGGGCCTGGGCAAGCTCTGTGCCCTGGTCACGGACGGGCGTTTTTCGGGGGGCACATCGGGCCTGTCGATCGGCCATATCTCCCCCGAAGCCGCCGAGGGCGGTGCCATCGGCCTGGTGCAGGACGGCGACCGGATCGATATCGACATCCCGAACCGGGTCATGCGCGCCCATCTGACGGACGAGGAATTCGCCCATCGCCGGCGGGCCATGGACGAGAAGGGCGTCGAGGCCTGGAAGCCCGCGCATCGGGACCGTTATGTATCGCCGGCGCTGCGAGCCTATGCGGCCATGACGACCAGCGCGTCACGCGGCGCGGTGCGTGACGTCTCTCAGGTTGAGCGCCGGTAAAAACCGCCCGCCATGACCTGCTTCCTGGGCATCGACCTCGGCACCTCCTCGGTCAAGGCGCTGATCATGGACGAGGCGGAGGTCGTGCTAGGCACCGCCTCGGTGCCCGTGCCGGCGCCCAGCCATCCGATGCCCCTGGCCTCGGAACAGGATGTAGGCAGTTGGTGGGTCGCCGTTGCGGCGGCACTCGACCAGCTCGCCGCGACACAGCCGGCGGCTATGGCGCGGGTGGCCGGAATCGGTCTCAGCGGCCAGATGCATGGTCTGGTGCTGCTCGATGAGGCGGACCAGCCAGTGCGACCGGCGATGCTGTGGAACGATGGCCGCGCCGAAGCCGAGGCGACCGAACTTCAGGGCGATGGCGACCTCGCGCGGATCCTCGGCGTGCCGGCCATGGCGGGGCTGACGGCACCGAAACTGCTATGGCTGCAACGCCATGAGCCGCAATCGCTGGATCGTGCGCGGAATCTGCTGCTGCCCAAGGATGTGCTGCGCCTGCACCTGACGGGCGATCGCGTGACGGATGTCTCGGACGCTGCCGGCACCTGGCTGCTGGACGAGCAGGCGCGCACCTGGAGCGACCGCGCCATCGCAACCCTCGGCATCGATCGCGCCCTGCTGCCGCCGGTGGTGGAGAGCCCGACGCCCACGGGCGTGGTGCGGCCTGAAATGGCACAGCGTTTCGGCCTGTCGCCGGGCGTGGTGATGGCGGGCGGTGCCGGCGATACGCTGGCAGGCGGCCTGGGCATCGGCGTGGTAGAGGATGGACGCGCCTTCGTGTCCCTCGGCACGTCCGGCCAGGTGTTTGTGGCGACGGACCGCTATCGGCCTGCGCCCGAGCAGGCCGTTCACAGCTTCTGCCACTGCCTGCCGGGCCGCTGGTCCGCGATGGCCGCGATCCTGAATGGTGCCAGCGCCCTCGCAACCGTCGCGCGGCTCACGGGCAGCACGGATATCGCGGCACTTCTGGCCGAGGCCGAGGCGAATTTCACGGGCCCGAGCCCGCTGCTGTTCCTGCCCTATTTCACGGGGGAGCGGACACCGCATAATGATCCGCTGGCGCGCGGCGTGCTGTTCGGCATGACGCCGGACACGACGCGGTCCCAGATCATCCAGGCGGCGCTGGAAGGCGTGGCCTTCAGCCTGGCGGATGGGATTGTGGCGCTGAACGCCGCCGGCATTGCCGTGGGCGAGGCGGGGTTCATAGGTGGTGGCGCGCGTAGCCGGCTATGGGCGCGTATCATCGCGGCGGCGACGGGTTTGACGCTGAACCTTTATGCCGAGGGCGCGCATGGCGCGGCCTTCGGTTCGGCGCGCTTGGGGCGTATGGCCGCCGGCGGTCCGCTGCGGGCAGAAGCGCCGAAGGTGGTCGAGACGATTGCGCCGGATGCTCGGCTGCGGGAGGCTTATGCGCCGCGATTGGATGCCTATCGCGGGCTGTACACGGCGCTGAAGCCGGAGTTTCGACGCGGGCGGTGATTGGCTGGGCGATGATCTCTACGCCGTCATCCACGGGCTTGACCCGTGGATCCATGGGCGCCCATGGATCCGCGCATCAAGTGCGCGGATGAGGAAGGAGGGTGGCGGAAAAGCGAAGCGCATTCCGCCGGCTACTTCTTCGACATATCCACCACGGCCGCGAAACCCTCTTCGGTGCCGAAGGCAAGATGTCCGCCCGACTCGCTCCAGGCCAGCGCCGATACCGGCCCATGACCCGGCGCGGCGACGGGCAGAATCCGGCCGCTTTCGATCTCCGCCAGCACGACGCTGCCGTCGGCAAAACCAGCGGCCACCACCTCCGAGCGTGGATTGAAGGCGACCCGCATCACCTGAACATTCCCGCCGCCCGCCAACTCGGTCGGCGGCTTGCCCATCGGGCCGCCGCCGGAAAACGGCCAGAGCACGATCGTATCCGCGCCGGAGGAGGCGAGCCAACGACCTGTGCGCGAGAACGATATGGATAACGGCTTCGCGGGATAGCCGCTCATGCGCATGTGCTGGCCGTCCGACAGACGCCAACCGTGCAGCGCATTCTCCTGCATCGTGGTCACCACGGCTTCGCCATCGGGGTGCAGAGCGACGCTGGTATGGCTGCCTTTCCACTCCAGGCGGCGCGGCGTATCGGTCTTTGCACCGACGAACCACAGGCTCGCGCCATTATAGTGTGAGGCCGCGACCCGCTTGCCGCGCGCATCGAAAGCGATGCCGGTGACCGTCGATGGGTGGTCGAGCGTCTTGATCCGCTGACCGGCGGCGTCGAAAATATGCACCTGCTTGCCGGCGGCACAGGCGAGCAGAGCGGCATCCTTCTCCCGCCCACGCCCGGGCACGAAGCTCACCACCTGCTCGACCCATTTGGAGCCGAGATCGGACAGGGTGCTGGCATCGCCGTCCGGCTTTACGCGCCGAAAATCGCCATCATCGCCGCCGGTGACGACGCTGCCGGCGACCACATCGGCGGCCATGCCGAGCACCGCGCCCTCATGCACCGTGACGCTCGCCCAATCCTCGTCGGCGGCGGTGAGGTTCGCGAAGCGAACCGTGCCGTCCCCCAAGGCGAAGGCCGCGAAGGCACCGCCCCGATCGAAGGCAACCTGGACGACATAGGCATCGAGCGATCGGTGGACGCCACGCGTCTTGAGGATCGGCTGGGGCGCAGGCGCGAGAAGTCCACTCATCCGATGCGGCTCAGCCGACCTGGCAGGATTCGAAGCCGCGCCGCAGTTGCGGGCGATTGAGGTTGCGACCGATGAAGACCAGCCGGCTCTGGCGCGGCTCGCCTTCCTTCCAGGGACCGATGAAATCCCCGTCCGCGATCATATGCACCGCCTGGAAGGCGAAGCGGCGATTCTCATTGGCATAGTTCAGGATGCCCTTGGTGCGCAGAAGATCGGCGCCCTGGGCGTTGAGCAGCGCGCCGATCCAGCCATTGAACTTGTCGGGGTCGATCGGCCGCGCGGCCGTGAAGCTCATGCTGGCGATGTCTTCGTTATGCTCATGCTCGTCCCCGTTTTCCAGGAAGTCGGGGTCGAGAGCGAGGATACGGCTGAGGTCGAAGGCATTGCGGCCCATGACGGCCTCGATCGACACCGCCGACTTCTCGGAGCGGATGATCGGCGCGAGGGCGTTGATGGCGCGGATGCGGGCCTCGACGGCGGTCAGCTCATCGACCGTGACGAGATCGACCTTGTTCAGCAGTATGACATCCGCGAAGGCGATCTGGGCGGCGGCCTCGGCGCTGTCGGCCAAGCGCGCGGGCAGGTTCTTGGCATCCACCACGGTCACGATCGCATCCAGCCGCGCCTTGGCGCGCACGCCTTCATCGACGAAAAAGGTCTGAGCGACGGGCGCCGGATTGGCGAGGCCCGTCGTCTCGATGATGATGCCGTCGAACTTGTCGCGGCGCTTCATCAGGCCACTGAGGATGCGGATGAGATCGCCGCGCACGGTGCAGCAGATGCAGCCGTTGTTCATTTCGAAGACTTCCTCGTCGGCATCGACGACGAGGTCGTTGTCGACGCCGAGTTCACCGAACTCGTTGACGATCACCGCATATTTCTTGCCGTGATTCTCGGTCAGGATGCGGTTGAGCAGCGTCGTCTTACCGGCGCCGAGATAGCCCGTGAGCACCGTGACCGGAACGAGATCCGAGCGGACGGTGCCTGTGGACGCGGGGGCGACTGTGTCTGGCATGATGAAACTCCGGCTCTAAGCTTTAGGCAGATATAGGTGCGGTTACGGTTACCGGCGAGGTCTGGCTGGGCTGACGCCAACGCGCCTCCGCCAATCCCCAGCCGAGAATGACGAAGAAATAGCCGCTGACGGGCAGGCTCGTGAAGGCGCTGGTCGAGGCGATCGGCCAAAGATGCAGAAGGGCAGCCGCAAAAAGCCCGACGCGCACGGCATCTGGCCGACGCCATAAGCCGCGCCCCATATCCCGCAGCCAGGCGAGCACCATAAGGCAGAACAGCACGAGGCCGGGAAAGCCGCCATCCGTGCTCGCCTGAAGATAGAAATTATGCGGATGTTGCTTGCAGGTGCTCAGGCCCCCGCCGTCATTCGGCGTGGTCGCGGTGTTCCAGCCGACCCAATAGCGCGGCAGCGGGCAGCCGTTGCGGAAGCCATCGAACCCGCGCCCAAAAACAGGATGCTGCTCGGTGATCTCATCCGCGCGGCGGAGCAACAGGCCGTACGGGCTGGTGGTGAAATGATCCATCTGCGTGCTGAACTTCTCGACCAGCCGATAATAGGTCGGCGGCGAAATGATGGGCGAGGCGGCGAGCACGATACCGCCGATGACCAGGGCCGAGATGGCGACCAGCCTCAGGCGCGGCAGCAACAGCGCCGAGACGATGAGGCCGAGGCCGGTCAGCAGCACCGGCATGCGCTGGCCGATCAGCACCATGACGGCGATGCCGAGGCCGGCGAGCAGGACACCGGCAATGCGCGCGATCAGCGCCCGGCGGGCGATCAACGCCATCACCGGCGGCAACACGGCGGGGAACAGGATGCGCACCAGCTCCGGCCCAGCGCGGGGCTTGTAGAAGGGCCCGGTGAGTTCCCCATCCGCCCAGCGGCCGAAGCCGAAGAAGTTGCGGCCTGTCGCATACTGGAACAGGCATTGGATGCCGATATAGGCCGCGACCGCCTGCACCATCCAGCGCAGCCAGAGGCGCGGCTTCGGGTCGCGCAGCAGCCGGTTTTCCAGGGCCGCCGCGAAGACGAAGAAGCGCACCATCATCGCCGCTTGGCCGAAAGATGCCCAGCTGCCCTGGAGCAAAGGCGGCGCCGGGATCGAGCACAGCATTTCCCACACCCACCAGGCGATGGCGAAAGGCACCCAGCCTTGGCGCAGCCAGCGCCACTGACCGTCCCGCGCGCATTGGACCAGGAACAGGACGGCGGTGAGGGAGATCAGCGCATCCGCCAGGGCATGCGCATTGAGCAGCGCGGGCGTCACCAGCAGCATGGCGACCAGCGCGATGCGGTCGAGGATCATGGGAAAGGCGAGCAAGGGGATCACGGCGTCAGGATATCCATCCTCAATTGGTCGAGCAGGCGGCGGGCGCCCCGCACGTCATAGTCTTCCGCACGATGTCTAGCCTGAGCCGCGAGGCGCGCCCGATGGGCTGGGTCCCCCGCGAGGGCGAGAATGGCGCGCGCGATGGCGGCGGGATCTTCGGGGTCGATCGTCACCGAAACGCCTTCCGTCAACTCCGTGAGGCCGCCCCGCGCGGTGGTGACAAGGGCCGCGCCGCTTGCCATTGCCTCCAGGGCCGCCAGACCGAAGGGCTCTTGCCAGCGACTCGGCAGAACGGCAATGGCGGCGCGGCTCAGGGCGGCCATGACCGTCCCATGATCCTGATAGCCCAGCAGCGTAACGCCGGCGGCCTCCGCCTTGTGGCGGAGGGCGGTGGTGAAGGGGGTTTCGGGGCTATCCAGCCGGAAGCGGTCGGCGCCGATCATCTCCGCCCGCCAGCCAGGCAGCGCCGGCAAGGCTAACGCGCAGGCGGCGACGAAGCTGTCAGCGCCCTTGTCCGCGACCAGGCGGCCGGTGAAGAGGATCGTCCGCGCGCGGGCATCGGGCGGCAGGGGTCGAGGCAATCGCGCGAGGTCGAGACAATTCGGCAAGACGGCAGGCGCGGCCACGCCCACGCCCTTCACGCCCTCCATCCAGCAGCCGGCCAGATACTGCGACACACAGACGATCCGACCGAGCTTGGCGGAGAGGGTCGTGCGTTGCTGCGCGGTATCGGCGCCGCGCATGGTGCGGGGATCGTTGTGCAAAAACAGCGCGATATGCCGCGGCGGCATGCGTCGCGCGAGCCGGGCGGCGAGGTCCGGCCGGTTATGGACCTCGACCAGATCGGGGCGCATCGGCTTCAAAACCTGCGCGACCCCGGCGGCATAACGGGCGTCGGTGCTGAGCGGCCAAAGGCGGAGCGGCACCGCGACATAGGGCAGGTCGAAGACCGGGCCGCTTTGCGGGGCTCCGAGGATTGTCGCCGCAAACGAGGGTTCGTCCGTGATCTCGGTGCGCGCAAGTCTTTCCTGAAGCAAGCCGATCGCCCCGGCGGACTGCGGCCCGAAACCTTCGCGCGGCGGCAGCACGACCGCCACGCGCCGCGGTGGCTTGGACATCCTCAGGCCTTGGCGCCGCGTTCGATCAGGATTTCCAGCACGCTGGGGTCGGACAGGCTGGCGGTGCTGGAGATGATGCGGTGCCCCTGGCTTGCGGCCATGCGTGGCACGCTGTCCATCGGTTCCGCGCCACGCACGCGCACCTGAAGAAGCGCGCCGGGGCTAAGTCGTTCCAGCGCCAAACGCGTACGCACAAAGGTCATCGGGCAGGTCTCGTTGGTCACGTCGAGAACTCGTTTTTGACAAGCAGTGTTCTGGATCATCCGATTGCGTTACTTGCCTGTGACAAAAGCATATTGCGTAGATCGCCGGGCGGGCTGTAGAGAGAGACCGAATTGATTGAGCCTGCAATAGCGGTCGCCGAGTACATCTATGGGTGAGCCCAATCTTGCCGGGTGTTGAAATGCCGAAGCAACGGCTGATGCGCAATAAATCACGACCGGCACGATCCGGCTTGGAGAAGAAGAATGACTGACGAAAAAGCGACAGCCAGCGTACTCGGGCTGACCGCCCAGATCGTGTCTGCCCATGTTTCAAACAATACGGTGTCCGCCGAAGGTCTGCCAGCCTTGATCCAGGATGTGTATCGCGCCCTGTCCAATGTCGGCGTTCAGGTCGAGCCGACCGAAAAGCCGCAGCCGGCCGTGCCGATCAAGAAGAGCGTTTTCGGCGACTACATCGTCTGTCTTGAGGATGGCAAGAAGCTCAAGATGCTGAAGCGTCATCTCAAGACGGCATACAATCTGGAGCCCGACCAGTATCGGGAGCGTTGGGGTCTGCCGCCCGACTACCCCATGGTCGCGCCGAACTACGCCCGCCAGCGGTCCTCGCTCGCGAAGAAGATCGGTCTCGGCACCAAACCGCGCGCGCCGTCCGGCCGTCCGGCCGTGGTCAAAGCAGCACGCGGTGCCTGATTGCGGGCGTGTTTCCCGGTGCAGGCCGCAGCACGCTTTGCCTCCTCCCTCCGCTCGCCTATAAACGGTGGATGGGAAACGCCGGATCGCCGGATTCTGAAACACGGCTCGTGCCGCAAGGCGCCGGTGCGGGTGGTTCTGCGGTGGGAGATCGCTCGCGGGACGTTCCGGCGACCGATGGCGTGGTTTCGCGCCGTGGATCCGCAGGAGGCGACGATAAGGCCGGAAGACAGAGGATGATGTCGCGTATCGAGCGGCTGTGCATCGAAAAGGGTCTGAAGATGACGGGGCAGCGCCGCGTCATCGCCAGCGTCCTATCGGATGCCGAGGACCATCCCGATGTTGAGGAGCTGTATCGTCGCGCCGTCGCCCTCGACAATCGCATGTCGATCGCGACCGTCTATCGGACGGTTCGCCTGTTCGAGGAAAACGGCATCCTGGAACGGCGGGACTTTGGTGGCGGTCGCGCCCGCTACGAGCCCACAACGCCCGGCCCGCATCATCATCTCGTCGATGTCGATAGCGGCCGGGTGATCGAATTCATGGACCCCGAGCTGGAACAGACGATCAGGGCCATCGCCAACCGGCTGGGCTTCGATCTCGCCTCCCATCGGTTGGAGCTTTTCGGCCGCAAGCATCAGGAACAGCCTGTCGCGAAAGAGAGCAAACCAGCGCGCGAGCCCCGCCGGGTCGCGACCGCTGGCGTCGATCGTGGGCATTGAGTGATCTTGTCCGATCCCCTCGCGGCCCTGGAGATGGATGAAGGCATCGGGGAGCTTCGCGCGGGCAATCTCGGTTTACGCATCGCCCGCTCACCGGAGGAGCTGGATGCCGCCCAGGCCCTGCGATACCGGGTCTTCTACGAAGAACTGGGGGCGCGGCCCGATCCCGTGGCGGCGGCCAGTGGCCGCGACCGCGATGTCTACGATGCCGTCGCCGACCATCTGCTTGTGGTCGATCATGACCTCGGCCATGGCCCCCGATGTGTGGTTGGAACCTATCGGCTGATTCGCCGGGAAGCGGCGGATGCCATTGGTCGCTTCTATTCGGCCGATGAATACGACATGGACGTCATCGAGCGGTTTCCGGGGCGGGTGCTGGAACTCGGTCGGTCTTGCGTCGATTCTGCCTATCGCGGCAGGGCTGCCATGCAACTGCTATGGCGCGGCATTGCGGCCTATATCTTCATCCACAACATCGATCTGATGTTCGGCTGCGCGAGCTTGCCGGGGACCGATGTCGATCTGCTGGCGCCGGACCTGACCTATCTCCATGCCCATCATCTCGCCCCACCCGATATCCGGCTCCGCGCCTTGCCGGAGCGTTTCGTGGATATGCAGCGCATGGACCCGGCGGCCATCGACGGGCGAAAGATCCTGACGGGTCTCCCGCCGCTTATCAAAGGCTATTTGCGCCTCGGCGGCTTTGTGGGGGATGGGGCGGTCATCGACCACCAGTTCAACACGACGGACGTGGCGGTGGTCGTGCAGAGCGATCTGGTGACGGGAAAGTACTACCGGCATTACGGACGGGATCGGCGGTAGGCGGAATATATAAGCATCGTCACCCGCGCACTTGATGCGCGGGCCTACCCGTTTCGGCGCCATGACGGCGTCTGGGCACCGAAACGGGTAGGTGCGCGGATCAAGTCCGCGCATGACGAGTACACTATGGCAGGCGTTGTTCTCCTACTCCTGCTGCCACCGCGCCGGCTCGACCGCCGGTGCCGCGAAGCCGAGCTGCTTAAAAGTCTCCACCATATGCGGCGGCAAGGCGGCGCTGACCGACATCGTGCCGCCGGCCGGATGCGGCAGCGTCAAGGCGCGGGCGTGCAGATGCAGCCTGCCCGCCACCGTCTCCATCCCTGACTCGCCGCCATAGGCCATGTCGCCCAGGATCGGATTGCCGATCGCCGAGCAATGCACCCGCAACTGATGGGTGCGGCCTGTATGGGGATAAAGGCCGAGCCAACTGAACTTGCGCCCGGCATGGTCGATCGTCTCGTATTCCGTGCTCGCCTTGGTCGCATCGGGGTCCGAGGCATGGGCGATGGCACTGCGCGCGCCGCCCAAACCCTGCGTGCGGGTCAGCGCGAGATCAATCCGCCCCTTCATCGGCACCGGCAGGCCGTTGACCACCGCCCAATAGGTCTTCTGCACGGTGCGCGTGCGGAAGGCGGCGGCGAGTTTGCCGGCGATTCCCGGCGTGCGCGCCAGGAGCAAGACGCCCGAAGTATCGCGATCAAGCCGGTGGACCAGACGCGGCCGATCCGGCGCGCCGAAGCGCAACCCGTCGAGCATACCGTCCAGATGCTTGGTGATCCCGGGGCCGCCTTGCGTCGCGAGGCCGGGCGGCTTGTCGATGACGATGATCCAGTCGTCCCGATAGATCACCATGCGGGCGACATCCTTCGCCGTCCGCGAGTCGAGCGGCTTGGCCAGACGCTCGGGCGGACCGTCCGCCAGCGCCAAGGCCGGCGGCGGCACGCGAATGGTATTGCCCGGTTGGAGACGGGTCGATGCCTCGACCCGCTTGCCCTGCACGCGAATCTGACCGGTGCGGCACAGCTTTTCGATGCCGCCCTGGGTCATGCCGGGGAAATGGCGGCGAAACCAGCGGTCGAGCCGGATGTCGGCCTCGTCCAGGGTGACGAGACGTTCTTCGACGGTGGTCATGTTTGGTCCTCACGCTCTGCCCGCAGCCGCGCCCAATGATCCAGGCGTTTGCCGATGTCGCGCTCCAGCCCCCGGTCGCTGGGGCTGTAGAATCGGGCACGGGGCATCCCTTCCGGGAAATAATTCTGGCCGGAGAAGGCGTCTTCCTCTCCGTGGTCATAGGCATAGCCCTCGCCATAGCCCAATTCGCGCATCAGCTTGGTCGGCGCGTTGCGGATATGGGCCGGCGGCATCAGGCTGCCGGTCTCCTTCGCAGCCTTTTGGGCAGCGCCGAAGGCGGCATAGACGGCATTGGATTTGGGCGCGGTGCCGAGATAGACGACGGCCTGGGCAAGGGCGAGTTCGCCCTCCGGGCTGCCCAACCGCTCATAGGTTTCCCAAGCGGTCAGCGTCTGCACCAGCGCCTGGGGATCGGCCATGCCGATGTCTTCGGCGGCGAAGCGCAGCAGCCGGCGCGCGATGTAGCGGGGGTCCTCGCCGCCCACCAGCATGCGCGAAAACCAATAAAGCGCCGCATCGGGGTCGGAGCCGCGCAGCGACTTATGCAGCGCGGAGATGAGATTGTAATGCTCCTCCCGGTCCTTGTCATACAGCGCGGCGCGCTTTGACAGCAGGTCGGAGAGGCCGGCGGCATCGAGCGGCGCGGTGCTCTCTGGCAGGGAGAAAAGCTGCTCGACCATATTGAGCAAATAGCGGCCGTCACCGTCCGACATGGCGCGCAGGCTGGCGCGACCCTCAGCGTCCAGCGGCAGGGCGCGGGCGATTTCGATCTCCGCCCGCGCCAGCAGCTTTTCCAGCGCGGCATCGTCGAGGCGCTTGAGCACCAGAACCTGGCAGCGGGAGAGCAGCGCGCCATTGAGGGCGAAGGAGGGGTTTTCTGTCGTGGCGCCGATCAGCGTGACGATGCCTTCCTCGACCACGGGCAGGAAGGCATCCTGCTGGGCGCGGTTGAAGCGATGGATTTCATCGACGAACAGCAGGGTGTCCTGGCCGGTGCGGCCATGGCGGGCCGCTTCCTCGAAGACGCGCTTGAGGTCGGCGACGCCGGAGAAGACGGCGGAGATCTGGGCGAATAGCAGATCGGCCTGTTCGGCGATCAGACGCGCGATCGTGGTCTTGCCGACGCCGGGCGGCCCCCAGAGGATGAGCGAGGCGAGCGACCCGCGCGCCAGCATGCGCGTCAGTGTGCCGTCAGGACCCAGGAGGTGATCCTGGCCCGTGACATCGCCGAGCGTCGCCGGGCGTAGCCGGTCCGCCAGCGGGCGTGGCTTCTTGCTCGCGCCGCCACGGGCCGCGGACGGTGCCGGCGTGGCGGGCGGGGCGCCGAAGAGATCGCCGGAAGGGACAGGAATACGGGCCACGGAGGGTTACTCGATCATGGATTGGGACGCATGGGTTTGGCGGATAACGCTGCGCTCATCCGCCCTACTATCCCGCACATCGACTGAAAACGAAAAAGGCGGACCCGACTGGCCCGCCCTTTGTATCGTCCGCAATCCGGAAGATCTCAGTCCTCGGCGGTCGGGTATTCAGCGTCGGAATTGACTTCCTGCTTCGGGCCGCTGTCCTGGCCCTTGGCGGAAGGATCACGCTCGACCAGCTCGATGATCGCCATCGGGGCGGCATCGCCGTAGCGGATGCCGGCCTTCAGCACGCGGGTGTAACCACCCGTGCGGGCCTTGTACCGATCGGCCAAAGCCTCGAACAGCTTGTTGACGATGCTATCGTCGCGCAGCTGCGCATAGGCCTGGCGACGGGCATGAAGATCGCCGCGCTTGCCGAGGGTGATCAGCTTCTCGGCGACGGGCCGGAGCTCCTTCGCCTTGGGCAGCGTCGTCGTGATCTGCTCGTGCTTGATCAAAGCCACAGCCATGTTGCGGAACATGGCAAGGCGATGGGTAGACGTAACGCCGAGCTTTCGCCCGGAAACACCGTGACGCATGGTTTCAGTCCTTCGACCTGTGCGTTCAATTCATCAATAGGCGCGGAGAGGCCGTTCGTTAGAACGGCTCTTCGAGCCGGCGAGCGAGGTCTTCGATATTCTCGGGCGGCCAGCCTTGAACGTTCATCCCAAGGGAGAGGCCCATAACGGTGAGCACTTCCTTGATCTCGTTCAGCGACTTGCGGCCGAAGTTCGGCGTGCGCAGCATTTCCTGCTCACTCTTCTGAACGAGGTCACCGATATAGACGATGTTGTCGTTCTTCAGGCAGTTGGCGCTCCGCACCGAAAGTTCGAGTTCATCGACCTTGCGAAGCAGGTTGCGGTTGAAGGGCAGATCGTCCTGCGCTTCCTCAAGGCGAAGCTGCTGCGGCTCATCGAAGTTGATGAAGAGCTGCAACTGGTCCTGAAGAATACGAGCGGCGAGGGCCACGGCATCCTCGGGCGTAACGGCGCCGTTGGTCTCCAGCGTGAGCAGGAGCTTGTCGTAATCCGTCACCTGACCGACGCGGGTCGGCTCGACCTTGTAGGACACGCGCTTCACCGGCGAATAGATCGAGTCGACGGGGATAAGCCCGATCGGCGCGTCTTCCGGACGGTTGGCGGAGGCCGCGACATAGCCCTTGCCGAGGTTGACCGTGAACTCCATGCCCAGCTTCATGCCCTCGTCGAGCGTGCAGATGACGAGGTCGGGGTTCATGATCTCGATGTCATGGCCGGCCTGAATCTGCTCCGCACGCACTTCGCCCGGGCCGACGGCCGAAAGCATCATGCGCTTCGGGCCTTCGCCGTGCATCCGCAGCGCGAGCTGTTTCACGTTGAGCACAATATCCGTCACGTCCTCGCGGACACCCGGAATGGTGCTAAATTCATGCAATACGCCGTCGATCTGCACTGCGGTGACAGCAGCACCCTGCAAGGAAGACAGCAGGACGCGCCGAATCGCATTGCCCAAGGTCATGCCGAAACCGCGCTCTAGCGGCTCCGCCACGACGGTGGCGACGCAGGAGGGATCGTTACCCGACTCGAATTCGAGTTTCTCGGGCTTGATCAGCGATTCCCAATTTCTCTGCAATACCACGTTCGCCTCTTAAAAGAACAAGCCGGGTGGCGAGCCCTTAGGAGCAAAAGGGGTCGGCCACGTCGGCGACAGGACGGTCTTGGTCCGTCAGACCCGGCGACGCTTGCGCGGACGGCACCCGTTATGCGGGACCGCCGTGGTGTCGCGGATCGAGCTAACCTGGAAGCCAACGGTCTGGAGAGCGCGCAGCGCGCTCTCGCGTCCCGAGCCCGGGCCGCTGACTTCGATCTCCAACGTCTCCATGCCGTGCTCACGGGCCTTGCGGCCGGCGTCTTCGGCGGCGACCTGGGCAGCATAGGGAGTCGACTTGCGGCTACCCTTGAAGCCCTGGCTACCGGCCGACGACCAGGCAATTGTGTTGCCTTGCGCGTCCGTGATGGTCACGACCGTGTTGTTGAAGGTCGCGGCAACGTGGGCCACGCCCGAGCTGATGTTCTTGCGCTCTTTTTTACGGGGGCGCGACGTGGTCGCGGCGGGCTTCGCCATAGGTCGTAAATCCTGTCACTAGAGACGTCGGCCGCCACGGCACTGCCGGGCGGCTCGGACATCAGATGTAGCTTCGACGCGGTGGAAGAAGGGGGCGGATAACCGCCTACTTCGTCACCTTCTTCTTGCCGGCAATCGCCACGGCCTTGCCCTTGCGGGTGCGCGCATTGGTATGCGTGCGCTGGCCACGAACCGGCAGGCCACGGCGATGGCGGAGGCCGCGATAGCAGCCCAGATCCATCAGCCGTTTGATGTTCATGGAGACTTCGCGGCGAAGGTCGCCTTCGACGCGCAGCTCACGATCGATCATTTCGCGGATCTTGAGAACTTCATCGTCCGAGAGCTGGTTAACCCGGCGCTCAGATGCGATGCCAAGACGCGTGCAGATGTCCAGGGCCTTGGTCGGGCCAATGCCATAGATATAACGGAGGCTGATCACCACCCGCTTGTTGGTCGGGATATTTACCCCGGCAATACGCGCCACGCTTACACTCCTCAAACGCCAACGCGGAGAGCGTTCGGCGGGTCGTCCCGGAATGGCCGAGAAAAAAAGCCGGCCAGGGTCTTCACCCCGTCGGCGGAGGTGCGAAATAGCTCCGCACCTATTCGTGAGTCAACCGCGCCCGATCACGTTTGCGTGAGCGCATGGGTGGGTGTGCGCAGAGGCAGGGTCTGCAGCGTGGCTTCGATCGTCGCGGCAACATCCCCGATATCCGCCAGACCGTCCACCACGTGCAGCCGGTTGCGCCCTGCGTAGTAGGGCAGCAGCGGCGCCGTCTGGTGGTTGTAGGCGGCCAGGCGCGCCGAGACGACCTCCCGCTTGTCGTCCGGCCTGCGGATGAAGGCATGCGCCCCGCAGACGTCGCAGGTGTCGGCGGCCTTCGGCAGATGGAAGGCGTCGTTATAGCTGGCCCCGCAATTGGCGCAGCTGAAGCGGCCGGCGATGCGTTCAATCAGAACCGCGTCGTTCACCCGCAATTCGATCACCGCGTCGATGGCGCTGCCGCCCGCCTCCAGCATCTCGTCCAACGCTTCGGCTTGCGGCACGGTGCGGGGGAAGCCGTCGAGGATGAAGCCTTGGCTGCAATCGGGCGCCTGGATGCGGTGTTCCAGCATGGCGACGATCACCGCGTCGGGCACCAGGCCGCCGGCATCCATGATCCCTTTGGCGCGCAAGCCGATCTCAGTCCCGGCCGCGACTTCGGCCCGCAGCATATCCCCCGTGGAGATTTGGGCGATGCCGTGGCGAAGCTGAAGCCCCTTGGCCTGCGTGCCTTTTCCGGCGCCCGGAGGCCCCAGCAGGATGATGTTCACCGTAGCCTCCCTCGCCCACGGCCCCTTTTGATCAGGCCTTCATATTGGTGCGCGATGAGATGGGACTGGATTTGAGTCACCGTGTCCATAGTGACCGAGACGATAATCAGCAGGCTTGTGCCGCCAAAATAGAATGGCAGGCTGTAATGGCCGATCAGAAACTCCGGCACCAAGCACACGATGACAAGGTAGACGGCGCCGACCGTGGTCAGGCGGGTCAGGATCCGATCGAAATAGTTGGCGGTATTCGTGCCCGGTCGGATTCCAGGAATGAATCCGCCCTGTTTCTTGAGGTTGGTCGCCGTCTCCTCCGGGTTGAAGACCACGGCGGTATAGAAATAGGAGAAGAACACGATCAGGGCGGCATACAGGATCATATAGATCGGCTGGCCATGGCCGAGGCCGGCAGCAAGCCAGCGCATCCAGTTCGGGCCGGTGCCGGCGGCATGGGAAAAGCCGATGACCGTCGCGGGAATGAGCAGGATCGAACTCGCGAAGATCGGCGGAATGACGCCTGAGGTGTTGATCTTCAGCGGCATGTGGCTCGATTCGCCGCCATAGACCTTCTGGCCGACTTGGCGTTTTGGATATTGGATGACGATGCGGCGCTGCGCCCGCTCCATGAAGACCACGAAGCCGATCAGCACGACCACGCCGATGACGAAGGCCAAGACGAAGATGGGCGACAGCGCGCCCGTCTTGCCCAGCTCCAGCAGATTGGCGAGGGCAGAGGGCAGATTGGCCACGATGCCCGCGAAGATGATGAGGCTGGAGCCATTGCCCACGCCGCGCGCCGTGATCTGCTCGCCGATCCACATCAGGAACATGGTGCCGCCGACCAGCGTGATGCAGCAGGTGAAGCGGAAGAACATGCCGGGATCGATGACCGCCGGCCCCAGGCTGCCGCGCATGCTCTCAAGCCCCACGGCGATGCCGTAGGACTGGAAGATGGCGATGACCGCCGTCAGGTAGCGGGTATATTGGTTGAGGCGCCGCCGGCCGCTGTCACCTTCCTTCTTCAGGGCTTCGAGCTGAGGGATCGCCGAAGACATGAGCTGGATGATGATGCTGGCGCTGATGTAAGGCATGATGTTCAGCGCGAAGACGGTCATGCGTCCCAACGCACCGCCCGAGAACATGTCGAACATGCCCAGGATGCCGCCGCCCGTCCGCGTCATGAGTTCGCTCATGACGGTGGGGTCGATGCCGGGCACGGGGATATAGGTGCCGATCCGGAAGACGATCAACGCCCCCAGGGTAAACCAAATCCGCTTCTTCAGCTCGCTCGCCTTGGCGAAGGTGCTGAAGTTCAGATTTGCCGCGAGTTGTTCGGCCGCCGAGGCCATCCCAGGTTCCCATCAATGCGACGGGGCGTGGGTCGGACCGTCCGCCACCTGTTCGCCCGTCTTCTTTAAAGCTGTCTTCTTCAAACACACTCTTAGTCGCCGTTCAGCCTCTTACAAGCGGAGCGCCGAACACCTGTGACCAACTCGCCGCCAAGGCAGCGTCGAGTTCGGCCATGCTGACCACAATCCCCTGTGCGTGGAGGCTTGTCACCCCATACTCGCGGATGCCGCAGGGAACAATGCCCGCAAAGTGGTCGAGCATCGGCTCCAGGTTCAGGGAGATGCCGTGCCAGGTCACCCAGCGGGTGACGCGCACGCCGATGGCGCCGATCTTCGCTTCGGTTCCGGCGGCGCGATCCACCACCCAGATGCCGACGCGGCCGGCCCGGCGCTCACCTTTTATATTGAAGCGATCCAGGGTCAGGATCAGCCATTCTTCCAACCCATGGACATAGGCACGGATGTCGCGCGCCCCCACTGTGCCATGCGGCTGGTGAAGGTCGAGCATGACATAGGCCACCCGCTGGCCCGGCCCGTGATAGGTCCATTGCCCGCCGCGACCGGCCGCGAAGGTAGGAAACCGGGTCGCATCTTCCAGATCCTCGGGCCGCGCCGAACTGCCGGCGGTATAGAGGGGCGGATGCTCCACGAACCAGACCAGCTCCGGGCCGGTGTCGGCGCGGATAGCGGCGATCGTCTGCTCCATGCGGGCGATGGCATCGGGATAGGCGGTGAGGCCCTCGGCGATCTCCCACCGCGCGCCGCCACCCGAACGGGCAGCAGCCGTCATGGTTTCGCGCGACAATTCGCGCGCCGGGGCGATTGATGCCGGGTCATTCATTCGTTATACCCCGCGCCCACGATGCGGTCGTGGCGGAATGGTAGACGCGCAAGCTTGAGGTGCTTGTGGGGGCAACCCCGTGGAAGTTCGAGTCTTCTCGACCGCACCATAATTATTCACTCACAACACGAGTTGATATCGCGGCTCGGCCTTGTCGGGCCGCGCCGTTGTGTCCTTGTCGCCCAGCTGATCTTATGACCGCCTGAAGCAGGTGCTGTTCAAGGCACCGACGGGAGGAAGCGTGGACGATAATCTCCGCAAGGCGGCGCTGGACTATCATCGTTATCCCCGCCCCGGAAAACTGGCCATTGAGCCGACGAAGCGCATGGCAACCCAGCGCGATCTCGCTCTGGCCTATTCGCCCGGCGTCGCCGCCGCCTGCCAGGCCATCGTCGCCGACAAGGATAACGCCAAGCTCTATACCGCCCGGGGCAACCTGGTCGGCGTCATTTCCAACGGCACCGCCGTGCTCGGCCTCGGCAATATCGGGGCGCTCGCCTCCAAGCCGGTGATGGAAGGCAAGGCGGTCCTTTTCAAGAAATTCGCGGGCATCGACGTCTTCGACATCGAAGTCGATGCCGCCGATCCGGACCGCTTTTGCGACGTGGTCGCGGCTTTGGAGCCGACCTTCGGGGCCATCAACCTTGAGGATATCAAGGCCCCCGAATGCTTCTTTATCGAAGCCGAGCTGCGTCGGCGCATGAACATTCCGGTCTTCCATGACGATCAGCATGGCACCGCCATCACCGTCGCCGCCGCCGTGACCAATGGCCTCCTGCTGCAGGGCAAGACCCTGGCGGACATCAAGGTCGTGACTTCCGGCGCCGGCGCCGCCGCCCTCGCCTGCATCGATCTGCTGGTGACGATGGGCCTCAAGGTCGAGAACGTCACGCTGACGGATATCGACGGCGTCGTGCATCGCGGCCGCAACGGAATGGGCCCGAATCTCGCCCGCTACGCGAAGGACACCGACCTGCGGACGCTGGAGCAGGTGCTGGACGGCGCCGACCTGTTTCTCGGCCTGTCCGCCCCGGGCGTGTTGAAGCGCGAGTGGCTGTCCAAGCTGGCAGCCCGGCCCGTGATCATGGCGCTCGCCAATCCTGAGCCCGAAATCCTGCCCGAATACGTTCGCCAAGACCGGCCCGACGCCATCATCGCCACCGGTCGTAGCGACTACCCCAACCAGGTCAACAACGTCCTGTGTTTCCCCTTCATCTTCCGCGGCACGCTCGATTGCGGTGCCACGACGATCAATGAAGAGATGAAGATGGCGGCGGTGGAGGCCCTGGCGGGCCTCGCGCGACGCGAAGCGAGTGAGACGGTGGTGACCGCCTATGGCGGCGCCGCGCCGATTTTCGGCTCCGACTATATCATTCCCAAGCCCTTCGACCCCCGCCTGATCCTGGAGATCGCGCCCGCCGTCGCCCGCGCCGCCCATGCCAGCGGCGTGGCGCGGTTCCCGATCGCGGATTTCGTCGCCTATAAAAGAGAGCTGGAGCGGTTCACCTATCGCGCCGGTCAGCTCATGAGCCCGGTCATTCTCGCGGCGCAGAACACGCTGCGGAGCATCGTCTATGGTGCGGGTGAGGACGAGCGGGTGCTGCGCGCCGTGCAGACGGTGGTCGATGACGGCATTGCCAAGCCGATCCTGCTCGGCACCCGCGCCGGGATCGAACGCCGCGTGCGGGAGATGGGTCTGCGCCTCGACCTCGACCATGCCGTGACGATCATCGACCCCGCGACCGAGACCGAGATGTTCGCGCCCATGCTGAAGAAATACCAGACACTTGCGGGACGTCGGGGCGTGCCACCGGATGCGGCGGCCTTCCGGCTGCGCACCCACCATAGCATTGCGGCCGCGATGATGGTGTCCGAGGGGCTAGCCGATGCGGCGCTCTGCGGCGGCTACGGCGATTGGTGGAAGCACCTGCAATATGCCTTGCCGATCATGCCGCGCCGGCCCGGCTGCTCGCGCATCTATGCGCTCACGGCCATCATTCTTCAGGAAGGCACGGTGTTCTTCTGCGACACGCATATGAATGTCGATCCGACCGACGAGCAGATCGCCGAAATGACCGCACTGGCCGCCGAGGCGGTGGAATCCTTCGGCCTTGTGCCGAAGGTGGCCCTGCTGTCGCATTCCTCCTTCGGATCAAGCAATAGCGAGTCGGCGCGCAAGATGCGCCGCGCCCTGGCGCTGATCCGCGCGCGCGCGCCGGGTCTGGAAGTCGACGGCGAAATGCAGGCGGATGCCGCCTTGGCCGAGGCGACGCGGACGCGCGCCGTCGCTGATAGCCCGCTGACGGGGACCGCCAACCTTCTGGTCTTCCCGACGCTCGACGCCGCCAATATCGCGTTCAATCTGATCAAGGTTGCGGGAGACGGATTACAGGTTGGGCCGCTTCTGCTGGGTCTCGCCAAGCCCATTCATATTCTGGTGCCCACGGCCACGGCCCGCGCTATCATCAACATCAGCGCGGTAGCGGCAGCGGAAGCGAATTCTACGTGATAGAGTCGTTGCGAAACGGGAGGGTTGGAGGCTTGTTGCTCTATTCGAAGCCTGCCACTCATTAACTTTTAAACCCGCCCCATATCAGTCCCGATATCCTGCGATCCCCTGACCCGAGGTAGACGATGTCCTTCAAACCGTTGCGCAAAGCGGTCCTCCCGGTGGCCGGCCTGGGAACGCGTTTCCTTCCGGCAACGAAATCGATGCCGAAGGAAATGCTGACCGTCGTCGATCGGCCCTTGATCCAATATGCGGTCGATGAGGCGCGGGCGGCTGGGATCGAGCAGTTCTGCATGGTGACCGGCCGTGGCAAGACCGCGCTGATCGACCATTTCGACGTGTCGTATGAGCTGGAAGCGACGCTGAAGGCGCGCAGCAAGCTCGAAGCGCTTGAGGCCCTCGAAGCACTGCGGTTGCAGCCGGGCGCCATCACCACCGTGCGTCAGCAGGAGCCTTTGGGCCTGGGCCATGCCATCTGGTGCGCGCGCACCTTCATCGGTGACGACCCCTTCGCCATTTTGCTGCCCGACGACTTGGTGCTGTCCAAGACGCCCTGCATGCAGCAGCTCGCGGATGCCTATAAGGAAACCGAGGGCAGTGTCGTCGCGGTGGTCGAAGTGCCCCCCGATCAGACCAATAAATACGGCATCCTGAAGACCGGCAGCGATGACGGACGCCTGGTCGAGGTGACCGGCCTGGTGGAGAAGCCGAAGCCCGCCGATGCGCCGTCCAACCTGTCGATCATCGGCCGCTATGTCCTGCTGCCGGAAGTGCTCGGCTATTTGACGAAGATGGAGCGCGGCGCCGGTAATGAGGTGCAGCTGACGGATGCGATGGCGAAGATGATCGGCCATTCGCCGTTTCATGGCCTGCGCTTCGAAGGCGAGCGTTTCGATTGCGGCGACAAGATCGGCTTCCTGGAAGCGCAGATCGCCTTCAGCCTCGAACGGCCGGATCTGGCCGACGACGTGCGCGCCTTCCTCAAGAAATACATTTCCGAAATCGCGTAAGAGTTGGGCCGATGACATTTTCCCATAGCTTCGACCCGACCTCCCTGCGGGAATACGATATCCGGGGCGTCGTCGGCAAAACGCTTAATCCTGCGGATGGTTTCGCGATTGGCCGTACCTTCGGCAGCATGATCGCCCGCAAGGGCGGCAATACCGTGGCCGTTGGCTATGACGGCCGCACGCATTCGCCGGATTTGGAGCAGCCTTTGGTCGAGGGTCTCAAGGCCTCCGGCATGAACGTCATCCGTGTCGGCCGTGGTCCGACGCCATTGCTGTATTTCGCAGCCTTCACCCGCGATACCGATGGCGCCGTCATGGTCACGGGCAGCCACAATCCGCCGGAATATAACGGCTTCAAGATGATGATCGGCCGCAAGCCGTTTTTCGGCGCGGACATCACTGAACTCGGTCGGCTCTCTGCCGCCGGGGATGTGGTTGCCGAGACGACCGGTCATGAAAAAGATTTGGACATCACGGACGACTATGTCGCGCGTCTGGCGCGGGATTGGGATGGCGGGGACCAGAAGCTCAAGATCGTCTGGGACAATGGCAACGGTGCCGCCGGAGAAGTGTTGCAGAAGCTCATCCACCACATTCCGGGTGAGCATACTGTTCTCTATGCCGATATCGACGGCCGTTTCCCCAACCACCATCCGGACCCCACGGTTCCGAAGAACCTCGAAGTGCTGATCAAGACGGTCAAGGACAAGGGCGCCGACCTCGGCATCGCCTTCGATGGCGATGCGGACCGCATCGGCGCGGTCGATGGCGAGGGCAATATCCTGTTCGGGGACCAGTTGCTCGTCATCCTGGCGCGCGATGTGCTGAAGTCCTACCCCAGGGGCATCATTATTTCCGACGTCAAGGCGAGCCAGGTCCTGTTCGACGAAATCGCCCGCGCGGGCGGCACGCCGCTGATGTGGAAAACCGGTCACAGCCTGATCAAGGCGAAGATGGCCGAGACGGGCTCGCCGTTGGCGGCCGAAATGTCTGGGCATGTCTTCTTCGCGGATAAGTGGTTCGGCTTTGACGATGCGCTGTATGCCGCCATCCGCTTGCTGGGCATCGTGGCGCGGTCACCGCTGAGCCTTGCCGAACTGCGCGGCGCCCTGCCGGCGGTGGTGAATACCCCGGAACTGCGGTTCGACTGTGCCGATGAACGCAAGTTCGGCGTCATCGCGGAAGTGGCGGCGCGGCTGAGTGCGTCGGGTGCCAAGGTTTCCGATATCGACGGCGTTCGCGTCACGACGGCGGACGGCTGGTGGTTGCTACGGGCCTCCAATACCCAGTCTGTGCTCGTCGCCCGTGCCGAGGCGAAGAACGAGCAAGGGCTGGAGCGGCTGAAGGCCGCGCTCGCCGAGCAGCTCCAAGCCTCCGGCCTCGCGGCGCCAGATTTCACGGGTGCGTCTTCGGGTCACTAAACCCGCGTGCTGATCTTTCTGTACGGCTCTCTCCGCGATCCGACCCTGCTCGGGCAGATCGCCGGGGATCCGCGGATCGGCCGCACCCTTCGTCCGGCGCGGCTGGAGGGATGGACCCGCGTCCATATCGGCAATTGGGGCGCCCGCTATGCCTCGGTCAGCCGGTCACGCGGCGCGGCGGTCTCAGGCTTCGTGGCGCATCTTACGGCCGCCGCCCAACCCCGGTTGATCGCCTATGAGGGCAGTGCCTATACCTTAAAGCGCGTGCGTGTTGTGGTTGACGGCAAACCCCGTATTGCGGGGGTTTGGGTGGCGCGCGCTGTGACCAAGCGACTCTGGACTGATCTGGCGGACCCCTTGCGGGCGCGGGTCGAGCGATCGACGACGCGCCACGCGTAGGGCGGGACGAAACCCGGTCTAATTCTCGCCCTGAGCGAGCGTATAGCCATCGACCCCATCGAACCGCTGCAGCTTCTCCAAATGCATCCAGTGATGCCCGGCACTGATCCGGCCGATGAGCTGCGCGATCTCGGCGTCGGCATTGCCCGTCGGCGCGGACAGCATGAAGCGGCAGCGGAACAGATCGACCAGGAACGGCTTGCCGGTTCGCGCTGGCCAGACCTGGGCGCCGCGATTTTCGATCATCTTCAAGGTGAAGGCCGAGCCGCCGATCACCGCCTGCAACGACGCCGCAAGGGCTTCGGGCGCCGCATCGGTCTCGACAAAGACATCGAGGCCCACCGTCTCATGCAGGGTCGGGCGGTGCCACACGACATCCGGCCAGACCGGCATCTGGAGCGGCTGATACTGGCGCGACGGGTAGCGGCTGACCCGGCCGAGATTGGCGATCACCTGCTCGGTAAAGGCGGTGGTGCCGACGCCGGTACCCTTGGGCGCCACATCCCCGGTCAGGTTGCGGCCTTCCTCCAGCGTCACGAGCAGCGCCTGCTCGACCTTTTCGGCGGCTGTGAAGTCGCGGATATGGCGCAGCATCATGACCGTGGACAGCAGCAGGGCGGTCGGGTTGGCGAGGTCCTTGCCAGCGATTTGCGGGGCGGACCCGTGCACCGCCTCGAACATCGCCGCGCTGTCACCGATATTTGCGGATTGCGCAACGCCCAGGCCGCCGACCAGGCCGGCTGCCAGATCGCTGATGATGTCGCCGTTCATGTTCGTGGCGACGATGACATCAAACTGTTCCGGGGCGATCACGAGCTGATGGGCGCAATTGTCGATGATCATATGCGTGGGCGTGACCGAGGCGTATTCGGGCGAAACGCGCTCAAACACGCGCTTCATCATGCCCTCGGTCATTTTCATGATATTCGCCTTGGTGGCGCAGACGAGGCGCGAGCGGGCCTCGGCCTGGGTCAGGGCGAAAGCGAGGCGGATGATCCGCTCCGATCCGGGCTCGGTAATGAGCTTAAGGCATTGGGCGGCGCCGGCGGTCTGCATATGCTCGATGCCGGTATAGAGGTCCTCGACGTTCTCGCGCACGATGACGAGGTCGATGCCGCGGCCGCTGAAGGGCGTCGTGATGCCAGGCAGCTCACGCACCGGGCGGATATTGGCATAAAGCTCGAAGAACTTGCGCAGGGTGACGTTGGCGGACTTGCCGCCGAAACCCACGGGCGTCTCGAGCGGTCCTTTCAGGACCAAGCCAGTGCGGGCGATGCTGTCCAGCGTGTCCTGCGGCACGCCGGAGGCGATGCCACGGCGGAAGACTTCAGCGCCGGCTTCGGCCTCTTCCCAGGTGATCATCGCGCCCGCGGCGGCCAGGATGCGCTGGACGGCCCGCATGACCTCGGGCCCGATTCCATCGCCTGCGATGGCGGTGATGGTCGTCTGGGTCGCGGGGAAAACCGTCCCGACCGACTTGCTGAGAACATCCATATCGAACCTCGTCGCATCATTTGCTAGCGGTGGGTTTTTGCGCGCCGCTGGGTTATGCTGCCAGCGTTTATGACGCTGACGCTCCCATGCGCCCTTATCATGCAGTGCAGCATAGAGTTCGGTCGGACATCAGCCGCTCCAAGCGCGCGTGCTTGCTAAGGGAGGAAAGACGACTTTGAGCCTCACGCAGGATGCGCCGGTCGTCACCTCCTACCCCGACAATCTGAACCCTGACTTGCTGGACCGCATCCCGGCCGATGCCAAGGTCGTGCTCGATGTCGGATGTCATATGGGCTTGCTGGGGGCGGTGCATCGCCGGCGCAACCCCCGCGTGCGCTACCTCGGCGTCGATACCGACATTGCCGCCCTTCGGGTCGCCGCGACCCGGCTGTCGGAGGTGGCGCTTCTGGATGTCGAAACCGGGCCGCTGCCCTTCGAGGTTCCCGGCGGTTATGACTGTATCATCTATGGCGATGTGCTGGAGCATCTGAAGGATCCGTGGAGGATTCTGCGTGAGCATGCGGCGTTGTTGAGCGAGACGGGCGTCATGCTAATCTGCGTGCCGAACGTCGGCCATTGGAGTGTTGCGCGCCGTCTGATCGACGGCACCTTCGACTATGATGACAGCGGCATACTCGACCGCACACATCTGCGCTGGTTCACCCAGGAGACGATGCGCAAAGCCTTGCTTGGGGCGGGCCTGACCCTGTGTGACGTCACGGCCCGGATTTTCGATCGCGAAGGCCCGGCGCATTTCGCCGATGCGATCGCTGAGACTTTGGCGCGGCTTGGTGTGTCCCGCGAGAGCTATATCTCCCGCTCGGCGCCGCTGCAGTATGTCTGGCGTGCAAGACGCGTGGAGCAACCGCGTTTCGCGGTGCGCGGCACCATGTTGAGCCCTTATGCGGGGGTGAGCGACATTCGCGTCATTCACCCGTTCCGGGCCTTGCAGACCGATGCCTCCGTCATCGTGCAAGTGGGGGAGCTGGATAAGTTTCCGCAACCCACGGTTGACCTGCCGGCGATCTGCATTCTGCATCGACCCCTGCTCGTGGGTGAGGAAGGGCTGGCGATCTTCCGCTACCTGCTGCGACGCGGCTTCCTGGTGGTGACCGAATTCGATGACCTGCCGGATTTTCTGCCCGGTCTGAGAGACGATAACCTGATGAACTTCCGCGCGGCGCATGCCGTGCAGACGAGCACCAATGTGCTGGCCGAGACGTTGCGTGAGCAGAATCCCGAAGTCAGGGTCTTCCGCAACGGCATCATGCAATTGATGCCGCCTATGAATTTCAAATCGAACGACACGATGACGCTGTTCTTCGGGGCGCTCAACCGGCAGCAGGACTGGGAGCCTTACATGCCGGCCCTGAACGCCGCCGCCGCCGCGCTCGGTTCGCGCCTGCAATTCAGCGTCGTCAACGATCAGGCATTTTTTGAGGCGTTGGAAACGCCGCACAAATCCTTCACGCCGCTCTGCGATTACCAGACCTATGTCGGTTTGCTCGCGCAGTGCGAGATCAGCTTCATGCCGCTGCGCGATACGCCCTTCAACAGGGCGAAGTCCGACCTCAAGTTTATCGAAGCCGGTGGGGCGCGGGCTGTCGCCCTGGCCAGCCCCATCGTCTATGCGGGTTCGATCGAGGATGGCGTCAACGGTCTGATCTTCCGCGATGGGGAGGAGCTGTATGATCGCCTGGTCAGGCTCGTTCAGATGCCGGCACTCGCCCTTCCGTTGGCGGAGTCGGCGCGACACCTGATCGCCACGACCCGGATGGATGCCTATCAGATGGCCGATCGCGTGCTGTGGTATCGCAGCCTGATCCAGCGGCGCGACGTCTTGACCCGCGCCTTGCTGGAACGGGTGCCTGCACTTGCGACCTGAAGGGAAAGGCCGTGGACGATAGTCCGATCGTCGACGACCTCTGGCTCTACCCCGTCAAGGCCTTGCGCGGCTATGCGCGCGATACGGTCGATGTCGCAATCTGGGGTTTCGAGCACGATCGCCGCTGGATGGTGGTGCAGCCCGACGGCACCTTTCTGACGCAGCGGGCGCTGCCAATCATGGCGCGCGTCGGGGCCCATGCCGGGCCCGGCGGGCTGATCCTGTCGTCAGACGATGCGCCCGCAATGACGGTGCCGATCCCCAAAGCCTCGGCCGAACGGCGGCAGGTCATGGTCTGGAGCGACCCTGTGCCGGCGCTCGATGCGGGTCCGGACGCGGCGGCCTGGCTGAGCGATCGGCTCGGCCTCCCCTGCGGCCTGGTTTATATGGACGATATGGATGTGCGGCCGGTGGACCCGGCCTTCGGCGCGCCGGGTGACCGCGCGGCCTTCAGTGACGGCTTCCCCGTGTTGTTGACGAATCTCGCCTCCCTCGATGCCCTCAACCAGGAACTCGACCATCCGATCGGCATGACCCGGTTTCGGCCCAATATCGTCGTCAGTGGCCTCTCCGCCTGGGAAGAAGATCGCTGGAAGCGTATCCGCATCGGCGATGTCACCTTCCGCGTGGCCAAGCCATGCGCCCGGTGTGCGGTCACGACGGTGGATCAAACCACTGGGGAGAGACCGGACAAGACCGAGCCACTGCGCGCCTTGGGGCGCATCCGGCGGGCCCAGGGCGGCGTGATGTTCGGCCAGAATTTGATCCCCGATGGACCCGGCCGGATCGCGATCGGCGACCGCATCACGGTGCTCGAGGCCGGGGAGAGCAATCTGCGCCCAATCCCACCAAAGGACGTGGGATGACCGAACCGGACGAGACACCGGAGGCACCACCTGGGCTGACCGAGGAACAGGTCGAGCTTTTGTATTACGGTGCGGCGCGAGATGGCCGGGAAGAATTGCTGGCGGAGTTTCTGCGCCAGGGCGTGGACCCAAACCGGCCCAACAGCCGTGGCTTTCCGCCCATCATTCTCGCCTCGTACAATGGCCATGCCGGTGTGGTCGAGCTTCTGTTGAAGGCGGGCGCCGATGTCGATGCGCGGGATGCCAAGGGCGCGACCGCACTCGCCGGCGTCGCTTTCAAGGATGAGCGGGAGATTGCGGCGCGGCTGATCGCGGCTGGTGCGGCGGTGGATGCCCGCAACGACATGGGCCGCACGCCGCTGATGTTCGCCGTCATGTTCGGGCGCGCGGCGATGGTCGATCTGTTGCTCGAATCCGGTGCCGATCCCGGCCTCGCGGACGAGGAAGGCCGGACGGCGCTCGATCTTGCGACCGGCCAAAGCGACCCGACGATCTATGATCGGCTGAAGAGCGAGGTTTAGAAAAGGCTGGCGCTCCAACCTAAGCTGTCACCCGCGGACTTGATCCGCGGGCCTGCCCGTTGCGGCGCCCTGACGATGTGTGGGCGTCGCAACGGGTCGGTCCCACGATCAAGTCGGGGATGACGAGAAAAAGCTACCCCTCGCGGGTGCCGGTGCCGGGTCGCTGGATCATCGCCATCACTTCCCGTCGTGTCGCATCATTGGTGCGGAAAGCGCCGAGCATCCGGCTGGTGGTGAGGCTGGTGCCGGGACGATGCACCCCGCGCGTCGTCATGCATTGATGCACCGCCTCAATCACGACGGCGACGCCCAAGGGCTGCAACACCTCGTCGATCGTATTGGCGATTTGCGCCGTCATCTTTTCCTGGATTTGCAGGCGGCGGGCATAGGCATCGACCACGCGCGCCAGCTTGCTGATGCCGACGACGCGCGTGCGCGGAAGATAGGCGACATGGGCGCGGCCGATGATCGGCGCCATGTGATGTTCGCAACAGCTCTCGAAGCGAATATCACGCAGCAGAACGATCTCGTCATAGCCTTCGGTCTCGGAGAAGGTGCGCGTCAGCAGCGAAACGGGGTCGATGGTATAGCCACCGAAATACTCCCCATACGCGCGGGTGACACGCCCGGGCGTGTCACGCAACCCTTCGCGGGTCGGGTCTTCGCCCGCCCAGCGCAGCAGGGTACGAACGGCTGCTTCTGCCTCCTCCTGGCTCGGTCGATCGATGTTTGTCGAGGGCGTCGGTATCTGCGTGTCCAAGGCTTGGCTCCGTCAAAGGCGGCGGGATTAGAAGCGCCCTGAGGCGCGTATGCAACTGGACCAGACGGCCTACTCACGTTTTGTTGCGCTAGTGCTTTTTTCTAAGGGTTGAGCCGTCAAAACCATCGCCCCTCAGCACCGATATGGTCATCATCGGAAAGCCTGCAAACAGGATCGGCAAAGACGGCAGGACCGTCAGGTGGGCGAATAAGGGTGAAAAGCGGGCGGCGAGTTCCGCGGGGTCCGAACGCGGCACCAGCATGAGGATCGGTCGTCCGGCAAATCGCGCAGGCGGCGCCAAAATGCCGTATTCTCGAGCGTCCGCCACCAGGATCACCACCGGAATGGTGCCGCCGAGTTCGTAGTCGATCTTGCCGGCATCGCTCCACCGGGTGACGCCGATCACCAGGCCCGGTGTTGTCAGCAAGCCCCGCGCCTCCAGCTCCGGCTTCAGGCCGCTCCAGTTCACCGCCCCCGCGACATCGCCGGCATGGGCGAGGACGCGCGGCCCGAAAAGGGCCGAGACCCAGTTCAGGCGCATTTCACTGCCGGCAAGGGCCAGCACGACCAGCAGGAACGCGGCGGTGCCGATCATCGTCCGGCGCAGCCTCGGCGCGCCGAGGGCCATGCGGCGGGAGATTTCGGCGCCGAGCAGGGGAAACAGCATCAGCGTGCCGGGGGTCGACCAGTGGAACAGGATATGGCGGGACGACCAGAGGGCGACGATCGCGAATAACAGGATGGGGGTCGCCGCCAGCAGGGCGAGCAGCCAGCCACGCGGCTCGGTCGGACCACGCCGCAGGGCGCGCAGCCAGAGCAGGATCAGTGGCAGCCAGATCCAGGGCAGGACGAACAAGGCCTCCCCCGCCCAGACGCCGAAGGGGGCCAAGGGCTGGAAGCGAAGACCGCCCGCGCGGCTGCCCTGGAAGGCGAAGGAGGCCCAGCCATGGGCGAGGTTCCAGACGATGACCGGGCTGAAGATGAGGACCGCGACCAATCCAGCGACCCAGGGCTCGGGCCGCCCCAGCCAGGTGCGGCCATGGCGGGTTGTCAGCAGGAAGGCGGGCAGTCCGATCAGCACCAGCGCCGCATTGTATTTGGACAGCATGGCAAGGCCGGCGAAGAGGCCCGCGCCGAGCCAGTTCAGCCAGGTGTTGCGACAGGGCACGACACCCACCGCTCGCGCCGCAAAGATCGCGAAGCCGAGGAGCGCGCAGTCGAGTGGGCCATCCGGCAGCACCCAGCCGCCGGCTGTGATGGCATAGACGGGCGAGAGGTTGAGGATGACGGCGGCCCAAAGCCCGGCCCGCGCGTCGAACAGATCGGTCGTCAGCCGCGCCATCAGCCAGGTGGTGAGCGCGAAGAGCAGGATGAACGGCATGCGGACGACCACCGGCGCGTCGCTGCCGGTCAGGCTCATCGCCGCATGGGTCAGCCACCAGGACACCGGGGGGTGGTCGTAATAGGACAGGGCGAGATGGCGGCTGGCCGCGACCATATAGGTCTCGTCCACGCCGAGTCCCAAGGCCCAGCCCATCACGAGACGGATCAGGCCGGTGGCGACAATCAGGAGAAGAAGAGGGTTCAGGGGTTTTGTCCTGCACGCGTCGTCGGGAATTGCTCCAGGTCACCCTCATTCGTCATCCCCCGACTTGATCGGGGGACCTATCCTTGGTGGCGCCATGACGGCGTTTGGGCGCCTTTACGGGTAGGTGCGCGGATCAAGTCCGCGCATGACGATGATGGTTGTATTCCCAGCCCCTCAGTGGTTGTTCCGTGACTCGCCGCGCCGCTCGATGATGTCGAGGTACTGGGTGGCGGGTTCCAGGCAGGCGCCGGTGCCCATCTGCCCCACCATGCTGCGGTAGATCTCTTCCCAGGGCGTCTTGTTCTCCAGCACCGGGGGCACCCAGGCCGCGCGGCGTTCGGCCAGTTCGGCCTCGGAAATCAACACGTCCACGCGTCGATTGTTGAGATCGATGCTGATGGGATCGCCATCCTTGAGCAGCGCCAAGCCGCCGCCGATGGCTGCTTCGGGGGAGATGTTGAGGATCGAGGGGCTGCCGGAGGTGCCGGACTGACGGCCATCCCCCATCGTCGGCAAGGCATTGATGCCGCGCTTGAGAAGCACCGCCGGCGGCTGCATGTTCACCACCTCGGCGCTGCCCGGATAGCCCACCGGCCCGACATTGCGAATGATGAGGACGGAATCCTCGTCCGCGCCCAGCTCCGGGCTCTCGATCCGGTTGTGATAATCCTCGGGGCCCTCGAAAATAATGGCCTTGCCCAGGAAGACATTGGGGTGATCGGAGTTGCTGAGGAAGCGCTCGCGGAATTCGGCATCGATGACGCTGGTCTTCATCACCGCCGTTTCGAACAGATTGCCCGACAGCACGATATAGCCCGCATTTTCGCGCAGCGGCTGGCCATAGGCGCGGATGACCTCGCGGTCGCCGTCCGGCACACCTTCCAGGTTTTCGGCGATGGTCTTGCCGGTCACCGTCATGGCGGTGCCGTCCACCACGCCGGCGGCCAGCAGTTCTTTCATCACGGCCGGCACACCGCCGGCGCGATGAAAGGATTCGCCGAGGTAGCGGCCGGCGGGCTGCATATCGACCAGCAGGGGGATCTGCGGGCCGAGGCGCTGCCAATCGTCCAGGCTGTGGTCAACGCCCATGTGGCGGGCAATGGCGATCATGCTGATCGGGCAGTTGGAGGACGCGCCGAGCGCTGCGGCGGCAACCACGGCATTGCCGAAGGCGGCCTTGGTCATGATGTCCGACGGGCGCAAATTCTCATGCACCATGCCCACGATGCGCTTGCCGGTCTCATAGGCCATCTGGCCGCGCTCGCGATATGGCGCGGGAATAGCGGAGCAGCCGGGCAGGGACATGCCGAGCGCCTCGGCCAGGCCGTTCATGGAACTGGCCGTACCCATGGTGTTGCAATGGCCGGCGGAGGGGGCGGAGGCCGCCACCATCTGCATGAATTCCTCGTATTCGATCTCGCCCTCGGCGAGCAGCTTGCGCGCGTGCCAGACGACGGTGCCGGACCCCGCGAGCTTGCCCTTGAACCAGCCATCCAGCATCGGTCCGCCGGACAGCACGATGGCGGGGATGTTCACCGTCGCGGCGCCCATCAGGCAGGCGGGCGTGGTCTTGTCGCAGCCGGTGGTGAGCACGACGCCGTCCAGCGGATAGCCGTGCAGCACTTCGACGAGGCTGAGATAGGCGAGGTTGCGGTCGAGCGCGGCGGTCGGGCGCTTGCCGGTTTCCTGAATCGGATGGCAGGGAAATTCGAGCGGAATGCCGCCCATTTCGCGAATACCGTCTCGCACCCGGCTGGCGAGTTCGAGATGATGGCGATTGCAGGGGGAGAGGTCGGAGCCCGTCTGTGCAATGCCGATGATCGGGCGGCCGGTTTGCAGCTCTGCGCGCGTCAGGCCGTAATTCATGTAACGCTCCAGATAGAGCGCCGTCATGGCGGGATCGGAGGGGTTGTCGAACCAACGGCGGCTTCTCAGGCGCCGGGGTCCGCTCTCGTTGTCGTTGCTAGCCATCGCTGCGATCCCTTCGTCACGACTCACCTTCGTCTCAGGCGAGCGACCCCCAATCGGAGGGCGGCGCAGGCTGCCCCTCGCCCCCCACAGTGTCAACCGACGGACCCATGCTAGAAACAGACATCTTCCGGGGAGTTGCAGATGGATTTTTCGAGCCTGACATGCCTGATCCTGGAACGGGGCGAGGGCTTCGCCCTCATCCGCCTCCATCGTCCGGCGGCGCTCAATGCCCTCAACAGCACCATGATGGACGAGCTGAGCACGGTCATCCCAATCCTCGACGATGATCCAGAGGTCGGCGCCATCATCCTCACGGGATCGGAGAAGGCCTTCGCAGCCGGGGCCGACATTAAGGAAATGGCCGACAAGACCTTCGCCCAGGCCGTGACCGAGGGCTTCATCACCCGGAACTGGGAGGCTGTGGCCCATTGCCGCACGCCGGTGATCGCGGCGGTGGCGGGCTATGCCCTGGGCGGCGGCTGCGAACTGGCCATGATGTGCGACATCATCCTGGCGGCCGATACCGCGCGGTTTGGCCAGCCCGAGATCACCCTCGGCATTCCACCCGGTGCCGGCGGCACGCAGCGCCTGCCGCGGGCCATCGGCAAGGCGAAGGCGATGGAGATGATCCTTACCGGCCGCATGATGGATGCGGCGGAGGCGGAGCGGTCCGGCCTCGTCAGCCGTGTGGTGCCTGCCGATACCTTGCTCGACGAGGCGCGCAAGGTCGCGGCCAGCATCGCGCGGCTGTCACCCGTCGCGGTGCTGTTGGCGAAGGAGCTGGTCGATGCGGCCTATGAGTCGCCTCTGGCGGAGGGCATCCGGCGCGAGCGGCGGGCTTTCCACGCGGCCTTCTCGACCGAGGACCAGAAGGAAGGCATGGCGGCTTTCGTGGAAAAGCGGAAGCCGGACTTTAAGGGGCGGTGAGGATATTTGCACCGTCATCCTCGGCGCAGGCCGAGGATCCACGCCTTTTCTTGGGCGCCACGACGAAGCCGTGGATGGTCGGCCTTCGCCGACCATGACGTGTGGTGGTGAGGATCGTGTTTCCCGCAGACCCGTCGTCATCCTCGGCGTAGGCCGAGGATCCACGCCTTTTCTTGGGCGCCACGACGAAGCCGCGATGGTCGGCCTTCGCCGACCATGACGTGTGGGGGTGAGTCGCCTTCGCCTCAAACCCGACGATACCGAATATCGCGGGCGAGCCAGCAGCCGACCTGGACGGCCACAACCAGGCCCTTGCCGTCGCGCTCGAAGGTCAGGGTCCAATCGCCGGGCGGGCTCTGGTCCAGCGCACGGGGCATCGGCAACAGCCAGGTGTCACCGCCATGGGGCAGCAAGGCCTCCATCGCGCCGCGCCCGAACATGCCGGAGAAGGCGCCATACAGCGCACCGCCCGCTGAGACGCAGGTGAGGTCGGCGGCCAGTTCCTCGGAATGGAAGACGCCTTCGATGTCGGTCGGGCTGTCGCCCTCGCAGCGCACCAGCAGGCTCGACAGGTTTTCGTGGTGCCGCGTCATGCTGATGCCGTCGCCGTCCCGATATAGTCGGACGGCCGTCGACAGGAAGTCGCCATCCTCGGTCGCTGCCAAGACATCGGCGCCATGGCCGAATTTCAGGCTCAGCCGCTGCTCGGCGGCCGGCTCGATCCGCACGGCGACGCCACTTTCCGGTTCCAGATAGCGGCCCGCGAAGCCGGATTCCCCGGTGATGATCGTCTCGACAGGTTCGGGCACATCCAGTGCGGCGGCCAATAGATCGAAGGCGCAGGCGCGCGGATCGGCCATATGGTTGAACAGGACGACGGCCGAAAGCCGGTCCTCCGGCAGGTTGATCCGGAAGCTGCGCCAGCCGCGCAATCCGCCTTCATGGCAGGTCGCGCGACGACCAAAGGCGGTCGCGCGGGCAAGACCGAACCCATAGACGGCGGGCGTGCCGTCCTTGAACGTCACCGGCGCGGAGAGACGGTTGTACAGACCCTCCGCATCGTCCCGCGTCGTATCGATGAACTGCTCCCAGGCGATCATGTCGTCGAGCGAGGCAGAAATACCCGCATCGCCCGTCCAGACGATGTGGTTGACGGCGGGGCGGAAGCCCGTCGCGACCGTGCCCTCATAGCCCAGCGTGCCACCGGCGACGCGCGAGGTATCCGCATTCAGGCGTGCGAGCGGCATGCCGGCGCGGTCAAACAGATGCGCACGCAACAGATCGCCATAGCTTTGGCCGGTGCGCTGCTCGATGAGGTCCGACAGCAGCCGGAAATTCTGGTTGCAGTAGGAATACCGCGTGCCCGCCGCGAAATGCAGGCTGCGCGTGCGGCTGATCAGCCGGTCCGCATCCGCCATGCCGAAGACGCCCTCGACCGGCGCGCCGCATAGCATGGCGGTCGCCCAGTAATCGCGCAGGCCGGACTGATTGTGGCAGAGGTCCAGGACGGTCGGCGCTTCCTCCTCCAACAGCGGCAGCCGCCGGCGCAGATCGCCATCGAGCACCGAAGGATCAGGAAACAGGTCGAGCAGCAGCGCGCAGGTGAACTGCTTCGAGATGGAGCAGATCAGGCTCATCGTCTGCGGCGTGAAGGGAATGCGGCGCTCGGCATCGGCCCAGCCCCAGGCATGACGCTCGATCAACTCGCCGTCTCGCAAAACCGCCACGGCGCCGCCGGGACCCATGAAACGGACGGGGAGTGACGCCAAGGTGCGGCTGAGGCGATGTGTGCTCATGCGGTCTGGTCTCCCACGCTCATTCCCGGGCGAATATGGCGATGACCGCGTCCAGGTGATAGGCCATCCGGCTGCGCGCCGCACCCGGATCACGCGCCATGATCGCCTTCAGCACTTCCCAATGTTCCTGTTCCGAACGGAAAGGCATGTCGTCCGGCGTGTAGAGGCGCTGCAGATGCTTGAACATCGTGCCGTAGCGATGGCCGAGCAGAAGCGTGATTAGCATTTCATAGGCGGGGTTGCCGCTGGCCTGGGCAATGTTGATGTGGAATTGCCGATCACCGGGATTGGTGTGAGACCCCTCCCGGTTGTCACGCACATTGCGGTCGAAAGCGGCGCGCAGCCGGGTGATCTGCTCGGGGGAGGCATTGGCCGCCGCCAAGGCCGCCGTCTCCGGCTCCACCAATCTGCGGGCCTGGAGCAAGGCGAACGGCGGTATCTCGACCGACAGATCGAGTGTCACCGGCAGCTCGGGGTCGGGTTCCGGCTGGCTCATGCGCATCACTTGCCGCATGACATCGCGGCTGTTGGCGTCTTCGGGAAGCCGCAAAACCTCGACCCCCGCGCCGACGCGGACATCGACCAGGCCGAGCACTTCCAGGGCGATCAACGCTTCGCGCACCGATGACCGGCTGACTTCCAATGCCGCCGCAAGCTCACGTTCCGAGGGCAAGAAGCTGCCGGGTGGATAATCCCCGCGCCGGATCAGGTCACAAAGCTGATCGGCGATCTGGCTGTAGATGCGTCTGGTCTGGATGGCTTCGAGTGCCATTCTTTTCGCTCTCGCTCCCCTTGATCTGCGGACGAAGCCAGTCCTACAACATCGCAAGTGGTCCGGCCATTGGTCCTTTGCCGGACCCAAAATGATAAATGAGGAAACGGGAATAATGCGGCTTCGGGGCAAGCGAGCCTTCATGACGGCGGCGGGACAGGGCATCGGGCGCGCGACGGCCGAGGCCTTCATCCGCGAAGGCGCCGAGGTGATCGCGACCGATGTGAACGCAGCGTCGCTTGCGACGCTGACCGGCTGCACCACCCGCGTGCTGGACGTTCTGTCGGCGGAGGCCATCACCCAGGCGGCGAGCGAAGCCGGACGCGTGGATATCCTGTTCAATTGCGCCGGCTATGTGCACCAAGGCTCCATCCTCGATTGCGATGACCGCGCCTGGCAGCTTTCCTTTGACCTCAATGTCACGGCGATGTTCCGGATGATCCGCGCCTTCCTGCCCGGCATGCTGGCCCAGGGCGGCGGGTCCATCGTCAATATGGCGTCGATGGCGTCCTCGCTTAAAGGCGTGCCGAACCGCGCGGCCTATGGCGCCAGCAAGGCGGCCGTGCTCGGCCTGACCAAATCGGTCGCCGCCGATTATGTGACGCAAGGCATCCGCTGCAACGCCATCTGCCCTGGCACGGTGCAGTCGCCCTCACTCAACGAGCGCATCGCCGCCCAGGCGGCGAGTGGCGGCATTACCGAGGAAGAGGCGCGCGCCGGCTTCATCAAGCGCCAACCTTTGGGTCGCGTCGGCCGCGTGGAGGAGATCGCGATGCTCGCGGTCTATCTCGGCTCTGACGAGTCGAGCTACACGACCGGAACCGCGCAGGTAATCGACGGCGGCTGGTCCAATTGATGATCCGCATCACCGGCCTCCGCACGCTCGACGTTCGCTTTCCGACTTCGGCCATGCTGGACGGATCGGATGCGATGAATCCCGATCCGGATTATTCGGCGGCTTATGTCATCCTGGAAACCAGCCAGGATGGGCTTCAAGGCCATGGCCTGACCTTCACCATCGGGCGCGGCAATGAAATCGTCTGTGCTGCCATCCGGGCGCTCGCTGCGCGCGTGGTCGGGTTGGATCTTGATTGGGTAAAGGAAAATCCCGGCCGGTTCTGGCGGCATGTGACGGGGGACAGCCAGTTGCGCTGGATCGGGCCGGACAAGGGCGCCATTCATCTCGCGACCGGTGCGGTGGTCAACGCCGTCTGGGATCTCTGGGCTAAAGCAGAGGGAAAGCCCGTCTGGCGTTTGGTGGGGGAGATGAGCCCGGAGGAGATCGTGCGGTCGATCGACTTCCGCTACATCACAGATTGCATCACACCCGAGGAGTCCTTGGACTTTTTGACGGATGCCGCGCGCGGCAAGGATGCGCGCATCGCGCATCTGCTGGCCAAAGGCTATCCGAGTTACACGACTTCGGCCGGTTGGCTCGGCTATAGCGACGAGAAGCTACGCCGGCTCGCGCAGGACGCGGTCGATGCCGGCTTCAACTATATCAAGATGAAGGTTGGCCGCGATCTTGATGACGATATTCGTCGCCTCACCATCGTCCGCGAGGTGATGGGGCCGGATCGGCGTTTGATGATCGATGCGAATCAGGTCTGGGATGTGGCGCCTGCCATCGCATGGCTGGATCACCTGAAGTTCGCCAAGCCCTGGTTCATCGAGGAGCCGACGAGCCCCGACGATGTCGAGGGCCATCGCCAGATTCGTGAAGCCATCGCGCCGATGCAGGTGGCGACGGGGGAGATGTGCCAGAACCGCATCCTGTTCAAGCAGTTCATCATGCGCGGCGCCATCGACATCGTGCAGATCGATAGTTGCCGTCTGGGCGGCGTGAACGAAATCCTCGCCGTCATGCTCATGGCCGCGCGCTACGACCTGCCGGTCTGCCCGCATGCCGGTGGCGTCGGGCTCTGCGAATATGTGCAGCATCTGTCGATGATCGATTACCTCGCGATATCAGGCAGCCAGGAAAACCGGGTGATCGAATATGTCGATCATCTGCATCAGCACTTCATCGATCCCTGCGTCATTCGCGACGCCGCTTATATGCCGCCGGATGCGCCGGGCTTCTCGATCACGATGAAGCCCGCGTCGCTCGCGCAATTTGAATATCGACCGTAGGAAAACGCCAGAATGGATCTCGGTCTTCGCGACAAGGTGGTGATCGTGACCGGTGGTGCCTCAGGCATCGGCGCCGCGATTTCGACGACGCTGGCGGAAGAAGGCGCCATACCGGTGGTCTTCGGCCGTACCGCGCCGCCGGTGGGGTTCATGGAGTCCTTGCAGGCGCTACGGCCCGAGGCGATCTTTCTATCCGTCGAGTTGATGGATGAGGCCGCTTGCGCGGCGGCGATTGCCGATGTCGCGCAGCGCCTGGGTCGCATCGACGGGCTGGTCAACAATGCCGGCGTCAATGACGGATGCAGCCTGGACTCGGGCGTTGCCGCCTTCGAGGAATCGCTGCGTCGCAATCTGACGCACTGCTATACCATGGCGCATTACTGCCTGCCGCATTTGCGCAAAAGCCGAGGCAGCATCGTCAATATCTCCTCCAAGACGGCTTTGACGGGGCAGGGCGGTACCAGCGGCTATGCCGCCGCCAAGGCCGGGCAATTGGGGCTGACGCGCGAATGGGCGGCATCGCTGTTGGCGGATGGCATTCGCGTCAATGCCGTGCTGCCGGCCGAGGTCATGACGCCACTCTATGACCGTTGGCTGAAGACCTTTCCTGAACCGGAGACGAAACTCGCTGATATCACGGCGAAGATTCCCCTCGGCGCCCGCATGACGACGGGTGAGGAGATCGCGGCCACGACCGTATTTCTTCTCTCCGATCGTGCATCCCACACCACAGGCCAATGGCTGATCCCCGACGGCGGCTATGTCCATCTGGATCGCGCTTTGACCTGACGGCGTCTGCTGACACTGAAGCCTATAAAAATAAGGAAACTTCCATGACGATGCTCAAGAAAACGCTTCTTGCCGCCAGCATGCTGACGGTTCTGGCCGCCTGGCAGACGCCCGTTTGGGCGCAGACCATTCCCGTCATCGTCAAAGATACGACCTCGCAATATTGGCAGGTCGTGCTTGCTGGCGCACGGCAGGCGGGCAAGGAACTGCATATCAAGGTGCCGGAATTGGGCGCCCAAAGTGAGGCCGATATCGCTGGCCAGGTCACCGCGCTTGAGAACGCATCCTCGGAAAGCCCGGCCGCGATCGTGATTGCGCCGACGCAGTTCTCGGCCCTTGGCGCCCCGATCACGGCCGCCGCCGCCGATACCAAGATCATCGGCATCGATTCCTCGGCCGACACCAAGTCCTTCACCTCCTTCCTCTCGACCAACAACGTGACCGGCGGAATGGTCGCGGCCGACGCGCTAGCGGCCGGGATCAAGGCGAAGACCGGCAAGGCCGAGGGCGACGTGGCGATCATTACGTCACTCCCCGGGGTCGGTTCGCTTGATCAGCGGGCGGCAGGCTTCAAGCAGGAGCTGGCGAAGTATCCCGGTCTCACCTTGATCGCCAATCGTATTGCGGATGGCCAGCCGACCACCGGTCTGAATATCATGACCGATCTGATCACGGCGCATCCGCATCTCGTTGGAGTCTTCGCGAGCAACCTGCAGATGGTTCAAGGGGCCAGCCAAGGTCTTGCCGAATCCGGCAATAAGACGATCACGCTGATCGGCTTCGACAGCGACAAGGGTCTCGTCTCCGCGCTGCGCCAGGGCGTGGTCACCGCGCTGATCGTGCAAGACCCCTATCGCATGGGCTATGAGGGCGTGGAAATCGCCTACAAGGCCAGCAAAGGTGAGGCCGTGCCCGTGCAGATCGACACCGGCGTGACGGCGATTACGGCGGCCAATCTCGACGATCCGAAGTCGCAGGCCCTGCTGAACCCGAAGCTGTAATGGACGCGCCCGCGCCCTCCACTCCGATCCTGGAGCTGCGCCAGGTCGATAAGCGCTTCGTGGGCACCCATGCCCTCAAGCAGGTCGATCTGTCGTTTCGCGCCGGGGAAATCCACGCCATCGTCGGGGAGAACGGCGCGGGAAAGTCTACGCTCATCAAGATCCTGACCGGCGCGCATGTGCGCAGCGCCGGCACCATCCTGTGGCAGGGGAATGAGGTCGCGCTTGCCTCACCTCTCGACGCCATCAGCCTCGGGATCAACGCGGTGCATCAGGAGGTGGTGTTGTGTCCCCATCTCACGGTGGCCGCGAATATCTTCCTGGGGGATGAGCGCGCCCATAGCGGCTTTCTACGCAATCGGGCGATGGTGGCTGAGGCCCAGAAGCTTCTGGATGACCTCGGCTTCGACCTGCCGGCGACCGCCATGCTCGGCGACCTCGCCATCGGCCAGCAGCAATTGGTGGCGACCGCTCGCGCCGCCGCGCGCGGGGTGAAGTTCCTGATCTTCGACGAGCCCACCGGCTATCTCACGCGGCAGGATACCGACCGGCTCTTCACCCTGATTCGCCGGTTGAACGCGGAGGGTGTGACCATCGTCTATATCAGCCACCGCATGGAGGAGATCTTCCAGCTCGCGGATCGGGTGTCCGTGTTGCGGGACGGGCAATTGGTCGCGACCCATGTCGTGGCCGAGACCAATGAGCGCGAGCTGATCCGTGACATGGTCGCCCGCAACATCGAAGACGTGCATTACAAGGAACAGATTCCCGCCGGAGAAATTCTGCTCGATGTCGAGGGGCTGAGCGGTCCCGGTTTCCATGACGTGTCATTGACCGTGCGGCGTGGGGAGGTTGTGGGTCTCTATGGCCTGATCGGCGCCGGCCGCAGCGAATTCGTGCAATGCCTGTTCGGCCGCACCAAGCGGTCCGCTGGGCATGTGAAACTGCGCGGAGAGACGGTGGTGATCCGCCATGAGGGGGACGCCATCGCGCGTGGTATCGCGCTGGTGCCGGAAAGTCGCCGCGACCAGGGCCTGTGCCTGAATATGGGCGTGGGCTTCAACCTCAATCTTCCCGTATTCGGTCGCATCAGCCCGGCGGGTCTGGTCGATACCGGCGCTGAGAAGCGTGGCGCCGACAAGCAGATCGCCGATCTGCGTATCGTCGCGGCCTCGGCCTCGGTCGCCGCCGCGACGCTGTCCGGCGGCAATCAGCAGAAGATCGTCGTTGGCAAATGGCTCAACCACGGCGCCGAGCTTTTCATCTTCGACGAGCCGACCGTGGGCGTCGATGTCGGCACCAAGGTCGAGATCTATAAGGTCTTCGCGGCCCTGCTAAAGCGCGGTGCTGGCATCATCCTGATTTCCTCCTATCTGCCTGAGGTCTATGACCTCAGTGACCGGCTGCATGTCTTCCGCCGTGGCACGCTCGTCGCGAGCCATGAGGCGCGTGCCGTCCATCCCGAAATCATTCTCACGGAGGCAATCGGTGTCTGATACCGCAGCGGCCCCAGTTCCGAAGATTCCCGCGCTGCGCGGTCATCGCTTCGGCTTTCTACTCAACCTGACGCTGCTCGCCCTCCTGGTCGTGATGTGGATCCTGCTGTCGATCAGCACCGACAGCTTCGCGACACTTGGCAATTTCACCAATTTGCTGCGGCAGGATTCGCTGTGGTCGATCATGGCCATCGGCCAAACCTTCGTCATCATCACGGCGGGTATCGACCTTTCGGTCGGCGCCGTGGTGGGTCTCACCAGCACCACCGTCGCCTTGTTGCTCGCCAATAATATCCCGATCGTGCCAGCAGTGCTGATCACGCTGGTGCTGGGGGCCTTGCTCGGCGCCGTCAACGCTTTCGGAATCGTCAATTTGCGTCTGCCACCCTTCATTATGACGCTGGCGACCATGACGGCCCTGCGCGGTATCGGGCTGCTGATGACGAACGGGCAGACCATCGGCGGTTTGCCGCTGAACTTCATCATGTTTTCGCGCCACCATACGATCGGCATTCCGAACCTGTTCTTCGCGGTGATCGTGATTGCGGTGCCCTGCTACCTGCTGCTGCATCGAAGCCGCTGGGGCCGATATCTCTTCGCGGTGGGCAGCAACCCCGAAGCTGCGCGGCTGTCGGGCGTGAAGGTCAATCGCACCATCTACCTCGCCTATATGGTCTCCGCGACGCTCGCGGCGGTGGTCGGCGTGCTGACGGCATCGCGCATCGGAATCGGTATCGCCACCACCGGCCAGGGATGGGAGCTACAGAGCGTCGCGTCTTCCGTTATCGGCGGCGCCAGCCTGTTCGGCGCGGTCGGCAGCGTGATCGGGCCGCTGCTGGGCGCGATGTTGCTCACGACCATCAATAACGGATCGAACCTGCTGAACGTGAACCCGTTCTGGCAGGGCATCATCACCGGCTTGCTGATCATCGTCATCGTCTATTTCGATCAGCTTCGCCGTCGCAAGACTCGTTGAGGACGCCGATGCAAACCATTATCTGTGATCGCCCCGGCAGCCTGAGCCTGATCGAGCGGCCGATGCCTCAACCGAAGGACGGCGAGGCGCTGCTGCGCATTCGCCGCGTCGGCGTCTGCGGCACCGATTATCACATCCTCGGCGGCAATCAGCCCTTCCTCAGTTACCCTCGTGTCATGGGGCATGAATTGGCCGCCGAGGTGGTTGAGGCGCCGGTCGGCAGCGGCTTCGCGGTCGGCGAGGCGGTGGTGGTGGTGCCGTATATCAGTTGCGGCACCTGCCGCGCCTGCCTGCACGGCGTCACCAATGCCTGTCGCCGGCTGAGCGTCCTCGGCGTGCATCAGGATGGCGGCATGGCGGAGTATCTCGCCGTGCCGGTCACGAACCTCATCCCGGCCGGGGACCTGTCCCTCGACCAGGCGGCGATGGTGGAGTTCCTCGCCATCGGTGCGCATGGCGTGCGGCGCGGCGCGATTGCGGCGGCGGATCGTGTGCTGGTGGTGGGTGCTGGGCCGATCGGCATGGCCGCGACGATCTTCGCCCGCGCCCGCGGCGCCGAGGTAACGGCCATGGACATGCGCGCCGACCGGCTGGACTTCGCCCGCACGCACTTGGGCGTGGCCGCGACGGTGGTGGCGTCAGACACGGTGGGCGAGGAGTTGGAGGCGATGACGGGCGGGGAGTTCTTCGACGTCGTGATCGACGCGACCGGCCATGCGCCATCGATCACGCGCGGGTTGTCGTTCCTGGGCCATGGCGGGCGTTATGTTCTGCTGAGCGTGGTGCAGGCCGATATCAGCTTTGCGGATCCGGAGTTTCACAAGCGCGAGACCACGCTGCTCGCCAGCCGCAATGCGCAGCCGTTGGATTTCGCCGAGGTGATGCGCCAGATCGCGGCGGGGGCGGTGCCGACCGCTGCCCTCGCGACCCATCGCGCGCCACTGGCTCGCGCGCCGATCGACATGCCGCTCTGGAGCCAGCCGCAAGCAGGGGTGATCAAGGCGTTGTTGGAGGTGTGAGTCAGGCCCGCCATCGCGTGAGTGGCTTGAGCCCCTTTTGACGCCAAGGAAGCTCCAGAAACGTCCCTGGGTCGGCCGCTTCCGAACTTTGCACGATCGTGGGCCACCACCACAGCATCATGCGTGCACGATCCCAAAGGCTCGACTGCTGGTTCCAGTTGCTGACACCCACGATCACGACAGCCTGCGTGGACGCTACGGCCGCACGTTCATGCTTGCGGCGGCGCATGGCACGATCCGTCGTGACAAGAATTTGCTTGATGCCGCGTTCTTGGAGGGCGCTCATCAGATCCACGTCCGTCATTCCCGCAAATCCCAGGCTGCGAACGTCGGTAACACTGTAGGAGTCTGCCTCAATCAGGGGCGCGAGCATGCGCGCCAAAGCCGGAGGGTGGTTCTCGTCGAAAATGAACCTCAAGCCGCCCGGCGGAGGCCAAGCCTCACTTCAAACTCTGCCGCTTGCTCGACCGCTTCGATGGGTATGTTCCACCATGAGGCGACACGTGCAGCATCGCCGTTCTCTGCCTTCAGCGCATCCGCGAGTATATCTGTGGGTACGCCAGTCTCTCGGTCGATAGGGCGGCCAAACTGACGGCGGGGGTCGACCACAACGCGTTCAGCGCGCGCGTCCGGGCGCCACTCGCTGGCGATGCCCTCCGGGCCATTGAAGCTGACCGAGTGCGTGAAGCTACGCTCCAAAACCTCATACATGGCGCCATTGCCGCTTAAGAGATCGATGAGGTGCCTGTCCCCAGTCTCGTTGGCGGTCTGGAGGAGGATCGTCTTGCCGTCGGTATGGAAGCGGCTGGTCGCAAACGGATGGGCGTGCTGAAGGACTCGCTGTGCCATCTCCGCCGCCTTGCGCAGCGTGGGCCAACTCACACCATGTTCCTTGAGATCCTGCAAAAAAAGGACCTCGATCAGGTTTGAGAAGCTTAAAGCCTCCTGTCCCTCCTGCGCCGTGTGCTCGGGCAGAACAGCGGCATGTCCCCCGCGGCCAAAGACCCAGCGCCGAATCCGCTGAGCCGGCACGCGTGTGAGTCGAGCCGCCTCGGGCACGGTGTAAACGCCTAGCCCAGCAACCTCGGCCCCATCTGGCAATCCGGCTCTCCTCATCTTCGCCGAGACCAGAATCGCCCCATTTCGGTTCCTGAGACAAGCGCATTCTGGACGTCTGTCCAGCGTGACCGCCAGCAGGCCGATAAGGCAGCCGCGCCCTGGTCATCGCCGCTGGCGCCCGTGTCCCCCGTTGGGATAAACTCCGACCCAAAATCGCAATGCGGGCGACATCGCTCGCGAGGACCGAACCATGCTGAATACGCTGTCCACCACCATGCATCTCAATGCGATCGACAACGTCGTCATCGCGCGGGCCGAAATCGACGCCGGTACCAAGCTTGCGGATCGTGGCATCGTTGCTGCACGGCGTATTCCGCGTGGCCATAAGATGGCGATCGCGCCCATCCTCAAGGGCAGCCCCATCCTGCGCTACGGCCAGACGATCGGTTTCGCCACGGTCGATATTCCGCCCGGCGAGCATGTGCATGTCCATAACTGCGAAATCCACGCCTTCGCGCGCGATCCCGCCTTCGGGGTCGATGCCCGGCCCACGGATTACATCCAGCCGCAGGCGACTTTCGCGGGCATCGTTCGCGCCGACGGTCGCGTCGCGACGCGCAATTACATCGGCGTGCTGACGACGGTGAACTGCTCGGCCGGCACCGCGCGTTATGTTGCGGAGGCCTTCCGCCGTAACCCGATCACCGGTGATGAAGGTATGCTCGCGGGGTTTCCGAATATTGATGGCGTCGTCGCCCTCACTCACAAGTCCGGCTGCGGCATGGGCGTGACCGGCGAAGGCATGGACACCCTGCGCCGGACCATCGCGGGCTACGCCCAGCATGTGAACTTCGCCGCCGTGCTCATTATCGGTCTCGGTTGCGAGGCCAATCAAATGGGCACGCTGATGTCGACCCAGAAGTTGCAGCCGGGGGCGACGCTATCAACGCTCGTGATCCAGGAATCGGGTGGCGCGCGCCAGACCGTCATGGCCGGCATCGCGCGCATCCAGGACCTGCTGCCCGCCGCCAATGCCGTGACGCGGGTTCAGGTTCCGGCCTCGCACCTGCTCGTGGCCCTGCAATGCGGCGGCTCGGACAGCTTTTCGGGTCTCACCGCCAATCCGGCCCTGGGCTATGCCTCGGACCTCATCGTGCGGCATGGCGGCACGGTGGTTCTGACCGAGACAACCGAAATTTACGGCGCCGAGCATCTGCTCACCCGCCGTGCCGTGAGCCCCGAAGTGGGCCAGAAGCTGCTCGATCGGCTGACCTGGTGGGAAGACTACACCCGCCGCAACGGCGGTGAGATCGACAACAATCCTTCCCCCGGCAACAAGGCCGGCGGCCTGACCAATATCGTCGAAAAGTCGCTCGGCGCCGTGGTCAAGGCGGGCACGACCAACCTGGTGGATGTGGTCGCCCATGCCGAGCAGGTCACGGCCAAGGGCCTGGTGGTGATGGACGGGCCGGGCTTCGATCCCGTCTCCGCCACCGGCCAGATCGCGGGGGGCGCCAATGTCATGTGCTTCACCACCGGGCGCGGCTCGGTCTTCGGCTGCAAGCCGACGCCGTCTTTGAAGCTCGCGACCAATACGCCGCTCTATGACCGGATGCCGGAGGATATGGACGTCAATTGCGGTGGCATCGCCGAGGGTGTCGAGACGGTGGAGGAATGCGGCCAGCGTATCTTCGAGATGATCCTGCGTGTCGCGTCCGGCGAAAAGACTAAGAGCGAGCAGATGGGCTTTGGGGATGACGAGTTCGCGCCCTGGCAGATCGGCGCGACGGTCTGACACTCGCCCCGATGGATGCCGAGGAGATCTACCAGGCGGTCATTATGGATCGTGCGCGGCATCCGCGACACCAGCGGCGGCTGGAGGTGTTCGACGCGGAGGCGCGGGAAGTAAACCCGCTGTGCGGCGATCGTGTCACGGTGCGGCTGTGCTGCGATGCGGGTGGCAGGATCACGGAACTGGGCTATGAGGCGCGGGCCTGCGCCATCTGTCTCGCGGCCACCGATCTCATGGCCGACATCGCATCGGGGATGACGGCGGCTGAGGTGGATGCCACCGCCGCCATGTTCGAGGTGGCCATCCGCAGCGGCGAGTCGATTGGTGAGGACAGCATCCTTAGCCCGTTGCGGCCATTCCAGGCGCTGCGGGATACGCCGTCGCGCATTGGCTGCGCGACACTTGGATGGCGCAGCCTGTCTATGGCGTTGCGCAATCAGTGACTCCCTAAATCGCGAAAACGATCGGCGCGTGAGCGGGGCGCTTCAGGCCCTGGGATTGCGCGCGCTGGATGAGTGCTTCCAGGGTCACGCCCTGAAGATGCGTCTGGACATGCTGCTCCAGTTCGACCCATAGCGGTTCCACGGCGGCGATCTGCAATTCCCCGCCGGCCTCAACCTCCGTGGTGTCGGCCGCATCGCCCGTCGTCACCGCTTCGACCACTTCCGCCAGCGTGATCTGCCGCGCGCTCTTGCCCAGGCGATACCCGCCCTTGGGGCCGCGCGTGCTGTCGAGCAGGCCGGCACGGGCCAGCCCCTGCAGAACCGGCTCGATTCCACGCCGCGCCATCGCCAGGCGATCGGCGATATCGCCAGCGCTTTCAAGACGTTGTCGGCCCGCGTGCCAGCCTATATCAAGCATGACGGCGATTGCCGTATAAGCACGTTCGCGACGCAACAGCATCGGCGTTCCCCTCTGCCGACGTGAGTGTCGGAGAAATTCACTTCTACCACGGGTTATATATGCGATGCGGGCTGCCAAAGTAGAGGCTTTTGCAAAAAAGAAGGCGCTTATCGCTCAATCAGACATGTCCGACAGTCCTCTGCGACATCATCCCATGGCGGCGGCGCGGGGCCGGATTTTCGGCAGTGTCATCGACGCCATCGGCGGCACGCCCCTGGTGCGCCTCGGCCGCTTCATGGAGCGTGACGGATTGCAGGCCGAGGTTTTGCTCAAGCTCGAATACCTCAATCCTCTGGGCTCGGTGAAAGACCGCATCGGCCTTGCCATGATCGAGGATGCCGAGCGGCGGGGGTTGATCACACCCGGTCACAGCCAGATCGTGGAACCGACCTCCGGCAATACCGGCATCGCACTCGCCTTCGTCGCCGCAGCCAAGGGCTATTCCTTGATCGTGGTGATGCCCGACTCGGCATCGATCGAGCGCCAGAAGATGTTGCGGCTGATGGGTGCCACGGTGGAACTGACGCCCGCATATCAAGGCATGGCGGGGGCGATCGCGCGGGCCGACGCTTTGGTGGCGCAGTCACCGGATGCCTGGATGGCGCGCCAGTTCGACAATCTCGCCAACCCCGCCATTCATGAAGCCACCACGGCCGAGGAGCTGTGGCTCGATTGCGATGGTGAGATCGACATGCTCATCGCCGGTGCCGGCACGGGTGGCACATTGACGGGGGTGGCGCGCGCCCTGAAACCGCGGCGGCCGAGCATGCAGATCGTGGCGGTAGAGCCTGCGGAAAGCGCCGTGCTTTCAGGCGACGATCCCGGGCCGCACGAAATCCAGGGTATTGGGCCGGGGTTTTGCCCCGCTGTTCTCGACATGAGCCTGATCGATCGGGTGGTGCCCGTGTCCGAGCGCGATGCGATGCAGACGGCGCGTCAATGCGCCCGATTGGAAGGCATTCCGATCGGAATATCCTCCGGCGCGACGCTGTTCGCGGCGCTCGCTATAGCGAAAGAGCCGGCCAGTAAGGGAAAACGGATTGTCGGCATCGCGGCGTCTTCTGCTGAACGCTATCTGTCGACCAATCTTTTCAACGGCTTGTAAATTCAGGTCTCGTTAAGCCCTGTTGCCTGAATGCCACTATAACGAATAAATGACGCTATCGCATGTCTGAATGCTGCACCGCGCAATGGATTATGATGCGCCGTGCGCCTATGTTGCATCGCAGCATCACCTGCTGAGGAGCAATTCGATGGCCAGTTATTCACAGACCCAGACCCGTACCGTTGGTCGCGTCCTGTCCGACGCCGTTCAGAGCGTGACGTCGAGCCTGCGCGTCCGCACCGAGCGCGCTCGCCAGCGCCGCCAGATTGCGAACGAGCTCGCCATGTATACGGATCGTGAGCTTCAGGAGCTCGGCTTCAGCCGCAGCGACATTCCGTCGATCGCCGCCGGCCACTACCGCCGCTAATAATAGTGGCGGTGGATGACGGGACGCTCATCCACCCTACGCGTAGAGGCAGTTGGTAGGGTGGAAAAGCGGAGCGCATTCCACCGAGACGGCAAAGCCTAAGCGGCGTCTGGCCGATCCGCCTGCAATCCGGCGACGAATTTTTCGAGCCAATGGATTGTATAGTCGCCGGCCTGGAACGACGGATCGTCGAGGATCTGGCGGTGCAGCGGCAGCGTTGTCTTGACGCCGATGATTGCGAATTCGTCGATGGCGCGGCGCAGCCGGGCAATGGCCTGGGCGCGATCGGGCGCATGAACGATCAGCTTCGCGATGAGTGAATCGTAATACGGCGGCACGCGATAGCCGGCGTAGAGGGCGCTATCCACGCGCACGCCCAGCCCGCCGGGCGGATGGTAGATCGTCACCAAGCCTGGCGTGGGAATAAAGGTTTCCGGATCCTCGGCATTGATCCGGCATTCGATCGCATGGCCCGAAAAGGTCACGGCGGACTGGTCGTAGCCCAGCGGCTCGCCCGAGGCGATGCGGATCTGCTCGCGCACCAGATCGATGTTGGACACCATTTCGGTGATCGGATGCTCCACCTGCAAGCGGGTGTTCATCTCGATGAAGGAAAACTGGCCGTCCTGATACAGGAACTCCAGCGTGCCCGCGTTCCGGTAGCCGAGGCCCTTCAGGGCGCTCGTCACCGTCTCCCCCAGCGCATCGCGCTGCGCGGCACTGAGGACCGGCGAACCGGCCTCCTCCAGGATTTTCTGATGGCGCCGCTGGAGGGAGCAGTCACGCTCCCCGAAATGGACGACATTGCCATAGCTGTCGGCCAGGATCTGCATCTCGATATGGCGCGGCCGATCGAGATACTTCTCCATATAAACGGCGTCATTGCCGAAGGCGGCCTTGGATTCCGTACGCGCCACCTGCCAGGCCTCGGCCAGTTCATCGGGGACGAGGGCGACCTTCATGCCGCGCCCGCCACCGCCGGCGGCGGCTTTGATCAGCACGGGATAGCCGATGCGGTCAGCGACCTCGACCGCCGAGGCAAGGCTCGGCAAGGCGCCGTCCGACCCTGGGACCAGCGGCACGCCGAGCTTCAGCATCGCCTCCTTGGCGGCGATCTTGTCGCCCATCATGCGAATATGCGCGGGCGAGGGGCCGATGAAGACAAAGCCATGCAACTCCACCATTTCGGCGAAGCTCGCATTCTCGCTCAGGAAGCCGTAGCCCGGATGGATGGCGTCGGCGCCCGTGATGGCGGCGGCGGAGAGGATTGCGGGGATGTTGAGGTAGCTGTCGCGCGCCGGCGGCGGGCCGATGCAGACGCTTTCATCGGCGAGGCGGACATGCATGGAATCGGCATCGGCGGTGGAATGCACGGCGACCGAGGCGATGCCCATTTCCCGGCAGGCGCGTTGGATGCGAAGGGCGATTTCGCCGCGATTGGCGATCAGGATTTTGCGAATCATCGCGTCGTCAGTCCAGGATCATCAGGACTTCGCCGAATTCGACGGGGGATGCGGTGCCAATCAGGATACGCGAAACCGTGCCGGCCTTGGGCGCCTTGATCTGGTTGAACGTCTTCATCGCCTCGATGAGCATGACGGTCTGACCGACCTCGACCCGCTGGCCGATGGAGACGAAGTTCGGGCTGTCGGGATCGGGCGACAGATAGGCGACGCCGACCATGGGGCTGGCGATGGCGCCGGGATGGTTGGCGTCCGACTCTGCCCGCGCGGCGGCAGACAGGGCCAAGGGCGCGGGCACGGCCATGGCGGCGGTCGGGACTGCGGCAGGCGCTTCGGCATATTGCATGGCCACGCCCACGGGTGCGGGCATGCGCGCGATGCGGATGCGGCGATCCTTTTCCGAGATCTCGATCTCATTCAGGCCCGTCTCATCAAGGATGGCCGCAAGCTCGCGGATATCCTCCGCGTCGAATGAGAGCCTGCTCATAGACCGTCCTCCAGAATCCGAGCCATCGCGGTCAAAGCCAGGGCGTAACCATGTGTTCCGAATCCGCACAGCACACCCGTTGCCATTGTCGAAACGTAAGAAAGGTGCCGGAATTGCTCCCGACGGTGAATATTCGAAATATGCACTTCCACCACCGGAAGCTCGACGGAGAGAAGCGCATCCATCAGAGAAATTGAGGTGTGGCTCAATCCCGCAGGGTTGATGACGATACCGCTCGCGCGGCCTCTGCACTCCTGCACCCAGGAAATCAACTCACCTTCGCTATTGGTCTGGCGAAAATCGATGGCGAGGCCCAGCCCTTCCGCCGCTTCGGCGCAAAGCTGTTCCACGTCATCGAGCGTCGCCGATCCGTAGATCGTCGGTTGGCGCAGTCCGAGCATATTGAGGTTGGGGCCGTTGAATACGGCGATGAGGGGTAGCGTCATGTGTGGGGGCTAGCATAGGCCACAGGCGCGGCCAATGCCCCGCCTTGTATCAAATGACTTCGCAGGCCTCCTCAAAGCCAAGACGGGCCAGCCGTGGCTCCTCCGGCATCACGCCATAGCCGAGGCTGACGAGGAAGTTCGACCGCCAACTGCGACCGTCGAGGAACAGCAGATCGACCCGTGCATTGTCGAAGCCCGACATTGGCCAGACGTCGAGGCCGAGCATCCGCGCGGCGAGCAGCAGGTAGCCGCCCTGGAGGCTGCTGTTGCGCATCGCCGTTTCCTGCGAAAATTCGTCGTTCCAGGCGAACCAAGAACGGGCATCGGCCTGCGGATTGAGGCGGGGCAGAAAATCGTAGAAGGAGGGGTCGAAGGCGACGATCACCGTCACCGGTGCGGCCATGACATTCGCCGCATTGCCCTGCGTCAGAGCCGGACGCAGCCGTTCCTTCGATTCCTGGCTGCGAATGAACACGAAACGCGCCGGGGAGGTATTGGCGGAAGTCGGGCCGAGCTTCACGAGATCATAGAGGTGACGGAAGGTCTCCTCATCCACCGGGCGATCGGTCCAGGCGCGCGGCGTGCGGGCATGGCGGAAGGCGAGGTTCAGCTCCGCGGCGTCGAGATCGTAAGGAAAAACTTTTGGCTCGGGCTCAGGCGCTGACTCGGGTTCCGCTTCCGGAAAAATTTCGCTCTCGGGCAGCGCCGGTTCCAGGAGTGCCGTCTCGGGCACGCCCTCGATCCCGATCAGAGCCTCGACAGGGGGCTCATGGGCGACATGAGCCTCGGCCACGACAGCTGGAGGAGCGATTTCGCGAAAGTCTGTCGTGTCCGTCATCAATCCAGTCCCCGGCTACAGCCGGGAACTGATAGCACGCGGCTCGCCCATATCAACGTCGCGAGATCAGCGTAGAGGCTAGAGTTCAACCTGCTCGACGGACACGACTTCGGGCACGTAATGGCGAAGCATGTTCTCGATGCCGTGCTTCAACGTCGCGCGGGAGGAGGGGCAGCCGCTACAAGCGCCCTGCATATGCAGCGTAACGACGCCATCCCGATAGCCGTGGAACACGATGTCACCGCCGTCGCTGGCCACGGCCGGTCGCACGCGCGTGTCCAGCAGCTCCTTGATCTGGTCCACAATCTCCTGGTCTTCGGGGGAGACGTCTTCCAAGGCAGCGGCGCCGGTCGCTTCGATCGTTGGGCGACCCGACAGGAAATGATCCATCAGCGTGCCGAGGACCTGCGGCTTCAACTCCGGCCAATCCTCATCCTCGGTCTTCGTGACGGTGATGAAGTCATTGCCGAGGAACACGCGGGAAATGCCGGGGATGGTGAACAGCGCGCTGGCGAGCGGGCTGCGCCGCGCGGCGTCCGAAGACGCGAAATCGGCGGTGGACGAACCCATGACATCGCGGCCCGGAAGGAACTTCAGGGTGGCGGGGTTCGGGGTGCCTTCGGTTTCGATGAACATGGATGTCACAGCCCATTCCAGAGGATGATGCGCGCATAGTCATACAGGACGGTAGCGGTCCGGTAACTCATCATCCTCTGGGGCCTGGATTGCAAGACGGAGGAGGCTTGATGGTGGATAACGCTGCGCTCATCCACCCTACGAGGCCGTACCCCTGTAGGGCGGATGAGCGCAGCGTTATCCGCCGAACCTAAGCCGCGCCGCGCACGACCTTATAATTCTGCTTCACCACGTCCAGCAGCTCGGGGACCGACGTCTCCGAGGATTTCGCCTGGAAGGTGACCTCACCATGCTGGAACAGCATGATCCGGTCGCAGACTTCCAGAGTCTGTGCGTAGTTATGCGCGATCATGATCAGCGACAGCTCGCCGCGCTTCTTGAGGCGGTCGATCAGATCGAGGATCAGGCCGGATTCACGGGCGCCCATGGCCGCCAGCGGCTCATCGAGCAGCAGGATCTTGGCCTTGGAATAAACAGCGCGGGCAATTGCCACGGCCTGGCGTTGACCGCCGGACAGCATCGCCACCTCCTCATCGACGGAGGGGATGTTGACGCCGATATCCTCCAGCGCCTCCACTGCACGGCGGCGCATCTGCTTGTTGTCCAGCAACCGGAACGGCCAGGGCCGCAGCGGCTCCCGATTGAGGAACATGTTGTGATAGATCGACAGGCCGGGCACGAGCGCCAGGTCCTGATAGACGCATTCGATGCCCAGGGCGCGGGCGTGATCGACCGACTTCAGGGCGACCTGCTGTCCGTCGATCGTCATCGTGCCGCTCGTCGGCGCCTGGAAGCCGGTGAGGATCTTGATCAGCGTCGATTTGCCGGCGCCGTTATCGCCCAGGATGCCCAGCATCTCGCCCTTCTTGAGGTGCAGAGAGACGCCGTTCAGGGCGGTGACCGCGCCAAAGCGCTTGACGATATTATCGGCCCGAAGGACGTCGGCGGCCCCGTTCGCCACGGGGGTTGCGCTGATCTGGCTCATGAACGCCGTCCCATGGTGCGCAGCCGCGCGAAATGGATGTTGAAGATCATGGCGAGCAGAATGGCGCCGCCGATGATCATGTCGAAGGTGAAGGCGTTGATGCCGTCGATGGTGAAGCCATCCTGCAACACGCCCAGCACGAGGCCACCGAACAGGCCGCCGATGATCGTGCCTGCGCCGCCCATGAGGGAGGTGCCGCCGATGACGCTCGCCGCCACCGCGAGGAACATCATATTGGTGCCGCCGGCCAGCGGATCGATCGAGCCGATGCGCGAGGCCTCCAGGATGCCGGCGAGGGCGCCGAGCACGCTGGTCAGCATGAAGTTGCCGATCTTCACGCGGGGCACGTTAATGCCGGATTCCGCGGCGCCGAGCAGGTTGCCGCCGACCGCGATGGTATGCAGGCCCCAGCGCGTCTTGCGCAGGACGACATGCATGATGGCGACGACAACGACTGCCCAGATGATCTCGGCATAGCCGGCATTGCCCATCAGGACGGTGAAGAGACCGTTGGTGGGGGTATCGACGGGGAAGCCCTTGGACAGCGTGAGCGTCAGGCCATTGATGAGGAACAGCGTGCCGAGCGTGGTGACGAAGGAGGGGACGCGGAGCTTGACGGTGATGAAGCCGTTGATGAAGCCGATGCCCGAGGCCACGACCAAGGCCAGGATCATCGACAGGATCAGCGGCAGGCCGAGCGTCGTTCCGAAATACATGATGAAGGGCGCAAGCGCGAAGACCATGCCGACGGACAGATCGATCTCGCCGCAGATCAGCAGCATGATCTCGCCGCAGGCGATGACCACGGGGGCGGAGATGAACTGCGACAGCGTCTGCAGATTCGCATTGGTCAGGAAGTTGCTGTTCGAGCTCTCGAAATAAATGATGAGCAGGATCGCGACGACCAGAATACTGGCTTCCCGGATCCGCAGGAAATTGAAGAGGGCCCGCTCACCAAAACCCGGCGGTCGCCTGACCGGGGCTTCGGCCTTGAGGGGCTGCTGTAAATTTGCGCTCACGTTGGTTCCAATATCATAGACGCCCGCAGGCGAAGGAGGCGGGCGCCATAGCGGCGCCCGCCTTTAGACTTAGCCGCCGACAGACTTAGCCACCGACGGGGCCCGTGGACGCCACGATCTGTGCCTCGCCCGAATTGCCTTCGTAGCGGGTCTTGCTCGCGAGATACGGCTTGACCGTATCCTTGGTGACGAACTTCAGGCCGGTGTTGATATCCGCCGGACCCACGAGGCCGCCGGACGCCTTGAACATGAACATCTCCATCACCGTGTAGAAGCCCTGGAGGTAGGGCTGCTGATCGATGGTGAAATCGCACTCGCCTTCGTTGATGATCTCAAGCGTGCGGGGCAGCAGGTCGAAACCGCCGCCATGAATGCCCTTCGCGGCGAGGCCGTACTGCTTCATGCACTCGGCGACGCCCAGCGTGGTGCCGCCGTCGACGGCATACATGCCCTTCACGTCCTGATGGCCAAGGTAATAGGCCTTCACCTTGCTGATCTCTTCGTTCAGCGTCGGGCCGCTCGCCACTTCTTCGACGGTGATCGGCTTGCCGGACTTCGCGATGGCATCCTTGGCGCCGTCAAAGCGCGGCTGGATGTTGAGCTGGCCGGGCGTCGCGATGAACAGGGCAACCTTGCCGCCGTCCACTTCGCTGGCGATGCGCAGGCCCATGTTATAGCCGGCCTTGTAAAGATCCTGGCCGATATAGGCGAGGCGCTTGTTCGGGGCGCCCAGGGGCACGTCCGCATTATAGGCGAAGACCGGAATGCCGGCGTTCATGGCGCGTTCCGTCGGCGCGTCGAACGCCTTCGGATCGACGAGGCAGGTGGCGATGGCATCGGCCTTGCCGGCGATGGCGGCGTTCATGGCATTGACCATCTGGCCGGCGTCGCTGGTGGCGGAACCCGTCCACTGATAGGTGCAGCCGAGCAGCTTGCAGGCATCGGCGATGCCGTACTGGGTCGGCACGAAGAAGGGGTTCGTCGTCACATGGTTGACGAAGACGAACTTCCAACGGGGATGCTCCGGGAACGCGCCTTCCGCCGCGCGGGCCTTCGAGGCGAGGCCTGCCAGTATGGCGGCGGCCGAGCCGGCAATGGCGCCGGTCAACATACCGCGGCGCTGGAAGCCCTTGGTGAGTTCAGCCGAATCGACCGTTGTGCGGCCTTGATCATCGTCCATCTTATTCTCCCAAAAACCGCATGGACGTCGTCCGGCTAGGACATCGGCCCGCAGCGCATTATCATGGCGCCGACGGCTTGGCCCATCGGCGCGCTCGCGAACTCGAGCGGGCGTATGTGGTACTCGGTCTTTTGTTGTGTCAATGTCTGCCGTGAGCACCGAACATCATCATTTATGGTCTTGATCGTCCATCAAGATTGCGTCGTTACTTCAGTGGCAAAAGATGTGAACCAGCACAAATGATGGAAAGTTCGGACGGCTCTCATCCGATCCCACTCTGGGCCGTCAACGACCTCTCGGTGGGCGCGTTCGTGGGTCGGTTTGGGGATGTTTTCGAGCGTACGCCCTGGATCGCTGAGCGGGTGGCGGCCGCGCGCCCGTTCCACTCCAGGCGAGCGATGCTCAGTGCGATGACGGCGGCGGTTCATTGCGCGGCCGTGGAAGATCGCGTGGCGTTGCTGGCGGCCCACCCCATGCTGGGCAGCGCCAAACCGCGCACCGATGATCTCACCGAGAATTCACGGAACGAGCAGGCCGGCATGGGGCTCGACCACTTGGCGGGGGATGAGGAAACCGCCTTCGCGGCGATGAACCTCGCCTATTTCGAACGGTTCGGCTTTCCCTTCATCATCGCCGTGCGCGGCGTACGCGACCGCGCGGCCATTCTGGCGGCGATGACCCAACGCTTCGAGGCGACCCCCGAGGACGAGCAGGAGACGGCGATGGCGGAGGTGGTGAAGATCGCGGGCTTCCGCCTCGACGCCCTGATCGACGATGCCGCCTGCACGGATGCGATGACGTGAGTGCCGATGCGACAAAAGGGCGTCTGAGTCTGCATGTGCTGGACACGGCGCGCGGGCGTGCGGGCGACGGGCTTGCTTTTACTCTGGCGCGCATCGATGCGGCGGGTGACCGCGTTATGCTGGGCCATTGGATGACCGACGAAGGCGGCCGTTGGCTGCTCGACCAGACTGTCATTCCGCTCGAAGCCGCGACTTATGAGGTGGTCTTCGAAGCCGATGCCTATCAGCGGCGCCTCGGCCAGGACAGCTTCTACGACCGGATCGCCATCCGCTTTCGGGTCACCGAACCGAGCGGCCATTACCACATTCCCCTCATCCTTTCGCCCTACGGCTACAGCACCTACCGAGGCGGCTGAGTACCCTTATAAGCCTGCCGTGCCAGCACCTGTTGTCGTCTTCATGTCCTTGACACAGTAGGGGGGCGTCGGTAGCAGACGGGTGCCCTGGGCCAGCCCGATTTTGGCGGGTCAGACGTGATGTGGGGGCAGGGTCATGGTCGGCGGTCGCGAGGAAAAGTCATTCGAGGAACGTTTAGCCTCGGCGCGCGATCAAGCCGGCATGGACAAGCCGCCGAGCCCGGGCAAGCCACCGGATAATTCCGAGGGCAATGCCATTCGGCTGGCGATGCGGCTGGGCGTGGAAATGGTTGCGGCACTCGTAATCGCCGTGGTCATCGGTTGGGGTTTGGATCGGCTGTTGCACACGCGGCCTTGGTTTATGATTGCTTTCGTGCCGATCGGCGCGGCGGCGGGGATACGTAATCTGATCCGGGCGGTGGGCCCGGGTGACAAGACCTAAAGCGGCTGCTGGGAAACGTTTATGGCTGGTCCTTCGATCGACGCTCTTGGCCAATTCCGATTGACCTCGGGGCTTGGGCCTATTGGGGCTTCGGTCAATTTCACCAATGCGAACGAGATGATGCTCGTCGCGAGTGCGATCGTCGTCGTGCTATTCGCTGTCGGTCTGCGCGCGCGCGCTGTCGTGCCCGGCCGCTTGCAGTCCCTGGTCGAGATTATTTACGAATTCATCTATAATATGTGCGTGGATACGATCGGGCCGGAGGGACGGAAGTTCTTCCCCCTCGTCTTCACCCTGTTCATCTTCATTCTGCTCGGCAATCTGCTCGGCCTCTTCCCCTATTTCTTCGCCTTCACCAGCGGGATCGTGGTGACGCTGACGATGGCCTTGTTCGTGTTCCTGTTCTCGACCGCGGTCGGGTTCTATGTCCACGGCTTCCGCTTCCTCAAATTCTTCGTCCCCGATGGCGTGCCCGGCTGGCTGCTGCCGCTGCTGGTGCCGATCGAGATCATCTCCTACCTGTCGCGGCCGGTTTCGCTCTCTGTGCGTCTCTTCGCCAATATGACCGCCGGCCACGTGATGCTTGAGGTCTTCGCCGGCTTCATGATCTTGCTCACGGCGAGCCTCGGCGTGTTCGGCGCGGTCGCTTCCATCATTCCCCTTGGTCTGAACGTGGCGTTGATGGGGCTGGAGGTGCTGGTGGCATGTCTCCAGGCCTATGTCTTCGCCATCCTGACCTGCCTGTATCTGCACGACGCCGTGCATATGCATTGATCTGAATTCTGAAAGGACACTAGGATTATGGACATCAATTCTGCGCTTCTCGCCAAGGACATCGGCGCAGGCCTCGCGACCATCGGCGTTGCCGGTGCCGGCGTGGGTATTGGCAATCTGTTCGGCGCCTTCGTCTCCGCCGTCGGCCGTAACCCGGCCGCCCGCGACAAGATGTTCCGCGACGTGCTGCTGGGCTTCGCGCTGACGGAAGCGGTCGCCCTGTACGCGCTCGTTATCGCGCTGGTCATCCTCTTTACCTGATCGACATGCGCCGCTTCCTGACCACCGCATCCGCACTTCTGTTTCTGCCGTTCCTCACGCCCGTCGCCGCTCTGGCGCAGGAAGGGGGCGGCTCGAAAATGCCTCAGATGGATTTCAAGAATCCTCTGACCGGCAGCGAAGTCGTGTGGCTGGTGATCATCATGGTGGCGCTGTATTTCATCCTGTCCCGTTGGGCGCTGCCCGCCGTGGGGACGGTGCTGGCCGATCGCGCCCAGGGGATCGAGGCCGATCTGAACGCGGCCCGAATCGCCAAGGCGCAGGCCGATGCCGCCATTGCCGAGTTGCGGGACGCCATCAAGTCGGCGCGCGAGGCGGCTCAGTCTGAGATCAATACGGCGATCGAGACGGCGAAGGCTGAGGCCGCGAAGGACGCGGCCGAGGTTTCTGCCAAGCTCGATGCGCAGTTGGCCCAGGCCGAAACCCAGATCGCGGCGGCACGGGCCAGCGCCATGGCGGCCATCCGGCCGGTCGCGCAAGAAGTGTCGAGCCTTCTTCTGGCCCGGTTGACCGGCGCGCCAGCCAATGACGCGCTGCTCGGCCCAGGCCTCGACACGGCGCTCGCCGCGTACGGCCAAGCCTAAGGATAGCCGCAGATGGAATACGAATCCCTCGCCAGCACGCCGTGGTTCCACGGCACCTTCTGGGTCTTCATCTCGGTTCTGATCTTCGCGGCCCTATTCGGCCGCAAGATCCTCACGGTCATCGAGAAGATGCTGGATGCGCGCGCCGATGGCGTGCGGCTCGCCTTGGATGAGGCGGCGCGGCTGAAGGCCGAGGCCGAGGTCATGCTGGCCGACGCCAAGCGCCGCCGGGATGAGGCGCTGGTCGAAGCGCGGGACATGCTGGCCCGTGCCAAGGAAGAAGCGGCGCGTTTCGCCAAGGAATTGGCGGCAGAGGCTGAGATGCGCACCCGCGGGCGGGAACGTATGGCGCATGAGCGCATCGCCGCCGCCGAGGCTTCGGCCATTGCCGAGGTGCGGTCAATCGCGACCGATGTGGCTATTGCCGCGACGGCGCAGGCCTTGCGCGACGGTGCCCTGACCCCGGCCGAAGACGCGGCACTGGTGGATCACGCCATCGCGGAAATTCCGAGCGCTTTCACCCGCCGCGCGGCGTAACGCGCCACCATTGGGCGGCGGATCACGCTGCGCGCTTCCACCCTACTCGGCGGCCATCCTGGGTGATGGCTCGGTCATCGCAACAGCCCGGCTGAGATCGACCGACAACAGGCGCGACACGCCGCGCTCCATCATCGTGACGCCATAGAGGCGGTCCATCCGCGCCATGGTGTGGTGGTGATGGGTGACGACGAGGAAGCGCGTTCCCGTTTCCCGCACCACATCGTTCAGCAGGGTGCAGAGACGTTCGACATTGGCGTCGTCCAGCGGCGCATCGACCTCATCGAGCACGGCGAGCGGCGCCGGATTGCAGCGGAACACCGCGAAGATGAGGGACAGGGCGGTCAGCGCCTGCTCCCCACCCGACAGTAGCGAGAGGGCTGCGAGCTTCTTACCCGGCGGCTGGGCGAAGATCTCCAAGCCTGCCTCCAGCGGATCATCCGAGCCAACGAGGGCCAGATGGGCCCGGCCACCGCCGAACATGCGCGTGTAAAGCTGCTGGAAATGCTTGTCGATTTCCACGAAAGCGGCGGTCAGCCGCTCGCGCCCTTCCTTGTTGAGATGGCCGACCGAGCCGCGCAGCTTGGCGATGGCCTCGGTCAGGTCGCCCTTTTCGCTTTCGATCAAGGCGATCTGGCGCCCCAGTTCCTCGGCCTCGATCTCGGCCCGCAGATTGACCGGACCCATCTCGTCCCGCTCCTTGGTCAGCCGCTCGAACCGGCGGCGACCGCGCTCCTCGGCGTCCGGGGTAGGCTCGCCGGTGATGTCGGGGAAGGTGGGATTGACGCCCAAGCGTTCCAGCACGCGCTCGGCGACCGTGCCCCAGGCGTGATCGGCCTGGGCGAGCGCGCCCTCGGCCCGCAGCATGGTTTCGCGCGCCAAGACCTGCGCCGTCTCGGCGGCGCGGGAGGCTTTTTCAGCGGCCCGCGCCTCGGCTTCGGCCGCACTCAATCGCGCGACGGCCGCTGTGTGCTGCGCCTCCGCCTCGGCCAGGCGTTCGGCTTGTTCGCCACGCTCGGCGGCGAGGCGGGCAGGCGCACCGGCGACCGCCGCGTGGTCGGCGGCGGCCTCGGCGCGGCGCTGGTCGAGATCGGCGATATGGGCGGCCGATGACTGGGCGCGTTCCGCCCAGCTTTCGCGTTCTCGCGCCAGAGCCTGACGACGCTGCGTGCGCAGCGCGATGTCACGGACCAGCCCGTCATGTCGGGCGCGGCTTTCGGCTTCCTCGCGGCGCGCGGCGGTGAGGGTCGCGCGGGCCCGCTCGGCCTCGGCGCGCATCAGGCTGAGATCGGGCAGGGCGGCGGCCTCGGCTTTGGAGGCCGCGAGGGCCGCTTCGGCCTCGCGCTTCTCCGGCTCCGCCGTTTCGACCTGGGTCGCGACGCCACCCAGCCGCGCTTCGGCGGCGGCCGCGCGTGCGGCGAGGGAGGTGCTGGTGGCGCGGCTCTTTTCCGCCGCGAGTTCCGTGTCCCGCCGCGAGGCGCGGGCGGCCTGCTCCTCCGCGACACTCGTGCGCTCGGCGGCCTGGGCGGCGTCCTGAGCGGTGCGTGCCTCAGCGGCGGCGGCGTCCGCACGCGCGCCATCCTCCTTGAGACGGGCGAGGCGGTTGCGCTGGGTCAGCCGCACGGTGGCGGATGTCGGCGTGCCGGCGCGCACGGTATAGCCGTCCCAGCGCCAGACACCCCCGGCTTCGGAGACGATGGTCTGGCCGGGCTGGAGCTGCGCCTGCAAATCGGGCGCTGCTTCGGCGGAGGCGAGGGCGATGCGGGACAGGGCACGGCCGAGTGCGGCCGGCCCACCGACGAGACCGGCGAGCGGGGTGCAGCCTTCGGGCAGCTCTGCCTCGGTCTCCGACGGCGGTAGTTCGCGCCAATGTCGTGCCGCTTCCGGGTTTGCGGCGGCGCCGAGTTCCTCACCCAGCGCTGCACCGAGGGCCGCTTCCAGACCCGGAGGCACCGTGAGGGCGTCGACCATCGGCGGCCAGCCACTGCTGCCGCCGACGCTCAGAATTTCCGTGAGCGCCCGGATTTCGGTACGCAGCTTGGTGGCAGCCGCTTCCGTCGTATGGCCGCGCTCGCGCGCGGAGGTCAGCGCGGCCTGCGCCGCTTGGCGGGCACGTTCGGCGGCGTCCAGTCGGGCTGAGGCTGTCGTGCGGGCGGCTTCGGCGGTGGTCACGGCGTCACGGGCTTCGACGAGTTTCTCCGCGGGCACGAGATCGACCGCGAGCCGGTCGCGATCGGCGATCAGCCGTGCCACCTGTTCGATCAGGCGCCGCGCCCGCTGCTCGGCTTGTTGCAGCCGCTGGGTCAGTGTCTGGCTCTGGGCGGTGAGGGCGGCATTCCGTTCCACGGCCGATTGCGACGCCGCTTCCGCCTCCCGCGCGGCTTCGGCGGCCACGCGCATCGCGGTTTCGGCGGCCACGAGTCGCGCAGCGGACTCCGTCTCGGCAATGGCAAGCGCCGCATCCTCCGTCGCGAGGCGGCGTTCGGCGGCGGCGGCGTCGTTCATCAGGGCGCGGGCGCGCTCCAAATCCCGGGTCGCATGGTCCAGGCGCTGCGTGGCGGCGGCGATGGCGGCGCGGGCGCGCCCGTCCTCGGCGGCTAGGTGCTCGGCCGCGACGCGCTGGCGCTCGAGCGCGGTGCGGGCCTCGGCTTCGGCCATGCGCAGCGGCGGCAGGGTGCCCTCCCCCGCGCCATGCTGGGTCATGGCCGCCTGACAGGCGGCGGTCGCGGCTTCGGCGGCGGCGCGGGCGGCGACCAGGGCTTGGCGCGCTTCTTCGCGGTTCCGCTCGGCACGGAGATGCTGAATGGCGATGAACTCCGCCTCCGCGGTGCGGATGGACACCGACAGCGTGCGGTAGCGGGCGGCCTGGCGCGCCTGACGCTGCAAGGCCTGAAGTTGGACCTCGACCTGACCGCGCAGATCATCCGCGCGTTGGAGGTTCGCCTCGGTGGCGCGGAGCTTCAGCTCCGCCTCATGCCGCCGGGCGGATAGGCCGGCGATGCCCGCCGCTTCCTCCAGGATCGCCCTTCGCTCCTCGGGCTTGGCACCGACGATGGCGGCGACTCGACCCTGGCCGACCATGGCGCAGCTGCGCGCCCCACTGGCGAGATCGGCGAACAGGGTTTGCACGTCCCGCGCCCGGAACTCCCGCCCGTTGACGCGATATTGGCTGCCGGAACCGCGTTCGATCCGGCGGGTGATCTCCAACTCGGCCTGTTCGTGATGCGGTGGCGGCACGACGCCCGCCGCTTCTTCCAGCGTGACCGTCACTTCCGCGATATTGCGGGACGGGCGTGCCGTGGTGCCGGCGAAGATGATGTCATCCATCTCGCCGCCACGGAGGGAGCGTGCGCTCGCCTCCCCCATCGCCCAGCGGAGCGCGTCCACGATATTCGACTTGCCGCAGCCATTCGGGCCGATGATGCCCGTCAGGCCGGGAAGGATGTCCAGGCTGGTCGTATCCGCGAAGCTTTTGAACCCCGCGATCCGCAGTCGGGCAAGTCGTGCGGCCATCGCGGGTTAGCCGATGGGGCCGAGGGCCGCGACGAGCTCGTCGTAGCTCAGGTCGCCCGGCATCGCCTTGCCGTTGATCAGGAAGGTTGGCGTCGCTTCGATATTATAGGTCTTCTCGTCCGCAACCTGCTGGGTCTGGATCCAGGTCTTGAGCGCGGTGTCGGCGATGGCCTTGTCGAAGGTCGCGCGCGCCATGCCGGCCAGCGCCGCCATCTTCCAGATTTCATCCGTGTAGTTCACGCCCTGGGCGAAGGCCCAGCGGTCCTGGCTCGCGAAAAGGGCGCTGCAGAAGGGGAAATACTGTTCCGGCGGCAGCGAGCGGGCCACCATGGCCGCTTCGAGGGCCACGCCGTCCAGCGGGAAGTCGTGATAGACGATCCGCAGCTTGCCCGGCGTGATGAGCTTGTCCATCACCTGCGGCATCGTGGTGTTCGAGAAATGCGCGCAATGCGTGCAGGTGAGGGAGAAGAACTCCTCCACAGTCACCTTCGCGGTCGGTGAGCCGATCGAGCGCGGCCCTTCTGTGGCCGGCGCATCGGCGGCGTGGCCGAGGACCGGAAAGGCCATCAGGCCGGTGGTGGCCGCACTGGCGGTCATCAGAAAACGGCGAGAGATCATCATCGCTACCCTCAATATCTTGTGTCGTTAGCAGAAAAAATAACTAGCTGTCGATATTTAGCCACGACGACCCTTGGGCGGGGGCTGCCGTTGCTCAATCGCCTGGGCAAGCCTGGCGAGCGCATCGCGCAAGGGGCCGGGTGCCATATCCAGCTCCGGCGGCGGTTTTGCGGCGGGCCGATGGCGACCGGCGCTCGCTGCCGCGACGGCCGCATCCGGTTGCTGGACGAAGCGGAGTCGCTGAATCAGGTTTTGTCCGACATGACCGTTGATGCGGGCAATGAGCTGCGGCGCCAGGTGTTGCAGCTCCATCGCCGTTGGCCCCGCGCAGCCGATGGTCAGCGTGCCGGCGGTGAATTTCTGCGGCACGGTGCGGTGGCCGAGATCGGGCCCCAGGATGTCCAGCCACTCGGTCATCACCTGCACCGAAGCGGGTGAGCGGCGGCGAAAGCCGGGTCGCGTTACGCGTGCGATCAGGCCGCCGATCGACCGGGGCCCGTAGGCGCGCGGCGCTTCCTGCGGGCTGTCCGCCTTGGTCTTGCTGATGGCCTTGGCCGGCGTCATCCTGTCGGCCGTGTCCTTACCCCTGACGTCGCTCATCTCTCCACGGCCTTCCGTCACGTCATTGCTGGCCTGGTACGCCCGCCATCGCCGCAGCCTGCCCTGGCGGGCGGAGCCTGGCGAAGAGGCGACTCCGTATCGGGTCTGGCTCTCCGAGATCATGCTACAGCAGACCACGGTCACTGCCGTCATCCCCTATTATGAACGTTTCCTCAGGCTTTACCCAAGCGTGCAGGCGCTCGCGGCGGCCGAGGACGGCGATGTCATGGCGGCCTGGGCCGGCCTTGGCTATTACGCCCGCGCCCGCAATCTGCTGGCCTGCGCCCGCGCCGTGACGGCACTCGGCGATTTCCCCAAGACGGTCGAGGGTCTGCGCGCCTTGCCCGGCATCGGCGCGTATACGGCGGCGGCGGTGGGGGCCATCGCCCTCGGCCTGCCGGTCATTCCCGTGGACGGCAATGTCGAGCGCGTGGTCAGCCGCATCTTCGCGATCGAGACGCCGCTGCCGCAAAGTCGCCCGGCCATTGGCGCGGCGGCGGCGCTGTTGGCGGAGGATGCGGCGGCCAGGGCCGCACCCTCCGACACCGCGCAGGCGCTGTTCGACCTCGGCGCCACCATTTGCACGCCCACGGCGCCGGCCTGCACCCTCTGTCCCTGGTCCGATCCCTGTCAGGCGCGCCGGCTCGGCGTCGCGGCCATCCTGCCGCGCAAGACGCCGAAGGCCGTGCGGCCCCGCCGCCATGGCGTGCATTTCCGCCTGACCGTCGGCAATGGCCAGCTTCTCCTGCGGCGCCGGCCGCCGAGTGGCCTGCTCGGCGGCATGATCGAAATCCCCGGCACGGAGTGGCGCGCCGATCCTTGGGAGACGGCGGAGGCGCTTCGTTTCGCCCCGGTTCCGGCCAACTGGGTGAAGCGCGGCACGGTGCGGCATGTTTTCACCCATTTCGAGCTGCTACTCGATGTTTATGCCGCCGCTGTGCCGATGGTGCCCGTCTCCGCGATGGGGGATGGTTTTTTGTGCCCGCCTGAGGATTTACCGCGCCAGGCGCTGTCCAGCCTCATGGCCAAATGCCTCGGCTTGGGCGAAAAAGCGGCTGAGCCGGCACACCCTGTGCCCACAGACCTTCTCGTTTAAGGGAGCCACCCGATGAAGACCCGCGCCGCCGTTGCCCGTGCCGCCGGCCAGCCGCTGAGTCTGGAGACCATCGATCTCGAAGGCCCGCGCGCCGGGGAGGTGCTGGTCGAGATCAAGGCCACCGGTATTTGCCACACCGATGAATTCACCCTGTCGGGTGCCGACCCCGAGGGCATCTTCCCTTCGATCCTGGGCCATGAAGGCGCGGGCGTGGTGGTCGATGTCGGCGCCGGTGTCACCAGCCTGAAGAAGGGCGACCACGTCATTCCGCTCTACACGCCGGAATGCCGCCAGTGCGAATATTGCCTCAGCCGCAAGACAAACCTTTGCGTCGCCATCCGCTCGACCCAGGGCAAGGGCTTGATGCCGGACGGCACCTCGCGCTTTTCCAGCGGCGGGGAGGCGATCCACCACTACATGGGCACCTCGACCTTTTCGAACTTCACGGTGCTGCCCGAGATTGCGCTGGCGAAAATTCGGGAAGACGCGCCCTTCGAGAAGGTTTGCTATATCGGCTGCGGTGTCACCACCGGCATCGGCGCGGTAATCAATACCGCGAAGGTCGAGCCCGGCGCGAAGGTCGTGGTCTTCGGCCTGGGTGGCATCGGCCTGAACGTGGTCCAGGGCGCGCGGCTTGCGGGTGCGGAGATGATCGTGGGCGTCGATCTCAACCCCGGCCGCATTCCGATGGCCGAGAAGTTCGGCATGACCCATTACGTCAATCCGAGCGAGGTCGAGGGCGATCTGGTGCCCTATCTCGTGAACCTCACCAAGGGCGGCGCCGATTACACCTTCGAATGCATCGGCAATGTGAAGGTGATGCGCCAGGCCCTGGAATGCGCCCATCGCGGTTGGGGCAAATCCATCATCATCGGCGTGGCCCCGTCAGGCGCGGAGATCAGCACGCGGCCGTTCCAACTCGTGACCGGGCGGCAGTGGATGGGCACGGCTTTCGGCGGCGCCCGTGGCCGGACCGATGTGCCCCGCATCGTCGATTGGTACATGGACGGCAAGATCAACATCGACGACCTCATCACCCATGTTCTGCCCTTCGAGCAGATCAACGAGGGCTTCGGGTTGATGAAGCGCGGCGAGTCGATCCGGACCGTGGTGACGTATTAAGGTCGAACTGACACCCCTCCTCGTCATGCGCGGACTTGATCCGCGCACCTACCCGTTACGGCGCCCTGACGATGTTTGGGCGCCGTAACGGGTAGACCCGCGCATCAAGTGCGCGGGTGACGATCGTCATTTTGATGAGCCTAAATCCCGACATACTACGTCTTCATGGCCCGGCGGAGGGCAGCGATGGTTTCCGCCGCCTGCCGGGATTCCTCGGTCTGCACATCATGAATGTGATCTGACTTGGTGAGGGGAATTCCGCTGGAGAATTCCTCCGCCAGGATGAAGGCGACGCCGAGCAGAACCGGGCCGAGAAAGACGCCCAGGATGCCGAAGGCCAAGGCGCCGCCGAGCACGCCGAGCAGCGTGATCAGGAAGGGCAGATGCGCCCCACGGGCGATGAACCAGGGCCGGACCAGACTGTCTGCCGTCGAAATGCCGATGCCGCACCAAGCCGCCAACAGGATGCCGGCCAGGATCTTTCCCGTGCTGAGCAGCCAGATCGTGGCCGGAATCCAGATCAGCGCGCCAGCGCCCGGTATCATCGAGAGGAAGGTGCCGGCGAGGGCGAGCGATAGCGCATTCGGCACGCCGCTGACCCCAAGGCCGAGGCTCAGCATGATCCCCTGCACCAAAGCGGTGCCGAGAATGCCGTAGACCGCGCCGCGCACGGTGGCGCCGGTGATGGTCAGCAGCCGCTCCGACTGCCCACCCACGATACGGTACAGGAAGCCGCGGATATGCCGCGCCAGCGGCTCCCCATAGAGGAACAGGAAGAAGGCGATGAAGAGGGCCAGGCCCATCCGCACCACGCCATTGGTGATGGAGACCAGCACCAGAAGCCCTTCCTTGGCGACCATGCCGAGATAGGGGTGAACGGCGGCCAAAAGGCTTTCCAGATCGGCGGACCAATGGTTCCACAGATCGCTGACGGTCGAGCCGAAGGCTGGCAGGGTGGCGACCCAAGGCGGCGCGGGCGGCAGGCCGAAGATCAGCACCTCGTTGATCATGCGGCGGATATTGGCGGCATTGGCCATGCCGCTTTCGGCGATCAGGCTGAGCGGCAGCAGGATGACGAAGGCCGTCATGAACACCATCAGCAGCGCTGCTACGATCCGATGGAGATGCAGCCGCGTGCGCAACCAGATGTAGATCGGCCAGGTCGTGAAGGTCAGGATGGCCGCCCAGGCAATGGCGGCGATGAAGGGCGACAGCACGGCAAGGCAGCCGGCGATCAGCGCGCCGAGGAGCACCCAGATGATGAAACGTTCGGTCACGGGTGTGGAGTCCTTGTGCAGGCGATAGCGAGCTTGACGCTCTGTTACTCTACCGGTTGATCGTCCTCTAAGATATTGTTTAGAGACAAACTCCGACCCCTCGGTCAAGCGAGCGAGGTGCGACGAGGTTCATACACACCCACGGAGCAGACCCCATGATGGCGCCCTTGGTCACCACCGACTGGCTTGCCGAGGCGCTTGGCGGCCCGGATGTCGCGGTCTGCGATTGCTCCTTCTATCTGCCGACCGACCCACGCAACGCCGCTGCTCTGTTCGCGGCCGGCCGCATTCCCGGCGCCCGCTTCTTCGACATCGATGCCATCAAGGACACCACGTCCAACTTGCCGCATATGCTGCCGCCGATGCCGGTCTTCGCGCAGATGGTCGGTGCGCTGGGGATTTCGAACGCCTCCACCGTGGTATTCTACGATCAACTCGGCCTGTTTTCGGCGGCGCGCGGCTGGTGGATGATGCGCGTCTTCGGCCATGACAAGGTCTGCGTGCTCGATGGCGGATTGCCGAAATGGCGCGCCGAGGGAAGGCCGACAGAAACCGGCGCAGCCAGCCCGGCCACGGCCACGCGGTTCACCGCCGACCTGCGGCCCGAGATGATCCGCGACCTCGACGCCATGAAGGCGATCGTGGCCGAGGATGCGGCCCTGGTGCTTGATGCGCGGCCGGCGGGGCGCTTTGCCGGCACCGCGCCCGAGCCACGGCCCGGCTTACGCGGCGGCCATATGCCGGGCGCCCAGAACATTCCCTTCGGCGATCTGATCACCGCCGATGGCACCATGCGTCCGCCCGAGACGCTGCGCGCGCGCTTCGCGCAAGCGGGCGCGGATGGCACGCGCCCCATCGTCACCAGCTGCGGCACTGGTGTGACGGCGGCGGTGCTGACCGTGGGTCTTGCCGTGGCCGGCTTGCCTCCGGGGGCGCTTTATGATGGGTCTTGGTCCGAATGGGGTGCGCACCCCGACACAGCCGTGGAATCCCAAGCCGATGCCGAATGATCACGACGCAGACGCCGCCGCAGAGGGAAAGGCGCGGCCCGCCACGCGGCTGACGCAAGTCGGGCGCCCCGGATCCCGCGTTTACGGCTACGTCAATGCGCCGCTGGTCCGTGGCTCGACGGTGGTCCACCCGGATATGGCACATCAGCGGTCGCTCTATACCCGGCGACATGACCAGGCGATGATCTATGGTGTCCTCGGCACGCCGACCCATTTCGCGCTGGAAGATGCGATTGCGGAGATCGAGGGTGGCACCCGCTGCCAGATCGTTTCCTCCGGTCTTTCGGCCATCACCACGCCACTGCTCGCCTATCTCAAGGCCGGCCAGACCGTGCTGATCCCCGACAATGTCTATGGCCCGACTCGCCGCTTCTGTGACGGCATGCTCGCGGGGCTCGGTGTGGTGACGACCTATTATCCGCCGATGATCGACGCCGCCGGGTTGGAGGCGCTGATGCGGCCGGAGACGGCGGTTTTGTTCCTCGAAAGCCCCGGCAGCCATACTTTCGAAGTGCAGGATGTGCCGGCGCTCGCGGCCGTCGCCCATGCGCATGGCGCCAGTGTGCTGATGGACAATACCTGGGGCATTCAGTTCTTCCAGCCCTTCGCCCATGGCGTCGATGTTTCGATCCAGGCGGTGACCAAATATATCGGCGGCCATTCGGATATCATCCTCGGCGCCGTGACTGTGGCCGCCGACAAGGATTGGGTGAAGATCAAGGACGCCGCCATGTCCCTGGGCCAATATGCGAGCCCGGATGATTGCTGGCTGGCGCTGCGGGGCGTGCGTAGCCTCGGCATCCGCCTGCGGCACCAGATGGAATCGGCGCTCGATGTGGCGCGCTGGTTGGAAGGCCGGCCGGAGGTACTGCGCGTTCTACATCCGGCTTTGCCGGGTTCACCGGGCCACGAATTTTGGAAGCGGGATTTCACCGGCGCGTCCAGCCTGTTCGGCGTCGTGCTGAAGCCAGACTATGCGCCTCTTGCGGTGGATGCGATGATCGACGCCATGACGCTGTTCGGCATCGGCGCCTCCTGGGGCGGGTATGAAAGCCTAGTGCTGCCGAGCACCGGTTCGATCAACCGCACCGCAGGCTCCGGCCAGTTCGGCGGGGAGATCATTCGCCTCCATATCGGGATGGAGGATGTGGTCGACATCAAGGCGGATCTGGAGCGTGGCTTCGCCGCCCTTCGGGGGATGGAATGACCATCGACCCCGCACCCGTTCTGGCAGCGATCCTGTTCAACGCCGAGGGCTTGGTGCCGGCCATTGCCCAGCAGCACGACACCCACGAAGTGTTGATGATGGCTTGGATGAACCGCGAGTCGGTTCAGGAGACTCTGGCCACGGGTCAGGTTTGTTATTTCAGCCGCAGCCGGGGAAAGCTGTGGCGCAAGGGCGAAAGCTCCGGCCAGACGCAGCGGTTGGTGGAGATGCGCCTGGATTGCGACGGCGATTCGTTGCTACTCCGCGTCGATCAGATCGGCGTCGCCTGCCATACCGGACGACGGAGTTGTTTCTATGTCGCCGCCCGGCCCGAGGGGCTGGTGGAGATTGCCGAACCGCTGGTGTCGCCGGAGGCGTTGTACGGGGCCTAGGCGACTTAACGACAAAGAAACCGTCATGCGCGGGCTTGACCCGCGCACCTACCCGATGTGGCGCCATCACGGTGTTTGGGCGCCGTGACGGGTAGGTCCCCGGGTCAAGCCCGGGGATGACGATGTACTGTCGTGACGTTATTTACGCCGCATTCTTCTTTTTCTTCTTCTTGCCTTCGCGAAGCTGCGTCGGTGCCGCCGGGCCCTTGGCGCGTTCCAGCACGAATTTCGCGTAATCATCCATGTCGCCGTCGAAGGGCACGATGGTGCCATCCGCCGCCAACCACAGCCGGTCGGCCACCAACTCCATGAGCGAACGATCATGGGTGATGAGAATCACCGCGCCCTCATAGGTGTTCAAGGCATCGAGCAGCGCGCGACGGCTGTCGATGTCCAGATGGTTGGTCGGCTCATCGAGAATGAGCAGATGCGGCGCCGCATGGGCGACGAGGTTGAGCAGCAGCCGCGCCCGCTCCCCGCCCGATAGGTCGAAGACCGTCGTTTCCTGCTTGCTGAAGGCGAGGCCCCATTGCGCCAGCCGTGACCGGCGCGCGGATTCGCTCACCTCGGGCATGGCACGGCGGATGATCTCCAAGGGCGTGTCATCCGGGTCGAGAGCTTCGATCTGGTGCTGATGGAACCAACCGACCTTGATCCGGCCTTCGCGCTGCATGCGCCCGGTGCGGATGGCGAGCGCGCCGGCGGCCATCTTCGCGAAGGTCGATTTGCCGGCGCCATTGACGCCGAGCAGGCCGATCCGGTCATCGACGTCCAGGCGCAGGTCGAGATTACTGAGAATGGCGGGATCGTCGCCGTAACCGATATCCACGCCCTCCAGCCGCATCAGTGGCGGCGCGAGGGGGCGCAGCGGGGAGGGCAGCATGAAGGGCGAGACCCGCTCCTCGATCGTCTCGCCCACGGGCTCCAGCTTGGCGAGGCGCTTCATGCGGGACTGCGCCTGCGCCGCCTTGCTAGCGGTGGCGCGGAAGCGATCGACGAAGCTTTGCAGATGGGCGCGCTCGGCTTCCTGCTTGCCGCGCGCGGCCGATTGCAGCCGTAGCTTCTCGGCCCGCTGCCGCTCGAAGTCGTCATAGCCGCCGGTATAGAGGTCGAGCTTGCCCTCGCTCGCATGCAGGATGTGCTGCACGGAGTTGTTCAGCAACTCGCGGTCATGGCTGATGATCAGCGCGGAATAGGGGTATTTCTGCAGCCGCGCTTCCAGCCACAGCGCACCTTCCAGATCGAGGTAGTTGGTCGGCTCATCCAGCAGCAGGAGGTCGGGCTCGGCAAACAGCGCCGAGGCGAGGGCCACGCGCATGCGCCAGCCGCCGGAGAATTCGGCCATTGGGCGTGCCAGATCTTCGGTCGAGAAGCCGAGGCCGCCGAGAATTTCACCGGCGCGGGCCGGGGCGCGATCGGCGTCGATCTCTTCCAGCCGGCTGTAGATATCTGCCATCCGCTCAGGCTCGGCGGTCTCCAGCTCCAGATAGAGCGAGTCGCGCACGGTGTCGGCCGCCAGGATGGTGTCGAGCAGGGAGATGGTGGTCGCCGCATGCTCCTGGTCCACGGCGGCGATACGGGCCACCTTGGGGATGAGGATTTCGCCGCTATCGGGCTGGAGCGAGCCCAGGATGAGCTTGAACAGCGTCGACTTGCCGACGCCGTTGCGACCAACGAGGCCGACCTTGGAATTGAGCGGCAGCGTGACCGAAGCGCGGTCGAAGAAGCGGCGTCCCCAAGCATTGAAAATGAGGTTGTCGATCTGGATCATGGTGGAGGTGCCGGAAGCTGGGGATGGTGGCGGGCCTTCCCCTACAGCGTTTTAGGTTCGCAAGCCACAACGCTCTAACGGCGGAAGACGCTCCGCTTTTCCGCCCTACGCGGACCGTGCGTCCTAATGCTCGAACTGCGGCCCGACGAAGGTGAACATGCGATCGGGGTATTCGCCGCCATAGGTGACGTCAAAGAGGCTGATCTGCGTCTGCCGGCCCTGGGCATCGCGGATCACCCAGCTGCGTAGCGTCAGCGGATCGGTCGCGAAGATCAGCGTGATGGTGCCATCCCCCGGCCGGGCCGTGCGCACCATGGTGAGCTGGATCTGCCCCGTCGCGCGGGCGATGCCCGTGACGGTGACGGCGCCAGCGAGGCGGAGATTGCTTTCGAGCAGAATGCCGAGGGGCGTGTTCGACAGGAACAGATTCGTCGTCTGCTTCACCGCCGGGTCATAATAGACCAGCAGGCCGTGTCCGGCGACGAGCAGCATCTTGTCGGGCGGGTCATATTCGAACCGCATCCGGCCCGGGCGATCGAGGATCGCGGTGCCGCCGATGCTATTGCCATTGGCATCCACTTGGAGGAAGCGCGCCTTGAGTGTGTGAATACCGTTGAGATAGGCCTCGATGCGCGCCACGTCGGCCTGATCCTGGGCCGAGAGCGGTGGCGACGCCGCGAGTTGGGCCATCGCACCCGCAAAAGGAAGCGCCGTGAGCGGCAGCAGGGCGGCGAGGAGGGTGCGACGGTTCATACCGTCGATGTGGCACTGCCGCGTGGCATTGGAAAGGCGTATCGCGTGGCGGCCGCGTTAAGGAATGGTTGGATCGCAGCGCTCAGGCGGCGGAGGCGGCCATGCCCAGCGGCATCTGCGCGGCACTGCCGAAGGCGCGGCCTGCGCCGAAGCCCGTCACCGGACGCCAGGCCTGCGCATCTGCGAACAGCGCGCGCAGCAGAAGGTTGTTCATCCGGTGGCCGGAGCGGCTGCCGACGAAGCGGCCCAGGATGGTGGCGCCGGCCAGCGACAGGTCGCCCACTGCGTCGAGCGCCTTGTGGCGCACGAATTCATTGGCCATGCGCAAGCCGCTCGGGTTCAGGATCTGCTGGCCATCGACGACGATGGCATTGTCCATATTGCCGCCGCGGGCGAGGCCGGCGGCTCGAAGCTTCGCGATTTCCCCGGCTTGCACGAAGGTCCGCGCCTCAGCGACCTCAGAGCGAAAGCTCTGCTCGGAGAGGCGCAGATTGAAGGATTGCTGGCCGATGGCCGTGCCTTCGAAATCGATCGACATCGCGATGTCGAGGCCGAGCCAGCTTCGCCCGGCGGGCAGCGGCTCAAACCGCGCGACGGCGCCATTTTCCTCGACAGAGACGGTCTTGACGATTTCGATCATCTCACGCGGCGCCGAAAGCTCGACGATGCCAGCGCAGTCGATCAGGAACAGGAAGGGCGCGGAGGAGCCGTCGAAAATCGGCAGTTCGGGGCCATCGACCTCGATCCGCAGGCTGTCGATGCCGGTCGCGGCCAGCGCCGCCATCAGATGCTCGACCGTGCCGATCGTCGCAGTCGGATCTTCGGAGGACGCGAGTTTGGTGCAGAGCCGTGTGTCGGAAACCAGATCGTAGCGGGCGGCGATGTCGATGCCGAGATCGGTGCGGCAAAACACGATTCCGCTGCCGGCGGGGGCGGGCAGCAAGGCCAAGCGTGTGGTGCGGCCGCTATGCAGGCCGACGCCCTGGCAGTCGATAGGATTGCGAAGCGTACGCGAGCACGTCGAGACTGCCGTTTCGGTGTAGTAGCCCGGCAATCCGTCCATCACTCAGCGTATCTCCCATGATCCTGAGGGCCTGAGCGCGGAATATCCGGCACCAATTCCCTCAATTGGAAGTTAAGCATTCCCGGGGCGATGGCCAGTCAATCATTGTTGCCCAATGTTACCGGACAAGCGGTTGATTTTGAAGGATTGTTGCGGACAGTTCAGGGCGTGTTTCCGGTCAGGGCCCGCCGTAGCGCATCGGCCTCCGGCGCGCTTCCCATTAATCCTTCTCGTAGAAATAGGTCGATGAGCACCAGGTTCACGTTGAACTTGAACCGATCGCCGTCGCTCACGGCGGCCATGGCATCCGCAATCGGCCATAGCTCGAAGGCCTCGACCTCACCATCGGCGGGCCGGGGTGTGAAGCCCTCGGGCAGGTCGAGATCGTAGCAGTGCAGCAGGTCCCGCCGGAGACCTTCAGGGCGCTCCATGTCATAGCGAATGCGGCCAACGGGTCGGGCGAGGGCGGCCAAATCCTCCGGCACGGCGGCCTCCTCGCCCGCTTCCTTCAGCAGGGTGTCGCCGGGTCCCATCTCGGCCGAAATGCCGCCGGCGACGAGGTGATCGAGCTTTCCGGGGTCGAGCAGCTTGTCGGCGGCGCGGCGAGCGACCCAAAGGTAAAGGCCATCCGCACAGCGGACGAGACCATTGAGATGCACGCCCTGCGACAGGATGCCGAAGGACGGCACAGCACCGCGATCGACGCTGGTGATCGCGGCATCATCGGGGCTGGGACGCACGTCGAAGGCTTCGCCGCGCCAGCGGAACCAGCCCGCCTCGCTCAATGTCCTCGCGATTGCGGGCAGATCGCCGGCGCGGTCGGCCGGCAGCGTGACGCCGGACGCCGTAACCGCAAGGTCGGCTTCCGTCGTCAGAGCCTTGGCGAAGTCGGGCTTCAGCCAGCCGACCTGGCGGGTGCCGATGTGAAAGGGCAGACGGTCGCCGGGCAATTCGGCGTTCTGGCAGAGGCGAATGTGCCGCATGAAGCCTGAGGTCGGATCGGTCATGCACTGGCGACCTTTGCATCTTGAGAGCGCCATGCCACATGCGGGGAATGGCATTTGCGCCGGGTTCCCCCTCCTCGAAAAAAGATGCCGCCGCGCATACCATGCGGATGCTGATGCCGTATCTGTGGCCGCCGGACGACCCCATGGCCAAGGCCCGCGTCGTCGCCGCCGTGGCCTGCCTCATCCTGGCCAAGGTCGCGACCGTCTATATTCCGATCGTCTATAGCCAGGCGGTCGATCGGCTGGCGCCGAAGGCCGCGCATGCCCTGGGTGCTGCGCATGGCGCGGCCGGGACGGCGACGGCTGTCGCCATTACCGTGCCCTTCGCGCTGATCGTCGCCTATTGCCTGCTGCGTGTCGCCTCGGGCGCTTTCGGTGAATTGCGGGATGCGGTCTTCGCGGCCGTTCAGCAGCGCGCCGTGCGCCGGATCGCTCTGCAAACCTTCCAACACCTGCATAAGCTGTCGCTGCGCTTTCATCTCGACCGGCACACCGGCGGGTTGTCGCGCGCCATGGATCGCGGCACCACGGGCATCGAGCAGGTCCTGCGTTTTGCGGTGTTCAACATCGTACCGACCTTGTTCGAGTTGATTCTCGTGACCGCCATCCTGTGGCGGCTGTTCGACTGGCGCTATGCGCTGACGACCCTGCTGGCCGTGGGACTCTATATCGTCTTCACGCTGAGCTTCACAAACTGGCGGGTGCGTTTTCGTCGCGCCATGAACGAGTCCGACAGCGACGCCCAGACCAAGGCCGTGGACAGCCTGCTGAACTACGAGACGGTCAAATATTTCGGCAATGAGCGGCATGAGGCGGCGCGGTTCGATGTCGCGCAGGAGAAATACGAGCGCGCGGCCGTGCGGTCCCAGGTGACGCTCAATATGCTCAATATCGGCCAGTCGGTGATCATCGCCCTCGGCCTGGGCGCAATCATGCTGCTGTCGGCGCGGGGCGTTGCCTCCGGCCATATGACGGTCGGCCGCTTCGTGCTGGCCAATACCTATCTCATGCAGCTCTACACGCCGCTGAATTTCCTGGGTTTCGTCTATCGCGAAGTCAAGCAGGGGCTGGTGGATACCGAGCAGATGTTTCGCCTCATGGCCGTGGGCGCCGAAGTGACAGACGGCGCCGATGCACGAACCCTTTCCCCCTCGGCGGAGGCCGCATCCCTCGCTTTTGCCGATGTGCGGTTCGGCTATGGCCCGCAGCGCGAGATTCTGAAGGGTGTCAGCTTCGCCATTCCGGCCGGCGGCAACCTGGCGGTGGTGGGGCCCACGGGTGCCGGCAAATCCACCCTCACCCGGCTGCTGTTCCGCTTCTATGACGTGGGCGAGGGCAGCATCCGCATCGACGGGCAGGACATTCGCAATCTGACGCAGGACAGCCTGCGCGCCGCCATTGGCGTCGTGCCGCAGGATACGGTGCTGTTCAACGACACCATCTTCTACAACATCGCCTATGGCCGGCCGGGCGCGACTGTGGCCGAGATCGAGGATGCGGCGCGGCGCGCCCAGCTTCATGACTTCATCCTCACCCTGCCGCTCGGCTATGAGACCAAGGTCGGTGAGCGCGGGTTGAAGCTGTCCGGTGGCGAGAAGCAGCGCGTGGCCATTGCGCGCACGATCCTGAAGAATCCGCGCATTCTTGTCTTGGATGAGGCGACCAGCGCCCTCGACACTACGACCGAGCACGAGATTCAGGCCGCACTCCGCAATGCGTCGCGGGACAGAACGACGCTCACCATCGCCCATCGCCTGTCCACGGTCGTCGATGCCGATGAAATTCTGGTCATGCAGGACGGGCAGATCGCCGAACGTGGCAGCCATTGGAACCTGCTCGCCTCCGGCGGCATCTATGCCGGCATGTGGGCGGCCCAGGCCGAGCAGGAAGAAGGCGCGCAGGCTGAGACGCGGCTGGCCGCATCGCAGCCGCGTCTCGAAGACAACAAGGAAATGATATGAGCGGCATGCCACCGGACCTGGAGGGCGCCAGCCCCGATCTTCGCCATGCGGGCGCGGTCGTCGATCAGGCCATCGACTATATGACGAAGCAGAACATCGACGGCGTTGCGATCGCGTCGGCTTTGCTGGGCGGGGCGCTGGGTATGCTGGTCGCCCATCTCTCACCTGAGGGCGTGCTCGCCGTGCTCGACAATGCGCGCGCCAGCGTCTTGTCAGGGGAGATGGCGAGCATGGCGCAGCCACCGCCCCAGGGACATGCCTGACCATCGCTTTTGACTGAATCATCCCGCTCGCCTTGACGCTGGCCAAGGCTTTCGCCATAAGCCCGCCTCCGTCAGGAAACCGCGCGTGCGGCTTTGCGCGCAACCCGTTTGATGTTTTCGAGGTTACTATGTCCCGTCGCTGTGAAATCACCGGCAAAGGCGTGCAGTCTGGCAACAATGTCAGCCACGCCAATAACAAGACCCGCCGCCGCTTTCTGCCCAATATCCAGGACGCTTCGATGATGTCCGAAATTCTGGGCACGCCGATCACCATGCGCGTCACGACCAACGGCATTCGCACCATCGAGCATAATGGCGGCATCGACGCCTTCCTGCTCAATACGCCGGTGCGTCAGCTGCCCGTCGAGGCCCTGGCAATGAAGCGCCGCCTGCAGCGCGCCCTTGCTCGCAAGGCCCTCACCGCCGCCGTTTGATTCGATAAGAGGTGGATAGCGCTGCGCTTATCCACCGTATGAAGGCTGCTTAGCCGCCCCGCTTAGCCGCCCGTCATGCTCATGTGACGGGCGATTGTGTTTTGGGGCCTAGCGCGATCGATGATGAAGTCGTGGGCTTTTGGCTTACGCGCAATCGCCGCCCGCACAATCTCTTCCATCTCGCTATCAGACGCGCCGTCCCGCATGGGCGTCCTGAGATCGGCGTGATCCTCCTGCCCAAGGCAGAGAAACAGCGTGCCGGTGCAGGTCAGCCGCACCCGGTTGCAGCTATCGCAGAAATGCTCCGTCAGCGGCGTGATGAAGCCCATGCGTTGACCGGTCTCGGCAATGTCCCAATATCGCGCCGGGCCCGGTGCCACGCCCTCAGCCCCGGTGGCGCTGCGCCGCAGCGTCCAGCGCTTATCCAGCCGCGCACGCACAGTGGACAGTGGCAGATATTGATCCGCCCGATCCTCACCCGTGTCGCCCAATGGCATCGTCTCGATCAGGCAGAGGTCGAAACCCTGCTCGCCGCACCAGGCGATCATGTCGTCGAACGCGTCTTCGTTCACGCCTTGCAGCGCCACCGCATTGATCTTCACGCGCAAGCCGGCGGCCTTGGCGGCATGGAGCCCCGCCAAGGTTTGGCCGAGCTTGCCGCCCCGCGTGACGGCCGTGAAGCGCACGGGATCGAGGGTATCGAGGCTGACATTGACCCGGCGCACACCCGCCGCGTGCAGGCCGGCGGCGTAGCGCGACAGCTGCGTGCCGTTGGTGGTGAGCGTCAGTTCCGACAGGCCGTCCTGGCCGATCTCGGCACCCAGCGTCGTGATCAGGCGCATGATATCCCGCCGGACCAAAGGCTCGCCGCCGGTGATCCGCAGCTTCTTGGTGCCGAGGCGGATGAAGATGCGGCCCAGCCGCTCAAGCTCCTCGGAGGTCAGAAGCTCATCGCGCGGCAGGAAGGTCATATCCTCCTTCATGCAATAGACGCAGCGAAGGTCGCAGCGGTCTGTCACCGAGATGCGCAGGTAGGAGATGGCCCGGCCAAAGGGATCGATCAGTGGCTTTGGGAGCGGCTTGGCCAGTGGCGTCAGGGTGGGGCGGGACAAGACGTCGGACATCAATCGTCCACGACTTCGAGTGAAACCACGGCCGCGTTGATCAGCACCTTGCCAGCATCCTCGAAATTGACCGTCACGCGTTCGTCGATCACCGATTGCACCTGGCCGATTCCCCATTCGGGGCAGCCCGGATGCCTGACGCGAGCGCCAGGTTCGAGGAACAACGTCGACTGATGCGCCATCCCCGATAAATAGGGCAGTCCGAGGCCGAGTGACAGGGGGCTCGTTCTTGCGTGACCGTTCCGTGTCAACGAGTGATTCATCGTAGTGTCACTGTGATGGGTGACCGGCTGTCGCTACTCGGGGCGCGACGACGCAAACCCCTTCGCGAGTCGCACAGAATGAACGACTTACCCTACAACTTGGCGTCCGGGCTCGCATCGCGCTTTGCGTCCGAACGATCGCTTCCTCCCAAGACACCGACCTATCGTGCCGTTTTCATCTCCGATACGCATCTCGGGACTCGCGGCTGCAAAGCCGAGGCGCTGGCGACCTTCCTGGCCGATGCCTCCTGCGAGCAGCTTTACCTCGTCGGCGACATCATCGACGGCTGGCGGCTCAAACGCTCCTGGTATTGGGACGTTCACCACGACACCGTGCTGCGCGCCATCCTGCGCCACGCCCGCCATGGCTCCGAGGTGATCTACATCCCCGGCAACCATGACGAAATGTTCCGGGCTTGGCTGCCGATGGGGCTGGAGATTGCGGGCGTGCGGCTGGCGGAGGAGGCGGTTCACCTTACCGCCGACGGCCAGAAGCTTCTCGTCATCCACGGCGATTTCTTCGACAGCGTCGTCCGCAACGCCAAGTTCCTCGCCCTCCTCGGCGACCAGGCTTACACCGTGGCGCTGGTCATGAACCGCTGGTTCAACTGGGGCCGGCGCTATTTCGGCTACCCCTACTGGTCGCTCTCCGCCTGGCTGAAGCGCCAGGTGAAGGAGGCGGTGAAATTCATCGACAGCTTCGAGACGCTGCTGGCCCAGGAAGCGCGCGGGCGCGGGATGGACGGTGTCGTCTGCGGGCATATCCACCATGCCGAGATGCGCATGATCGGCACCACGCGATACTTCAATACCGGCGATTGGGTGGAAACCTGTTCCGCCCTGGTCGAGCATCATGATGGCCGCTTCGAGCTGATCGACTGGCCGAGCGTCAACCGCATGAGCTTGGCGACGCCGGGCCGGAGCGTGAAGGCGCCGCTGCCGCAGTCGGCGGCCGTCGTTCCCGCGTGACCGGCTGGCCACAACGCGTCGCGATCGTCACGGACGCCTGGCATCCCCAGGTCAATGGCGTGGTGCGAAGTCTCAGTCAGTTACGGACGGAGCTTCAGGCGCGCGGCATTGAGGTGATGATCATCGGGCCGGATCGGTTTCGTACCCTGCCTTGCCCGGTCTATCCCGAAATTCGGCTCGCCCTTCTGCCAGCGCAGCGTCTGCGACGCTTGCTGCGCGAGTTCCGGCCTGATGCGCTGCATATCGCGACGGAAGGGCCGCTCGGGCTCGCGGCCCGGCGTTGGGCGCGGGGTCGGAAGTATGCTTTCACAACATCCTTCCATACGCGTTTCCCCGAATATATTGCCGCCCGACTGCCTTTCCCGCGGGCGTTCACCGAGCGTGTGGTCTACCGCTGGATGCGCGGCTTCCACGGCGCCGCTGCCGCCGTCATGGCCGCGACCCCCAGCCTGATCGCCGAACTGACGGCGCGCCGTTTCGCCAATCTCTGTCTCTGGACACGGGGCGTGGATACCGCACGGTTTCATCCTGAGGCGCGCATCGAAGGCGCCGATCTGCACCCCATCTTCCTCTATGCCGGTCGCCTGGCGGTGGAGAAGAATATCGAGGCGTTTCTCGATCTCGATCTTCCCGGCTCCAAGGTCGTCGTCGGCGACGGTCCTGACCGCGCGCATCTGGAACGCCGCTACCCCGGCGCCCGCTTTACGGGGATGCTGTCGGGCGATGCCCTGACGCGGGCCTATGCCTCCGCCGATGTGCTTGTTTTCCCGAGCCGGACGGATACCTTCGGCTTGGTGATGTTGGAGGCCCTGGCCTGCGGCACGCCGGTCGCGGCCTATCCCGTGACCGGGCCGCGCGACATCCTGAGTGCCACGGACAGACCGGTCGGTGGCCTGGACGAGGATCTGCGGGTCGCGGCCCTGACGGCGCTTGATGCCGACCGCAATCACTGCCGTCGCTTTGCGGAGGGGTTTTCGTGGTCCGCTGCCACCAGCATGTTCTTGCAGAACCTGGTGCCGATGGCGGGCCGTCGCAGCATGGCCGGTGCGCGCGGCTTCAAGAGCGCGGGCGTGTTGAGCGGGGTCCGGGCTTAACAGACGTTGGACGGCGGATGACGCTGCGCTCATCCGCCCTACGAGAGCGGGTGTAGGGCGGAAAAGCGAAGCGCATTCCGCCATCCGCCTAGGTCAAATGCGGCAACGCGAAATACGTGTCCGTTTGCATTTCCACCAACCGCGAGGCCGTCCGCTCAAACGCGCGGGCGCCTTCACCCTCGGCATAAAGCCTGTCCGGCTCGGCCTCGGCCGATGCGACAAGCTTCACGCGATGGTCATACAGATTGTCGATCAGGTTGATGAAGCGCCGAGCCTCGTTGTGATTGCCCGGCGTCAGTTTCGGGATATCATCCAACACCACGGTGTGGAACTGCCGCGCGATGGCGAGGTAGTCGCCGGCACCCAGGTTATTCGCACACAGATCGTCGAAGCTGAACCGGGCGATATGATTCGCGGCATGCGGCACGCGCAGTCTGCGACCCATGACGTTCAGCGTCGTGGATGAAATGGGCACGCCGTCCGTCAGGCGCCGGAAGGTCACGTCCAAGGCGGCGGTCGCGCCCCGTCCCAGCGGCACATGCCAGCTTTCGCCGGTATCCGTTCGCGCCCGGCGGTAATCGCGTGCCGCATCGAGCACGAGCACGTCGAGGTGGCGCTTGAGGATATCGATGAAGGGCAGAAAGGCATCGCGCCCCGGCTGACCCCGAAAGAGATCGTCAGGCAGGGTATTCGACGTCGATACCACGATCACGCCACGGTCGAACAAAGCCTCGAACAGGCGGCCGAGGATCATGGCATCGGCGATGTCATTGACCTGGAACTCATCGAAGCACAGGAGCATCGCCTCTTCGGCGATCCGGTCGGCGAGCGGCGGTATCGGGTCCGCACCGTGCGGGTTTTCCGTCTTCCAGTCGAAGATCCGCTGATGCGTCTCTTGCATGAAGGCATGGAAATGGATTCGGCGGCGGCGCGGAACTTCGGCTGCCGCGAAAAACAAATCCATCAGCATGGACTTTCCGCGCCCAACCTCGCCCACGAGATACAGACCGTGCAAATGGTCGTTTGGCGCTTCGTCCACGGGCTTGCGCCGCAGAAAGCGGCCGATCAGCGTATTTTTGGCCAGGCGCGCGGGCGGGTCGTAATGCCGCAGCTTGATCCAAAGGGATTGCAGCCGGACCGCCGCCGCTGTCTGCGCCGGATCGACGGACAGCCGTCCGGCGGCGACCTCACGACGATAAAGAACCAGCGGACCCTCCCCTGAAGGAGCCGCACCAGTCTGCTCGACCAAGGGGACCGATATATCCATGCTGCACTGCAACCTAACGTCAGGCGTTGCTTAAAACAATCCGTCCTTTAGACAGGTCATTCCTCAGATTCAGGGCTCTGAACCATGTCCGTGAATATCGACCGTGTGGTGACCAAAGGCGGGGATGGGGGGCTGACCTCGCTCGGCAATGGCGAGCGAGTGCGCAAGGATGCGCTCCGCGTCGAGGCCTTCGGCACGGTGGATGAGGCGAATGCCGTGATCGGCATGCTGCGACTCCATACCCGGGAACGCCCGACCGAGGATGCGAGCCTGGCGCGCATTCAGAACGACCTCTTCGATCTTGGCGCCGATCTGTGTGCCCCGCCCGCGGCCGATGGGCCGGACAAGCGCCTGCGCGTTACCGATGTCGGCATCCTGCGCCTGGAAGCCGAGGTCGAGGCGATGAACGCGACGCTGCCGCCGCTGACCAGTTTCATCCTGCCAGGTGGTACGCCGGCCGCGGCCTACGCCCATCTTGCCCGAACAGTGGTGCGGCGGGCGGAGCGGCTGACGGTTTCATTGGCTGCGACCGAGACGGTCAATCCGCTGATTATCCGGTTTCTCAACCGGCTATCGGACCATCTTTTCGTGCTGGGGCGCGTGCTGAATGCCGGTTCGGGGCAGGAGGTTCTATGGACTCCCGGTAGCGCTTCGCGGGGGCGTGACGATGCTTCCTGAGCGGGTCTTCGCGAGCGGCGCGGAATAGTATAAATCGCCCCCAATGTCCCAGCATCGCCGGCTTCTCCCGATTGTCCTGCTTCTCGCCCCGACCCTCGCCGGGTGTGGCATCTTCAATTCGGGGCCGACCAAGGCCCAGATTTCGTCGATGAACGCCCGCCTGCCGCCTGAGCAGGTTTACAATGCGGGCATCAACGCCATCCAGAAGCAGGACTATCAATCGGCGGTCGATAACTTCAACGATATCGAGCAGAACACGCCGTATTCGCCTTGGGCGACCAATGCGCAGCTCATGCACGGATATACTGAATATCTGCGCAGCCATTACACCGACTCGATCAGCGCCCTGAACCGCTATATCGACCTGCATCCGGCGGACCGCGACATCGCCTATGCCTATTACCTCCGCGCGCTCTGCTATTACGAGCAGATTTCGGACGATCAGCGCGACCAGCAAACGACGCTGGATGCCATCAACGCCTTGCAGGAAGTGGTGAACCGGTTCCCATCAAGCGCATATGCGCGGGATGCCTCCCTCAAGATCGATCTCGGCACCGACCAATTGGCCGGACATGAGATGGTCATCGGCCAATTCTACGAAAAGCAGCATCTCTATGCCGCCGCGATCGGCCGGTATCAGGTCGTCATCAATAACTACCAGACGACGAACCACACCGCTGAGGCGCTGGAGCGACTGACGGAGGTCTATCTCAAGCTTGGGCTGACGGATGAGGCGCGGCGCACGGCAGCCGTTCTCGCCTATAACTATCCCGGCAGCCCCTGGTATCGCGATGCCTTCAGCAAGCTGGCGAGCCAGGACGTGATCGACCGCAAGACCGGCACCGCGCAGGACGTGGCGAGTTCGGGCTCGGCCCTCGACGAGCCGGCGCCGAGCGCGACAGGTCCCGCGACGCCGCCGCCCAAATCCTCAGGCGGCTTCTTCGGCTGGCTCTTCTGATCCACCCCCTGTCCTAAAACGGCGAGCGCCATGCTGAGTGCGCTTTCCATTCGCGACGTCGTGCTGATCGAGCGGTTGGACCTGAACTTCGGGGAGGGTCTGACGGTCCTCACCGGGGAGACCGGCGCCGGCAAGTCCATTCTGCTCGATAGCCTCGGCTTGGCCTTGGGTGCGCGGGCCGATACTGGCCTCATCCGCGCCGGGCAGGAGCAGGCGATCGTCACCGCTTTCTTTACCCCGCCGCCCGCGCATCCTGCTTTCGCCTTGCTCGCCGAACAGGGACTCGAGGCTGAGGAGGATATCGTCATCCGCCGGCTGGTGAGCCGGGATGGCCGGTCCCGTGCCTTCGTCAATGACCAGCCGGTGAGCGCCGGGCTGTTGCGCCGCCTCGGCACCCTGTTGGTCGAGGTGCAGGGCCAGCACGACCAGATCGGCCTTGCCGATCCCGCCGCGCATGGACCGCTGCTGGACGGTTTTGGCGTGCCGACGGCGCGCACCACGGCCGTCTCAGGCGCCTGGACGCAGTGGCGCCAGCGGCTGACCGCGCTGGATGCCGCCCGAAAGGCCATGGCGGAGGCGCAGCGGGACGAGGAATGGCTGCGCCATGCCGTGGGCGAACTCTCCGATCTTCGCCCCGAAGCGGGCGAGGAGGAGGCATTGGCCCAGACCCGGCATGACATGCAGCAGGCCGGGCGCCGGGCTGAAGGCATTGCCGCCGCGCTGACCGATATCGCCCCCCGCGACCGGCGGAACCCAGGACCCGGTGCGGCGCTCCGCTCCGCCGCGCGCAGCTTGCAACGGCTGATCCCGTCCAGCGCCTCCCCCCAATCCGATGACGACAATCCCTTGGCGCCGGCCATGGCCGCGATCGAACGCGCGGAGGAGGCTGTGGCCGAGGCGGAAACCTTGCTCTCTCGCCTCGCGCAGGAGGCGGAGGCCGATCCGCGCGAGCTGGAACGCGCGGAGGAGCGGCTGTTCGCGCTCCGCGCCGGGGCGCGAAAATATGGCGTGCCCGTCGCCGAGCTGCCGGTTTTGCGGGAGTCGCTTGCCACGCGCCTCGCAGCGCTCGACACCGGCACCGCCGGCATTGGCGACCTGGAAACCGCCGTCGCCGCCGGTCGCGCGGCCTTCATCAGCGCCGCCGGGGTCTTGACCGAGGCTCGGCGCGATGCGGCGAAGCGCCTGCAAAAGGCGATCATGGCGGAGCTGCCGCCGCTGCGTCTGGAAAAGACGCGCTTCGTGGTGGAGATGACGCCGCTCGACGAGGCGGGGTGGAACGCGCGCGGCGCCGAAACCGTGCGCTTCCTCATAGCCACCAACCCCGGCCAGACGCCGGGCGCCATCGACCGCATCGCCTCAGGCGGGGAACTGTCCCGCCTCATGCTGGCGCTCAAGCTGGTGTTGAGCCGTGGCTCGGCCGTGGGCACGCTGGTCTTCGACGAAGTCGATTCCGGAATCGGTGGTGCGACGGCGGCGGCCGTGGGGGAACGGCTTGCGCGCCTCGCCCAGGACATCCAGCTTTTGACGGTCACCCATAGTCCGCAGGTCGCGGCGCGGGGCGGGGCGCATTTCCGCGTCGCCAAGGCGGTCGAGGGCGGCCGGGTGGTGACGCGGGTCGAGCCGCTGACGGGCACGGCGCGGCGGGAGGAAGTGGCGCGGATGCTGGCGGGCGAATCGGTGACCGAGGCGGCGCGGGCGGCGGCGGACAGCCTGCTGGGCGACGCCGCATGAGCCGCAAGCCGAAGGTCGTCTCCGAACTCGCGGCCCTCACCAAGCGGATCGCGACGGCCGATCTCGCCTATCACGGCCAGGACACGCCGATGATGACGGACGCGGAGTATGACGCGCTGCGTCTGCGCGTGAAGGAAATTCTGGCCGCCCATCCCGAACTGGTCGCGGATGCGACGGCCGTGGAGCAGGTCGGCAGCCCGGCTGCCGCCGGCTTCGGGAAGTGGCGGCATCGCGTGCCGATGCTATCGCTCGACAATGCCTTCGCGGCGGTGGATTTCGTGGAATTCGAGGCCCGTATCCGGCGCTTCCTCGGCCTCAAGACCGATAATGTCCTCGATTTCGTGGCTGAACCCAAACTCGACGGGCTCTCGATTTCTCTCACTTACGAGCAGGGCAAGCTGATCGCCGGCGCCACGCGCGGGGACGGCTTCGAGGGCGAGGAGGTGACCGCCAATCTCCGCACCCTGCGCAGCGTGCCGGAGACGTTGACAGGCGAGGCCCCGGAGCGGATCGAGATCCGGGGTGAAGTGCTCATGGCGAAGGCCGATTTCCTGGCGCTCAACGCGGCCCAAGCGGAGGCGGGCGACAAGGTCTTCGCCAATCCCCGCAATGCCGCCGCCGGCAGCCTGCGCCAGCTCGACGCGCGCATCACCGCAGGCCGCCCGCTCTCCTTCTTCGCCTATGCCATGGGCGAGGCAAGTGAGGAGATTGCGGGCACGCATTGGGCCTATCTGGAACGGCTGGAGGCCTGGGGTTTCACGGTCAATCCGCTGCGCCGGCGCGTGTCGGGCGGGGCGGAAGCCGAGGCTTTCCAGACCGAAATGGCCGAGACCCGTGCCGGCCTCGCCTATGACATCGACGGCGTCGTCTACAAGCTCGACGATATCGGCTTGCAGCGGCGGCTGGGGTTTGCAGGCCGTGCGCCGCGTTGGGCGATCGCCTGGAAGTTCCCGGCCGAACAGGCCGTGACGGTGCTGCGCGACATCCGCATCCAGGTCGGGCGGACCGGCGCGCTGACGCCGGTCGCGGAGTTGGAGCCGATCAATGTCGGTGGCGTATTGGTGACGCGCGCGACCTTGCACAATGAGGACGAGATCGCCCGCCTCGATGTTCGCATCGGCGACACCGTCATGCTGCAGCGCGCAGGTGATGTGATTCCCCAGATCTTGGGGATTCTGCCGGAGAGACGCCCGGAGGGGGCGACGCCCTGGGTGCCACCGGAATTCTGTCCTCAATGCCATTCCGTGGCGCTTCGCCCGCCGGGCGAGGTGGTGCGGCGTTGCACCGGCGGGTTGATTTGCCCGGCCCAGACGGTGGAGCGGCTGATCCATTTCGTGTCGCGCGGGGCCTTCGACATCGAAGGCCTCGGCGATCGGACAGTGGCGGAATTCTACGAAGACGGATTGCTGAAGACGCCCGTCGATATCTTCTCGCTCGCCATGCATGAGGCGGAGATCGCCGTGCGCGAAGGCTGGGGGAAGCTATCGGCCGCGAACCTGATTCGGTCCATCGAGGCACGCCGGAGCATCGGCCTCGCGCGCTTCATCTTTGCGCTTGGCATTCGCCGTATCGGCGAGACGAATGCCAAGCTGCTCGCCCGGAACTACGGTAGCTTTGCGCATTGGCGCGCGCAGATGCTGGCGGCCCAGATGGTGGGGTCGGATGAGCGTTTGGCCTTGGGCAGCATCCTCGGCGTGGGGCCGGCGGTGGCCGAGGAGTTGATGGAGTTCTTCGCGGAGCCTCGGAACATCGAGGCCTTGGATGCGCTGGCGGCGGTGCTGACGATTGAGGATGCGGCGGGTGCGGGGGCCGACAGCCCGCTGGCCGGCAAGACGATCGTCTTCACCGGCGGGATGGCAACGATGACCCGGCCCGAGGCGAAGGCCCGTGCGGAGCAGCTTGGTGCCCGGGTGACGGACAGCGTGTCCAAGAACACCGATTTCGTCGTGGCCGGAGCCGATGCCGGGTCCAAGGCGAAGAAGGCGGCCGCCTTGGGGCTGACGGTGCTGGACGAGGCCGGCTGGCGGGAATTGGCTGGGCTGCCACCGGCGGAGGTTTAGGGTGTGTGGTGGATTGCGCTTCGCTGATCCACCCTACAACGGTGAACTCGTAGGGTGGATGAGCGCAGCGCTATCCACCGAACCCCGGTTTAACCCCATCCACCGCTAGGGCGCCCAGCCCGTCATGATGCCGAGCCGCAAGGTGGTCCGGAAGCGGCCTTCCGGCGTGACCGGCAGTTTCATCAGCGCCATCGGGAATAACGCGCGCGGCGGCACGGCGCGGCTGCGTTCGCGAATGGCGTTGCGCTCGCCCGCCGCCTGAAGATCCCGCAGCAGGCCCAGGGGATTGGCATAAAGCAGGTCGATATCCTCGAAATCCGCCACTGGCAGGGTGAAGCCCGCCCGTTGCAGCAATCCGGCGCAGTCCCGCAGCTCGGGGAAGGGCGAAATGCGCGGGCTGATGCCACCGCGCAGCTCTGTCTCCGTCTCCGTCAAGGCCCGCCGCGCTTCGTCGAGCGTGCCGAGCAGAGGCATGCTGGCAAGCAATAGACCCTCCGGCCGCAAGGCACGGCGAAGCTGGATCAGCGCGCCAGGTAGATCGTTCACCCAATGCAGCGACAGATTGGCGACCACGAGATCGAAGCTGTTTTCCCCGAAGGGCAGCAACTCCTCATCCGCCACCAGATAGGGCGCACCGCTCAGGGCCGCCATCTTCTCCGAGAGATCCATCGCGACGGTCGCGATGCCCAAGGCCCGCAGGCGGGGGGCGATGATGCCACGCCCGCCCAAGTCCAGCGCGTGAGTGAAACGGCGCGTGGTATCCGCGAGGCGGTCCAGCAGCCGGTCCGCGACGTCATCCAGGATCGGCGCGACCGCCGATACGGTCGTGACCGCACGGTCCCGATGGCGGCGAACCGCCGCGCGGTCGAAGATCTGCGACCCGTCTGTCAGACTGCGGCTTCCGCGAAAATCCGCCGGGTGTCGCCGGACCAGTCGCCATGCCATCGGGCGAGCCAATGCTCGGCCTGGGTTGGGCCGCCGGCAGCGATTTCGCGCAGCGGCTCCAGATAAATGCCTTCGTCTTCCCCGGCCGCGTTCTTCAAGCCACGCGCCGTAAGGCCGTCCGTCGCGATCTCGACCAGGGGCGCAACCAGATCGCGTAAATGGCCGTGGCGCCAGATGGCGTCGAGCCCCTGCTTGGGCACGGCGGCACGCAGCGCCATCAGCGCCTCGGCGCCAAGATCCGCGACCAGCGCCTCTGCGGCCGCGAGCGCCGCATCGTCATACAGAAGTCCGACCCAGAAGGCGGACAGCGCCGTCATCATCGCTGGGTTGCCGGCATCAGCGCCGCGCATCTCCAGGAAGCGCTTGAGACGGACATCGGTGAAGACCGTTGTGATGTGATCGGCGAAATCGCCCATCGTCGGCTGCTGACCCTCGAAACCCTTAAGTCTGCCAGCCATGAAGTCCCGGAAGGACGCGCCGGAGACATCGATATAGCGGCCCTCGCGATAGACGAAATACATCGGCACATCGAGGACGTAGTCGGCGAAGCGCTCGAAGCCGAAACCCCGCTCGAAGACGGCGGTGGGAATGCCGGAGCGCGCGTTGTCAGTATCGGTCCAGACCTGAGCGCGGTTCGACATCAGCCCGTTCGGCTTGCCCTCGTAGAAAGGCGAACTGGCGAAGAGCGCCGTCGCGAAAGGCTGGAGCGCGAGACTGACGCGCAGCTTGCGCACCATATCCGCCTCGGAGGCGAAATCGAGGTTCACTTGCACCGTGCAGGTGCGCGTCATCATGTCCAGGCCACGGCTGCCGACCTTCGGCATATAGCGTTCCATGATGCTGTAGCGGCCCTTGGGCATCCAGGGCATGTCCTCCCGTCGGGCCAGGGGATGGAAGCCGAGCGGCGCGAAGCCGAGTCCAAGCCTTTCGGCGACGGGTCGAATTTCGGCGAGATGGGCGTCCAACTCGGCTTGCGTCTCATGCAGCGTCCGACACAGGCCGCCCGAAAGCTCGAACTGCCCAGCCGGCTCCAGCGAGATGGAGGCGCCGGACTTGCTCAGGCCGATCGGCTTCTCCTGATCCAGGATTGGCGTCCAGCCATGCGGCGCAATGCCTTCCAGCATGGCGCGGATGCCACCGGGCTCATAGGGCGGCGGCGTGAGGTCACTGTGCCGAAAGCCGAACTTCTCATGCTCCGTGCCGATGCGGAACCGTTCCGGCGGTTTGGCGCCGGCCGCCAGGTAGTCCGCAAGCTGGCGGACGGTGGTAATCGGGGTGAGGTCACCCTCGCCGGGGTTGGACATCGGCTGTTCCGCTCAAGCGTGATCAGGTCTAGGGCGTTGCAACAAGGCAAGGCCCACGAGGGCAGCGGTCTCTGCCCGAAGAATGCGGGACCCGAGTGACGCCGGCACAAGAAAGGGAAGCCGACGCATGGCGTCAAGCTCCCGAGGATCGAAGCCACCTTCCGGCCCGATGAGCAGGGCGGTTGGCCCCTGCGCGATCGGGGGCGGTGCGTCATTCCCGCGCTCGATAGCGGCAACAAGACTCCGTGTGGCGGCCCAGCCAGCGAGCGCCGCCGCCAGCGGGCGCGGCGCGTGGATCACCGGCACGGTCAGGCGCTCGCATTGCTCGGCGGCTTCGATGGCGATCGCCATCAACCGTTCGGGATTGGGCCGCGCGGGCTGGCTGCGGGCGGTAATAATGGGATGAATTTCTGAGACGCCGAGTTCCGTCGCCTTTTCGATCGCCCATTCCAGGGCCTCGCGCTTGATGACCGACAGCAGCAGCCAAAGGTCCGGCTCGGGGTCCTGCGCGCGGAGCAAGGTTTCGGCTTCCAGCACCGCGCCGCGCTTGCCGATCTCAGTGATGCGCGCGCGCCATTCGCCGTCCCGGCCGTTGAAGACGCGCAGATGGTCGCCCGGCTTCTGGCGCATGACGGTGCCGAGATAGCGGGCCTGATCCGCGCCCAATAGCGTCGCGACGCCGTCGCCGAGGTGGGCGGAGACGTGGATGCGGATTGACCCGGGATCGGGCGAAGGGGAATGAGAGGTCATGACAGCGCACACGGATATCGATCGTGAGGGGTGGGTCGGCAAGCTCCCCCACTTCATCGCTCCCTACGCCATCCTTGCGCGCTTGGATCGACCTATCGGCGCGTGGCTGCTGTTCCTGCCCGGGCTATGGAGCATCCTGCTGCCGCGTGCGCCCTGGCCGCAGACGATCCGGCTGATCCTGCTATTCGCCATCGGGTCGCTGGTGATGCGCAGCGCTGGCTGTGTCGTCAACGATATGTGGGACCGCAAGATCGACCGCATGGTCGCGCGCACCGCTGGGCGGCCGCTGGCCTCGGGCGCTTTATCGATGAAGCAGGCGGCGGTCTTCCTGGCCTTGCTGCTTCTGGCCGGGCTCGCCGTGCTGCTGAGCCTGAACCGCGCCGCGCAGATTCTTGGCGCCTGCTCGTTGATCCTGGTGGCGCTGTATCCGGCGGCCAAGCGGGTGACTTGGTGGCCGCAGGCGATGCTCGGCATCACCTTCGGCTTCGGTGCGCCACTCGGCTACGTCGCCGTCACCGGCCATTTCGACCTCTGCGCGCTCGCCCTCTATGGCGCCGTCTTTTTCTGGATCCTCGGCTACGACACGATTTATGCGCATCAAGACCGGGAGGATGATGCGCTGGTCGGTGTCCGTTCCACCGCACGGCTGTTCGCGGAAAGCTCGAAACCCTTCCTGTGTGTTTGCTATGCGCTGACGGTGGTCCTGCTGGCGGTCGCCGGGTTTTGGGCCCACCAGTCGCCTTGGTTCCTGGTCCTGCTGACCGCGCCGGCGGGTTTGCTTGCCCACCAGGTCTGGCGCCTCGACGTCAACGATCCGGCGCTGTGTCTGGCTTTGTTCAAGACCAACAAGTTCGTCGGCCTCGCGGTGGCCATCGCCTTCGTCGCCGGGCGGATCTGAGCCTTGGACACGGAGGCCTTCCTGCGCCTGCATACCCGGCCCGGCTTTGCCGCCATCGTGCCGGAGATTGCGCTTCACCTTGCGTCCGAAATTACGCCGATCTGGCAGGCGACCGAGGGCTGGCTGGTGGAGACGGGCATCGAGCCGCCGTTCTGGGCCTTCGCCTGGCCCGGCAGCCAGGCTTTAGCGCGGGTCGTGCTGGATCGGCCCGAGCTGGTCGCCGGCAAGCGCGTGCTCGACTTCGCGGCCGGCTGCGGCCTTGCTGCCATTGCCTGCGTCCAAGCTGGCGCCGCCTCGGTCGAGGCAGCGGAGATCGATCCGCTGGCCATCGCGGCGACGCGGCTGAATGCGCGCAGCAATGGCGTGGAGGTTCTCGCCGAGACGCGGGACGTGGTGGGGGATGCCTGCCGCTGGGATCTCATCCTGTGCGGCGATGTATGTTACGAGGCGCCGATGACCGGCCATATCCTGCCCTGGCTGCGGGCCATGGTGGCGGCGGGGGCCGAGGTCTGGATCGCCGATCCGGGCCGGGCCTATTTACCCCGCGAGGGCATGGAGGTGATCGCCGCCATGACCGTGCCGACGACGCTCGAGCTTGAGAATACGCTCACGCGGCCGGTGACGATTTACCGGCTGTCGTCGTTATCTTAGGGCGGATAAGCGGAGCGTCATCCGCCGTGACGCGGGGATTGGTGGATGACGCTGCGCTTATCCACCCTACGACCTTACCGGTTCATGAGAACGGGAAGGTCGGCGTTCTCCAACACATGGCGGGTGACGCCGCCGAGGATGAGCTGGCGCAGGCGGGATTGGGAATAGGCGCCCATCGACAGCAGATCGGCGCCGAACTCCCGCGCCGCGCCCAGCAAGCCGGCACCCACGGATTTGTCGATCGGTCGGAAGGTCGCGATTTCGGCGTGAATATCATGCAGCGCGAGGTATGCGGCCAGATCCGGCGCCTCCGGCCCGCGACGCTGATAATCCTCGGCCGTCAGAATGCGAACGACTTCGGCGCGCTTCATCCAGGGCATCGCGGCTTGAACGGCGGCGGCCGATTCCGCTGTGCCATTCCAGCCGACGCAAACGCGCGTGCCGATGGTCTTCGGGGCGACGGCAGGCGACAGCAGCACGGGCCGCCCGGAATCGAACAGCACCGCGTGCAGCGCATCCGAGGAAGACACGTCCTGACCCGCTTCGGGATGGGGAATGACGGCGAGATCCGTCAGGCGCGCCTGCTGGGCGAGGATCTCCTCCTCCCGCCCGGCGACGGAGACGAAGGTCGCGGTGGCGTGCTCTCCACCGACACGCGGCTCCCCCACCACCACGCCATGCTGCGCCACAGCCTGTTGGAATAGCAGCCGCACGTCATGCGCGCGGCCGGCGCTCTCTTTCTCGGTCGCGACCATCATGTCTTCGATCATCGCACCGGACAGGCCTTCGCCCGCCAGCGGCGCGACGTCACGCGCGTCGATCCGCACATGCAGCACCAGCAGATGGGCGTTCCACAACCGGGCCGAATCGAGTGCCGTGTCGAGAGCAGCCTTTCCGGCGGCGGTCTCGTTCAGCAGCAGGATGAGCTTGCGGATCGCCATTATTCTGATGTCCGTCCTGATCTTGGGATCGCGACTATTGTAGCACGGGCGCGCTTAAGGGAAGAGCCGCTCCGTCATCCAGTCATCCTGGGGCGTCGCACGCGTGTAAATCAGCCGGTCATGCAGGCGATACGGCATGTCCCGCCAGAACTCGAAGCGATCCGGCAGCACCCGGTAGCCCGACCAATGCGGCGGCCGCGCGACGTCATCGGTCGGGAAGCGAGCCTCGGCTTCCGCCAGCCTGGTTTCCAGAACCGAGCGGTTCGCCAGGGGGCGAGACTGGTCGGACGCCCAGGCGCCGATTTTGGACAGGCGCGGGCGACCGGCGAAATAGGCGTCGGCTTCCTCGGGCGTCACTTTTTCCACCGTTCCGCGAACGCGGACCTGTCGCTGAAGCGTCTTCCAATGAAATACCAGGGCGGCGCGCGGGTCGGCCGCCAGATCCTCACCTTTCCGGCTCTGGTAATTGGTGTAGAACACGAGGCCACGATCATCCTGCCCCTTGAGCAGCACGATCCGCGCGTCCGGTTCGCCATCCGGCCCCACCGTCGCCAGGGTCATCGCATTGGGATCGTTCAGTTCCGTTTTTCTTGCATCCGCCAGCCAGGCGGCAAGAAGATCAAAAGGTTCGGCCTTGGCCGGTGTCGGGAGAGTCATTGGTGCATCCAGCTTTGTGAAGAACCAACGTCAATCTGGGCTTCGAAACGGCGTCGGCCAAGATGGGGTGGCGCACAGCCGGGTATCGACCGACACTTGTCGTTCGGGTGCTGCCTGTGCCAGGACGCCGCATTGTCTTTCTAATTCGCCCGTCTTGTCTTTCTAATTCGATAGAGGTCCAGCATGTCATTCGATGCCTCAGCCGTGTTCCCCATCAAAGGGTCGCTGATGGCCGGCAAGCGCGGCGTCGTCATGGGCGTTGCCAATGACCGTTCCATCGCCTGGGGAATCGCCGCCGCCTGCGCCGCCCAGGGCGCCGAGATCGCCTTCACCTATCAGGGCGAGGCGCTGGAAAAGCGTGTCCGGCCGCTGGCCGCGAGCGTCGGCTCCGACCTCGTTCTGCCCTGCGATGTCGGCGAGGAAGCCAGCATCGATGAGGCTTTCGCGGAAGTTGAGAAGGTCTGGGGCAAGATCGACTTCCTGGTCCATGCCATCGGCTGGGCGGACAAGGCCTATCTGCGCGGCCGTTACCTCGACACGCCGCGCGCCGCCTTCCTCCAGGCGCTCGATATCTCCTGCTACAGCTTCGTCGCCGTGTCCCAGCGCGCCGCGCGCATGATGAACGATGGTGGCTCCCTACTGACGCTCACCTATCTCGGCGCCGAGCGGGTGATGCCGCATTACAACGTCATGGGCGTGGCCAAGGCGGCGCTGGAAGCCTCCGTCCGCTACCTCGCGGCCGATCTGGGTGAGCGGAACATTCGCGTCAACGCCATCAGCGCCGGGCCGATAAAGACCCTCGCCGCCAGCGGCATCGGCGACTTCCGCTATATCCTGAAGTGGAACGAGCTGAACGCGCCGCTCGGCCGCAATGTCAGCACCGAGGAGGTCGGCGGCTCGGGCCTCTATCTGCTGTCCGATCTCTCGGCCGGCGTCACTGGCGAAGTGCATCATGTCGATTGCGGCTACCATGTCGTCGGCATGAAGAATCCGCTGGCGCCCGATATCGCCACCGTCATCGGCTGACGGGCCAGCCGGGTAGAGGGCCGTGTCGCACAATACCTTCGGGCACCTGTTCCGCGTCACGACCTGGGGTGAGAGCCATGGGCCGGCGATCGGCTGCGTGGTCGATGGCTGCCCGCCGCGCATTCCCCTGTCTGAGGCGGATATCCAGCCCTATCTCGATCGCCGGCGGCCCGGCCAGTCGCGTTTCACGACCCAGCGTCAGGAGCCGGATCAGGTCCGCATTCTGTCTGGCGTGTTCGAGGGGCTGACGACAGGCACGCCGATCGCCCTGATAATCGAGAATGTCGATCAGCGGTCTAAGGATTACGGCAATATTGCCCGCAGCTTCCGCCCCGGCCATGCCGACCTCACCTATCAGTTGAAATACGGCATCCGCGACTATCGCGGGGGTGGCCGCTCCTCCGCGCGGGAAACCGCGATGCGCGTCGCTGCCGGTGCCGTTGCCCGTAAGGTGCTGGGGGAGGGCGTGCGGATTCGCGGCGCCATGGTCGCCATGGGCGCGCATACGATCGACCCCGCCCTTTGGGATTGGGATGCGGTCGAGGCCAATGACTTCTTCTGCCCCGACCCCGTTGCCGCCGTGGCCTGGGAGCGCGAGCTGACCGAGATTCGCAAGCAAGGCTCCTCTATCGGTGCGCTGCTGGAAATCACCGCCGAGGGCGTGCCGGCCGGCCTCGGCGCGCCGATTTACGCCAAGCTCGATGCCGAGATCGCGGCGGCGTTGATGAGCATCAATGCCGTCAAGGCGGTCGAGATCGGGGAAGGCTTTGCCGCCGCCGGCCTGCGCGGGGAGGATAATGCGGATGAGATGCGCATCGGGCCGGATGGGCAGATCGAATTCCTGTCCAACCATGCCGGCGGCATCCTGGGTGGCATCTCCTCCGGCCAGCCGATCGTCGCGCGTTTCGCGGTCAAGCCGACCAGTTCCATCCTCACGCCCCGGCGGTCGGTCGATGAGGACGGGCAGGAGACCGAGGTCTCGACCCAAGGCCGGCATGACCCCTGCGTTGGCATTCGGGCGGTGCCGGTGGGTGAGGCGATGATGGCCTGCGTGCTCGCCGACCATTTGCTGCGTCAACGCGCGCAAAATCCTGCCGATCGCTAACCGAGGTTCTGCCTGTTTCTCACGTTTCTGTGAACTCACGGTAGATTGAGCTTCTTGAACATCATCGCGTATGCGTGACCCATGACCCGCACACTATCAGCCGAAAGCATGACACAGACCGGCCGTGACCTTCCCCTGAAGGCACTGTCGCCGATCGATCAGCTCGTGCTGTTCATCGGTGAGGAGGTCTGGGCGACGCGCCTCGCCGAGATCGAGACGCGGGCCGCGATGTCCAACCGCTGCGGCGGCGTTGTGCGCCAGCGTCATGCTCTGGAACTGGCCTTGGAGCGGATGCGCGGCCGTGTACCGGCAAAGATCGGCACACCCGCTGTGGCTTCCGTCGCCGAACAGCGACTGCAGGACATCGTCAGTGCCGCTCTGGACGTCACCCATCGCCTCAGCGATGACGGGTTGGACCGCTTGCGCCAGCGCTTGCGCGACGCCCTCCAGGGCGATGGCTCACTGGTCGGCGTGTTTCATCTGATCCGCACGGCGGCGCTTCATCAGGCACGCGGCTTTACCGTGATCTTCACCGGCTTGGAGCAAGGCACGGCCTACGACTACCTGCTCAGCCGTG